>CAYWKD010000012.1:0-49613 GCA_964458705.1 uncultured Saprospiraceae bacterium | reverse complement strand
CAAAAGAGGGGCGTAGCCCTGACATCATCGTAGATTTGACATCATCGTAGATTGTTGTGCCAAAAAAAACAAACAAAAGAGGGGCGTAGCCCTGACATCATCGTAGATTTGACATCATCGTAGATTGTCGTGCCAAAAAAAACAAACAAAGGAGGGGCGTTAGCCCTGACATCATCGTAGATTTGACATCATTGCAGCCATCGTATATCCCGCGCATTTCGTATATTTGTATAAATTCACACCTACGGAAAAAAAACCACCGCAATATGCAAGCACAACAATTAAAACAAATTTTTGGTATCGCCTTTCAGCCGCAGGACAGCATCCTTGCCCTACGGCAATTTCATCACGCCAACGCCTTTTGCTGCAATGCAGCAGGAGAAGTCATTGGTATTTCTGCGACGGAAAACAATTTTTCGAGCCTGTCCCTGCCCCTTCAAGGCTTAGAAAAATTAGAATACCTCAACCTGAGCGATAACAAGGAATTAGCCACCTTAAAATTTGCTGGGGCATTGCCCTTGTTGCAGCATTTGGATGTGAGTAGCTGTGGATTGAAAGCCCTAGAGCTGCCCGCTGGTTTTGCTGCCTTACAAGATGTATATGCTGCCTGTAATCGTTATTCCTTAAAACATATCCGTATGGCAGGGAATTTCCCTGAACTGCGCTTATTGGATGTGGCAGAAAATGAGGCGCTTACTTCCCTTCCTGCTCGCTTGGCGGACTGCCCCAAGCTGGAAATGGTCTATGTTAAAGGCAGCCCTATCCGTCTAGGGGAGGAAGATTTGTCTGGAGCTGAAGGCAACGCTTGGCTAAAAATGCGGGGCTATTTGTCGGAACTCTACAAGGATGAACAGCGAGGTATTGAGCGATTCAACTACCGCGCTAAAATGATAGTGGTGGGCAATGGAAGAGTGGGTAAAACCTCTATGATTAAACGCTTGCGTGGAGAAGCCTATAACGCCAAAGAAAAATATACGCATGGCGTTAGTTTGGGGGTATTGGAACAAAAGCATTTGCCCGCTATTCCCTCCGAAGATTTTAAAATGAACATTTGGGATTTTGGTGGGCAGGAAATTTTTTACGCCATGCACCAGTTTTTTATGACGCCTACGGCATTGTACGTGTTGGCATGGACGCAAGAAGCCAACGTACGCGAATACCGAGCACGCATGAAGGCAGAGGATGCCGCCATAAGTGTGGATGAAAAATGGCGCGATGAGCAGTATTGGTTGGAAAATATTTTAGCCTATTCTAAAGGCGAAGCCCCCGTACTCATGGTGCAAACCCATGCCGATCGCAAGAAAAGCGTAGTAGATGGTCGCTTTGAAAATGCTCCTTATTCGGTAAGCACCTGCGATTTTAGTGCGGTGAAAGATTATGGATTGCCTCTTTTAAAAGACCTACTCATCGAAAAATTAAATGACTTACCTTATTTCGGAAAGGCTTATCCGAGTAGCTACGATGAGGCAATAAGCTTAATCGAAAAAGAAAGCCGACCTTTTCTCACTCGAAAAGAATTTGACCAACTCTGCGATCGAGCAAATATTGACCCTGAGAATCGTGCTGACTTTTTGGAGTACCTCGATTTGACCGGCGTTTGTGTTCACTATCCCGACAATCCGCAACTTGCCAATAAAATATTTATTGACCCCAAGTGGTTAACCTCTGTCGTTTATGCTGTACTCAACAAACAATTAGGAAAGCGGGAAGGCAGCATGAACCTTGCTTATGTAACAGCACGCTTGGCGGAACTAAAGGCAAAAGAGAAGATAGCGATTGGCACCGAGGATTTATTGGCATTGCTGAAAAATTTCAAATTAATTTTTGAAATCGAGGAGCAAAACGAGCAAGGCGAAACAAGCAAAGTCTATATTTATCCCGATTATTTGCCCGAGCAACTTGATGCTATTGCCTCAAAATTTTACCGAGCGGCAAAAAAGGACTTACCGCCTGCCTTTGTTTTGCGGTTTAAAAATTACTTACCGGAGAATGTCCTCATCAATATTATCAGCCATTACGGACCCGACATGACCGATAATGTGGTGTGGAAAAACGGGATTTACTTCACCCACGATGGCGAAAAAGCAATTATTGAGTTCAGCACCCAAGAAAAACAATTCCTAGTTTTTACAGGGACAAGCCTCGCAGCCAAGCAATTGCAAAAAAAGATTTGCGAAAAATTTGCTGAAGTAGGCAGAAATACCGCTATGGAAATAGCCATAGACCCCACAAAAGGCTGGGTCGCTTGGAAAGCCCTAAAGGAAAAAGAGACGCATAATGCCTTTGTAGCATCAAAAGACCAAGCCCAGTATCCCATTTTTAGTACAGTTGGCAAACCTTTGTGTTTTAAAGATTTTGCACATTTGGTTCTGGAGAATTGGAAAGCAGAAATTGATGCTCCTGTCTCTGAAAGCAGTAATCCGCCATCGTCCAATGCGCCGCTCCCTTTGCCTAATATTTATTTTTCCTACGCTTGGCGCGATGAAGGCAATCCCGACCGAGAGCTTTTGGTTACTGACCTTTACAATACATTAACAAAGCAGGGCTTCCCTATAAAAAGAGACAAAGAGCAGTGCAGCTATGGCGAATACATTGATGAATTTATAGCAGAAATCGGCGGCGGAGATTTGATTTTGGTGTTTGTGAGTCACAAGTATCTGCGGTCTTTATATTGTATGACAGAGTTGTTTTCGATTGCTCAAAAGAGCGGTTGGAATAAGTTTGGCTTTAAAGAAAGGATTGTACCGATTGTAGTGGAAGAAGTAAGTTTTGATGATAATTTGCAAGAAGATTTATTGGAATACTGGGGGCAAGTTGAAAATCAGAAAGTTGAGTATAAGAAAAACAACGCCCACAGAATGGACAGTGAAGCCATTAGTGATTTAGAGAAGATTATTGATACGAGTCGCAAGATAAGTAAGCTATTTTTTTGGCTAAAAAAACTCAACAGAGGCAGCTTAGAGCTATACAAAGAAAATGGCTACGCCAACATCAAAAAGATTATTATGGCCCGCTTATCCGAAGAAATAGCAAACTTTGCGAACAATCATCATCCTACAAAACCACAATAATGCAAGACCTCAGCCACTTCACTATTAAGGGCATTGCTTGCCCGCTCATTTTTGTGCCGCCCGGCAGTTTGCGCTTGGGCGAATACGAGCAGTCCAAAGTTTTTTACTTTAAAGAAGGTTTTTACATGGGCAAATACCCGGTTTTACAAGCCTTGTGGACAGCAGTGATGGGAGAAAATCCTTCTTATTTTAAAGGTGAAAACCATCCCGTAGAGACGGTCAGTTGGGACGCTATTTGTGAAGAAGGCGGTTTTTTAGATCGGCTCAATCAATGCTCCGAAGCAAAAGCGCTACGGCAGGCAGATGGTAAGCAATTTCGCCTACCTTCTGAGTCGCAATGGGAATACGCTGCAAGGGGCGGTGCAGCTAGCTTGGGTTTTCCCTATGCCGGCAGTCATCGTCTAGCAGAAGTAGCTTGGTATGAAGACAACAGCTACGGTGAAACCCACCCCGTTGGTTTAAAAGCTCCTAGTGAGCTAGGCTTGCACGATATGAGCGGCAATGTTCGGGAATGGTGTGCCGACCAGTATCATAGTGATTACAACAATGCGCCTGAAGACGGTTCAGCTTGGATAGATGATGCAAAAGATAATGGAACCCGAGTGTTGCGGGGCGGTTCATGGAGCGGCATTTCAAGGAATTGTCGCTCTTCCCTTCGCCACTACTACTATCCGGACCTTCGGAGCGGCAACGGTGGGTTTCGGCTTGTCAGGGCTTAGTAACACTTTGTTCTTTTACCTTTTTGTGTGGAAGTCCGCCGAAGGCGGTGAATTTTTTTTCGAGTATAGCGTTATCGAAAAAAATAAGCACTTTTGCTCTTCCATAGGTATTCAATCACAACTGGCTCAAACAGCGCACTCGATGTTCAACGCATTTCATAAAATCAGAGTATTACACAACATAGATCGGTCCTTATTAACAGAAAGCTCTGGTCTGTTCAATTTCTTCTATGGCTTTTTGAAACGCATTAACTATGTCAAAACAATAAACAGAGGAGGGGTGCAGTACAAAGTGCCTTTGATAGACGGTGTGGGATTTCAAAACTTACTGCCCAATTATGAGCAGTGGTTTCACAATGTCATAGCTGCGGTGCTTGAAGAAGCGCAAGGCACTTTCATAGATGTGGGAGCAAACACTGGACAAACGCTGCTAAAGGTCGTGCCTAAGTATCCACAGCTCAAGTATGTCGCCATTGAGCCGAACAAAAAATGTACTACTTATCTAAAGGAATTATGTAGCATAAATAATTTTCATCGGGTTGAAATTGCAGAGACGGCACTTGCTAGCAGCATCGGGGAGGCAGCATTGTGGACGCGCTACCCTGATGATATTTTAGCCACCACAACCAGCGATTTTAGAAAATTTACAAAATATTCTAATCGAACAATGGTGCCAACCACAACTGGGACTCAATTGGTTCAGGATTTGGGGCTATCCGAACTTCGATTGATAAAAATTGATGTGGAAGGAGGAGAAGTTGAGGTGGTTGCGGGCTTTTACGCTGCCATTGAAAAATGGCGACCTTATATTATTTGTGAAATTTTACCGCTGCAATCCAAAGCAGCGGAAGTAGCTACCTTTCGGAAAAAATCCGCACAGCGGCTATTGTCGCTCATTCATAGCCTTGACTACAAGGTGTGGAATATTCACAATCGCTCAGTAGTAGCATCTGTTGAGCAACTGTCCTCAAAACTAGACGCTGCCAACTATCTCTTCATTCCGAATGAACATTTTGAGCAGCTCACCTCGAAGTTGTAGTTACATAATTTTTATACTATGTTAACAAATTTATATTTGGCAAAAAATATCTTACAGTGGTCTAACCAAAATTAAATTAGAGCGTTGATGAATAGGAACTAACCAAGTAAAATCATGCTAGATCAAATAAAACAATTAGAATCCACTGCACGACAGTTAGAGACAACAATTGCACAACGTGCAGATTGGATGGAAGCACTGTTGAGGCATTCAGAGCAATTTTTGCGTACCTTACCTCAGCAAAAATCATTTTATCAAAACGAACATGAAGGCGTGGCGATCTCTGAAACGCCAGTCGGTCAAGCGATGAGTATGGAGTCCATACTAGACTTGTACCAACGCAGTGTGAGTGAAGTGAATATTAATCCACCTTCTGCGCGCCATTTTGGTTACATACCAGGAGGGGGGCTTTTTCACTCTGCTATGGCGGATTATCTGGCAGCCGTAACCAATCCTTATGCGGGCATGTACTTTGCTAATCCTGGAGCAGTGCGTATTGAAAACCAAGTGATTCGCTGGTTGTGTCAACTAGCTGGATATACTGGCGAACAGGCTTTTGGCAATTTGACCTCGGGTGGCTCCGTCGCTAATCTTACGGCGATCACTGCGGCGCGCGATTGGAAAAATATTCGCTCAAAAGAAGTAGAAACCTCTGTGGTGTATTTTACAAGACAGGTGCACCATTGTGTATTAAAAGCCTTGCGAACAGCAGGTCTGCGAGATGTTATCATTCGAGAAGTACCGATGGATGACTGCTTGAAAATGCGATTGGATGCGCTTCAAGACTTCATAGAAATGGATAAATCAGCGGGCTTAAATCCGTTTTTGGTAGTGGCTTCAGCAGGTACCACCGATGTGGGTATTATTGATCCGCTAGAGAAAATTGCTCAAGTTGCTCAGGAACACAACCTTTGGTTTCATGTTGATGCCGCCTACGGAGGAGCATTCTTAATGGCAGAAGTAGAAAATGAAGATGGCACAACTGTCCGAGATCAATTCAAGGGAATAGAGCAGGCGGATAGCATTACTCTTGACCCACATAAAGGTTTTTTCTTGCCCTATGGTTTGGGTGCAGTTTTGGTGAAAGATATTGCTACCTTGTATCATGCTAATTCCTTCAAAGCTAATTATTTGCAAGATGCTGAAAGCGATGTAGAACCCACGCCTAACGATCTTTCAATTGAGCTATCAAAGCATTTTAGAGGCTTGAGGCTATGGCTACCTCTACAATTGGTTGGTGAAGCTCCCTTCAAAGCAGCGCTGAGTGAAAAAATATTATTGACAAGATACTTTCATGAGGAAGTTCAGAAGCTAGGTTTTGAAGTTGGGCCTTATCCTGAACTGTCCATAGCAACCTACCGATTTGTACCAAAATATGGCGATGCTAATACTTATAACAAAGTCCTATTGCAAAAGATATGGAGTGATGGTCGCTTCTTTGTTTCATCCACCACGATTGCGGAGACTTACTGGATTCGTTTGTGCGTATTGGGTTTTAGAACGCATAAAGCAGAGGTAGATGCCTATTTGCAATTTCTGAAGCAGTTAGTGGCGGAAGAAGCAGCCGTAGTGGTTTAAATGGCGATTACGGATTCCTCTATAACTTTTTTCGTCTAGGAGCTAGTTGCACTACACTGCTAGAAAATAATTTTTGGTTTTGTTGATACGTTGATAGGGCGAATGAACACTGCATAACATCTAGTTTTCACAGCGATCCAAATGTGCTTTGACGTCTTTGATAGAAATAGCGGGCAGATCATTGCCCCAAGCATGGTGGATATAGTTGATGATATTGGTGATTTCTGTTTCGTTGAGCTTGGTAATGCCTGCCATCGGCTGGCTATATAGTTTACCATTCACGATGAGGGTGTCTTGAATGCCGTATCGAATAATGCAGGCAAGATCGTCTCTGTGTTTGGGAAGATAGTCTGTTTGAGCGAGTGGTGGGATGTTTGTCCCTAAACCCGAGCCATCGTCCATGTGGCAGTTGGCACAGTTATTTAGGTAAAGCCACTCGCCTTGTTGGTATGGATTGGACTGACAAGCGAACAGTAGCGCAAAAAGAAATATGCTGCAAAGCGTAAATTTAAACATAAGGACTGTTTAATAAAAAAACAGTCCTTATGCTATCTAGTTCACAGGCTGAAAATAGAAATTCTCAAATTTGAGGATATGTACAAATTTATTTTCAATGCGCTTGGTAGTGGGTAGCTCGTTTCTTCTTGTATTTTGGGTTTCCTCCGCTACTGGTGCAAACTCGAACTTTGTATGGAAATAGGCTTGTTGTTCTTCTTCAAAAAAGGCAGTAAAGTTAGTGCCTCGTTGATTGAGCATTCTACCAAAATAGAGCATATCATCGTAGCCCCGATAGGATTCAGCACTTGGGACTTTCCCATAGGTATCAAAATAGCGTTTTTTGAAAGCCCGAATATCCGTTTTGTAAAGATCAATATAAAATTCGCTACTTATATGCACAGAGAGGTTCTCGTAATAGTTGTAGTCCACATCCTCAAATGATTTCCATTGTGGCATGCCATAGATGACGACTGGATTGTTCTGGTTGGCAATAAAAGCCTTTCTCAAAAAGGCGTAGATGAATTGCTTATCTTCCCAAAGTGGCAAGAAAAACACGGTTTCTCGACCTGTACGAACGAATTTTGTCAGATCAGTACTAGCCAAATTTGGACTGTCGTCGCTAATAGTCAAATGTTCAAAAGTAGGTGCAAAATCGCTTCCCGCTAGTGCTGAATTTACTTGTTGGATATACTGCATTCGATCAAATTGCGATCGGTCGTTTTGTGTAACAATAATGACTTGATCGCTATTATAATTATCTCTCAAATGCTTGGTAATTCGCTCTAGGTGTGTTCCTAGTGTGGGATTCACTTGAATGTAATAAGGATTATCGTTTGTTACACCTGAGCTGGCACTAAATGGGGAGATGAAAGGGATTTTGTTTTCTTTGGCATAATTTGCTACTATTTTAGCATTTTCCCCTCGCACTGTACCCATCAGTAAATGGGCATTGGGCAGGAACTCCATCTCATTTCTGAGCAACTGCTCTGTGGCTCTTGCATCTGCTTTTGTGTCATAAACCGATATATTCAGGTTGATTCCTTCGGTGTTTAGTTGGTCGAGTGCTAGTTTTGCGCCCGAGTAAAATTCAATTGCCCACAATGATCTACGATCGAGATTTTCTTCTCTTTCGTTGAAGCGATCTGTGAAAAAGGGGAGTAGTATTCCAACGTTGTACGACTCCAAATAGATAGTACCACGCTCTCCTTCTGCGATGACGCCGTCATCTGTATCGGCTGTTGCACCCTCAGAAGTAATGGGTGGATAACTAGTTGTAGAAATATCTCGCCAGCGAATGGTGTCCATTTTTTCCACTAGCACATCGTCGGCTGATTCAAACTCGCCCGTTTCTGGATTATAGACTCTTCCTCCTCCTATTTCGCCGAGGTCTTCCTCTTTTTCTTCTTTCTCCGTAGAAGGTGGTACTTGTAACGGTTTAAAAAGATCGCATGAGCTTAGTAAAGCCAAGCAAAATAAACCTATGATTGTCGTTTTATTCCCACTCAATAGTAGCGGGAGGTTTTGTACTGATGTCATAGACAACTCTGTTGATACCTTTAACTGAATTAATAATTTTTGTTGAAATATGCGCCAAAAAGTCATAAGGCAGAGGACTCCACTCTGCGGTCATGCCATCCACTGAATTGACGCAGCGCAATGCTACTGCTTGCTCGTAGGTTCGCTCATCGCCCATTACACCAACGGACTTGACGGGGAGGAGTATTGCTCCTGCTTGCCAGACTTGATCGTAGAGGCCATACTCTTTGAGACCTTCTATGAAAATGGCATCGGCTTCTTGTAGTAAAGACACTCTTTCTGCTGTGATGTCCCCTAAAATTCTTATCGCCAAACCTGGTCCAGGAAATGGATGACGACCTAGTATAGTACTTGGTATAGGCAACTCAGCTCCCACTTTTCGCACCTCGTCTTTGAAGAGCATGCGGAGTGGCTCGACTATTTTTAGCTGTAATTTTTCGGGTAAGCCTCCAACATTGTGATGCGATTTAATCGTAACCGAAGGACCATGCACGGAAACAGATTCAATAACGTCTGGATAGATCGTTCCCTGCCCCAACCATTCAATATTTTCTAGCTTACTTGCTTCTGCTTCAAAGACTTCTATAAAAACTCGACCAATAATCTTGCGCTTTTGTTCGGGGTCAGATACACCGCTTAGTTCTGATAAAAAGCGATCACTAGCATCCACGCCTACTACGTTTAGGTGCATTGCTTCGTAAGCTTTTAGCACTTCTGCAAATTCATTTTTTCGCAATAAGCCATTGTTGACAAAGATGCTAATTAATTGATCTCCAATGGCTTCCTGCAAAATACTGGCAGCAACGGTTGAATCTACACCACCAGAAAGCCCCATTAGAACTTTATCCGTCCCGATTTTATTTTTTAGTTCTTCAATTGTTAGATCAAGAAATGCTTCTGCCGACCAGTTGCTCTGGCATTTACAAATTCCAACGACAAAATTGCTTAACAACTGCTTGCCATCTAAACTATGGGTTACTTCTGGGTGAAATTGTATGCCGTATATTTCGCTGCCTTGTTTTTTGTAAGCAGCTACATCAATGCTACTCGTACTTGCCAACACCTCCAAATCAGCGGGCAATGCCATGATGGTATCCCCGTGCGACATCCATACTTGAGAACCTATATTGACGTTTTCAAATAAAGCACTTTGCTTTATGCTAGCTAGATTGGCTTTGCCATATTCTCGCTTGGCAGAAGGTTGCACACTGCCGCCAAATACTTTAGCCATGTATTGCGCTCCGTAGCATATGCCCAGTATTGGAAGTTGGCTATTTAGCAAAGGCTGCAAGTTTACTGTCAAAGCATTTTTATCTGTAACTGAAAATGGGCTACCTGAAAGAATAATTCCCTTGACGGAGTCATCGAATTGAATAACCCTATTGAAAGGAATAATTTCGCAGTAAACGTCAAGTTCTCTGACTCTTCTAGCGATGAGCTGTGTATATTGAGAACCAAAATCAAGTATTAAGATTTTTTCTAACATACAGCAAAGATACATATTTAGGTCAGGTTATTCATAGGAATAGGCGGTTTGGTAGAGACTTAGTATGTTTATTTGCCTAAACGTTTAGCAATATAATAATCCCATTAATAGTAAATAAACAATCTAAACCCATAAACAATTTCGTTCCTTTACTTACATTGAACAAAAATAAATGGAATTGAGTGTAATTTTTCTACAAACAGGTACTAATCTGGGTAATAAACATCAAAACTTATTAAAAGCCAATGAATTAATCGTCCAACTAATTGGTGAGATCGTTGCTCAGTCAAAGATATATGAGACGGAAGCATGGGGCATCACTAATCAGCCTACCTTTTATAATCAGGTGCTAAAAGTAGAGACGCACTTAGCGCCATTGCAGGTGCTGCTAAGGATTCAAGATATTGAGGAACAATTAGGGAGGGTACGAAAAGAAAAATGGGGGGAACGCATTATTGATATTGACATTTTGTTTTATGATGAGCAAGTAGTTAGGGAGAAAGATTTAATAATTCCTCATCCAGAAATTCAAAATCGTAATTTTGTACTGATTCCTATGCTAGAAATTGCATCTGATTGGATGCACCCATTGCTAGGAAAGACTATTGAAGAACTTTACATTGCGTCAGAAGATAGGCTTGAAGTAATACAGCTAGATGAAGAATGAATTTCCATATCGCTACATCGCTATTGAAGGTAATATTGGAGCAGGCAAAACAACGCTTTGCAACATGATGGCAGAGGATTATGATTGCTCGCTGATTCTTGAGGAGTTTGCTGATAATCCGTTCTTGTCTTCTTTTTATCAAGACCCAGATCGATATGCTTTTCCAGTAGAGCTGTTTTTTATGACGGAACGCTACAAGCAATTGCAACAAAACCTAGCTCAGCAGAGCTTATTCGATCAGTTGATGGTGTCTGATTACTCTTTCATAAAGACTTTACTTTTTGCTCAAATTAATTTAGGTGCAGAGGAACTTCGATTGTTTCAAAGATTGTACAACATTCTAAATGCTACTTTCAAAACACCTGACTTATTGGTTTATCTACATCGCTCGGTAGAAGATTTGCTGAGTAATATAAAGCATAGAGGAAGGAGTTTTGAGCAACAAATAGAGCCCGAATATTTGGAGCGCATTCAAAATGCTTACTTCAATTACATCAAATCGGTTACTGATATTCCAGTTTTGGTGCTGTATGTGGATCAAACGAAGTTTTGGGAAAATAGAGATGAATACGAAGCCATTGTAGCTACTATTCAGCAGCCGTACTCAACTCGTATTCATCACATTAAGTTGTTTTAAACATTAAGGATTGCAATTAAAACAGCTCCGTTCCAGCAAAGTGGAAGTTACCTTCGATAGCTGCATTTTCGTCAGAATCAGAACCATGAACGGCGTTTTCGCCAATGCTAGTAGCGTACAAAGCACGGATAGTACCTTCTTTTGCTTCTGCCGGGTTGGTTGCTCCGATGAGTTCCCTGAAATCTGCGACTGCGTTGTCTTTTTCTAAAATAGCTGCAACGATAGGTCCTGAAGACATGAAGCCTACTAATTCGCCATAAAAAGGACGCTCTTTGTGTACGGCATAAAACTCCCCTGCTTTTTCTTTTGACAGGTGGGTCAGTTTCATAGCGACAATGCGAAATCCTGCTTCATTAATTTTGTGAAGAATTGCGCCGATGTGTCCTGCTTTTACAGCATCTGGCTTAATCATTGTAAATGTTCTATTTCCAGCCATTGTTTGTGCTTTTATAAGTTATTGGAATAGATAATTTTCTAATTTCAGCGCAAAGGTAATCACTTCAAGCACTAATCCATACTCGTTTTAGCAAATTTGATATTTACCATTTAAAGATTGGGTAACTGATATTGAATTTGTTTTGTGTTAGGGTTGTGTAGCTAAAATGTCGTTAATGATTTTATTAGGTTCATCAGTGAGTTTGAAGCGATCTTTTGGGAGCGGTTCGTTATCGCTTTTGCAAAGTTGTTTGAGTAATTTAGTATCGCTGTTCCATTTCGTGCCATCAAAAAAAGTGAGCCCTTTGAAGTCCCTTGCTTTGTAGAGTGCGGACTGACCGTAGCAAGTTCCTAGATAGACTTGATCGAGTTGCTGATCTTTTGCCCATTGTATGCTGCGCCACATGACCCATTTTCCCAAGGGATAATCCGCCATTAAAGTGCGATCAAGAAAGGCATACCAGTAATGGAAGATTTTGCCGTGTAAAGCTGCCAATACATAAGCTACTGGCTGATCCTCTATTGAAAATCGAAGCCAATGCGTGCCAATTGCTCGGCTTAAAATATATTTGAAGCGCGCTTTATTCATTGAATTATTAGAGAATCTTTCTTTAGCATAGCTCATACAAAAATGAAGAAACTCAGCATTTTCTGGTGAAATATCAGTTTTGGGAACTAAATCAATGGAAATATTGAGTGGGGCTAGTTTTCGATCTACTCTTCTATTTTCAGAAGAATCAGTAAAGTCAGCTAGGTTCACTCGAAGACTTCGAGCGAGATAAAAAATTTCATGGTGGATGCTGGCATCACTAGAGTAAGGCAAAAAGCCTTGATTGTAAATTGCAGGTAGTTCTTCAATATTTTCCGCTATGCAATAGATAGTATAATTAAAGGTGTAAGAAGAATAATCACTATTACTCTCAGAAAAAAAAATCTTCATGCTCGAAGCAGATTGCTTTTTGTTTTACAATAGTAACTGATTATGTTCGGTGAGCTAGGCTTAGCTGCTACGCATAATCTCAGACATATCTGACTTAATTTTATTGGCTAAATTTTCGGCAATGACCTTTGAGCTACCCTCTGTATATATCCTTATGATTGGCTCTGTGTTTGATTTTCGCAAGTGAATCCAGCCCTCCTCCAAGTCGATTTTCAAGCCATCAATCGTATTCAAATCGGCATGTTTGTATCGTTCTTTTAGCTTATCGAATATGTTTTCTAGGTCTAGCTCAGGGGAACGATCAATTTTATTTTTTGAAATATGATAACTTGGGTACGTCTGGCGTAGCGCAGATACACTTTTTCCGAAATGTGCTAGATGAGATAGAAACAAAGCTACACCTACCATTGCATCGCGACCATAGTGCAAGGCTGGATAGATGACACCGCCATTTCCTTCGCCACCTATTGTTGCGTTGGTTGCTTTCATTTTCGTTACTACGTTTACTTCGCCGACCGCAGCGGCTGTGTAAGTCTGACCGTGTTTTTCGGTTACATCTCGCAATGCTCTAGTAGAGGAGAGGTTAGAAACAGTGCTGCCCGGTTGATGCTTCAAAACATAATCCGCAATAGCTACAAGGGTATATTCCTCATCGAATGGTTCTCCGTTTTCAGCAATAAAAGCAAGGCGATCAACGTCTGGGTCAACAGCAATACCTAGGTCAGCGTTGTGCTTGACCACTGCTTTTGATAATTCTATTAGGTGATCGGGGCGTGGTTCGGGATTGTGGGCAAAGTCGCCAGTCGTTTCACCATTCAGTAAAATTACTTCGCAGTTCAGTTGCATCAATAAGGGAGGAATGGAGATTGCTCCTGTTGAGTTGACGGCATCTACTACAATCTTAAATGGCTTTGCTTTTATTGCCTCTACATCAACCGTAGGTAGTGCTAATATTTGGTCAATGTGCTTCTGAATGTAGTCGGTTCTATACTCATAGCCTCCCAGCTTATTAACTTCTGCATAGTCGATTGTGCCATCATCAATTAGTTGTAAAACATCTGCTCCGTCTTGAGCGGAGATGAATTCACCTTTTTCGTTTAAAAATTTCAAGGCGTTCCAGTGCTTAGGATTATGACTTGCCGTCAGTATAATTCCTGCACCTGCTTGCTCTGCTGGCACTGCTATTTCTACGGTTGGTGTAGTAGAAAGCCCTAAGTCAACTACATGAATTCCCAGCATTCTCAACGTGCTGACGACTAGGTTATTGACAAGTTCTCCTGAAATACGTGCATCTCTGCCAACTACAATCTTGGGGTTGTTCGTCTTTTGTAAGGTCCAATAACCGAATGCAGCAGTACACTCTACGATATCTTGTGGCGTGAGGTTATCACCGACGGCACCGCCTATTGTGCCACGAATGCCAGAAATTGATTTGATTAAAGCCAAAGTTAATTGTGTTAAATGATAGAAATTTGTAATTGAGATTTCGATATTTGAGATCGTAAAAGTAATAGGTTCTAATCAAAATAAGTGCTATTTGGAGACATTAATGCAATTAGACGAGACTTTATTTTTTATGATAAATGAAGGGTGGAGTAATGCTTGGTTAGATGCCATCATGCCTATTTGGAGGGATAAATACACTTGGATTCCGCTTTATGTATTTTTTCTGGTTTATGCTTTTGTTCAATACCAACCTCTTAAAGCTGGCGTATTTGTGTTGGTACTTGTAGCCGTTGTTGGACTTTCTGACCAAACGAGCAGTCAGTGGATCAAAAAAAATATTCAACGCTTGCGGCCTTGCAACACTACTGAGCTGAGAGAAGAGATCAACGTGCTTGTGCCTTGTGGCAGTGGATATAGTTTTACTTCTTCTCATGCGACCAATCATTTTGCCATTGCGACTTTCATTGCATTTACTTTACTTTTGAGAAGAACTAAGTGGCAAATTTTGGTTTATTTATGGGCTGCTAGTATTGCTTTAGGGCAAGTTTATGTAGGCGTACATTATCCGCTTGATATCACTGTTGGGGCTTTGCTCGGTATTTTGCTTGGTAGTTTAGGGCTTTTACTTTTTAAGTGGGTGGATCGTCGCTTTTTAACTGAGAATCCAGTTGTTTAGAATATAGATAGCCTCACAAGTTTTGAATTACTCATTTGTGTGAGCATGAAAATTAGAACAATTAAAAAAAGAGTTCGCTACAATATTTCCACTTCATTTCGCCCTAGACGTACTCGTCCCATTTTCTCCAATTTTTTTAATAACCTTGAAACGGCTTCCCTTGAAGCATTTAAATCATTAGCAATTGCTTGATGTGTCGCATTAATAATAGCTGTTTGTGTAGCTGCTGAACGCTTTTCTAAGTAATCTACCAATCGCTCATCCATCTTGGTAAACGCAATTGTGTCTATTACTTTTACTAGCTCATACATTCTTTGGTCATAAGCCATCATTACAAAGTTACGCCAACTTTGGTACTTGCCCATCCATTCGTTGACTAATTTTATAGGTATGGCTATCAGCTTTGTTTCATCTTCCGCTATGGCTCTAATGACGCTTTGTTTATTCATCATACAACAAGTGAAAGACATGGAGCATACATCGCTTGGCTGCAGGTAGTATAAGAAAAGTTCGTTACCTTCTTCATCCTCACGCATTACTTTCAAGCTACCTTCAATCACTAATGGTACCATCTTGATGTAGCTTCCGAAATCCATCAATGTTTCACCAGTCTTGAAGGATAGTACTTTGCCATGTTGTGCAATTTCTTCTTGTAGGCTTGGTTCAGTAATTTGTGAAAAATGCTGCCTCACCAATTTCAGAATATCTGATGTGTGTTCAATCATACTTTTTAATTATTTAGCGGTCTAATTATTGGGTGTCTGAATAACAACTATGCAACTGTTGAGTTTGGGCGTAATTTTTTAAATTTTTACTATTAACCTGTGGTTAAGCAAGCAATCAGACTTATTAGCCTTGAGTCTGATTGCTTGCTTAGTTGGCTGCCAAGTCATTTACAAGGAAATGAAAAGCAAATTTAATGTGGTAATCTAGGTCTTAAAAGACCATAAGTCAAAGTGCCTAGCAATGCACTTGCTATGATGACTAGGACAACCCAGTAGCCATTGCCTACTAAGATGTAAAGTGGTCCAGGACAAGCACCTGTCATCGCCCAGCCTGCACCAAATACTGTTCCACCTAATATGCTGGCTTTGTAAGTGTTAGGCTTTGCTTTTAGCTTAATGGGTGTACCATCTGCATTTTTTACCCCTCTTTTGATAATCAAGTGAATGATGATGCCGAGCACCACCGCCACTCCAATGACACCATACATATGGAAACTCTGAAAGCGGAACATTTCTTGTATTCTGAACCAAGAGATCACCTCTGATTTGGTCATTACAATTCCGAAAAGAACGCCTACGAAAAGAAATCTAAGTAATTTCATTGATTTATATTTTAATCTTGTAAGATGTGTTTTTAATTTAATGAAAGTATAATTGGCAGTAAGAAGTGAGTAACGGCTAAGCCTCCTATGAAAAATCCGATGACGGCTACTAATGAAGGTAGCTGCAAATTTGATAGTCCACTGATGGCATGACCTGAGGTGCAACCTCCTGCCCAGCGAGTGCCGAAGCCAATTAAAAATCCACCACCTACCATAAGAATCAAACCTTCTATCGTGAGTAGGTTTTCAAAATTGAATAAGTCGGTGGGTATAAATCCCTGACCACTTCTGTTGGTTACATCTACCCCGAGTGCCTGTAGGTCTGCTGCTGTTTGCGGATTTATTTGTAGTGGTTCGGAACTCATCATAAAGTTTGTAGCAATAGCCGCACCTATGATAGAGCCACCGATGAAGGTCAACAACCACTGATGCTCCTTCCAATCGAATTTAAAATAGTCTGACCACTTGCCTGCTCCAGCTATTGAACAAGCGGTTACAAATGAAGTGGAAACACCAAACCGGCGTCCAAAATACAGCAGTAGAAACATGACCATTGCAATGGCAAAGCCCGAAAATGACCAGTGCCAAGGCTCCGTTATTAATTGACTTGCCTGTTGAATATTAGTAATTAATTCCATAGTGATTAATTTAATTTTTATGTTTAGCTATTAATAAACTAAGAATGAGTGTAACAAATAAGATGTAAAAAATACTGTGCTCAATGGTTGCAGTTATTGTCCTAAATACGATAGAATAGTAGATAAATGTAACCGTTTGAGCATACTAATTTTGAGCGCTAGGTTCGTTGTAAAAATTCGTGCACAAAAGTAAGGCGAGAGAAGAAGGTAAATAGTGATAACGATCACAACAAGAATTTTTTTTCGCATCACTTTGAACAGCTAGGAATGAAATAGCCATTATTGCTTAAGTCGGCTATATATTAGCTATTATTATTTGTGAAAGTGGTATTTTGCACTTCAGTTAATTCTTAAATTACAATTGCGAACGCTTCACAAAAAACACAGGGATAAAAAAGGTGATCATAATAATTGAGAAAAGCAATCCTCCGATACTACCCACGGCTAAGGAAAACCAGAATACTTCTTGTTGTCCATGAATTAAAAATGGAATTAAGCCAAGTGAAGTAGAAAATATAGTAAGTAGTATGGGTGTTATTTTATGATTGAATGCTTTTATATATAAAGATAAAGAAGAGCGATAAGGTTGTAATTTTCTGAAATTATTAAAGTCGTTAATAATTAAGATAAGACTATTTACAACAATCCCACTTAAAAAAATAAAAGAAGTATAACCTCCTTGATCGAAAGGAAAATCAAACCAATAGAATGTTAAAAAAATACCTATAAAAGATATGGGTATCAACAATATAATATTGAATGCTTGTTGTGTAGATTCAAACATAATAGCACACACAAAAGCGATTAATCCAATAACTAGCAAAAATAAACTGTACTGCTTTTTTTGCTCACTTCCAAAGCTCCAAGTATTCCTTTCCATTGAATATCCTAGCGGCATCTCTTTCTTCATTGTTTCCATTACTTCGTCCAAATACTTACTGCCAAACCTACTTGAGCCTGTATATTCAAACTCTACTGTTCTGATATATTGTTGATTTTCTTTATGAATGCTAGAACTCACTTTTTGTTTTCCTAAAAAGGCAAAAGAAGATAGTGCTACTTTACTGCTATCTATTTCTTGCAATTCATTTTTTAATATCCAAAGATCATTTTTTATTAGTTTATTGTTGATTAATCTAATAGGCTCACCACTGGGGAGTCTAGCATCTGAGGACACCACTTTATTAAAATTATTTAGTATAGGCGTTAGCTGAATAGGCTGAATGTTTTGCTGGGCAAGTCTTTGTTTATCAATATTTAATTCATATTCGTATAAGTCTTTTTCCCACCAATTTATATTAGCTTCTGTATTGACTTCCTGTATTCTTGGATGTTTTAATAATCTATCAGCAAACCGCTGCGCTTGTTTCTCTAATATTTCTTTATTATATCCCATTATATTTATCATAAATCTTGGCGGTCTGCTTCCAGCAGCATTATTAAATCCCTTACCTACACCGTAAATTGACCATTTTATACCGCCTAAGTTAAGTGCGTAAGCTGTCAAGCGATCTTTTAGTTGATACGGAAAAAAGCTATCGTAGCTAGGATTAAAAAGTATTTGCATACGCCCGTACTGTCCATCGGAGATTTGCGTGGTAAACTGCTTTACTTCCACTTGATACTGCCCCACGTATTGTTCAATTTGTCTAAACACCTCATTCATCTGTTTTAGTGTTGTTCCGGGTGGCATTCCTCCTTCGACGTAGAGCATTGTTTCATTGGCTTCCCTGTAAGTTGCTCCCTCATATACATACCACATGAACAAGCGTAGCGTCCCGCCCAATGCTCTATTCACAACAGGTTTTATTTTATCAACGTACCATTCGTTACCTAGCGATTTGTTGTACCACTCCTGATCCTCTACACGATTGGGCAACAAAAAAACTGGTAGTCCAAACAATAATAGAATACCTGTAATTACCAGAGGTTTCCTTTTTATTAACTGGAATAATATTTTATAATAGAGGGAATTGATTCGAACTTGTTTTTTTAGATTATTATAATTCTTGCGCTCCTTGCTTTTTTTAATATGTACTGTTTGCATAAGTGCGGGAATAAAAAGTAGAGCGACCAATAATGAAACTCCAAGATTGATGCTTATGACTTTGGCGAAGTCTAATAAATTGATCTGCCATTTGTCGGGTAGAAACCAAATGACTGTCAGCGCAGAAATGGTTGTCAAAGTAGAAGCCAAGAGTGCTGGAAACACTTTTAAATTACCTTGATGCTTGAGATGGTGCATCATTACAATACTATTATCTATAATGATGCCAAAGGAAACAGTAATACCAGCTAGTGCATATAAATGTAATTCTACACTTAACCAATCGTATAAAATGAAAGCAAATCCTAAATTGACAACCAAACTCATAAGCACAATCAATAAATATCGCCAACTTCGATACACCACTAAGACAAATAACAATAGAATTACGAGCGAAAGCAAGGTTCTTTGAGCAATTTTATACAATTCATCGGAAAGATATGCTGTGGCATCGTCCTCCAATCTCAACTGATACCCGTTTTTTAGCGTAGCAGCTAATACGGCAACTTCTCTTTTTATCTGCTGCGCTAGTTGGAGGGTATTGACGCCCTGCTGCGGATAGAGTAACAGTCTTATGCTATTGCGCCCGTTGATGCGGTAGTGTCGCTGAGGGGGTTGATCTTCAAAGCTGATGCTAGCGATATCACTCAGCCTAATCATTCGCCCCTCTACTTTTTTGATGGGCAGTAGCAAGAGTGCTTCCTTTTCTGTTTTCGCCCTCGCATTGTCCAGTCGAATAGATAATTGTTGATCGCCAATACGTGCAAGTCCCAGTGCCTTTTGTTGAAACTGCTGCTCTAAGGAAGTAATCAAATCCTGCTCTTTCAAGCCTAGTGTGCTCAGAAGATTTTCATCGTAAGTGATACGCCATTCTGTTTGGTTGCCCCCCGCTACATTAATTGATTGAAGCCCTCCCGTCAGTGCTAGTTTGGGGTTTAGTACTTCTGAGGCGTATTGATACAATACCGAAGGATCGTCGCTTCCACTCAAAGCATAAGTGAGCATTGGACGACTTTGTTTTGCTTCATCAGGGTTGTAGATCAATACCTGTGGAAAGCTGACTCCCTTTGGCAATTCTGGGTATAATTGTCGAATTTTTGCGGCTACCTCAAATCTCAAATAGTCTAAATCTGCTTTTTTATCTAATTCTAAGCGCAGCGTACCTTCTTCATTATTAGAAATGGAATAAATACTTTTTATGCCTTGTATTAGATTGAATGCTCCCTCCAATGGCGTAATAACTTCCTGCTCAATAGCAGTAGGAGAGGCATTTGCCCAACTCACTCGCACAGAAAGATAAGGCGATCGCTCCGAAGGCAGCCACTGCACAGAAAGACGGGGAATGAAAGCAAAACCGATAATGCTTACTGCTAAAAAAACAATAATTACACGAAATGGAGATTGAATCATATTAAAACTTCTTTCTTTGCAAAAAGCGAAAAATAGATTTATAATTGTAACAATAACATAAAATTATATTTTAATCTTATCAAAAACAATAAAATCCATATATTATGAAAGTCAGATTACATCAAGCACTATTGTTGGCAAGTTTGGCACTATATTCTTGCAACTTATCCAACTCATCGGAGTCTGTTGAAGACAAAGCATTAGCTAGCACTTCTGCAGTGCAAAGCCCTCCTGTTGAAGTCAAAATACAAAAAGTGAAAGTAGGCGGTTTTTCATTGCGATTGGCGACTAATGGTACACTTCAGGCTCGTCAAAAAGTGGCCTTAAAATTAGAAACAGGTGGAAAAATTATTCACTTGGCAGCTAGAGAAGGAGTGTTCATTGATGAAGGAGCATTACTTTTACAATTAGATGACCAAAAATTACAGTTTCAACTCAAACAGTCGGAGATAGACCTAGAGGAAGCAGCCATAAACAAGGCAGACTTGCTCATTGCTAATGGTGGCAGAGCATTCGAGGATAGTACGGTTTCGCCTCAAAAACTTCGCCTAGTCAATATGCTTTCTGGCTATAATAAATCACTTCACGCCATTGAGCAAGCCAAGTATGAACTCTCTAAAGCTAAAATATACGCTCCTTTTTCTGGCTTAGTAGCAAATGTAGAAGTGACGCAAGATCAGCAAGTGAATGCTGGTGAAACCATCTTGACGCTTATTGATCCATCTAGCTTTGAGGCAGTTTTTACCCTACTAGAAGAGCAGGCATTAAAAGTAAAAAAAGGACAGCCCGTAAGTATCTATCCCCTTTCTGGTACAGTTCCAATTAGTGGTAAAGTCATTGCTATCAATCCGGTAGTTAATGAACAAGGTTTAGTAACGCTATACGCCAAAACTAGTGCTTCAACGCATCTTCTATTTGAGGGGATGAATGTGAGGGTGATGCTAGAGCAAGTCATCCCCAATCAGATCATTCTACCCAAAACAGCCGTGGTGCTGCGCTCGGGAAAGCCCGTGGTGTTCACCTATGCTGAAACAGAGCAACTTGCTAAGTGGAACTACGTGAGCATCGCTTATGAAAACGATACTTCCATTGCTATTGCCGAGGGGCTGAATAAAGATGCTGTCATTATATACGATGGCAACCTCAATTTAGACCACGATGCAGCAGTGGTAGTGCAGACAGAGTGAATAGAAAATGAATATTTTATTTCAAAACACCAGAGGCTTTCTTCTCTTAGCGGAGCGGCCTCGAATCTTAAAAGTTATGAAAAAGCAATCTTCAACTATTGCAAAAACAAGAAGACAAATTGCAGGTGAATATGGCATGCACGTCAATACGCTCATGCGAAAACTTAAAAAGGAAGGCATCAAACTTCCTCGTGGCTTGGTTTATCCTAAAGAGCAAGAGCTGATCTACGAGGCATTGGGCTGCCCTACCTCCCCCCCCCTTAAATTAAAAATAATTTAATATGATGTGTTTTGGTGCGTTTTGGTACAATTTGGTGCGTTTTGGTAAGTGTGGTTGTTGTATCTTTGTATTGAAAAATAATTAAAGCGCGCAATATTATTTCCAAGGGATTACCGAAAACCTTAAATAGAGTAGGTGAATTATTAAATTTAAAGATTATGAAAAATAAGTTTAAGGCTATTTCATTTGTATTCATTCTTACGATGTTTTTCGGCGTTCAGGGATATTGTACATATCAGTATGAAACAACTTTTAGTGATTGTGGGGAAGATTACGCTTGTTGGGTAACTAGATGTGACTTTGGTGAATTAGGATGCTGTATTTCATGTCAAGATTTTTGTGATTCGGTCTGTAGTTCAGGACCAACATGGTAAATTGGAATTAGTGAGTCTCTCAGTTTTGGGAGACTTACCATTGAGATACATTAGACCAGTAATTAATCTTTTCAATTATGGTCTAACATATTTACAATCAATATTTAACAGTCGAAAATAATCACTTAACTGTATGTTTATGTCGCTAATTAGAATTAAATATATTATTATTTTTTCGTTATTTTTCATACATATTACTTCTTGTAAAGATGAATCGGCAAGTGAAGCACAAGTATGTTCCTTTGATTTGGATATAGCAAAGCGAGAAGAAATAAAAGCATCAAAGTTTTACACTGAAATCAATTACGTGCCGTTAGAGACGACCAATAATTCAATGATATCAAATTCATCTAGTGTATTTATTGGGGACAACAGGATTGCAATAATGGATACTGGAACCAACAGCCAAAGAGTATTTTATATTTTTGATAAGAGTGGCAAGTTTATTAATAAAATAGCTCGACCAACAGAGGGTATCGAAAAAATTTTGGGGGTAAATGATGTTATAGTAGATAACGATATACTAGAGATTGTGGATAGAATACAAGGCAAAATATTATATTTTGATATACTATCAAATAAATTAAAGAAAACAGTTGATATTCCAAAAGGCATAGAGTATTTCGCGAAATTTAGTAATGGGGATTATGCTTTAAGCAGTGGGTACAGGACAATTGATAGTACAGGAAACGCTTTATTTGTATTAAATTCTGAAAATTTGGACGAAGTGCGTGTGCTTGACCTTAAAATACCGGAGTATTTAGAGAACTATGGTGTGCAGTTATCTCCGTTTTCCCCTTTGTCGTTTAATGACTGTTACCTTCATTATCATTTTTTCTCTGAGGCTATCTATCGTATCTCAAATCAAATGGTTTCATTATCTTATCAAATAAACATGGGGAGTTTGTTGCCCAGTGAAGATTATCTAGCCAGTACTAAAGGTAATCCACAAGAGCGATTTCGACTGTTGAACAATCCAGAGTATTCTAGTGGATTTAGGCTTATGAATGAATCACAAAAGTCCTTACTAGCAGTATTTCCATACAGGAAAAGAAATTATTATCTGATATATAATAAATCTACAAGAAAAACGAATATTTATTATTTCGATAGGAAAATAGGGAATGATATAGATTATGGAATAATGCCTACCTTACCAAGAAGCATGACAAAAGATAATGAGTTGGTTTTCATTATGAATCCTTATGTGCTGAAAGATTTTCTGTATGATAGAAAGCAAAATCTTTCGCAAGAGCGTTTCAACGTAATATATAATTCCAATAATGCCTTTTTTAATATAGCAGAAACACTGATGAATACGGATAATCCCGTTGTCATCTTTGCTAAAATAAACAATACAATTTACTAGCCCATCGCTGATTCTCATTAAAGAGTAAGAGCTGATCTACGAGGCATTAGGTTGCTCTAACCTTCCCTTTAAATTAAAAGTAATTTAATATGATGCGTTTTGGTACAATATGATGCGTTTTGGTAGGTGTGGTTGTTGTATCTTTGTATTGAAAAATAATCAAAGCGCGCAACATTATTTTCAAGGAATTACCGAAAACCTTAAATAGAGTAGGTGAATTATTAAATTTAAAGATTATGAAAAAAATTCGTAGAAGTATTTTGATGTTCTCATTTCTAGTTTCAATTTTTACTGTATCATCTTTTGCGTGTGGTACATGTACAGTTAGTTCAAGCTCGAATGACGGTAGGTGTAAGGCTTGTGTAGGAGATGATGGAGACTCGTGTGTAAATGCTTTTAGAGGTTTTGCTTGTAATGGCAATGGTGCTGTTTTGTGATAACTAGACGCATGAACATTGGTGGTGGATATAAAATGCTTTTAAGATTTATAACTAAAAGAAATTTATTTGCATTTTTGTTCATCATCAATGTAATGAATGAATTTTGTTGTGCTACGCTTAGGTAGAAATTAATGTTGAACTACTCTACAAAAATTATAAGCTCTAAGCCATCTAAATTAAACTCATATGGAAATAAAAGAACAAAAAATTTATAAAAATAATTTGACAAATAGCGTACTGAATATACTAGTAATCAGTCTATTGTACTTTAGTTGTACTGCGGATCAAATAAATAATGGAGCAAAAAGGGAGGTCAATCTTTCTGTAGTAGATCGTATAACGCTCAAAGTAGATGAACTATTCAGTATAGAAACTGTGTCTAACTTTTTTCTATCTACAAAGCAAGGTAAAGAGTTACTAACACTAAGATTAGGTGAACTGATATATGATATTGACCTATCAACAGGCAAACAGTTAGGCAGATATAGTATACCACTAGAGGGGCCTAATAGCATTGATAATTTTTCTGAATTTGATGGAATTGCTCGGCTAAAAAATTCTAACTACTTGTATGTTAGCCATTTTTTGGGTGACATGTATAGAATTTCACCAGACACCATTCAACGGGTAGGACAATTAACGAATGACCAATCCAATCAATTTCGTTTCTTCACAAGTAGTTATGCTCCTGTTTTACTGTTTAATAATTTTTTGGCAATTGGTCATATTGCTAATTCACGATTTAGTTTGGAGGACACTCCTAGCTTTTCGCTCTTAAATGTAGAAACAAACGAAATAATACATCCTTTTTTCTATCCATCTATTTATAATAAGCATTTCTGGGGAGATCATCCCTATCAATATCTACCAAATATTCAATACATTGACAAAGTGAATAAGTTTTATGTTTCGTATCCCATTGATGAATGGATATACGTTTATGATGAAAAATTTAATTTTGAAAATAAAGTATTAGTTAAGTCAAATGAAATAAGTACGATCGCACCGTTTCGTCCAAAGCCTTTGGGGGTAGATGAAACTTATGACTACAATGAAGATAAGGAATATTTTAGAAATTTGTCTTATTATTTCACTTGCTTCTATGACTCAAAAAACGAAAAATATTATCGAGTAGTGAAGAAAGTTAATATTGAAAAAGATGGTGAAAGAAATAGAGTATACTATCTAATAATATGTAATCTCAGTTTAGAAATAATAGATGAGGTTAAGTTAGATAGTAAGTATAATGTTTTATATTCATTTATGAGTAGTAAAGGTTTGATGCTATTTGATGCTTCAAAATTTTCAGATGATGCTGAAATACCTTATGATCTAGTAAAATTTGAATAGGTATGTAAAATACTCTTTAAATTATTAGCAGTGGTATATTATAAATATAGTAGAATAAGAATTTGCTGCACCAAACTCAAACAAAACAGAATTGCTATGTTAAAATATGTACATTTAATTTTTTGCTTTGCTGTGTGCTTTATTTCCTGTCAGGAAGATGCTACAAAGCAAGTTGAGGCAATGAATGCCAGTGCTTCATTTACAGATAAGTATAGCCTCATTGAAACGGGAAGTATTTCAATACCGATTGATAAAGAAACTGCTAACTGGACGAGAAAGATTGATATTTATGTTAGCGAGGCTAATAAGGAATATTTAGTTTATGAAAATGGCTTTAATCAACAACTGCAATTTTACGATCTTGAGACAGGAGAGGAGACTCAGGTGGTTCCGTTATCCACAGAAGGACCGAACAGCGTAAAATGTCTTTCTGGTTTTCATGTAAAATCACTTGATTCGATCTATGTATTTTGTGAATACGCTTATCAAGTTTTTCTGGTGAATAATCGAGGAGAGGTAATGGACAGTTACAAATGGTTGGATGCGGTGCAACCTAGCGATGCAGTGCTATCAAAAACAATGATGTACACTGGGAACATGGTTATTGCAAAAGGTGATGATTTGTACGTTCCCACTACTCCTGTTGCTGACTATGAGGCATATACTAAATTATACTGTCATCAATACATTAACCCAAAGAAGAAAGAAAATAAGTACAATTTCACTTATCCTGCGATGTATGAAGAGGAGAATTTTAATCACCTAAGCTCTATTACTTATCGCTGCTTGATGCCCAATGGTAATTTTTTGTTTAGTTTTCAGGCTGATGGAAATTTATACGAGACTGATCTAAAAGGGTCGGTATCCGTTCATTCGGGTGCGAGCAAAAAAAATGCTGCTCCTATTCCAATACCTGTGAGGCATTCAAAAGCAACAACCGAATTGGAGGATGAATTTATGGTAAAATCGCCCAGTTATAGGTGTGTTTTCTATGATAAGAGCAATGAACTTTATTACAGAGTAGCATTGGGGGGTGGCGAAGCTAACTGGACGAAATGGGAAGCCCACAAAGAGACAGTTTCTATAATTATATTGGATAAGCAGCTTAACCGAGTAGGGGAAACAGTTTTGGAGAAAAATAAATTTTTGTACAGAAATATACTGATGAGCAGTAAGGGCTTGCTGGTCTCCAATGCCAATCCAGACAATCCCAACGTTTCGGAAGATGAGTTGAGGTTCAGTATTTTTCAACCTAAAAGAATAATAAATTGAGTAGGAAAAATATTTTTTCCATATTGGTTTGCATTCTCATTGCGACATCTTGTCATAAGCCTACGGAAGTTGCACTATCAACTGATGTAGTGTCTCTCCCAATTGATGTTGTAGATAACCCAACTACTCCTCTTTGGCAATTCTCTAGCATCAATGGTAATCAGGTATTTTCTTATTTTGACCCTTATGATTTTAGTATCATTATACGTGATTTTAAGAAATGGGAATTAACTCACATCGTTCCTTTGGAGCAAGAAGGTAGAAATAGCGTGCAGTGTGCGTCCTATTATTTAGAAAAAGATAGTATTGTCATAGTAGGATCAAGAAGTATCTATATATCTGACTACAATGGTAAAGTGAATGCTAAAATAAATTTGACAGGAAAACTTGATGAGATAGTGAACTCAGACCTATTAGATATTGATGGTAACACTCCTTTTAAGTTAGTTGATAATATTAACTTTTGGGTTCAAGATAATCATTATGACTCAAAGAAAAGGGTTTTATACTTTCCCTTAGCACTAGAAGGATATTTCTTTGACGAGTTGCCACTATTGGGTAGTATCTCCCTTAATGAAAGAACGATTACCTTACATAATATAATGGTTCCCAATCAAATTAAATTACTCAGAAAATTCAGGGATTCACCAGTTTTCTCAGCTTTTTATTATCCATACATATCCGTAAATCCGAATGGCTTAATTTATAATTTTTCAACTTATGAAAACTCGGTATTTCAATGCGATGAAAACCTAAAGCCTGAGCAAAAATATCTTGAGTCTGAGTTTAGATTAAGTGAATTAATTTATAAAGATATTGGAAACAAAACCTCTGATGAATTGAGAAAAGTAGGAGAGCATAATCCACATTTCGGTCATGTACAATATGATAAATTTCGTAATTTCTATTACAGAACAGTGTATCAAGGAGTAAATTACGATACACAAAAAATGATAGCAAGCCTCCAAATCTTTGATGATAACTTTAACTCGATGAAGGTATTTCCTATTGAGAAGGAGGTAGTAACTAGAAGTTTTTCAGTTACTGAGCAGGGCATTATATTTAAGACCTTTTCAGAAGAGGAAGAAGTATTGAGGTTCAGTATTTTTCAACCTAAAAAAATAGTAAATTGAGTAGGAAGATATGTCAATTGCTTTGGATGATAGTTATTGGTTTAGTTGGCAGTCATTTAACCTGATCACAGCTCTAAAAATGCAATTTACAGTTATAGACTGAAACAATTTTTTATGTCGTTATATTTGTTGTATTAATTCGATTATAGGTCAAAAGCCTCATTTATTGAAATTATAAAAACCTTTAGCTGTGTTTTGTGTTTATCGGGAATAATACTGTGTAATTTTAATCAACTTTAGTATGTCCAAATCCAAGCACTCTTTATTTCCTCTTATTCCTCAAACCCGACGCTCTTTTGCAGAGCATTTAGGTTTGAGCTACGACACCATCAAAAGAAGAATCAAAATATCGGAAGTAGATATCCTCCTCAGAGTTCTATTGATGCCCGATCATCAAAGAGCTTTATTAAAGGAGATGGGCTATCAATGTCTTTTGGATAAGTATGATAAATGATAATTTGCTTTGAATGGCTTTATCCTGCTTCAAATTGCTTTATAATAGATTTGCAGTTCTTAGGTAGAAGGTACTATTTTTGTAGTATAAAACGATGAGAGCGCTTATTGTTGTTTTTAAGGGATTGCCGAAAATCTTAGATAGAGTAGGTATATTTTAAAGATTAATCTTGTTATGAAATGTTTCAAAAAAGTTTTATTTTCATCAAGTTTTGTATTAACCATGCTATTGGCATTTAACACGAGTCCGACAGTACTTTTAGCCCAAGGACAAGGTGGGTGTTACAATATCCAAGGAGGAACAGCAGGAAAAATCATGGGTATTCCTACTTGTACTTGTGGCAGAGGTTTGGAATGCTTGTGCATTACACCTACTGAGTGTCCGCCCGAACAGTAGTTACGAATTGAAATTCGCAGGTTTTCTTGGTGTACTTTAGGTACACCATTTTTTTTAAACCAATTCACATAAACGATGTATAGATTATTTATTTTATTGATAATAACAACCTCTTGTAAGTCGGAAGAAAAACATTCTACAAGGGAACTATTTCATACTGAAAATGAAATGATTACTGAATTAGATATAAATAGACTTGATACAAAGTTGGTTTTATCCATTGGAATTACCCTGCCAGTTGTTTTGGCTTCCAATGAAAGTTCTATTATTATATATGATTATGGAGATTCGATGATTAAGATTCTCAACGAAAAGGAATGCAAGATATTTTCATCTTTAGGTACAGCAGACAACGTTCAAGGAGGTGCAATTTTTACAGGAATAGGATTTTCACTAAAAAGTCCTTTTACTTTAAATGTATCTTCAGAGTCTAACATAAGAAGATATGACTTGAACGAAGAAGCATTTAAAGGAGATATTGATGAATATAAGGACTGTAGTTCTTTTAATAAATATCCTTCAGAAATATTTGAGATTGCACAAAACAGCAACACTTTGCTTATATCCCAAAATGGAATTCCATGTATAAACACGCCTAGAGATAATAAAGGCTTTAATATTGAAGAATTTAAGTCGATACGATTCTTGCGAATCACGAAAGATGACCAGGTAAACTACACATTCAATATTCCTAATGATAATGAAATTATAGAAGAAAACAGTTTGTTTGTTAAAACGTTTCCTCTGATTTCGTATGACAAAGAGAACAAATATTTTTATGGCTTAATTAATCCAACAAACCAATTGCTCAAATTTAAAATTGATGATAAGTCTTTGGAAATGGTCGTGGAAGACGAATGGAAGATTGATCTCAATTCGTTTAAACAGAATATCGAGTATACCTTAAATAAAGGAATTGACAGATCTCTAACTGAATTAAATAGAGAACACAATTCTGAAATTACTCTTTTAAAGGCTGTAAAGGGTAAAATAATCATTCTGTATCGTCCAAGTATTCCAATCGGAGAAGCTAATAATCATAAGCATAATCATCATTATTATCTATGCATTTTTGATACTTTAACAGAAAATAAAACTACATACGCATTAGATTATAATAAGGTATTCTTTCTAAATTGCTTGGATAATGGTGATATGTGGTTTTACAATATTGAAGAGTCAGAATTGTCTAACTCTGTATCAACAGTAATTAATTCTATTAATATAAATGAGATGAGTCAAATCACGAGCAAATAGAAAACTCCTGCCAACACTGCAGGATGATGTAAGAGGCGCTAACCGACCCTCCTACGCATATGCTCGCTGCTAAACGTACAAAATGTTATTAATAAGTCTTTAATACGTTGCGTACATGTTTATTTTACTTAAAGTAAAAATATTTTTCAAATAATTGATTAACAAAATTAAAAGTTTTGGTGTGTTTAGTCTAAATAATAGATGTTGTAGTTATTTTTGAGTGGAAAAATATTAAGAGAAACAGATAAATTATGAGGTATTGTTTTTTTCTACAATTTGTATTATTATTTCAATCTTGCATATCTGACGATAATTCTGTTTTAGATAATAAAAGGGTTGTTGTGCGTTCGGACTATGAAATTACCCCTCTGATTGTATCTGATATTCCGAAAGTATTTTCAATTCCTGTAGGAATAGCAATTCCTATACCGATTTGTACTAACGATTCATCAATACTAATTTATGATTATGGCGATGCCTTAATCAAACATATAACGGAAAGAGAGATAGTGTCTTTCAGTCCTCTAGGAAGTGCTGATAATAAATTAGGAGGTGCATTTTATAGAAGCATAGGCTTTTCAACAAACTCAAATGAATTACTAATCAGTTCTGAGATTGGAGTACAATCCTTTACATTGTCTAGTAAGGTTTTTGGGGAGTATTTAGATAATTATGAACATTGTTCTTCATTTTCTAATAGATTTGCTCAGATAGTATCATTCAGTTTACCTGAATCAGAGGATATTTATATTGTAACCCAGAATGGTATTCCTTGCATAAATAATCCGAGAGAAGGTAAGTTCTATTTGGATGAGTTCATGGCGATAAGGTTTCTCAAGATAAAGTCTTTGAAAGATGGACGCCAAAATTACACTTTTAGTATTCCGATTGAAAATGAAATAATTAAAGACAGTAAATTATTTGGTAGAATTAAGCCTTTTATTAGCTATAATAAAAATAATCAAAGGTTTTATGCTGTAATAAATCCGACGAAGCAGTTGTACGAATTTCGTTTTGATCCAAAGAAATTGGAATTAGAGCAAACTAGAGTATGGAATATGAACCTGCCATTTACAAATCTTCCGATAGATTACACGTTAAATAATGGGATTAATAGAGAAATAGTGGGTAAGGTCTTAAAATATAATTTCGAGTATCAGCAAATCAAGGCTGTCGGCAAGTATGTAATTATATCTTATGACCCTTCAAAGTCCACAGAGTTTAAGGAAATAGAAAACGCAAAGTATCCAAATCATAGTTTACTAGCAATAATAAATTTAGAAGAAGCAGATGCAAATATTTTCTCATTAGATTATAATGAAGTAAACTTTTTAGGATGTTTAGATAATGGAGAGCTATGGTTTTACAACTTAGCTGATTCTGAAAATAGTAATATAATTGAAACTCAAATTCATAAAATCAATATTGATAGCTTGCTTAGATGAAACAAAATATTTGTTGTGTGAGATAACTCCCATTTTTAGTGAAATACGGATATGTCGTTAATAAACAGGAGGCTAACTCGGAACTCCTTAAAAAGAAGTAGAGGTAATTTTAAATTCTATATCATGAAATTTGAAGGTATTCTGTTGTCATTCTTAATTTTATCATTAATTATCATAATGAACGCTTTTCCAGTTAAATCTAATGCTCAATCTAAGGGCTGCACCAAGTGGTTAGGTGGGGAATACTTAGAGATCAACGGACAACGTTTTTGTGACTGCTCAGGCGGTGGAGGGCATGAGTGTGTATGCGTCATTAGTGTACCGTGCGATGGTCCTATAAGATGACAAGGATTTTTTTGTAGCAGTGGTGTACAAAGGCTGAAGGATTCTATAGACCATTCAATGTCAAAATAATTAAAACTAATCCCAGTGCCTTTGATACACCGCCAATATACTTTATATTTACAGGGTAGGATAAATTATATCACTTTTTATGTCGCTAGCCTTCCTCATCCAACGTCCTGTCGCCATTCTTACCATTGTGGTAGGGCTTCTAGTCTTGGGCGTCATTGGCATTAGCAATATCCCGATCTCACTTTTACCGACAACCAGTATTCCTCAAATCTCAGTACAACTCACTTACACTGGGGTTGCTGCACCTGAGTTGGATAAAACGATTGTTCAGCCTATTAGAAACCAATTGCTACAAGTCAATCAGTTAAAAGACATTCAAAGTCAAACAAGAGATGGGCAGGCGAATATTGTGCTAGAATTTGAATTTGGCACTAATACGAACTTGGCGTTCATCGAAGTCAATGAAAAAATTGATCAGATAGCGAACCTGCTGCCAAGAGATATGGAACGTCCAAGAGTGTTGAAAGCAAGCATAACGGATATTCCTGTTTTCTACTTGAGTGTTGTACCTAAGACAGAAAATAAAAATAGCTTGGAGCTTGCCGCTTTTGCACAGACCGTCCTGAAACGCCGAATAGAGCAGCTTCCTCAGGTGGCATTCGTGGATGTAAGTGGTTATGCTGAGCCACAGATCACGCTCTCTCCTAATATAACAAAACTGCAAAGTCTTGGCTTGACAGAAGGCGATTTGGAGGAAATTCTCAAGCAAAATAACCTGAATTTAGGCAGTGTATTGGTGCAGGATGGGCAGTATCAATATAATATTCGATTTCGTTCGGCGATAAAAACGAAAGAAGATATAGCTGCTATTTTCTTTCGCCATGAAGGGCAAGTATTGCAATTGAAAGATGTTGCAAAAGTGCAGCTAGAGGCGCAAACTCGAAGGGGGCTATATCTCTTTAACGATAAGGAAGCAATCCTGCTTTCTGTCAGAAAACAAGCAGATGCTCAACTTTTTGCCTTAAAAAAGGAATTTCAAGTTTTGTTTCAAGCCTTTGAAAAAGATTATCCTAATATAGATTTCCATCTTTCTAATGACCAATCAGAATTATTGGAAGTTTCTATTGATAATCTGCGGACGAGTTTGCTTTATGGAGCTTTATTCGCAGTGCTAATTATGTTTGTGTTTTTTAGAAGTTGGAAAGCCCCTTTATTGATTGCTTTAGCTATACCAATTTCCTTATTATTAGCTTTGCTAGGCTTTTATTTATTCGATCTTTCTATTAATATTATATCGCTTTCTGGACTTGTACTCGGCGTGGGTTTAATGATCGATAATTCCATTATAGTTATCGAGAACATTCAGCAATATCGCAGCATGGGTTTTCATTGGTTGGAGGCTTGCACAAAAGGAGCAAATGAAGTCATACGTCCACTTATTAGTTCTGCGCTGACTACTTGTTCTGTGTTCCTACCGCTCATTTTTTTGAGTGGTATTGCTGGCACATTATTTTATGATCAAGCTATTTCTATTACTACCGCACTGGGAGCTTCATTATTAGTGGCTTATGTATTATTACCTACTTTACTTAATTTGTTGGGAACTGCTTCAAAGGTAGATAGCCCAAAAAAACAGAATATAAAGACCAGCTTTTACACTCGGTCTGTAGATACTGTTCTGCACTTTAAGTGGCTATTTTTGCTTTTTTTTATTGCATTAATAGCAACTATAATACTACCTTTTCGGCAACTTAAACAAGAGACTTTTCCCGAACTTTCGCGCACTGCGATCGCCTTATCTATTGATTGGAATGAACCCATTACGCTAGAGGAAAATCAAAATAGAATAGCATTCATTCTACAAAATGATAGCTTGAATATTCAATTTTCTAATAGCTTGATAGGAGAGCAGCAGTTTTTATTAGAGCAAGATCAGCAAAGCATCAATCAAGCAACGATATTGCTTTTTTTTGAAGAAGGAGCGGATCGTTTGGAGGAGGTCATTCAAAAATACTTTGTACGTCGTTTTCCATCTGCTACTTTATCCCTAGCTCCGCTCAAGAACGTATTTGACGAAGTTTTTGGCTCTAATCGTGCGCCTTTAGTCATGCACTTACAAAAAGTAGGTAGCAATGAATTACCAAGTCCTGCTGAAATAAAACCAGTATTGGACTACTTCAATGAGCAACAACTTTTTGTCAATACCCCCCCGCTAAAAGAACAGTACGAAGTTAGTATTCAAACAGATAAAGCACTCTATTATGAAGTTTCTTACGAGGTATTATATCAAAAACTGCGCTCTTTATTTAATGATTATGATATTGGCGTATTAAGAACTTCTAGTAGATATATTCCTGTTATTATAGGTGGAGAAAAAAGCACATTATATAGTCGAATTGAAAACGCTCAAATAGAAAACAGTAAAGGTGAATTATTACCACTTTCTCATTTTGTCCAATTTGACAGATCGCAGGATTATAAAACAATATTCGCTACAAAAAGTGGTGTTGCTATAGATTTAGATTTACCAACTTATTCTGAAGCCTTGACTGAAAAAGCAAAGCAGTTTTTAAGATCAGAAACTAACCTAACGGCCTTTTTTTCGGGACAAGCCTTTGAAGATCAAAAAATAGTGAGAGAATTGAGCATTATTTTATTGGTTTCCATTTTGCTGCTTTACTTGATTTTAGCAGCACAGTTTGAATCTCTAGTTCAGCCATTGATTGTCATTTTGACCGTTCCAGTTGGCATAGTAGGGGCTTTATTTGTGCTGCTATGGTTTGGACAAAGCATCAATATTGTCTCCATTATTGGCATGATTGTCATGAGTGGCATTGTTGTCAACGATGCGATTCTTAAAGTAGATATGATGAATCGCTTGATGAAAAACCACAGTCTAATTGAATCCATTCATGGTGCAGGGCTAAGACGGTTAAAGCCTATTATAATGACTTCTATTACTACAATCTTAGCATTATTACCTATTCTTTTCACTTCTGGACTTGGTGCAGAACTTCAACGCCCGCTTGCCTACGCTGTTATAGGCGGTTTGATAATGGGCACTTTTAGTAGCTTGTACTTCATACCCATTACTTACTTTATTATCTATAAAAATAGGTGAATTTTTGAGACAGACCTAAATATGATTTTCCTCAAGTCAGTTTACTAGCAACTAATTGTAAAATTTGACCTCCTACTCAGTACAATAAAAACTCTTTTTGGAATGGTATATAGATAGGTATTATCAAAGGTTGCTTTTATTTTCCCACTTTTTCCCACACATCATCTGCATCAGTAATTCTATATTCCACTTTTGAGCATTAAGATGCTAATATTTTAAACACTAAAAGTTTTGTTATTATTTTTTTGTTTTGAATATTGTATTTATTTGTTTCAAAAGTTAATTTTTATCTTCTTTATTTGACAAAATTGTGTTAAAATTGAATTTTTTGTGGGAGAAAGTGGTAATTTGTGTAGAAATAATGTATTTTTGAACTACCCTTACAGCAAGAGGGGAAAATTATGCAGCAGCTATTAGGAGAATATGAGTGTAAAATGGACGCTAAAGGGCGTATGAGGCTGCCGAGTGGACTAATAGGTCAACTTGGAGAAGAAGAGATGCATAGTTTTGTGATTAACAGAGGATTCGAGCAGTGTTTGATGCTGTATCCAAAAGATGCTTGGGAACGAATTTCGGAAGAAGTCAACAATTTGAATCTTTACAATAAAAAGAATAGAAATTTTGTCCGATACTTTTACAGAGGGGCGCATGAAGTGGCAATGGATAGCGCAGATCGAATTCTGATCGCTAAACGACTGCTTGAGTATGCAGAAATTGAAAAGGATGTAATTCTTTCTGCTTACAATGATCGCATTGAAATATGGGCGAAAGACAAATACGATGAATTTTTGGAAGAAGAGCCAGACGATTTTTCAGATTTAGCGGAGGAGGTGCTAGGAAAAGCAACTGTTCCAGACTTAAGTTCTTTGAAGGAGAAAGCAGTTTAATAACTGGTCAATTGGTAAGCAGATGAATTAATCAATCTAAAAAACTAATAAGTTATCAAATCAGCTAATTACCATATACCAGTTCTAGCAGCAGAGAGTATTGAAGCCTTGCAGATTGAGCCGAGTGGCGTTTATGTAGATGCTACCTTTGGAGGAGGAGGGCATAGCCGATTGATGTTGGAACAACTTGGAGCACAAGGTAAATTGTTTGGCTTCGATCAAGATCAAGATGCTTGGGAGAATGCGTTAGACGATGAACGATTTGCGCTAGTGCAAGGTAATTTCAGGTACTTAAAACGTTTCATGCGATTGCATGGTGTAAAAAAGCTAGACGGCATTTTGGCAGATTTAGGGGTCTCATCTCATCAGTTTGATGAAGCCCAAAGAGGATTTTCTTATCGTTTTCAAAGCAATTTGGATATGCGAATGAATCAAGAGGAGGAATTGACTGCCGCCAAGGTGCTAAATACTTACGACGAAAGCTATTTACAGCAGCTATTCAGTAATTATGGTGAAGTAAGAAACGCCAAAACACTGGCAAAAGCAATTGTAGAAGCTCGGCAAGTGGCTGCATTCATCACTATGAGCGATTTTCTTTCGGTGGTAGAACCTTTAATAAAAGGACATCGCCTCAGGTATCTTTCTCAAGTATTTCAGGCACTTCGCATAGAAGTCAATGATGAGATGAGTGCCTTAGAAGATTTTTTGAAAGATGCAACTGCCTTACTTAGAGTAGGCGGAAGAGTAGTAATAATTGCGTATCATTCTATAGAAGATAGGGTGGTGAAGCAATTTTTGAAAACTGGTAATATAGAAGGACAGCAGCAAAAAGATTACTACGGCAATATTTTTCGCCCGTACAAAATCATTACTAAAAAAGCTATTGTGCCAAGTGAAAAAGAAATTGAACAGAATCCAAGAGCTAGAAGTGCAAAAATGAGAGTAGGAGAGCGGCTAGCTTTTGAAGAGACTTTTGATGATTAGAAAACGGTTGATTTGGAGGCTACATTTATTAAGTGTGCTTATTAATTCTAAATCAACAAACATGAAATAGTATGGCTAGAAGAAAACGTACGCAAACTTGGGCTGAGATGACTGCTGTAAGCAGCAAAAGTGCTGCTTGGATACTAAAGAACTTGGTGTTTGTGTTGTTTTTGGGCTTGGTGGCAATGATCTATATCGCTAACGCACACTATGCTCAAAGCACAGTGCGGGACATCAAAATCCTTCAAGAAGAATTGAAAGAGAAACGTAGAATACATAACGCTTTGAATGCTGAGGTAATGCACAAAAGTAAAAAAGCCGAAATCGCAGCAGCGGTAGAGCATTTGGGCATTAAACCGAGTAATCAAGCACCAAAGAAGATAATTGTGAAACAGGACAAGGAATAATATGGCAACAACAATAAAAAATGAGGTACTCATCCGAGTTTATATCGTGCTGTTCCTAATAGTAGCAGCAGCGGTCTTCATTTTTAGTACTGCCGTCCGCATAAGCGTATTTGAAGGAGAGAAATGGAGAAATCGTGGGAACCAATTTATCAAACAGCGACCAGTAGAAGCCGAAAGAGGCAATATTCTGACAGAAGATGGGCAGTTGCTAGCTACTTCAATACCTGTATTTGATATTGCCTTTGATCCTAATTCAAGAGGAATCGAAGCGGGAATGCTCGAAACACAACTGGATTCATTGGCTTACATGCTAGCAACTTATGTTGATCCAACTTTTACACCAGGTGGCTATCGAGACTTCTTGGTGCAAGCGAAAAACAATAACGCTCAATACATCCGAATAAAGGAAAGTGCTTCTTATGCAGAAAGAGAAATGATGAGTCGTTTTCCACTTTTTCGGGAAGGACAATTTAAAGGCGGATTCATTGTAGAGCCAAAATATAGAAGAGAACGACCATTTGGTTTATTGGCAAGAAGAACCATTGGATATGTAAGAGAAACCGCAAACCCAGTAGGTTTAGAAGGCTTTTTTGACCCTATACTGAGCGGCGAACAAGGGCAGCGACTAATGATGTTGGTAGATGGCGAAAAAGACCTTTGGATACCCGTAAGTGATTACGAAACAATCGAACCCAAACGAGGAGACGATATAATTACTACAATAGATACAGAGTTGCAGGATATTACAGAAAAAGCTTTGTTACGCGCTTTGAACTACCATAATGCAGACTGGGGAACTGCTGTGGTAATGGAAGTAAAAACTGGCAAGATTAGGTCTATTGCTAACTTAGGTAAAACGGAGGAAGGCTGGTGGGAAACCTTCAATTACGCTATTGGTCAAGCCATAGAACCCGGTTCTACTTTTAAGCTGGCGACTATCATGGCTTTGTTAGAGGATAGAAAAGTAAACCTTGAGGATTCTATTTCTTTGTATGGTGGCAGAACGCAAATATATGAGAATGAAGTAGTTGATTCTTATGCACACGGCTTGCAAAAAGCAACTGTAAGAAAAGCGTTTGAGATTTCTTCCAATGTAGGTATGGCAACTATGGTACATGAGCATTACAATCAGCTCGAAGATGCAAATGGTAAACCCATAAGAGAAGCTGGAAAGTTCATTGATAGATTGAAGCAATTTAAGCTGCATTTGCCGACAGGTGTGAAAATTGAGGGGGAAGCAAAGCCATATATAAAAGAAGCATACGATAGCGAGCAAGAATGGAGCGGTCTCACCATTCCATGGATGTCCTTCGGTTATGAAGTAATGTTGACGCCTCTACAGTTGCTAACTTTCTACAATGCAGTTGCCAATAATGGAACATTGATGAAGCCTTACGTGGTAAGTGAAATTCAGCATCTAGGCGAGACCAAAGAAGTATTCAAACCAACTATAATAGATCAATCAATTGCCTCCCAACCGACCATTCAAAAAGCACAGAGCTTACTAGAGGGAGTGGTAGAAAGAGGAACAGCGAAAAAGCTCTACACGGAAAATTACCGATTTGCTGGAAAGACAGGAACGGCTCAAATCAAATATCAAAGGCTAAAAAATCGAACGAGTATTGGTGGTTATCAAGCCTCCTTTGTGGGCTATTTTCCAGCAGAAAATCCGCTTTACTCTTGCATTGTTGCTATTAATCGTCCAAGAGAGAATGGCTTCTATGGTGGAGATGTGGCAGGACCAGTATTTAGAGAAATTGCAGATAAAACGTTTGCATCAAAAATTGATCTACACGCACCAATCAACGAGTCATCTGCGGTGAATCAGCAAGTGGCAACTTTGCCAAAATTGAATATTGGAGAGAAAAATGACATGGCGTACTTAGTCGAGTATTTTGAATTGCCAAGTTATGGACAGGCTGGCTCCGACTGGGCAGTGTTGCAAGCAACAAGTAGTGATTCAGTAAAAATATTGACTAGAAGAATGCCTAAGAGCCAAGTGCCAAACGTGGTAGGTTTAGGGTTGAGAGATGCAGTGTATGCACTTGAGAATAAAGGTCTGAAAGTAGAAGTAAGTGGTGTTGGTAAAGTAGCACAGCAATCTATCAAGCCAGGTACGAGGTTAGGAAATTATAAAAGTATCAAATTGATTTTGAGGTAATGATTTCCAAAGTTTTCAAAACTTCGGGAATCTAGTTAAAAATAAACAACGATCAACATCAAGCACTTAGCTAACATACTTGAAAACATCAAATTAGAAGAAACAATCGGCGATCTAAATCGCTCAATCAATAAAATACAATTCGATTCTCGAAAAGTCGAGCATCAAGATGTTTTTGTAGCAGTAAAAGGAACGCAGGCGGATGGACATCAGTTCATCGAAAATGCTATTGCTAAAGGAGCAGTAGTCATTGTAGCAGAAGAGCTGCCTGAGCTGTTGCCAAAAAATATCACTTTTTTGAAAGTTAAGGACAGTGCAGAAATACTAGGCGCATTGGCTGCTAACTTTTACGATCAGCCATCTAAAAAGTTGAAACTAGTAGGTGTAACTGGTACGAATGGAAAAACGACTACTACAACGCTGATGTATGACTTGTTTGCAGCATTAGGCTACAAAGTAGGTTTGCTTTCGACCATTCAAAACGTGATTGCTGGAGCAGTAATTCCTTCAACGCATACCACGCCCGATGCCATTGCGCTAAATGCTATGTTGGCAGAAATGGTAGAGCGGGGCTGTGATTTTGCCTTCATGGAAGTAAGCTCTCATGCCATTCATCAGCGTAGAGTGGCGGGATTGCATTTTGCTGGGGCTGTGTTTACGAATATTTCACACGATCATTTGGACTATCACCAAACTTTTCAAGCTTACATTGAAGCAAAAAAGCAATTGTTTGATGACTTGCCAAAAGCAAGTTTTGCACTTGTCAATGTAGATGATAAGCGAGGCGAAGTGATGTTGCAAAATACCGATGCAAAAAAGTATCGTTATGGCTTGAAGCGATTGGTTGATTTCAAAGCTAAAATTATTGAAAACAGCTTAGTGGGTTTGCACTTAAATTTAGATGAAATGGCGTTTCACGGGCGACTGATTGGGGAATTCAATGCTTACAATCTTTTAACTGCCTATGCAGTGGCAAGATTATTAGGGCAAGATAAAACCGAAGTGCTGACCGTACTAAGTGGATTGAAAGCCGCCGAAGGACGGTTCGATTATCTGTACCATAAGCAAAGCAAGATCACCAGTATTGTTGACTATGCCCATACACCTGATGCACTAGAAAAAGTACTGACAACCATCAATGATCTAAAGCAAGATGGAAGAATCGTTACAGTCGTGGGTTGTGGTGGTAATCGAGATAAAGCGAAGCGACCAGCAATGGCAAAAATTGCCTGTAAATGGAGTGATCTAGTCATTTTGACTTCAGACAATCCTAGAAGCGAGCTGCCTGAACAAATCATTAAAGAGATGGAGGCAGGAGTGCCAACAGAGGCGACTAAAAAAGTATTGTGCATCACAGACCGAAGGCAGGCTATCAAAACGGCTTGCCGATTAGCTCAAGCTAATGATGTTATCCTAGTTGCTGGGAAAGGACATGAAAAATATCAAGAAATCAAGGGCGTGAAGCACCCTTTTGATGATAAACAAATTCTAAAAGAAGAATTTGAGGGATGAGCGAACAGAGATCATTTTGCTGATAAAGCGAAGACAAGATTGGTCTCTTTTCCCTCTTTTCATTGACAATTGGATAACTGACGATCACGAATAAGTAATTGGCATCAAAAAATGAATGAGAATGAATACTTTTGTGGAGCTAACAAACATAAACCACAATAGAAATTCATGCTTTATTATCTTTTGAAGTATCTCTCTGAGCACTATGATTTTACGGGAGAATATCTGTATCAATTCATCACCTTCAGAGCTGCAACTGCCATCATCTTTTCACTGGTGATTGGACTAATCTTTGGAAATCGCATTATCAAGCTGCTTCGGAAGCTACAAATTGGCGAAACCGTTCGAGATTTGGGCTTGGAAGGACAGCAGCAAAAGCAAGGCACACCAACAATGGGAGGCATCATTATCATCATGGCTATTTTAATTCCATGCCTTTTGATGGCTCGCTTAGACAATATCTACATCCTACTAATGATATTGGCAACTGTTCTGATGGGAACGATTGGTTTCATTGATGACTACATCAAAGTCTTTCTGAAAAACAAGAAGGGCTTGAGTGGTAAATTTAAAGTCTTGGGGCAAATCCTGTTAGGCACAATTGTAGCTTTAGTTATGATTTTAAGTGATGACGTGGTGGTGAGAATGCCTTTAGAGGATGCAATGGCAGAGGGATACGAAGTCATTGAACGGGTGGATGTAGAGCGGTCTGATCGCAATGGCAATTATGTGCAGGAGTATGCTTACGTCAAAACGCTATCAACGAATATGCCATTCATGAGCGGTAATGCTATAAATTATGAAGATTGGTTCAGATTTATGGGCGATAATGGAGCACTCTTCGCAAAAATATTTTTTGTGTTTTTTGTGATCTTCATTGTTGCTGCTGTCTCAAATGCTGCAAATTTAACCGACGGGCTAGATGGTTTAGCTACTGGCGTCTCGGGTATTATTGGGGGTACACTCATTATTTTTGCCTACGTCTCTGGCAATACGGTTTTCTCTGATTACTTGAGTATTCTCTATTTGCCCGGAGCACAAGAGTTGGTGATTTTTTCAGCCTGCTTGATAGGAGCTTGTATTGGTTTTTTGTGGTACAATGCCTATCCTGCTCAAGTATTCATGGGGGACACAGGTAGTTTGACTTTAGGCGGTATTATTGCAGCCTTAGCTATTTTAATCAGAAAAGAATGGCTCTTGCCCATATTGTGTGGGGTGTTTTTGGCGGAAAATTTATCTGTGATCTTGCAAGTCAGTTATTTTAAATATACCAAAAAGAAATATGGTGAAGGAAGACGTATTTTCAAAATGTCACCACTTCATCATCATTATCAGAAATTGGGAATGCCAGAAGTGAAAATTGTAACACGTTTTTGGATAGTTGCTATCATTCTGGCAGTATTGACCATTATAACATTGAAACTGAGATAAATCAATCGGTTGCACCGTAATTCACAATTACCTGCTTCCGATTGTGGATTACAATTACAGTATTTAGTAAAAGGTATTTAGCAATTAGAACCAAATATCTTTTACCGAATACCAAACATGAATAAATGTCTTTAGGAAGTAGATTATATGCTGAACTTCGAGGAGATCGAGTAATCTGGGCAATTCTTGCCTTGTTAGCTATGATTTCCATACTTGTCGTCTATAGCTCGACAGGCTCGCTCGCCTACAAGTTAAAAGGGGGGAATACGGAGTTTTATCTACTCAAACACTTGGTAATTCTAGGTTTTGGACTCATACTGACGTATTTCTGCTTTCTATTGCATTACGAGAGATATAAAATTGCTGCGCCCTATCTATTATTGCTTGCCATTCCACTGCTCTTTTACACGATGGCAGCAGGAACGGACATTAACTTTGCAAGACGTTGGATTGAACTGCCTGGTGTAGGCATCACTTTCCAATCTTCAGATTTTGCGAAATTGGCGTTGGTGATCTTTGTAGCCAGAGAAATTACAAAAAAGCAAGAATACATTAAAGATTTTCAAAGTGCATTTTTGCCCATTATTGTACCAATATTAATGATCTGCGGCTTGATTGCACCAGCAGATTTATCAACGGCAGGAGTGCTCTTTACAACTTGCTTAGTGATGATGTTTGTAGGAAGAGTAGCCCTGCAATACATTGGATTATTGTTGTTGCTCGGTGTGGTAATGTTTGCGATGCTTTATATGCTAGGTGAAATGTTTCCTGATTTGGTACGGACAGATACTTGGACTTCAAGACTACAAGAGTTTAGAAGTGACTTCGAGCCTTATCAAGTTCAGCAATCAAAAATTGCAATAGCTAGTGGGGAGTGGTTCGGAGTAGGTCCTGGCAATAGCATACAGCGCAATTTTTTGCCGCAGCCCTATTCTGATTTTATCTATGCGATCATCATTGAAGAATATGGTTTAGTTGGTGGCTTAATAGTTATGTTGCTTTACATTATGCTTTTTGTTAGAACGGCAAAATTGGTAACTAAAAGTGAAAAGACCTTTGGAGCAATGGTAGCATTAGGCTTGAGTGCTTTGTTAGTCATACAGGCTCTAATGAATATGGCAGTCATTGTCCACCTCGTTCCAGTAACAGGATTGACGCTGCCAATGATTAGCCTAGGTGGAACATCATTATTATTCACTTGCATTGCATTTGGTATTATACTGAGTGTAAGTAAATCAGTAGAAATGCTTAACTCATAGTTAAGCAGCATAAGTAAAAAAATGAAAGCAATAATAAGCGGTGGCGGTACAGGGGGACATATTTATCCAGCAATCGCTATTGCAAATGAAATAAAGCGAGTACGACCTGATGCAGAAATCTTGTTTGTAGGAGCGGAAGGCAAAATGGAAATGGAAAAAGTCCCAAAAGCGGGATACAGAATAGAAGGGCTACCCATTAGAGGATTTGATAGAACGGCCTTAGTCAAAAGTGCCCTAACGGTGCCATTCAAGTTGATAAGTAGCCTGCTTAAAGCTCGGCGCATCATCAAGCAATTTCAGCCAGATGTAGTAATCGGCGTGGGCGGTTATGCAAGTGGACCGACACTGGAAATGGCAGTTCGACTGAACATACCGACGGTCATTCAGGAGCAAAACTCTTACGCTGGAGTAACGAACAAACTACTGGCTAAGAAAGTGAATTTGGCTTGTGTGGCATACGAGGGAATGGATCAATTCTTTCCTGCTGATCGAATTAAGTGGACAGGAAATCCTGTGCGATCCGACATTGCCGATGTAGCAACAAAACGAGTAGAAGCCTTAAAGCATTTTGGCTTTGAAGAAAGCAAGAAAACCATTTTTGCTTTCGGTGGAAGTCTGGGGGCAAGAACGATAAACGAATCGTTTAGCGCAAATACTGATTTACTAAAACGAGAGGATGTTCAAGTGATTTGGCAAGCGGGTCAACTCTATATCAATGAATTTGAAACTTGTGAAACGGCACAATTGCCAAACGTCAATATTCAGCCATTTATTGATCGAATGGATTTAGCGTATGCCGCAGCAGATGTCATGATTGGAAGAGCAGGCGCATTGACCATTTCAGAGTTGTGTATCGTTGGAAAGCCATCGGTTTTAGTGCCTTCACCAAATGTAGCAGAAGATCATCAAACAAAAAATGCTCAAGCATTAGTTGATAAAAATGCCGCTATTTTGGTTAGAGATAAGGAAGCAAAGAGCGAATTATTACCCGTAGCAATGGCTTTGTTAGAGGATGAAACGAGGCAACAGCAGTTGAGTCAAAACATCCTTCAACTTGCAAAGCCAAATGCTACAAAGGAAATTGTAAAGGAAATATTAATGATTGTTACTAAATCATATAACTAAAGATAAATGACGAATAAAACACTGTTTCTTCGGATTCGGCAAATACTCTGGATAGGGTTGTTGCTACTCACTGCGATCTTCGTGATGTCGGCGGTGCAGCGGAGAAATGTTAGTCCTTCGTCTGATATCAAAATACAAATCGCTCCATTGGAAGGGGCGGATAGCACGCTGGTAACCAAAAAGGATGTCATCGAATTGCTAGATAAGAGTTTTGAAACCAATATTCTAGGCAGTAATCTGGAGCAGATTGATGTAGGTCGAATAGAGCGAGTGCTTGAAAAAAATGCGTTTGTCAAAAATGCAGACGTCTTCATTGATAGCCGAAATGTAGTAAACATCGAAATTTTGCAGCGCAAGCCAATAATGAGGATATTGGATAGTGATGGGCGCAGTTATTATTTAGATGCAAAAGGACATTACATGCCCCCTTCTGAGCATTACACAGCGAGGGTGATTGTAGCAACGGGCTTCATTCCGCCACATGTTCCAGACTTTTTGGATCGAAAAAAGTATGGCTTGAAGGATGTTTTTGAGCTAGTCCATTTGATTCAAGCGCAGCCTTTTTATGATAAAATGATTGAGCAGATTCACGTTACACAAAATAGCGATATTCTGCTTATTCCAAAGTTGGGTGATCAACAAATACTTTTTGGAAGATTTATCAACGCAGGAGATAAGCTAAAGCGATTAAAAATATTTTACGATGAAGCCCTGCCTTATGAAGGTTGGGACAAATATAAATTAATAGATATTCGATTTGATAATCAGATTGTGTGTCAAAAATGAGCTTAATGTTGCTAGTGACTAGCTACAAATTGTCTGAAAATTCTAATTATCCGATCGTCGAAACATATTAAATGGCGGTCTGATAGCTGAACGTTTTAAAAAAAGAACCATGAGAGAGACGACAAAAAATCCTGTTGTAGTAGCAGTAGATATTGGGACAACGAAAGTCTGTGCAATTGCCGGACGCAAAAGTGAGTACAACAAACTCGAAGTGCTAGGTGTCGGCAAAGTGGACTCAGTGGGGGTGCTACGGGGCGTCGTTTCCAATATTGAAAAAACGGTAAAAGCGATTTCTGAGGCTATTGCCATTGCTCAACGATCTGTAGATCAGCCGTTTACGCATGTTCATGTAGGAATTGCAGGGCAGCATATTAAAAGTTTGCAGCATCGAGGTATTTTGACGCGTGATAGTAATCACACCGAAATTAGCCAGCGAGACATTGAGCGCTTAATCAATGATATGCACAAACTGGTTTTACCACCGGGTGATAAAATTTTGCACGTCATTCCACAAGAATTTACAGTAGATAACGAACAAGGTATCACAGATCCAATCGGAATGTCGGGCATTCGTTTGGAAGCTAACTTTCATATCATTACTGGACAAATTACTGCATCCAACAATATCTATCGCTGTGTGGATCGGGCTGCTCTAAAAGTAGCAAGTATGACACTTGAACCCATCGCCTCTGCAACAGCCGTATTGAATGAAGAAGAACGAGAAGCAGGGATTGCCTTAGTAGATATTGGAGGTGGCACGACTGATATTACGATATTCAAGGACGGCATTATTCGCCACACTGCGGTGATTCCGTTTGGTGGAAATGTCATCACTAAAGACATCAAGGAAGGCTGTCGAGTAATGGAACAGCAGGCAGAAAAACTAAAAGTGAAATTTGGTTCAGCACTAGCTGATGAAGTGTACGATAATCGCATCATCACTATTCCGGGGCTGCGGGGTCGTGATCCAAAAGAAATTTCTGAAAAGAATTTAGCTCGAATTATTCAAGCTAGAGTAGAAGAAATTTTGGATTATGTGTACTGGGAAATTAGGCGTTCTGGTTTTGAGCGCAAACTAATTGGTGGTATTGTGTTGACTGGCGGTGGTGCACTATTGAATCATATTGATAAACTAGCTGCCTACCATACTGGCATGGCAACACGCATTGGTATTCCAGTTGAGCATTTGGCGCATGGTTACACCGAGCAGGTTTGCAGCCCAATTTATTCAACAGCAATCGGTCTTCTACTCAAAGGAATAGAAGCGACCGAGAGTGGAAAGATAAACTTGGAAGAGCAAAAAATTAAACCAACTGAATCCGACTACGAAGCAGTAACAGAAGTTGAAAGCGGTAAATGGTATGAGCAGTTGTTCAAAAAAACAAAAGAGTGGTTTGAAGCAGAGCCAGATACGGATTTTTGAGCAGTCAAACTTAGATGAATTGAAATCTTGAGAGCATGGAGTATCGGTTTTAAAAATCGTACGCCGTAAGGTTATCTAAAATTTTAGCAAAAAATTGAGTAAAATACAAAGAAGAATAATCAAATACAAAGAATGGAATTGTTCAGAAATTTGGCAATCAAATGGTCGGGATAGTCAAAGCGAAGCAAATGACGACTTTATATTCGACCTCTAAATAAAAAGATTATGATATTCAATCTAATAGACAACGAAAACGAAGCACCAATTATCAAAGTTCTAGGTGTTGGTGGTGGTGGCAGTAACGCAGTAACCCACATGTACAATCAGGGAATTGTTGGAGTGGACTTTGCCATTTGTAATACCGATTCGCAAGCGATGAACCTTAGCACGGTTCCAGTTAAAATTCAGCTAGGTCCTGGATTGACAGAAGGACGTGGCGCAGGTTCTAAACCGAACATCGGCAAACTAGCCTGCGAAGAAAGCGCAGAAGAAGTCCGACAATACTTATCCAATAACTGCAAGATGCTTTTTATTACTGCTGGTATGGGTGGTGGTACAGGTACAGGTGCTGCACCCATTATTGCAAAGACCGCCAAAGAAATGGACATCTTGACCGTAGGTATTGTAACGACACCCTTCACGTTTGAGGGACGCAGAAGAGGATCTCAGGCTGCTGATGGTTTAGCGGAGTTCAAGAAAAACGTGGATACTCTAATCGTTGTCTCCAATGATCGTCTGCGTCAAGTGTATGGAAGTTTGTCCTTATCACAGGCTTTTGCTCAGGCAGATAATATCTTGACTACGGCTGCCAGAGGTATCGCTGAAATTATTACTGTGCCTGGTTATGTCAATGTAGATTTTGAAGACGTCAATACTGTAATGCGTGAAAGTGGTGTTGCTATCATGGGAACGGCAATGGCATCTGGCGAAGATAGAGCAAAGCGAGCCGTTGATGAAGCTCTGAACTCGCCATTGCTCGAGGATAATGATATTCGTGGTGCCAAGCATATCTTATTGAACATTACTTCGGGTGCTACAGAAGTAACAATGGATGAGATTTTTGAAATCACCGAATTTGTGCAAGCAGAAGCAGGCTACGGCACCGACTTGATTTGGGGAAATTGCTATGATGAAGATTTGGGGGACAAGCTATGTGTAACAGTGATTGCCACAGGCTTTGATCGAAGTAAGAACACCTATCACGGCAAGTCCTTGAACAATGATCGCATCGTTGTCGCTTTGGATGAAGAAGAGCAACCTAAGCGTAGCAATCTATCTAGCATCTCTAACATCATAGAGGAAGAAGAAGAGGAGCGTTCTACTACTTTTGAATTTGATAATGTCCGAAAGAACATCGAGAAATATCAAAATAATCAATACAACCATCAAGAGCCTTTTGTGAATAAAGAGAAAACAGAGGACGAAGCAGCGACTCGAAAAAAGCGTATGGAAGAAGAACGCAAACGCAGAGAGCGACAAAAAAATGTATCCGTCAAACTGAACAACCCGCAAGTTATTAATGAACTAGAAAGCGAACCAGCTTATACGAGGCGGGGTGTAAATCTGGACGAGGTTCCAGATGCTGAATCTCCTGGCTATTCAAAATGGACCATCTCAGATGACGATGAACCTGTCCTGAGAGCCAATAATGCTTATCTGCATGACAATGTGGATTGAATAATAAATTAAGCCTTCCGAAGTTTTTGGACTTCGGAAGGCTTTTGTCTTTTTGTTTACTGCTTCACAAATCGCTTCACAAGCACATTATTCGTGCCTTTAGCAACTAAGGTGTAAAAACCGTCTGATAGATTTTCTACTGCAACCGAATAAGTTGTTCCCTCCAATGCCGTCCAAGTGTTGAGCACTCGTCCGAGCGGGTCAACGAGCTGGAAGGTATATTTTTCCAATTCCACACCACCTAGCTCAAACGTGATCGTCTCTCTAGTTGGGTTTGGATAAACCACCAATTCCTTCGCTGCATCCGTTTTTCTTGTTAAACTGATAATATCAGAATATTCAAAAGCACCGTCGTTATCTATTTGCTTCAAGCGGTAATAGCTCACATTTTCCATTGGCTGCAAGTCTTTGTATTTATACTGCTGCCGCTCAATCGTTGTGCCGTAGCCTTTCACGAAATCCAGTGTTTCCCAAGCGTTGGCATCCTTACTGCGCTGCACTTCAAAGCCAGCGTTATTCTCCTCAGAAGCCGTTACCCACTGTAAGCGATTGTAGTCGGACATTGCTTCGCCATTGAAAGCAAGGAGTTCGACAGGTAGCGCAGCCGTGAACGTCAATGGCTTGAAGTTGCTACTTTGTCTCAAACAAACCGTACCATTCACCGCACCAATACTTTCTCCAATCCAATTGTTTGGAGTTGCACCCATAGTGAGGTAAGAAATACCATACACTTTGTAGTTGCCAGCTACGTAAGTTCCGCTAGTACCAAAATCAGCAGTTGGGCTTACTCCTTTGATTAAGCCATCTGCATCACTTACTAGGACGTAGGTGTAGCTGTAAGTCATTCCGGGGCCTGCGCCTGTACCTTCTTGTAGCAGGACGCTGCCAGGACCGGAGAAGGAAACGGTAACACTTTCATTATTATCTCGCCCTACCAATAAAGTATAAGTAGTGTCTGCTGTTAGTTCTAAACTAACACTTGTTTGACCTGTGTAGTTAGGAGGGTTGTCAGGGTAAACGTTTGATGCTAAGAAAGTGCCCGAAGCACAAGCATTCGATCCGTTGTAAGCTGTAAAATTTTCAAAAATAGTCAGCACTGCGAATACTGATGATCTGGAGAAGGTATAATTTCCTGTTTGATCTACCTTAAAGGTGTACACTTTATGCTTGAAATCTGAGAAACTAACAGCTTGACAGGTGTTAGAGCCTTGCGCATTGGCAACTGGTGATTGGGGACCCAAATCTGCATTGGTCATATTGGCTGTAACCGAAGTAGCAACACTACTATAAAAACGATTGCCTGTATCGGTCCAATCTAAATCCACAGAACCACTATTGAAGGTTTGAGCTGTTGTTGGGAAAACATTGCTTTCGCCTGC
>CAYWKD010000011.1:0-82495 GCA_964458705.1 uncultured Saprospiraceae bacterium | reverse complement strand
TTAATTTTTGTCCACTGGTTAAATTCTCAGTCATCATACATTTGACAACACAACCGAATTAGAATTGTCTCTCAGTTTACCCAATAAGTAATTACAAAATAGGACGTATAAACTATTCTGTAATTCATCTACCCACAATTGAATTGAAACACACGCTTTTGAGAGGATCATTCCACCCTTCGCAAGGATCGCTCTATTTCCTGATCTGACATTTTGTACAGACAGGTTAAAGTATCAGTTCTATTTATTAAATAGAATAGTGGTAACAAAGTAAGGACACAATAAGCAATAAATTGACTTTACTAAGTATAGTAAGTGCTGTTGAGATTGTCTTTACTTAAATTACCCATCACAAGTTTGGATTCTTTATTCCTTAATTAATAAACGTTATTCAAGGGAGGATAGTCATAGCGTTTGATCCCCTCGAATAACTAAATAAAATTTATTTAATTATCAAACCCAATTTTTGGCTATGAGAGTAGTATTACTATTATCCATTCTCAGTATGCTAAGTTTTAGTATGCCAGAGACTTACAACCTACTTACTTCTAGTGAAGGAGAAGCGTTGAATACAGCGAATTTACGCTGTCGCGAAAAGGGTAATTTAACCGTGAACGGAACGATTATTACCATTACCGATCTTAAGATCAAAAATGTTGGCTTCGCACCAACAAGCGTGAGTTATGTGGGCTATTATTTGTCTGCTGATGAAAACTTTACCACAGATGATATCTATCTGGGGCAAGACTACGTGAAAGGATTAGAACAAAATGAAACCAGCACAGAGGACTTCATGGTGGATGTTGCTTCCATGGATATTCCACAAGGAGAGTATTTTGTAGGAGCTATTATTGACCATCTAGGTTCTATCGAGGAGTACGATGAAGAGGACAACAATGATTGCTACTGGACAAGTCCAAAAGTAGTCATCGGTGGCGAACCTGATTTAGCTTGTGAAGGAACAGGTGAAATCACTGTTGAAGGTACTTATCTACACATTTCTTGGGCAAAAGTAAAAAATATCGGAGCGGCACCTGCGGGAGCAAGCCACACAGGTTTTTACTTATCCACAAATAATATCTTCACAACAGGTGATATTTTCTTAGGTGAAGTGGCAGTTTCTGCACTAGAGCCAGGAGCATCTGAAATGATGCCCATTTTTGAAATTGATGTAGATACTTTGGACTTACCAGCAGGCTCGTATTTCATTGGTTATATTATTGATTATAAAAATGAGGTAGCAGAGTCCAACGAGGAAAACAACAAAAATTGTTCTTATCAAGAAAAAATTAAAATAGATGAAATTCCAGCAGGTGAGCCAAATCTTGCCTGTAAGAATAGAGGTGAATTAACCTTCGATGAAGGTACACTAAAGCTGCTCATACAAGGAACAGAAGTTCAGAATTTTGGAGAAGCTACTGCCAGTGCATTCAATGTTACTTATGTGCTTTCCAACGATTTAACTTTTAATGCAGACGATATAGAACTAGTTTCTAAATCAATAAGTGCAATAGCTCCAAGTATTGCTTTGACTTTGCCCACTACTGAGGTTGATTTATCCACTTACAATCTAGCGTCGGATATCTATTACGTTGGAATTTTGATAGACAGCGAAGGTGATGTAGCAGAATCCAATGAGGCAGATAATGATGATTGTTTTTGGGAAAATCCAAAAATCAAAATTCCAGACAACCGCAAACCAAATTTAACCTGTAAAGATAAAGGCGAGTTGATTATCAACAACAACACCTTAGATGTTTATATTGGTTGGACGGCTTTTCAAAACACAGGTGATGCCACAGCAGCAGCTAGTCAAGTAGGATTCTATCTATCAACGGATCAGAATTTCACAACAGATGATATTCTATTGACCACTTTTGATTTGGGCAAACTAGCACCAGGCGAGACGCAGATGATTGCGGATGCTATTGAAACCAACGCTGGTAACTTGGGCTTAGCACCAGGTTTATACTACGTAGGGGCAATCGTAGATCATAAGCAAATGGTAGCGGAATCCAATGAGAACGATAATGTTGGTTGCTCATGGGAAGAGCCACGCGTGTACATTCCAGAAAACCGCAAACCAAATTTAACCTGTAAAGACAAAGGCGAGTTGATTATCAACAACAACACCTTAGATGTTTATATTGGTTGGACAAAAATTGAGAACAATGGCGAGGCTATCTCTGGCGAGCATCGAGTAGGATTCTACTTATCAACAGATGATAACTTTACAACAGACGATATTTTAATTGCTTCTCGCAGAATTGGCTCATTACAGCCGGGTGAGTTCAAGATGATTACAGATGCTATTGAAACAAATGTTAGCGGACTAGGCTTAGCACCGGGCACTTATCACGTTGGAATTATTATTGATGACAAAAAAGAAGTGGCAGAGTCTAACGAAAATGATAATGCAACTTGCTCGTGGCAAGAACCTAAAGTTTATATTCCAGACAACGGCAAGCCGAATTTGACTTGTAAAGAAAGAGGACAATTATCTGTTAGTGGTACAAATGTTTCCATTAGTGGCTTGAAAATCACAAACACAGGTGATGGTAAATCAGAAGCAACTAAAATAGGTATCTATCTTTCTGATAATCAATTTTTTTCAACAGGAGACTTCTTGCTGGGGGCTATTGAGTTGCCTAAACTAGAGCCAGGGCAGGTGTTTACGACTTCAATTAGTAAAGACGCAGCAAGCCTTGGTCTTCCTGCTGGAGACTATTTTGTAGGAGTGATTGTGGACTACACTAATTTAATTGTAGAAACAAACGAAGATGATAACAACAGTTGCTCTTGGAATTCTCCTAAAGTCCATATTGAAGCAGCAAAACCAAATCTGACTTGTGCGAGCGCAGGCGAACTGGTCATTGACGGTTCACGATTGACTTTCTCATGGATAAAAGTTCGCAACAATGGTGAAGCTAGAGCAGGTACAAGTGAAATTGGATACTATATCTCTACTGATAGAAACATCACAGCAGATGATAAATTACTAGGTAGCAAGACGATTTCAGCACTTGAGCCAAATCAAATGATTACTGTTGGCGACTTTACAAAAGATATTGCAGAACTTGGCTTAGCAGACGGTACTTATTATGTTGGATTTATTATTGACTACAACAATCAAGTCGAAGAATCCAACGAAGCAGATAACAATGATTGTTCTTATGATAACAAAATCATTATTTCCAATGCAAAACCTAATTTAGTCTGTGCAAGTCGCGGAGAAATAGTGATTGATGGAACAAAATTGGATATTTCCTGGGTGAAAGTCATGAATGCAGGAGATGGAAAAGCAGCAGCTAGTAAAACAGGCTTCTATTTATCTACCGATCAATATTTCACGACAAGTGACTATTTCATTGGTAGCGTGAATACAAAATCTTTACAGCCAGATGAAGCGCACATCTTGAGTGATTTGACCGTAGATGTCAGTAACTTAAATATCCCGGCAGGCACTTACTACATTGGCTTTATTATCGATTATCAAAATGTTGTGCACGAGACGAACGAAAATGATAATAATGACTGCTCTTACAGCAAGCGGGTTACTATTCCTTCACCGAAGCCAAATCTGACTTGTCATCAAGGAGGCGAAGTATCCGTAAATGGTACGAACGTTCACATTTCATGGGTAAAAGTGAAAAATAATGGTGATGGGCATTCTAACGCTACGAAAGTAGGATTTTATCTGTCAAATGATACTTACTTTACTACTTCTGATTATCTGATGGGAACGGTATCATTGAGCGCACTAGCGGCTGGTGAAGTGAAGTTGCTGAATGAGTTTAGCAAAAATGTGAGCGATATGGGTTTACCTTCGGGCGATTATCATATTGGTATCATCATTGATCCGCACAATAATGTACATGAGACGAATGAAAACGATAACAACGACTGCTATTTCTCTAAGAAAGTACATATAGCTGCACCGAAGCCCAACATCACTTGTCACGAAGCAGGGGAAGTAACTGCGAATGGCACAACTATTACAATTTCTTGGGTGAAAGCGAAAAATAATGGTGGCTCAAGAGCGGCTGCAAGTAAAGTAGGATACTACTTATCTACTGATCTTCACTTTACGACGAATGATATTTTCATGGGGGAAGGCTACTTGGGAGCAATTGAGCCAGGTGAGGTGAAAATGGCAAATGAGTTTACGAAGAATTTGAGCAATTTGAGTTTATCACCAGGAGAATACTACATTGGCTATATTTTTGATTACAATAATCAAATTCACGAGACGAACGAAAATGACAACAATGATTGTTACTTCACGCATCCTAAAGTAGTGGTGCATCCGTCTAAGCCTAACTTGACTTGTAAAAGTGCAGGCGAGTTGGCGGTGAATGGTTCAGAATTACACCACTCTTGGGGTAAAGTGATGAACAGTGGTCAATCAAAAGCTGATCCGTTCTATGTTGGCTACTACTTATCGAGAGATACACATTTTGATAGAAATGAAGACGTATATCTCGGTCAAGTTTACGTGAGTTCACTGGGAGCAAATGAGGTTGCTTCATTACCAGCCATCAATGCAGACGTGAGCAATGCTAATCTGCCTTCTGGTACTTACTACTTTGGATTTATTATTGATTATAAAAATCAAGTGGCAGAGACCAATGAGCATGATAATAATGATTGCTTCTTCACGCATCCGACCATTCATATTGAAGCTGCGAAGCCAGACTTAACTTGTAAGAGTGTAGGAGAGGTAAGCATTAATGGCACTAATGTCCATATTTCTTGGGTGAAAGTAATGAATAGTGGTGCTAGTACGGCTACCGCATCACGCATTGGCTACTATTTATCTACGGACACTAACTTCCATCCGAATAGTGATTATTTCATTGGCTACCGCAACATTCCTTCTCTTCACGCAGGTGAGGTAGCTACGATTAGTGAATTTAGTCAAGATGTTTCTAGTTTAGGAATTCCATCTGGCACTTATTACTTAGGATACTACATAGATTATCAAGATAAAGTACACGAATCGAACGAGCATAACAACAATGATTGCTACTGGACGAACAAACAAGTTCAGATTGCTACTGGCAAATCTAACCTTGTGGTGAAAAGTGGTGGGCATTTCAGTGTGAGTGGCTATACGCTTCAATTCAATGGTATAAAAGTACGAAATGAGGGTAATAGAAGTACAGAAAGCAATAGTAAGCTAGGCTATTATTTATCGACAAATAATAACATAAATCCTAGTGAGGATATTTTACTCGGAACGGATCATCTGCCAGTATTGAACGTCGGAGAGATCAGCATAGAATCAGAAAACATTAATCTGTCGGGCTTCAATTTGAGTCCAGGTACTTACTATGTTGGACTGTACGCTGATAATGAATTTCACATACATGAGTCCCACGAAGGTGACAATACATTTGTTTATACGCAACGCATCCAAATTACTCAGAACACAACGGGTAAGCCAGATTTAGCTTGCGCCCATGCAGGTCAACTGAAGAAAATTGGAAGCAATCAAATTCGAGTAGAAGGACTGAGAGTAACAAATGCCGGTAATGCAGCAGCAGCAGAAAGTTATGTTGGGTTTTACTTATCCACAGATACGCATTTCGACGCTAGTGATTACTTCATTGGTAGCAAGCAAATCAGTAGTCTAAATACTAATCAAACGGCAACTTTGACTTATTCTGACTATCTACCCAATGTGCCAGACGGTACGTATTATGTGGGTTATATCATCGACTACAATAATCAAGTAGCAGAATCCAATGAGAGCAATAACAATGATTGCTACTTCACTTCGCCAACAATCAAGGTGGAGACGAACAGTGGCGGTGGCAACAATGCCTGTGCTTGTAGCTCATATCAAGTTAATAGCTTCTGCGAAAGTTTTGATACTTATGTCATAGGTAATACCATTGCGAACAGCTCTTCTTGCTGGAAAACGAAATCGCCTAATTATCAGTTGCATAAAGATGCACAGATCATTAGTGATCCTAATGGCAAATGCTTAAATATCAAGAACACATCTACTCACAGCAGTGATGTTATTCTTCAATTAGGTGATCGTAAATACGGCAGCTACAAAGTGGACTTTAAAATTAAGTTGCAATCGGGCAAAAAAGGATATTTCGGTGTCCTCAATAATATGTCCAATTCAGCTCATGGCAGTTGCCAAGTTTTCTTTGATGAAAACGGTGTTGGCACGCTAGCTTTTGAAGGTGGTTACTTCAACTTTAGATTTCCTAAGTTCGGTTGGTCGGATGTCAGTATTGTAGCGGATATGACAAGAGACTGGGCTTCTTTATACGTGAATGGAGCGTATGGTGGCTCTTGGAAAGTAAGTGAATCCATGAACGGAGCTAGTGCAAACAAGCAGTTCGCTGGATTGAATTTTACAGCTATGGATCCGAATTATCAGTTTTTCATAGACGACGTTAAGTTCACTACCATTAGTAATGACGAAGGAAACGGCATCGAATCACGTAATGAGGAAACAAGCGCATTACAGAACATCAGCATGAGTTATTATCCAAACCCTGTTAGTTCAAATCTATTTGTGGATATCACAACGCCAGTAATGGTGGATAAAGCAGTAATAGAAATATTGAATCCAATGGGGCAGGTGGTAGCAAAGCACGAAGAATCGAACGTAACAACGATTAATAAGGTATTCGATTTATCTGATCAGCCAGGTGGAATGTACTACATTAAAACACAAATTGGCGATCAACAAATCGTGAAACCTGTTGTAGTGCTAAAACAATAAAGTGAAGACCTAAACTTTAGGTTCAGTAAATGAAAATGGCAGTTGCTCTGAGGAGGGGCTGCCATTTTTTTATAATGCAGTGCAAGTGATACCACTAATCGTTATATAAATAACTGACAAAAATCACATTTACCTACTGATAAGATTTATCATACATTGAACTTAGTCCGAATAACTTTGATGCATCAATTATTCATCATTGAACTTAAACATCGTCATGGCTAAGATTAACGAACTGGGGGAAGCACTAAAGTCTAGTTTTGCTTTCATCGTAATTCCTGCTGCGCTTGCAGTAGCTTATTTTATCTACACTCAAATACTGGGTGATCCTTCTAATTTCGTAGGCGAAAACCCTATTAATGAACCTTTGAAAAATAACTATCTAGGCGTTATTTACAAGGGTGGGCCAATTGTCATTCTTTTAATCAGCTTTCAACTGATTTTACTAACCTTTACAGTTGAGCGCTTTTTGAGTATCAGTATGGCAACAGGCAAGTCACGCAATCAGAAATTTGTAAAGACTATTAAATTATTAATCAGTAAAGAGGCTTACAAAGAAGCACTTGAGAAATGTGATGAGCAAAGAGGGACATTAGCAAATGTAATTCACAATGGTTTATCTACTTTCCAATTGGTGAAAAATGATAAATCAATCACCAAGGAATATAAAATTAGTATAATTGAGCGAGATTTTGAGGAAGCGACACAGCTTGAAATTCCTCAACTCAATCGAAATATGATTATCATTTCGACATTAGCTTCTATCTCTACTTTAATTGGCCTTCTAGGTACAGTAACAGGTATGATTAAAGCTTTTTCAGCACTTGCTCGTGTAGGTGCTCCTGATGCTATTGGATTAGCTGGTGGTATTTCTCAGGCACTTGTAACAACCGCCTTAGGTATTAGTACAGCAGCAGTCGCCATTGTTTTCTTCAACTACTTTTCTAATCGAATTGACAAGATCACTTTTGCTATTGACGAAGCTGTGTTCAGTATTTTGAACACTATGAAAAAGCGATTTGCACAAGAGGAAGGTGTTCTAGTTGCCCAATAATTGAATGCTTGATATCTGATAATTTTGTCACTTCCTATTAAGTATTTTAAATATAGTATCAAATCTCATTCAGTCATTTCATAATTTTTTATTGAACATGCCAAAGAAAGCACCAAAGAAAGAATCACCGAAGCTGGACATGAATCCAATGGTGGATATGGCGTTTTTATTAGTTAGTTTTTTTATGCTGACAACAACATTTAAAACAGCTGAGCCTATCGCCATTAATCGTCCTAGCTCACAAAGTGAGATCAAAGTGCCAGAGCGTGATGTAATGACGCTGACTATTGGCGATGAGGGACAAGTATTCTTTTCAATTGATGGAAAATTTGCTAAAAAGCGACTCCTTCAACTCATTGGAGGAAGACATGAAATTGATTTCTCGGAAATAGAACAAGAGCAGTTCGCTTTGCTTTCCAGTTTCGGTATGCCAATTCAAGAATTATCCACTTTTTTGAAAGCAACACCTGAGGATCGTAAAAAAATCAAACAAAAAGGTATTCCAATGGAACTAGAACAAAATGAATTAGCAGACTGGATAGTATATTCTAGAATAGCAAACCCGAAACTGCGAATAGCGATTAATGGTGATAAAGATGTTGCTTATCCGGAGGTTCAAAAGATTATTAATACATTAATACACAACAAGATATATCGTTTTAATCTGATTACTGAAATTGAAGAAGGAGGCTAAATAGTTACTCAATCATTGATAAAATCAATTATATTAAAAATGGAAGAACAGGAATTTCCAGAAAAGAAAAAGCGGGATGCTCGAAGTAAAAAAGAAAGCATCAATGTTGATATGAATCCAATGGTGGATTTAGCATTTTTGCTACTGACATTTTTCATGTTGGCAACTACTTTCAGTAAGCCTCAAGCAATGGAGTTGGTGATGCCAGTGCAACCTAGTGCAGAAGAGGAAGAGCAACAACAAGCGGTTAAAGAATCAAAGGCATTGAGTTTAGTGCTTTCTGGTAAGAATAAAATTTACTGGTATCAAGGCATTACTGAGCCAGAAGTATTTGAAGTTGATCTTGAAGGAGGTGAGATTGGTGATGTACTCTCTGAAAAAAAAGCAAATATTAATGGACTAGTTGTACTTATTAAACCTGATAGCACTTCAATATACAAAAATTTAATCGACTTGCTTGATGAAATTAACGTAACAGGGATACAACGTTACGCTATCACAGATTTGACACCAGCAGATGAAGTTATTCTCGCCAATTTTAGAAATAATTGATTGATGAAAGACAAAAAATATATTGATCTCGTTTTTGAAGGCAAGAACAAGGACTATGGTGCTTATCCTTTACAGCAGCGACAAGCCTTGTTTATAATGATAGGCTTTCTAGTAAGTTGTACGTTGCTAGTAGGTGGATTAACTTACAAAATTTGGCAAAATAATCGTCCGAAGAATGATCCAAGTGGTACAATTAAAATGCAGCATAAAAAAGTGGTAACTTACTCACAATTGATTGCACCACCACCAATTGAAACGATTGATAATACACCAAAGGCTAAATTTAAGGTTGACATACCAAAACAACGAGCTGTCCGAAAATTTTTAACACCGGTCGTGAAGAAAGATGAAGAAGTTGAGGAGGAAGAAATTATTCCAACCCAACGTGAACTTAAAAAAGTAAATATTGGAAAAAAAGATATTGAAGGTGATACAACTGGCGCAATTATTGAGTTTGATATGACCGACGTAGATATTGAATTAGATATTGATCCTTATCCGCAAAAAGTGGAAGTAGTAGAAGAACCTGTTGCTAAAGTTATACCTACTCCTGCTCCACCAAGTGCAGTTGCAGAAGAAAAAGTATATACTTTCGTAGAACAAAAACCTGAATTCCCCGGAGGTCAGAAAGCTATGTTGCAATTCATGTATGAAAATATTAATTATCCCAAGATAGCTAGAGAAAATGGTATTATGGGAACAGTAGTCATAAAGTTTGTTGTGGAAACAGATGGTAGTATTACGAACATCAAGATTTTGCGAGACATTGGAGGAGGCTGTTCTGGAGAAGCTGTTAGAGTCCTACAAACGATGCCCCAGTGGAATCCAGGAATACAGAATCAAATACCTGTTCGAGCATCATTTGTTCTACCAGTGAAATTTGAGTTGACACAGTAAGATTAATAACCAATCAGCCTAATGCTTAGGAGATGCCTTTTCAATTTTACTAATCCACTGACGATCCGTTGCCCTATTGCAATTCACACATAAGTTATTAATAGGATGCTCACTCCAAGTATAAATAATTTCTTCGCTATTATAAGGTGTGCCGCCTAGTTGTTTGGCATGTGCTGTAAATGTGCTACTATTTCTCCAGTAGTGAGTGCCTCGCTTTTTTTCAAATTGAATAGCTTGAGCCACTCGACTGCCTTGATCAGGTAGTCGTTTAAGATAATGTGGGCTGTACATAGTATGGATAAACATCCAAAGCGAGGATTTAAAATCTGGGAAAATAATAAACTCAGCAGGCTCTGGGTCATCTTTGGTGTAGCTATCGCAATAGTCAAAAATATCACAAGCCCAAGTTTTGTTAGCGTGGCGAATACCAAAATAGTTCATTGTTCGATTGCAGAGAAAGGAAGTTCCCCAAAAGCTCTCCCTTGCTGCTTTACTTGCTAGTAACTTCCAGTCTATTAGATACTTCCAGCCATAGTACTTACAAAGTGTTTCTACATCCTCAATAAAAGCAACTTGTAGTTTTTTCAATATATTTTCGGGTACAGACTTGAATGGCAAAGTCAAGTAATAGCGATTGGTAGCTTCGATGTATGCAACAGCATCTTCATTTTTTTGAGCTAATTCTTTTAATACACTTTGAACACGATCTTCTTGGCAAAAAGTAGAATTGATGGAAAGAAACGAAAGCACAATAAGTAGAAGGCTATATTTGATTCTATTTTTAAAGTACTGTATCAAATCAATTATTTTGGAGCGTGTAATTTATTTAGCATTACTTGGAAGGTACAAATTGTTGATTCTTAAAACTCAGAAAATTTGTAGGATGTTAGAACTATAAGAAAGCAGTGTTAAGTAAATCCTAACACTGCTTCGAGAGGTCTCGAGCGGATTCGAACCGCTGTACGAGGTTTTGCAGACCTCTGCCTAGCCACTCGGCCACGAGACCATTTTAATAGGAGGACAAATATAAAACGATTTATGAAAATAAATAGTTTTCCGTGCCAATAGTTCCACTATCCTATTCGTTTTTTATTTCAATTGAAAGGATGCTTGATTTTTTAGGTAGCGTACTTATAATTATTTATGATGAATCAGGAGATAAGACGCTAGAAATTTAGTAATCACAAAAGCTCTAGCCTGACTGAGCTAGGGCAGAACGTTAGAGCTTTTCTGCTCAGGCCTAATAGATTATTCAGATACCTAAAATGCTTAATAGTTATATTTATTCAATTCCAAAACTTACTTTTGAGTGAAAATAATAAAATTAATTAATATATGAAATATCTGCTCTTAGCTTCAATGCTATTTTGTGTAACTTTTTTTGGCTGTAAACCTACACAACCGCTGCTCACCATACCGCCTGATGTAGAAGAGCGGACGCTTGACACTCTTAGTGTAACTGCTCCAACATTCAATTTGGAAGAAGAAGTAGTGATGGAGGAGGAGGAAAACTATGAACTATCTACCTTCAATGCTAGCGCCGAAAGAACGCATGATTTGCTGCACACCAAACTTGATATTCGGTTTGACTGGGTCAAGCAAGAGGTGATCGGGAAAGCGAGCTTGACTTTAACGCCTTATTTTTATGATACCGATCAATTGGTATTAGATGCAAAAGGATTCAAGTTTAACGAAATTCGGTTTGCTGATCAGGCATCACAGTTGAAATATAAATATGACGACCAACAAGTAATCATTAATCTAGGTAAAAACTACACCCGTGTTGACACCTTTGAGATTTTCATTGATTATGTGGCACGACCTGAAGCGTCTGGCGGGAGTAATGCTATTGCTTCTGACAAAGGCCTATTTTTCATTAACCCAACAGGAGAAGAAGATAAGCCTCAACAAATTTGGACACAGGGTGAAACGGAGCATAATTCACGTTGGTTTCCAACGGTTGATAAGCCTAATGAGCGCACAACTCAAGAAATTTATATCACAGTTCAAGATAAATACCGCACTTTGTCCAACGGTCTTTTGGTGGAATCCAAAGATAATGAAGATGGTACAAGAACGGATTACTGGAAGATGGATCAAGCTCATGCACCGTATTTATTTATGATGGCAGTCGGTGAATTTGCCGTTGTAAAAGAGCGTTGGAATGACATCATGCTGGAGTATTACGTAGAGCCTGAATATAGAGAAAGAGCCAAGGATATTTTTCCATACACCCCTGAGATGTTGACCTTTTTCTCAGAAAAGTTGGGCATCAAATACCCTTGGCAGAAGTACGCACAAGTGGTGGTGAGAGATTTCGTATCGGGAGCAATGGAGAATACAACAGCAGTAGTTTTTGGTGAGTTTATGAATGAAAAAAGCTACGGAAGACTCTATAATGAAAAAGTAGTAGCACACGAGATGTTCCACCACTGGTTCGGGGACTATGTAACCACGGAAAGTTGGGCTAACTTGACCATGAACGAAGGCTTTGCTAATTATAGTGAATACTTGTGGCTGGAAGAAAAATACGGCAGAGACGAGGCAGATTACCACTGGTTGCAAGAACTGCGTGGCTATTTATCAGAAGGTGCGTTTCACCCGTTAATCTATTATGGCTATGCGGATAAAGAAGATATGTTTGATCGGCATAGCTACAACAAAGGTGGCTTAGTGTTGCATATGCTCAGGAATTATGTTGGTGACGATGCTTTTTGGGCGGCATTGAATTTGTACCTGACTCGAAACGCCTACACCGAAGTAGAAGCAGATGAATTAAGATTAGCTTTTGAAGATGTCACTGGAAAAGATTTAGTGTGGTTTTTCGATCAATGGTACTTTAAGGCTGGACATCCTGAATTGAACATTATCTACGGCTATGATGAGGCAGCCAAAAAAGCATTAGTAACCGTTGAGCAAAAACAAAACGCAAAGGAAATGCCTGCTATCTTTCAATTGCCCGTAGCGATTGATATTTATACTGCTCCCGGAGAGAAGATGCGTAAAGAAGTTACAATAGATCAGCGTTTGCAGACTTTTGAATTTGAGGTAGAAGAACAACCAAAGCTCATGATTTTTGATGCAGATCGAGTGCTACTTGCCATTACGGAAGAAAATAAAACATTAGAAGAATACGAATTTCAATTCTACAATGCGCCACTTTTTTTGGATAAATATGAAGCTATGCAATCATTAGTGCAGTCGGATACAATTGATACGGAAAAGTTATTTAGTACTGCATTAGAAGATGACTTCTATGTTCTTCGAGCATTTGGGGTTTATCAATTAGAGATGTCCAAAGAGGCAACTAAAAGAAAGATTGTGGATTTGGCCAGAAATGATACTGATACAGAGGTAAGATCGGCAGCGTTAGACCGATTGATTGAAACAGGAGATACTCAATATGCTAGTCTATTCGAGGAAGTGCTCCAAAAAGAGGAATCAAATGAGGTGAAAGCAATGGCACGTCAAGGTTTGGGAGAATTATACCTAAATAGTGGTGATTTAAGTAAATTGTCTTTCTTTGAAGAGAATTGGTCGGACATAGATATGTTTGACGCAGTCGGCTTTTTTGATACTTATGCCGCATTACTAACTCAGGCTGATACACCGCAGATTCTTGAAGCTGTCAAGAAATTGAAAGCAGTAGCACTAACTGATCGTTCTATTTTTAGACGCTTTGGCTCAACTAAAGCAATCAATGCCTTGCATGCACATCTTTATCAATTAGCGGAGGAGGCTGCTGAGGATAATGTTACTCAATTCATTGATGCTGACGCAAATTTGGTAGAAATTCTAATGGAAATCATAAAAAAGGAAACTGATCCTCAGTTAAAGCAAGTGTATATTGATTTTCCTAACCCAATACCGCAAAACTAGTTGGATTGGATTTGATAAATAAAATTAAGACCTTTGAAGTCCTCGCACTCCAAAGGTCTTAACCAATTTTAAGAAAAAATATACTCATTCTATTGCACCTCCATTGGATGATCTTTCAGCAACTCCTCAGGTGTCCAAAAGCCTTTTTTATCAGCAGTAGCTGAACGAACCTTAGCTACCTGCTCGGCGGTGATAATAGAACTTTCATTGCCAAAAGAGTTCCTGACATACGTCAACACTGCGGCAATTTCTTCATCTTTGAGCATATTGCCGTAGGGAGTCATTGGTACTTGACCCGGATACTGCTTACCCAAGACTTCAATAGGACCGTACAACCCGTTTAGTAGAATTTTGATGAGGCGTTCTTCATTGTCATTCACCCACTTCGTGCCTGCTAGTGGTGGAAAACCTGAAGCCTGTAAACCCTTACCATCCGCCTGATGACAAGTAGCACACGAGCCATCTTTACCATAGATTTTCATGCCTAATTTATACTGCTTTAAGGCTGCTCCTTCCAGATTTGTAGCAAGTACTTCCTGCGGCTTTTCATCTAAAGCATGACCGTTCAAATGTGCCTTTGCCGTCATAAAAACAGGTAGCACCCAATCGTCCATTTGCTGCTGTTCTGCTATTTCCAATACAGCAAGACCATCTGCTGATTCCAACCAAGAAGCGGTTGTAATGACTTCAATGCGTACCCTGCCATTTGGATCGGCAGCCATTTTTTTCAATAGCTCTAAACGATTGTCCATGCGATGTCCCATATAGCGGATGACACGCACTGCGGCGGCTCGCACTCGGTAGTTTTCAGAATGGAGTAGTTGATTCAATAAATCCATATTTACTTGATTCAAGCCCCAATTTACCCAGAGTGCTTCCAATAAATGATGTTCGTATTGAATGGCGTTTTTATCTAAATTCTCTACCCAAGATTCAAGTGCATCTTTTACTTCATCAGCGTTTCGACCTCTGAGTTCCCGTCGGGTGCGATAGCGAGTGCGATATTCTGGTAATTTCAGATTTTTCAAAAGTGTTTCAATATTGGCATCCGCTATTTTGACTGGCTCGACTAATGGACGTGAAGGATAAGTAATGCGGTAGATGCGTCCATGCTGATGATCGCGCAGTGGGTCGCGGGCATTGTGCTGCATGTGTCCTACTAATACGTTGTGCCAATCCACCATGTAGAGCGAACCATCGGGTGCAAATTCCATATCAACAGGTCGGAAATTACCATCAGAAGACTTTACTAAGTCCTGTCGGAATTTGGAGCGATAGCCTGTTGAATCATCTAGCATTTGATGCTGCTTCATTCCTAAAAATCCAATGGAGTTACTTATGAGCATATCGCCTTGCATTGCTTCGGGAAAGTGTCGAGAATGGACAAATTCTAATCCTGAGGTAGGACGAACTTTGTGTTCATTTTCTATTATATTGGAGCCTTTATGATGTGAAACACCATAACGAGATTTATTAGTGCCAGGCAGCATCCAAAGCACATCAGGTCCAGAAGTTTCTGCAAAGAACGGCTGCCCCCAATTATCAAAAGCAATTCCCCATGGATTGGGAATAGGTATCTGTGCAGTACGTTCTAGGCGTTTGCGAGTAGGATTGTAGCGCATGAATCCACCGTTTGTTGCCCGTACAGTCCCATAAGGCGTCTCAACATTGGTGTGTAAAAAAACACCCTCTCCCATATAAATAGCTCCTGAGGGGTCAGCGCAGTAAGCACTAATGACGTGGTGTGTATCATGATCGTCAAATCCGCTGAGAATAATTTCTTTAGTGTCAGCTTTGTCATCGCCGTCGGTATCTTTTAGTAGCACTAAGTTTGTGCCTTGCGTGCAGAAGACACCTTCATGTGTGATTTCAAAACCTGTTGGTAAATGTAAGCCATCGGCAAAAATGGTTTGTTTATCTGCTTTACCATCCTTGTCGGTATCTTCTAAAATCAGAAGTTTATCATCGGGTTTGGGATCGCCGGGTTTGTAATGTGGATAAGTCGGCATGACTGCAACCCAGAGCCGACCTTTGTTATCAAAAGAAAGTTGCACTGGATTGGCGAGGTCTTTAAATTCCTTTTCGGATGCAAACAATTCTATTTTAAAACCATCTGCCATTGTGAAAGTAGCGAGTGCATCATCTTCATACAGATATCCTGTATCACCTCTGCCATAATCTCCAATTTTATAATTCGTTTCAACAGGAGGCAATTTTGATGTTTTAGCATCTGCGGCGGCTATATCCATTTTTTTACCATGAGCGGCTGCCCAGACTGCTTGATCTCGGATGGTAGTCATTTCTCTAATTTTTTTCAACTCAAATGGATAATTATCGGGACCAAAAGGGTCATAGCGCCGCCCAAAAACATGTACTCCATTGGGTATTTTGAAATCATTGTGCCACATCCAGTTTTTTTCTTGCACTGCTTCTTGCACGAGTGTTTTGTGTTGTTCAGCCTGTCGTTTAGTCTTGCCGAATATTTCATCTGCCAATAATTGACCAAAACTGGCGTAGGCTTCATCCGTCATTTGCAAGCCATCAATCGTCCAGTTATCATCGCCTTTAAACCAATTGTTAGTAGGTTCAAAAACATTGATGAATAGTACATTATTTTCCATTGCTACCTCTTGCATTGCAAGGGTGTAAAGGGTAAGGTTTTGATTCTCTTTTTTGCCATCAGGTAGGTCAAATTGTTTTGTTAAATCCTCAAAAGCAGTGGGTGAGATCAATACCAACTGTGGTGCGGACTTCCCATTGTATTGTTGATTGAGTGTATGCTTAATGAAAGCGTCTAGTTCTGCTTTGTAGTTGTCCAATCCTTTCGCTCCTGCATACGATTCATTAAAGCCAAAGAAAGCTAAAATGATGTCAGCTTTGTGGCGAGTAAGCCATTCGTCGGGTTTTTCGAGATGTCCTTTACTTCCTGAGTTTCGAGCTAATTCGTCTTGAAATTGCTCTGCTCCTGGAAATGCCCATGGATCATTGCGACCTGAGTGTGGACGAAAGCCTGGTGTATTCCCACCATCACACATATTTCGGAGGTATAAATTGCTATCGGGGTAGCGCAGGTGAAGCTCGGTTTCAAAATGTCCGTAGTTCATCATTCGAGAACAAAGGTTATTTCCGATCAAAAGGATATGAGTATCTTTTGAAAGTGAAATCAAAGGTTTTTGCTCTGAACTACAGCTTTGAAATAAAGATGCTAAAATTAGCAGTAGTAGGCAGCGGAGCGATGCAAGTTGATTCATGTTTTATCATTTTATGTACAGTTACGAATATAGAGAATTAAATGAAACTTTGAGCATTTCACTGGATAATCGTTGGGTGGATTTTATGATTTAAGTTCTTATTTAGCTACGTTAGAGCTTATGTGCAAAAAAATTGTACGCATGCGCGCAGATCATACAAATTTTCTGTGCAAAAGGTCTATTTGATTTTCTCAATCTAAAAAATCCCACTTATCAAAGCGTAAGATTTGGTTCTTTTCGTACAATTTTTAATTCTTATCGACGTGTTCCAGGTTACTTTAGCATGAATATTTTGTATCGCTTTGGATAGCTAATAATACTATTTGTATCTATTAGTTTGAGGCACTTCACTTTATTTGCTGAGGATCATTTTTTACTCCAATCATTGCCACAATTAAAATATTACTACATTTGCGGATGTTTTTTCAAAGGCAAAAATTATAACGATTTTAAAAGCGATTACATCGATGGCGATTATTACGGCTAAATCAGAAGCGTTCTTAAAAGACTATTTAAATAACTTTTCACCTACGGGTTTTGAATCATCTGGGCAAAAACTTTGGCTAGAATATTTAAAACCATATATCGATAAATGGGAATCAGATCCTTACGGAACCGTATATGGAGTTATTAATCCAAACCATTCTTTCAAAGTTGTTATTGAAGCACATGCAGACGAAATATCTTGGTTTGTTAATTATGTAACAGATGAAGGATTTATTCATGTTATTCGCAATGGTGGTTCTGATCCATATATTGCGCCTTCTAAGCAGGTCATCATTCACACTCCAAAGGGAGAGGTAAATGGGGTGTTTGGCTTTCCCGCTATCCATACTAGGTTAGAAATAGAGATGAAAAATAAGTCTAAAGTTGAGAACCTTTTCATTGATGTTGGGGCAAAAGATAAAGAAGAAGTAGAAGAAATGGGTATTCATGTGGGATGTGTAGTCACTTTTACAGATGAAGTTAGTATCTTAAACGAGCGTTGGTATGTCGGGCGCGCTTTGGACAACCGAATGGGTGGCTTTTGTATTGCTGAGGTGGCAAGACTGCTGAAAGAAAACAAGGAGGAACTGCCTTTTGCTTTATATATTGTAAATTCTGTGCAGGAAGAAATTGGACTTCGAGGTGCTGAAATGATCGCTAACCGCATCAAGCCTGATCTTGCCATTGTTACCGATGTAACGCATGACACGAGCACACCTTCGATGAATAAAAAGAGAAATGGCAATATAAAAGGAGGAAAAGGGCCGAGTATTACTTATGCTCCAGCTATTCATTACAAATTGTTGAATGAAGTGATTAGAGCTGCGGAGGAGAACGACATTCCTTTTCAAAGGGAGGCTTCTTCCAGAAGAACGGGAACAGATACGGATGCGTTTGCCTATTCTAATGGAGGGGTTCCATCTGTATTGATTTCACTACCATTGCGCTACATGCACACAACAGTTGAAATGACACATAAGAACGATGTAGAATGCGTGATACGATTAATTTATCAAACGCTAAGGCGTATTCGTCCTGAGACGAACTTTAAGTATTTGTAGAGGATTGCACACCTATTACGACTTAATTGGAAGATACAAAGTATTGATTTTCAAAGCCCTCAAGGGCTTTGAAAATCTTGCCTTATTACTGAAGAAGAATTACCCTTGAACTAACTTCCTTCCCTCTTCCGTAAAGGATTCTAAATCTGCTAATAATTCTTTGGCTTGCACTGCGATTCGATTCAGTTCTTCTACGTTTTGATCTAACTTTTGACGAATGCTAGAAGCAACTAACACTCGGTGAAAATCATTGCCAGATTCTAGTACTGCTGTTACTTTTTCAATATTTATAGCAGCTTGCTGGTACGTTTTCTGCCAACGTTGTTCCAGTTCTTTGTTCTTTGCCAATTCTTCCTTGCGTAGGGTTTCGTTATTGATTCCGCTGCTCAGTTCTTCTAATTGATTGAAGTAGTTATCTGAGCTTTCCCCCACTTTAGCAAAGTCATCTTTTAATTTATCATATCGTTTTTGGATGCCCGTCCATTCCTTTTCAAAATCTTTAGAAGTATCTTCTAAGTTCGGATTTTCAGAAGCGAGTTCTTTTCCTGCTGTTTCTAAACTCTTTACTACTTTTTCTGATAATTTTTGCCGATTTTTCTCAAAGGACTCTATGGATGATTTGAGCACGTCGCCATGCTTGATGGCTGTTTTGGTAGTTTCCCATCTGCAACCCGAAACACTCAATGCAACGGTAACGCTCATAGCTACTATAAGAATACGTTTTAGCATGTTAAGTTAATTTTATGTTTGAAATAAATGATAATTTATATGTCTCGCTTTCCTTTAGACTTGATAATGAGTACAAGTTACTCTTCTTTATTACCAAACCCTATACTGGACCATCATCTATTTTTCCCTCTAGAGCTTCTTGTACAAAGAATGGCAATTCAGATAGCAAATCATACCCCACAGCATCCTCTATTTCGTCTACACTAACTCGATACTCATACCATTCATCGAAGTCTATATCGTTATTTTCCATCAGTACAGCGATCACTCTAGTTTGCTCATCTACTCGCAAAAGGTCGTTATCTCCTTCGGGCAGCACTACGATTATTTTCCAAACATATTGCGGAACAGCAACGCGTTCATCTTTACCAATCACTTCCCTAAAACCTCTACTGCCTTCGCCTCCAATGCCGAAATTGCCCATTGTGATGTATAGTTCATTGCCATCGAAAACTAAATCTCTGGAAAATTCTTCTAGCTCCTTCCAAGGTCCTCTATTTTGCTTGGGAGCTTGCGGGATAATATTAGTCATAAAAAAAGTAGCTTCATTATCCTCTGCTGATCTCGTCCTATCTGCTGAGGGACAGTTGTGCCCTCTATCAAATCCACTACCCGTGTAATCGGTGGAAGTAACTCTGTCCCAATCACTCGGTAAGATTTTGTCAGATAAAAAAGACTCGGAACGTTGAGCACTTCCTATCCAAGAACGATCAAGATGCCAACTAACCCAGTTGGGAATCCCCTTGGTATTATTGTAAGAAACAGTATATTGAGAGCGGTCGATTAAAAAATTATCAGCCGATAGAAAACTTTCTTCGGCATTAGTAGGATTTCCAAAGGTTAATCCAGAGTTAGAATTATCCTCAAGAATTGGGATAACTTCTTCCTCGAAAAAAGAGCAACTTACCAGCGTAGCTGCTAGTAAGCAAATAATTAAAATTTGTCTAGTGGATTCATGGAGGTGTTTTAAGTCTAGTGTCAGTGTCTTAGTCATAACTCTTATGTGTTTTATCAAATAACATTGTCAAAGATATGGAATTATGTTATTCCTTTTTGTGAAAGAATAATTTTCAATTGACTGTCAATGATGAAAAAGTATAAAGACCGTAGCTACTTAGCATTTAAATGACAACTCACATCTGTTTGATTTGAGATGAGGGATTTGGAAATTTCCGTTATTACATAAGGTATTTAAGGTTGCTTCAAACTAGTGTCTTTTATTTATTAGTCAGTGTGATATGAGGATAGGGAATATTTATCCTTTCTTTGTCAAAGCGTTTTTTTAATGATTCCAATAAGTCGCAGCCAAGTACGAAGGCATCTGCTTGATTTCTAGCCCATGCCCATCCTCGCAGTTGTAAAAAATAATCTCCCCATTTGATTACTCTAACAGTAACTTCGGGCTTTCCAGCTTGTTTATCTTCTTCGCTTCTATTGTCAATGTGTAGTGGGTGTTTTACAATCTCCTCTGCTATAATCGCTTTTGCTTTTTCTAAATCACTCTCATAGCTAATACTAACTTCTATCCATTTGCAGATAGTTTCATCGTTGAAATCTGCATTAATAATAATCTCATTGCTGATAATAGAATTTGGTACGATTATTCTCCTATTTTCGTAGTCCCTTATAACTACGTGCCTTAATGTAATGTCTTCAATAACTCCAGACAATGTATTGTCTTTAATGGCTATTCTATCATTGATTCTAAAGGGCTTGAAAAGTATGATAAAAAAACCACTGATGATATTACTTAGTGCGTGTTGAGAAGCAAAACCTACTGCTACTGCCAATATTCCAGCACCTGCCAGTAAAGAAGTGGTAAGTTGCCTCAAATTTTCGACTTGATAAACTGCCGCCGAAATTCCTATTATGTAAATAATGGCCACTAGTAAATGGCGAATGAAATGATAATTAGTCGGATCAACTTGAATAGCTGCTGTGGAGCGTTTGACTAATTGATTTAAAAACCTACTTACCAGCCAACCTACAAAGAAGGTGGCTAACACAATTAGTATGGAAATACCTATGTTTTGAATAAACGCTGCATTAGTGTTCCAAAATTCCTTCATGAATAGTGCGAGTAAATAATGGTGATATAGAATTGTTTATTGAATAATACCTAAATGCAATATTCTACTTCCTGTTTGGGAGACGGGATGGTTGCTTTTCCCAATAACAATACCGTCTTCAGGAGCAAAGTATTCTTTGCAAATGTCCCCAAAGATATTTCTTAATATTGCAATGCGTTCTCCTTTTCTTACTTTCTCAGCCACATTGGGTAATACTTGTAGTACGCCTCCTTTGTCTGTATAAATCCAGTAGGAACGGTCACAAATAACTGGTGGCTGCTGGGCTTCAATGAGCTCTCCATCAAGCACATTTAAGTAAACGAGTGTATTGTTGATGCCTTCCAAACCTGACCGGATGAGTTTTCGTTGGAATTTGTTAGGGTCACCTACCTCGAAGGTGATTGCTTTACCACCATTCGCTTGGAATACTCCTCTGACTGTCTGATCAGGAGCTGGGCTATTTAGAATGATTTGAGCATTTTGTAATTGCGCCAGTTTTGCTGTTTCAGGATCATCTATATTAGCTCGGATGTAGTAGGAGTTGATCCGTCCAAAACTAGCTGTGTGTAAATCTAAAAGGTAGTCGAATTGCGATATAATTCTGTCGGCTACGCGATAAGCATACACTTGACTCGTGTTGCCATCTGATTTTCCTGGCATAATACGGTTTAAATCTATATCATCGTTAAATTTTCGCTGCATTAGTAGAAATCCTGGTACGTTTATTACAGGCACACCAATAATCGTTCCCCTGATGCTATCAATTTCTTTCTCGATTTCCTTGAAAAGTCGTTGAATTACGGGTACTCCATTCAATTCATTGCCGTGAGTAGCTGCTACAATTCCTACGTTTACGCCTGGTTGATTACCTCTAGCAACCATCAAGGGAACATAAATGGGCAAGCCCATACCGTCAGCAACCAATCGAATAAAATATCTCGAGATTTTTCCTTTGGGGCATTGCTGAATGTCTAAGTATTTGATGACAGGAGTATCCTGATGTTCGTTAATAATCATTTTGTACTTAAGTTTAATTTTTCTGTGTATCATCTACCGGAAATCGGTATTTAGTGCACTAGTCTGTTTTTGAATTTGACTGTGCTACCATTTTGAGTAGTATTTGTTTCGTCCATAAGTTAGCATCAGTAGTTTTTGGAGATATAACCCATTATTAGATCAGCAGTTTTTTCTACCAAAGGTTGCTTAGATAGTTTAGCAATTTGTTTAATTCCACCCACACTTAAGGTGTTGATTTCTGATAGTATACGTTTACCATCATCGTTGACAAGAGTGTCTATACCCAAAACAACGATACCTTTAGGTTTAACTTTTTCGCTAATGAGTTGCGTCATATCTAATTCTTGTTCATCTACTTGAGCAAAGTGCGAGCTTCCTCCCTGTGCTGCATTGCAAAGCCAAGAATCTTTTGGTGGCAATCGTAAGGAAGCTCCTACTACTTGACCATCCACTACTACTATTCTCTTATCGCCTTGCGATACATTTTTGAGAAATTGCATAGCTAGATAACCTCCTTCCTTTAGTTGTTTTAAAAGCATCGGTTTGTAAGTATCAAGCGGAAATTGCTGATCCTTTTCGAAGATGAATCCATTTTCTAATCGAATTATTCCCTTTCCTCCATAGTTTTCTACTGGTTTTAGTACAATTGGAAATTGCTCACCAAAAGACTTAATTTCTTCCAAGGTACGACATAGCTTTGAAGGAGGAATGATAGAAGGGAAATTTAATAAAAATGCCTTACTACCGACTTCTTCTATACCTTTTGGATTGTTGATAATAGGTCTTGGATTAAATTGATTAGCTAAATAATCAAAAAATCCCTTCGGAATGGGTCGAGGCAATCTCAATAGCAGCACGTCATAATCAAGCAAATTAGCAGGAAGATTACGAACTAAGAATTGCTTACCACTTCTTTGATAATTCATATTCTTTTTGACCTCGAATACTTCGAGATCAGTAGAATTGAAATCAAAGAATAAGCCACTATTGAGTGTATTGCCTCTACTTGCAACATGCAAGCAACTTGCTTTTGGATGTCTTCTCAGCGCATTTGCTAAGTCATAAACTGAATTTTCTTTGCTATGCACTGAATGATCTGTTAGAATAAGTATTTTATACTTAACCATATATGATAAATGTGCTGACGACTAGAAGTCTTATAACATAATTTCATCTAGTAGGGCTTTATCGTTGTCTAATGACTTAAATAAGCGCATTCTAAACTTATTTTTAGAGTTGAAAAACTGAATGGCCAACTTATCTATCGCAATCATGGAAAGCACCGTTTGAATATAAGCATCAATTAAGTCATCTAGCCCGACACCAAGTTTGTTGAAATCCCTTCTATCCATTAGAAGTAGTCTTGATGTATCAGAACCCCAACTGCCATCTTCATTTTTGATGGAAAGGTTTGTGCCGAGCATTGCCCAGCTATCTGTGCTGCTTTCAATTTTGTTTAGCAATGGCATTGCAGCTCTGCGTGCATACACCGCTAATGGCCGAATTCCAGATGTGGTTGCACTTACCATTACTCGAATATCTGCTACATAAGTATTCCCTTTAGTGCTTGGCATTGTGCCGACGTGGTATAATCTTCCACGACTACTTGTAGAACTCCAGGTATAGTTACCGATTAAGCTCTGTACGATGAATCGTTCGTAATGAAAATCTTGCTGCATAAATGCCTCTAACTCTTGCTCATTCACGATGGTGAATACACCTTGTCCAGCATTGCTGTAAGGAATCTTAATTACGGCTTGTCCCCCCATTTTTTTGACCCAAAGTGGAATTTCTACTTTACTTACATCCCAAATCGTTTCAGGTGTTAGTACTTCTAGTCCTGCATCTTGAAGTTCTGAATTGAAGAAGTTATATGCTTTGGACGCCACCATTTTATTTCTCCCGCCTGCAAGGCAAGCTACAATTGGGTTCAGAATATAGGTTTTACTATGAATAGGGAGTCTATTCCAAGGCTGTTGCGTTAAATATCTAAAGGTAGCACGAATTGGTATCCATTCTTGCTGTTCATTTTGAACATACATAATTTCATCGTTAAAACGCACTTGTGGGTTGACTGTATCTTTGTAAAATGGAACAAAATGTACGGGTTCATTAAAAGCATCTGCCATAGCATGTGCGTAGCCTGATGCCTCCATTATGTTTTTATCATATATCACTGCAAGTTCGCCCTGTATCATTCGTTTTTTTTGGTCTAGGATAGGCTTTATAGTACGATCCATTAATAACTTATATCCTCCCTTTTCCTGATGATCGTCCACTAAAGGCATTGATTTCTGCCCAGAGGGACAGGAGTTATTTTCAATAACTACCATTTGTCGTTTTCCATCTTCGTCAGTTACGTGCATAAGGTCTGCTCCCGCCCAGATAAAGTGTTTCGGACGGTACTGAAGCAATTCTCGCAACGCGTCTTTGTTTACAGTAGGATGTAGGTGGCAGTACCGCTTGATAATGCGTTCTGTATCTAAATTCAGAAAGAAACTTACCAATGGATGAATGGTAGCATTTAAGGCTTTTGGGTACCAATGCTGATCTGGTTCAAATGTCCCTGGGTGAATAATCCTAGCTTGCTTTTGCATAAGTAATTTATCTAGTTAATCAATGATTAGTTACTATAATTAAATATTATCTTTATACCAATAAAAAGTGGGTGCAATTAGCAAGCATTTTTTGAATAATGCAATAGCTCAGCGAGTTTAAAGTTATTAAATTATTGTTACGCAATATTTTTAGTAAAGCATTCTTTTGGTAAATTGTCGTGATTACTGTAAAACAGTAATTCTATAAAATTTATCAAATTACATGGGGGCATCCTACGGCTTTGCAACACTTAGTAATGAAAGAGAAATATATTCTAAATTCTATTAATTCAAAATTGCAAGATGAAACATTTAAATCTTAGAAACACATTTTTAATGCTAGCTATCGGTTTGAGCGTCTTTACTTTCGCTTCCTGCGAAGATGATGAACCTACGGTATCGGAGCAGTTGAATGGCGAATGGGATGTAAAGTCATTTACTGCAGATGGCGTAGAGGTGATGGGTACTTTAGTAACTTCCTTTGAGTTGGAGTTTGACGACGAAGGCGACGATCAGGGAGAGACTAAGTGGACGATTATTTTTTCTACAGGGCAAACAGAAGTCATTGAAGGTGAGTATGAAGTTAGAGACGGTGGTAAAGAGTTGCGCATTTCTGATAGCTCTGAGCGCATTGATTTCGATATGGATTTGAGTGGTGATGAGCTAGAGTTAACTGGAATTGTATCAGGGGAACGCTGGGAAATTGAAGCTGAAAAGTAGTCAGAAGTCTTATGATTCAAAGTTTAAAGACTACAAACTCGCATTTGGTACTTTAAACTTTGAATCTTTTAGTTTTAATGAAATCAGTGTGTCAAACTAGCCAAACAACAGAGTTTATATAGTATTCTAGCTCCAACGTTGCCATCCCATTGATTACCATCACCAGCAACTTCACAAAGATCGAATCCAATAATGGTTCTGCCGCTATCAACTAATAATTTTAATAAGTAAAAGGCTTCTTGGATATCTAATCCCCCAGGCACAGGCGTTCCTGTGTTAGGGCAAAGTTTAGGATCAAGCCCATCAATATCAAAACTGATGTAAACATGTTGCGGTAATTCATCAATAATTGTTTGGCAGACTTGGTGAAAGGACTCGCCCCTGTATTGCGCTCGACGAATTTCTTGGTCGTAGAAAACAGCAATTCGACCTTCGGACTTTTTGACTACGTCTAGTTCTGCATCGCAGTAGTCTCTTATGCCTACCTGAACCAATTTAAGGATTTGTTCTATTTTCATTGCATTATGAAAAATAGAAGCATGAGAATAAGTAAATCCCTCATATGCTTTTCGCAAGTCTTTGTGAGCATCAATTTGTAAAATACCGAAACTGTCATACTGCTCTGCAAGGGCTTCTAAAAAACCAAGTGGAACAGCGTGTTCTCCTCCCACAATACCTACAATCTTACCTTTTTGAAGTAATTGCTTACTCTCTGCCTTGACCCAATCTTTGAGTGCTGCACAAGTCCGATTTACAGCATCTAGGGTGGCTTGCATCTCAGGTTCGTCCTTGACTTGTCCGCCCGATTCCAAAAATTGAATGTATTGTTCAGAGCGTATTCTTAATTCATTGTTTTCTGTTAACCATTTTTCATCAATAGGACGCAGATAAACTCCACGCTGCCAAATATCAGGCGCATCAGCATCATACAAGTCTAACTGTGCCGAGCATTCTAAAATGTTTCTTGCTCCTGTGGATGTACCCGAGCCAAAGGAAACAGTAACATCCCACGGTACAGCTATTAAGACAATAGCTGATTCGGTTTCTTCATAAGGCAAACCTATAAAATGACCATTATTTAGTCCGACACCGTTTGAGTCAAATTGATCCGTTTTAGATTTATTTAAGTCCTTCATTTTAATATTTTACTCATTTAATATTTTCTTGAAAAAATAAAATAACTATTCCCAATCTTTGATTAACAAACAGCGCTTGAGTACTCTATACTCAAAATCAGTTGTTCAAAACGTTCAAGATACTTTGATAAAACTAATTTATAGCTTCCGAAAGATTTAGTTAATAACGAGCTGCTGCTAAAAAATAAAAAACTACTATGGCAAAAGTAATGATAATTGGTGCAGGTGGGGTAGGGCGTGTCGTAACTTTTAAATGTGCTCAACATCCTGAGGTATTTTCTGAAATCATGTTAGCAAGTCGCACAAAATCAAAATGCGATGTGATTGCTAAGGCTGCAATGGCTGCAACAAAACATACAAATATTCAAACAGCAGGCGTAGACGCAGAAAATGTTCCCGAATTAGTACAATTAATTCGTTCCTTTCAACCCGAATTGGTGATTCATGTGGCATTGCCTTATCAAGATTTGACGATCATGGATGCCTGCTTAGAAACAGGCGTCAATTATTTGGATACTGCCAACTATGAGCCAAAAGACGAAGCCAAGTTTGAATATAGCTGGCAATGGGCGTATCAAGATCGCTTCAAAGAAGCTGGATTGTTAGCGGTATTAGGCTGTGGGTTTGATCCAGGTGTTACGAGTATTTTCACAGCGCGGGCGGCCAAGCATCACTTTGATGAAATGCACTTTTTAGATATTGTGGATTGTAATGCTGGCGATCATGGTAAGGCATTCGCAACTAATTTTAATCCAGAAATCAATATTCGTGAAATTACTCAAAAAGGGCGCTACTGGGAAAATGGTAAATGGGTAGAAACGGAGCCGCACGAGATTTCTAAGATGCTGACTTATCCGAATATTGGACAACGTAATTCTTATCTGATTTACCATGAAGAACTGGAATCGCTAGTCAAAAATTATCCAACTATTAAGCGTGCTAGATTTTGGATGACCTTTGGTGAAGAGTATTTGACACATCTGAGAGTGATTCAGAATATCGGCATGGCGAGCATTGAGCCAATTCAGTACAAGGGCATGGAAATTATACCATTAGAATTTTTGAAAGCTGTGTTGCCTGACCCTGGCGAATTGGGGACTAATTACTCTGGGCAAACTTCTATTGGCTGCCGCATAAAAGGCATCAGAGATGGGCAAGAAAAAACTTACTATATTTGGAACAATTGTAGCCATGAAGCGGCTTACAGAGAAACTGGAACACAGGGCGTTTCTTACACGACTGGTGTTCCAGCTATGCTTGGAGCGATGATGATGTTAACTGGAAAGTGGAAAGGTGTGGGCGTGAAAAATGTAGAGGAATTTGATCCAGACCCATTCTTGGATTTGCTCGGCGAGAAAGGACTGCCTTGGCATGAACAGGTAGGTGTGGATTTAGAGTTGTAGTGGTTGAAAACAGGTGTATATTCTTGTAGTGATTTAACATATAAAATAAAAAATGCTCACTCCTTATTTCATTATTAAAGTTTCTAAGTTCAAGTCAAATTTGGCACTTCTTCAAAGTGTGCAGGAAGCAGCAGATGTTTCTATTATTCTAGCACTAAAAGCATTTGCAAATTGGCAGTTGTTCCCTTTGGTGAAGCAATACTTGAGTGGTGCAACGGCAAGTTCGCTCAATGAAGCTCGACTAATATTTGAAGAAATGGGTGTGAAAGCCCATACGTATGCTGTGGCATATCTGCCAGAGGATTTTGAAGAAATTATACAGTATAGCAGTTATCTGACGTTCAACTCTGTTCGTCAGTATTTACACTACAAAGAGCAGGTTCAAAATTCCAAGCATTCCATTTCTTGTGGTATTCGAGTGAATCCAGAATATTCAGAAGTTGAAACAGATTTGTACAATCCTGCTGCAAAAGGCTCTCGACTGGGCGTTACGGAGGAAGCCTTCGCCAATGGTTTGCCTGATGGAATTGAAGGACTGCACTTTCATACGCTTTGTGAATCAACTTCCTATGAATTGGAGAAGACTCTGCAAGTGTTTGAATCGAAATTTGGGCAATATTTACCTCAACTCAAATGGGTGAATATGGGCGGTGGACATTTGATGACTCGTGAGAACTACAATATTGAGCATCTGATAAATCTGCTGAAAAATTTTAAGAAACGATACTCTAACTTAGAAATAATACTAGAACCCGGCTCTGCTATTGCTTGGCAAACAGGTGATTTGATAACTACGGTTTTGGATATTGTTGAAAATCGTGGAGTAAAGACAGCCATTGTAGATGTTTCATTCACGGCACACATGCCCGATACGTTGGAAATGCCTTATCGCCCAACAATTACAGGCGCAAGCGACCCTATTAAAGGAAAGCCAACTTACAGAATTGGTGGAGTGAGTTGTCTGGCAGGTGATTACATATCAGAGTATTCTTTTAACGTACCATTACAAATTGGGCAGCAACTAGTTTTTGAAGACATGATTCACTACACAATGGTCAAAACAACAATGTTTAATGGTGTGAAGCATCCGAGTATTTGTTTGGAAAAAGAAGATGGAGCAGTTGAACTACTGCGTGGATTCGACTACAGCGATTTTAAAAATAGACTAGGGTAGGAGTGAGGACGGTAAAATTAGCATATCAGCAGTTTTGTGAAAATATAGCTTTGATTTACGATCAGACAGAAGCCAAGAGTATTGCTCGAATTGTCTTTGAAGATGTGTTTAATCAATTTTCGTTTTCAAGTTCTTATGCCTTTTCTGATGAAGACTTTAAGCAGCTAAAAGATATCGAGAAGCGCTTGCTCCAACACGAGCCTATTCAGTATATTTTGAAGCAGGCTGATTTTTATGGCTTGAAATTTAAAGTCAATGCTAACGTGCTCATTCCTCGACAGGAGACGGAAGAGTTAGTGGCTTTAGTAATCGAATCTTTAGGCAAGGCTTTTAATGGTCGTATCTTGGATGTTGGTACGGGATCGGGTTGTATTTCTATTGCTTTGAAGCAACATTTGCCCATGTCCAAAGTGGCTGGACTAGATGTAAGTGTATTAGCCTTAGCCGTAGCTGTTGAAAATGCCAAGGCACTAAAACAGCCTATCTTTTGGTTACAGCAGGATATTTTAAATGAAGAAGGATGGCCAAAATTGGGGCGTTTTGATGTCATTGTGAGTAATCCACCCTACATTTCACATCGAGAAATGGATAAAGTGCCACAATGGGTAAAGAAATATGAACCAGCACTAGCCCTATTTGTAGAAAATCAAGATGCTTTAATTTTTTATCGAACAGTAAGCGACTTTGCCCTTCATAATCTAAAATCTGGAGGTAAACTCTTTTTTGAATTGAACGAATTTAATGCTGCAGAAGTACAGCGAATGATTATTGACAAAGGCTTCCAGCAGGTTAAAATTTATGAGGATCTAAATGGTAAGAAACGTATGCTAAGTGCAGCATGCAGCTTCTAGTCGATATAATCTTTTCGTCAAAAAAATGTAGTTAGTCTTGTAGCCGTACATAAAATCATACCTTTATGAGTATTACTAAGTAAGTATAGTACCGTCTCTCTTCCAATGTTCAATGGCAAATACGTTTAAAGCAAATAAAAAAAAATCCTTTTATGGTTAATTATAAGTTCTCCAGAGAAATAAACGCTGCTTTTGCAAGCACTTTAAAGCAAAGAGTCAATGCTTATTTTGAAGACAACAATATTAGTAGAAATGCTAATCGGCAGATGGTTTTGAAGACGATTGTTGGCTTGAGCTATTACTTTGCAGTTTACTTCATCATTATTTTTGGAGGCATTACCCACATACCTACTCTATTTTTACTATGGGGAATGATGGGTGTAGGACAAGCATTCATTGGGACGAGTGTGATGCACGACGTCTTGCACGGTTCTTACACCAAATCAAAGAAGATTAATAATCTAATGCAAATTGCAGTAATGTCTATTGGCGTTGAACCTAGCACTTGGAAAATTCAGCATAATGTGCTGCACCACTCTTACACTAATATTGAGGATGCTGATGAGGACATTGCTCCAAGGTATGTGCTTAGATTTTCTATTAATCAACCTAGAAGATGGTTTCATAGATTTCAACATATATATGTTTCTTTCTTTTATATTATTCCAGTTATCATCTGGATGACAGCAAAAGATTTTATCAAGCTACATAAGTATAGAAATCTAGGCCTGATTAAAGGTCGAAAAGCATTTATTAAATTATACTTAGGAACAATCTTAAGGAAATTTACTTATCTCTTCTTCTTCTTACTGATTCCGGTTTATATGCTGAATGTTTCTACGGGACTAGTTATCAGTATGTTTATTACGCAGCTAGTTGTCGCAGGCACTATTTTGAGTGCTATTTTTCAAACAGCTCATATTATACCTTCTTGTGATATTATCAACCCCAAGGATGGAGAAGATACCATCAAGGAGAATTGGCTAGTGCATCAATTGCTCACAACTACTAACTATGCGATGAAGAATAAATTTATTACATGGTTTTTTGGATCATTAAACTATCAAGTAGAACATCATCTCTTCCCCAATATCTGCCATGTTCATTATCCTGCAATTGCACCGATTGTGCAAGCCACTACCACCGAGTTTGGTATTCCTTATCATGCAGAACGCACGTTTACAGACGCAGTGATAAATCATTACAAGCTCCTCAAGGATTTAGGACGATATGATGTTCCAGATTATATTAGGTAGCTTCTGTTTTTCATAGCTGAAAAGTTGTATCAACAGATGTTTTCGAGAACTTTAGTAATGGACAAAATGCAATATTTGTTCTTTGTCCATTACTGAGCAAAATATTTTTTGTTGAAGAGAGTTAAAAGCCTTGAGGGTTAAATACTCACGATAGCAGTTGCATTGAGTTACCCAAAAAGTTAGTGGCTATGCTAAAATACTTTTTGCCTTTACTGGCTTTAATTTTATGGCAATGCAATGGAGATAGTATCAACGTTGCATTTGACATGCAATATCCGAATCTACAATTTACTGTACCAGCAGGATTGAATACAATTGATGCTCATTTTTTTATTATTCGAGATATTCCTACCAATAAGGCGGCTTTCTTTGGTAACATTGATGAAGTTGATATTGTAGAAATTAGTCCTTCGGCTGCAATTGTGCGAGGAGTACAGGGAAATTTGGCAGATTATAGTTTTGTAGATGAAATTGTAGTACGCATTTGTGATGATAATGATATTTCGCAAGAGAATATTTTTCAAAAGTGCCGTCGAGAAATATTCTTTCGAGAAGCAATTCCATTTAATACAGGGAATCGAGTAGAGTTAATTCCCAACGCAATTAACCTAAAAGCAGAGTTGATAAAGGATAACTTTACAGTGGCTGTCGTATTTAATCGTTTGCGAGACTTCTCGCCACTTGAAATGCCTACTCGTCTAGAACTTATCTTTCAAGCTAAAAGATGAGGAAGTAATTATAATCATAAATACTTAATTGTTAAAAAGTGTTAATTATTGCTATTATTTATCCTCTAACTAGATTTTATCCAAACAAGCATCTATCTTTGTTTTAAGTAATTGCAAATTTGTTTGTAATTAGACCACATCATTTGAAATAGTGATTTTATAAAGAAGAGTGGAGAGATCAGGCTCTATGAAACTCTGGCAACCTTGCATCTTATGCAGTGGTGCCACATCCTGCCAAAATATTTTTGGAAAAATAAAATTAAGAGATATGTCATTTCCAGCGACTCAATACGGTTCTGTTACATTTATTCTGTTCATCTTATGTTGCAGAGCTACATCGTCTATCCAAATTTTAACATCCAGTTTCCAAGAACAAATATTAAGAATATTTTTTTCATATTAAAACTAATCAGATTATGTCTAATTTGAAATTTGAAACCTTGCAGCTTCACGCTGGACAGGAAGAAGTAGAAGGAACTACACGCTCCCGAGCTGTTCCGATTTATCAAACCACCTCTTACACATTTAAAGATAGTGAACACGGAGCTAACCTATTTGCATTAAAAGAATTTGGGAATATTTATACCCGAATCATGAATCCAACAACTGATATTTTTGAGAAACGAGTAGCAGCACTTGAAGGCGGAGTAATGGCTGTTGCTACTGCATCAGGACAATCGGCTCAGTTTTTGGCTTTAAATAATATTTTACAGTCAGGTGATAATTTTGTTTCTTCTTCCAACTTATATGGCGGAACTTACAATCAGTTCAAAGTAGCCTTCAAGCGATTGGGCATTGAAGTGCGATTCACAAGTGGTGAAAAGCCAAGTGATTACGAGCGTCTAATTGATGAAAACACTAAAGCAATTTACTGTGAAACGATCAGTAATCCACGCTACAATATACCTGATTTTGAAGGAATTGCGACAGTCGCTAAAGACCATGACTTACCATTAATCGTAGATAACACTTTTGGTGCTGGAGGATATTTGTGTCGTCCAATCGACTGGGGGGCAAACGTGGTTGTAGAATCTGCTACAAAATGGATTGGAGGACATGGTACTTCTATCGGTGGTGTAATTGTAGATGCAGGAAATTACAATTGGGGTAATGGTAAATTCCCGCAATTTACAAAGCCATCAGAAGGGTATCACGGTTTGGTATTTTGGGATGTTTTTGGCACAGAAGGACCTTTTGGCAATATAGCTTTTGCCATTCGTGCAAGAGTGGAAGGCTTACGCGATTTTGGTGCTGCCATGAGTCCGTTTAATGCGTTTTTATTACTTCAGGGATTAGAAACCCTTTCACTCAGAGTGCAACGCACTGCGGACAATGCTTTAACATTAGCAAAATGGTTAGAGCAGCATCCTCAAATAGAACAAGTTTGGTATCCTGGATTAGAAAACCATCCAAATCACAATCATGCTAAAAAATACTTGCAGAATGGATTTGGAGGTGTGCTTTCTTTTACCTTGAAAGGTTCTAAGGAAAATGCCACAAAGTTTGTAGATAGCTTGAAGTTGATAAGTCACTTGGCAAATGTGGGAGATGCTAAGACATTAATTATTCAGCCTGCTGCCACTACTCATCAGCAATTAGCAGCGGAGGAACAAGCGGCAGCAGGCGTGCTACCCAATCAGTTGCGCGTGTCCGTAGGCATTGAACACATAGATGATATTAAAGCGGATTTTGAGCAAGCATTTGAGCATGTTACTTCGCCACAGTCTCCAGTTTGGCAGTAATACATAATCACAGTTATTTTGAGTAGTAAGACAATTAGCATTTTTATAGCATGTCTTACTAGCTTATTTACAATGGTATATAAAGAGGAAGCACTCAATAGTAGTGCTTCCTCTCTTCATCAATACTTAGCTGCCTCACCTTTAGCAGGCAGAGTATCCTTAATAAAATCACGAATATGATCATTGGCGGCCTTTAAATCTTCTGACCTTAGATACATCATGTGTCCACTTTCGTAGCCTTTAAAGCTAAGGCGTTCTTTCATTTTACCACTTGGATCAAGCTGCCACATTGTATATTTTGCATCGAAGTAAGAAGTTGCTCCATCAAAATATCCCGACTGTATCATAGTCTTTAAATAAGGATTTTGTGCCATGGCTTGCCTTAAATTTTCACCTGTATTGTCATTGGAACGATCCCAAGGGCGCACTGGCCCAAACATATAGTAGGGTAAATCTGTCCTAAATGCCAAAACTTCTTGCAAATAATAGTTAATAGCTGGTGTGAAAGAATGCAACCACGAAGTTAGTTCGGAATTGTAATCTGGACGATCACCAGCGTTTTTTTTATCTAAGCCTTTATACCTTGAGTCTAATCTTCCCACTGTATAACCTTCAGCCCTCAGCAACTCTTTCCAAAAGAAACTAGTCGGTACATCCAAGTTATGTTGCAATATTGTAGCTTTATCTATTCCAGAATATTTAGCCATCATATTTGCTGCATCTTCTTTTTCTTCATCACTAGCAAAACCACCTTTTGCCATTACTGGAATTAGTCTGTTGATTGTATAGTCCTCTGATGCTTTTAGTACTTCGGTCAGTGGTTTTGATTGCAGGCTCGGTTCGAGTTGCTCATGATACCAAGCAGCAGCTGTAAAATAAGGCAATCGATTCGCTGCTCCTACTGGTCCATTTCGCTCAATTCCTAGCTCAGTAGGCGACACGAGAATTACTCCATTTAGATACATCCACTGCTGATTTTGCAATTCTAATGCTAGTCCTGAAACTCTTGTTGTTCCATAACTTTCACCGATTAAATACTTTGGAGAACGCCAACGGTTATTTCTCGTTACGAAAGTCGTAATCCATTCGGCTAAATATTTTATGTCTGCATTCACACCAAAAAAAGTTTCTTTTTTAGCCTCCTTGTCTAGTATTCTCGAATAGCCTGTGTTTACTGGATTCACGAAAACAATGTCCGCTACATCTAGCACTGAATGTGGATTTTGCTTTATACCGTAAGGCTGTAATGGGTAACCCTCATCATCCACGTTCAATATCATGGGACCAGTGTAAGCCAAGTGCATCCAGACAGATGCAGAGCCAGGACCTCCATTAAAGGAAATAATCAATGGACGTTCAGAACGATCATTAATACCTTCTCTAGTGTAGTAAGTATAGAATAAAGAAGCAATTGGTTTGCCCGCTTCATTCCAGACAGGCTGAGTGCCACATTGAGCAGTATAGTTTATACTTTTTCCTTGAATAATTGTTTTGTGCTGCGTAATTACCACCGAATCAGTAGGTAGTATCCTTTCTTGTGCTAGCAGCATTGAAATAGCAAAAAATGCACAAAAAAATGTTGTAATAGTTGTCTTTCGCATAGCTTATTGAATTTTTATTTATGATAGATGTCGTCAGATATCAACCAAATATAATACATAAATATTAAATTCCTGTCGTAAGCTATTCGATGTGTTAGAGTTATTTATCTGCAAACGTTACATCTAAGTTATAGCCAGAATTTGAGCAAATAAGCAATTGCAATGCCTAAATAATTACCAATTGCATAGCCAATTAATCCTGTCGCCATACCTGAAAAAACAAGGCTTTTATTACCGATGGCACTAGCGACTTGACCTACAAAAATGGGACCGTAGATTGCTGCAGTAGAAGTTATCATTAGCGTATCTTTATCAATTCCAAAGAGATAGCAAAATAAAGTATGTAATATCACAATTCCCAGCCATATACTTGCCATAAACAGAATCACCATTCCTCCTTTTTCGAGTACATTATCAAAATCGGCAAGCAGCCCAATAGCGACGCAAAAAATGAGCAGCAGGTATTCTCCCATCTCAAAAGTTTTAGGTAGAGTTCTGACTTTTGGTAGGAAAGATAGTGCAATACTGAATGTCGTTGAAAGTAGCAGAGTTAATATGATGGACTTTAAGTCTCCAGTCATCAAAAAAGTAAGACCAAGTGATAACCCCATCACTAATAGCACTAAACTGACTGTGATAAAATAATATTTAAGATTAGGTTGTAGATGCTCGATTGTTTTTTCTCCTATTTGTTTGCTTGCATCAAAGTCAGTAAGGAATAATCCAAAAAAGCGATGAGCGACAGAAGTGAGAAAAATTAGATAAACCCCACCGCAGAAAATATCAGCGGCATTTACCAGTACGATCATCTCTTCATTTGCGTTCAACATCAAACCAACTGCTTGCATATTAGGCGCACCACCAGTGAATAAACCCAGCATCATGCCAGAGTACTGCCAAACAGGGTCAACTTTCGATTGATATAGCCACGCCATCAAAACCGTGATAATAATACCACTCAATACACACATTAAAAAGGACAAAATAGTACTTCTAGCATAGTTGAGCCAATTAATTATATCCGTTGAAAAAAGGAGTAGTGGAATGGCTAGTAGAATAGTAATTTCAGTAAACTGCTTAGAAAGACCATCATCCAAAACTATTAACTCTAAATTTGCTACGGCAATTCCAACAGTGTAGCACAGCACTACAGGACTTATCCACTTTTCTATTTTAATATATCGAGTAAAACGCTGGGATAAGTAAGGCACACCTATCATCAGCAGTACCTGTCCGACAATTATTGTCATCTGTTTGTCTGAAATTCTGTTATCTAAATCTTAATAGTTTGGTAACCTAATTATGAATTGCTACCTTAAACCTATTATTACATTTTAATTACGGTATAATTGTATAACTAATGGCAAAAGTAGAAAACTCCCATTCATCAAGATCAAAAAAATATATGCTGCGTTCTATTTTGGTAACTTGTCTAATATTGGTTACGACTATCGTAGGATTTGCTCAAAATAAATATTTGAATGGTCATTGGAAAGGATATATTACCAAAAATCTTAATTCCGAGAAAGTAGGGCTAATATTTGAACTTTATCTTGAAGTAAAAGGAAATATTGTCAATGGTGTTTCCTATGTGCACGAAGAAGATGGCACAATTACAGAAATGGAAATTAAAGGATACATTTATGGAGATCGCTCAATATGGCTAGGTGATAGAAAATATTTTCCCAATTTTCCAGAGGACTTACCTCCCCACGTAAAAACTTATCAGTTCGTTCACAATCGAAGTATCTTTGACTCAGAAAATACCCTAGAAGGATTCTGGCAGGAGGTTTACGAGACCCCGCTTTCTCTAAAACGAAGGCGTGGTAAGTGTGTATTGAGAAGAGTTGAAAAAAAGGGTAAAGCATAAAACAACAAGTGTAAAATCAATTTTTCATGAGCTAAATTAAGGAGAGAATGTCCAAACCCATAGCTAGATTGAGTGGTGCTAGTATATATCAAGGTACACATTTAGTGTTGAAGGATATTTCTTTGGCTTTAAGTAGTGGAGAATTTACTTACCTCATTGGCAAGACTGGAACAGGAAAATCAAGCCTGCTTAAAACACTTTATGCTGCGCTTCCTTTGAAAGAGGGAATTGGGGAAGTAGCCGGCTTCAATTTATTGACTTTGGATAGAAACGCTATTCCTTTGTTGAGAAGAAAATTAGGTATCATTTTCCAAGATTTTAACTTATTGACAGATCGAGACGTGAAAGCTAATCTTGAATTTGTTCTAAAAGCAACAGGTTGGAAGGATAAAAAAGCAATTGAGAAACGAATAATTACCAAACTTGAAGAAGTAGGTTTAGCCGATAAGCTAAATAAAATGCCTCACACGCTTTCAGGAGGAGAGCAACAACGAGTTGTAATTGCACGAGCCTTGTTGAACGACCCAGAACTGATTATTGCAGATGAACCTACAGGTAATCTCGATCCCGAAACAGCAGATGATGTACTAATTCTACTCAGAAAGTTGGCAAAACAGCATAATTCAACTGTTTTATTTGCTACACATGACTATCGCATTTTACAAAATTTCCCAGCTCGAATTTTCAGATGCCGTGGTGGTAGATTGTTCGAAGGTGAGGATATTATAGTTTAACAATTTTAGCGAAAAATATAAGTATATTTGACTCTGTTCATCTATATAGCTTATTTAATAGAAACGATTTAGACGCCCAACCCTTAAAAGACAGAGATCGAATGAGGTTAAGCATACTATCAGAAACTAAAATTATACTGTGTTGTCTTTTGGTCGCATTAATAGTTCCTACTCTGCAAGCGCAAAGAAGACTACTAGTAGATTATTTTTTTGTTTTGGATGAAATTGAAATAAATCTTCAGCAAGGAAAAAGAAGGGCTATTAGAGATATAGGATTGCTGCTAGATAAACCTTCCGTCAAGCGAGAGGCATTGCAAGTGCTTCAAAAATATACGGCATTCACACCGAGAGAATTTACAATTTCCGCCTACACAACTAAGCAGCAGGTGTTAGATTTTTACTACGACAATGAATCTTTAATTCAGTTTTCTGACTTACTCAATATTTTTTATATCACACCCTTCGAGGAAAGAAGCGTCTATTATACATTAGAAGCCACCGAAACAAAAGAACAAGTTGATCGAACAACTCGATTGAGACAACACATTCTTCGCCTACAACAAGACCTTGAAATAGGATCAATCGAAAGTGCGATCACGCAGGTTGAACGAATTAGTAATTTAGGACTGGAAGAAGGTTATTTGTTTTTGTTAAACCAGTTAGAGCAAAGAAAATTCAAGCGGAAAGGAGCAGAAGTAAAGCTCTATGAAGCTATAAGCAAAGCCGTTACTCCGCTAAAGGACAAGCGAACTGTACAAGTTATTATTGATCTAGCGAACGACAAAATACTTAACGAAGGAATGGCTATCGAACGATTAGTTGAAATTTGTAATTTACGATTTCAGCAAGGTAATTCTTTGAATAAGTATCAATCTTTCTTGGACTCGTTGCAGAGTGTAGAATCTATGAGGAGGAGTGGATATAATGCTTTCTTTAATATCAGACCTTATTATTTTGATTATCCAGCCGATTTTTATGGAAAAATATTTGTGCAATCAGATAGTTTAGAATGGATAAGACAAAATGCACTACAAGATTTGCTGCAAAGCAAGCATCCAAGAACGCTTTACTATTTAGCTATAAAAGTTTATCGCTATGTACAACAGCAGCAGTTTCAAAAGGCTATTCAAACACACGATCTTATTCAGGATTTGGTAGCGGCTCAAGTCAAGATTCAAAATTGGAAAAAAGAATTTGTACTAGAGCCTGACTGGACAAATGATCCGCAAGCAGTATTAAACTATTTAACTTACTGGTCGAGCCACTTCAACGATTACACTTGGGATAGTAATCGGTCAAAATTTATCAATAAAACGATCTCTTTGACTGTCGAACAACGATTAAAACTTTCCATTCAGCGGTTGACTTCCACGAATGATTCAGTAGCATTAGAATCTTATCTAAACTTAGTAGAAGCAAAGCCTGCCGAAATGATTCCGTTAGTGGGTAGATTTCGCCCTGTTCTTCGTAATCATAATACAAACTTACCACCAATTGAATTCTATTATCTGGAACAACTTAGTCATTTAGTGGATTTTTGTAAGAGAAACAATATTACTTACAGTGCTAGTGAGCAAGTTGACACTATCCTACAAAAGCTAAGAATCGAAAAATCTCCCAAAAAACGATATGCGCTAGAACGAGCGGTGATAAATAAAATAGCACTGAGCGAAATAACAGCAATAGAATACTGGGCAATGCTGAATGCAGCTAATGAAGAAGTATTGTTTTCTGCTGGTTGGATACTCAATAAATTGTACGCCAAGTACTGGAAAGCCATTGAAGCTAACGAAAAAGAACTAAGGCTCTATCTGAAAAAAGCCTATTTATTTGATCGAATTGGGACTAGAGGAATCTGTAAGGTTTACCGCTCAAAGATAGACGTATCTAATACAATGATTGCTAAAAATCTCAATGATATGCTCGAATTTGAGACCGACGAAGATATCATTAGTCAAATAGGACAATTGATTAATGATGTTGAAGTCATTGAACTCTACACATGGAAAGACCTTATCACAACAGACTTTGATTTGAATTTGCTTCCAAAACCTACTCTCGAAGATTATGAAGCAATCACAGCCGAAATATTAGCATCACAAGAACCACGAAATCAGCTAAAGCTGATTCTATATCTAGGCTTGCACGTAGAGCTAGCACAAGTACCTTATTTGATGCAACTACTTGAAGCATCCAAGGTTGAAACAGAAGTACTGGCATTGTTAGAGAAAATATATGCTTACGATTTTCGAGAGCGAGGGGAATTAGCCAAGACTAGATGGCTTAATTATTGGCAAGCAGATAGCACCAATTACAAAAACTGGGGGACAATTTTTGTTGAAATTAAATTAAATCAACTCAACCTTAGTAATACGTTAAGTATCAATGACATTAATAGTGTTACTACTTCGCCATTTTATCAAGCCACCTACAGGCGGCTATGCCTAGAAGCACTAAAAAAGGTGAATCCACGATACATCAGGCGGCTTAAAATAAAACCTCAACTTACGATAAGTGAAGATTTGAAGTACATAGAAGATATAGATATAAGTCAGCGCGATTTCATTTCTATTTTGAAGTTATTCAATGTGGATAATGTACCCAAGACAATCGAATATATATTAAGCCAAGCAGATCGTTTTTCTGCTAGTCAACTTGGCTCTATCTTTAGCGAGTTATTTGAATTAGAATGGTTTGACTATTATCTGAAAAATAGCGAGGTAAAAAAATCATTTTACAACAAATTGCGAAAATCACTTAATGAATACTACGAAACTGCTAATCATGAAATCATACAAGAAAAAGCACTGATTGCACTAGCAAAACTGGAGGGTATCAACCAAAATATAGAACAACAACTTGCATATTCCTTTAGCCTAGATGCTACTGATGCTGCTAAAGCTCAGATACAAAAAAATATTTTAAAAAAAGTTACTTATGCTCAGATACCAGTTGTTTTGAGAGTTTACAATCGCTTAAGCCCTGAACTAGAGTACAATTTTTTATTAGAAAACTTTGGATTGCCTATATTTGATTATTCAAATGCGATATTTAGGGCAGAAATAGCGTCTAATTTACAATCTATGAGTAAAGAACAATTTTATCGGCATCATTTAAAGTCTTTTGGTGTGGATGTTGAGAACGATAAGGGAACATTAGATTTTGAAAAAATTGGTACTATTCTAAGATATGATCTTACGCCTTCATTTGCTGGGTCTTCTTATCGAAATTATTATGTAACTGGCGTTACAAGACTATTAGCCATACATTTTGGTCAGCAATTTACATTAACTCAAGGAGGTGGCGCAGATTTACCTAAAAGTATTAATTACTGGATAAAGTATATGGAGCAACGTCGCATTATAGAACCGACTAATGATCAATCATTCTCATTTGCACTAGCTTACATAAATTAAAAAAATGAAACAAACATTATTCTTATTCTTACTTGGGTGCTTTTTTGTTACTTTTTTCACCACAGATATTTATGGACAAAAAAGTAAAAGACAATCAGAAGTTGACCAATATTTTGATGAAAGCGGCAGTATCAAGCACAGGCTTTGGTATGGTGGTGGATTCAATTTAGGGTTTAGTGGCTCTAGTGGATTTAGTGCTTTTGTACTAGGAATTTCCCCAATGGTAGGATTTAAAGCCTTCGAGGGTAATAATGATTTTTCTATCGGGCCTCGCCTGAGCCTAGAGTATTCTTACTTTAAAGGTACGGGAAACGATGGGCAGATACATTCTGTTCAACCACTCTCTTATGCCTTTGGAGTTTTTACTAGATACAAGGTATTGGGCAACTTTTTTGCCCATGTAGAAGGAGAATTTGAAAATCGTCAAGTAGTACTGACTGACTTTGGAAACCGCTTTATCATTGGCGTAGATGGAGAACCTGTTACAGAAAGAGACCCTAGACAGAATTTTTATTTAGGTGCGGGATACAACAGTGGCGGACTTTTTGCGTATGAAATATTAGCCATCTACAATGTAACAGAACCAGATAACTCTTTGGTACTGCCATTTGATATTCGTTTTGGATTTACATATAAGTTTTAAGTAGAATAAAGTCATCGTCTGCTAAGGTGTAAATATTTCTTGCTTACTACTTCTAAGTCATAAACAATATGAGCTTAAACATCGCTGCTACAATTGCAGACCTACTGTACGAGTATAACTCTGTTACCCTTCCAAAATTTGGAGGAATAACGACTTTCTATCAGGCTTCTTACCATGATCCTGTGACTGGAAAGATTACTCCTCCTTCCAATACTATCGAATTCAATCGAAATCTCGTGGTGGATGATGGACTTTTGATAGATCAAGTAGCTAAAAAGAATAATTTATCTTATGCTGAAGCTTCTCGGCAGGTAGATCAATTTGTCACTGACTTGAAGGATCGGTTAGCCAATGGTGAGACTGTTCCGCTAAATAGAATAGGTCGATTTTATCAATACAATGATGTTGTACAATTTACGGCAGCCGATCAAAACTATAATGCTCAATCTTATGGTTTGCCCAACCTTCAAGCTAAACCAACAATAGCTAAAACAGTAGATAAAGTAAAGTTTTCAGCACCTGCTATTGAGCCGATTGAAGAAGCCTCTAGCAAAAGCCCTATTGAGTATGGTCAATACTTACAGTGGACTTTGATCGTCTTAGGGGCTATTGCAATTGCTGTTGCTGCTTACACTATTTGGTCAAATTTGTATTCTCGATCGCAGGGGCAGGACATTGTGGAAGCGCCCTCGCCGATCAAGGAAAATAAATTTGAAGAAAATAATGAGATAGATACTATTGTAGCAACACCTTCTGCACCAATACCAACAAAGAATGAATCAAGAGTTGCCAATCGCATCAATACAGAGGCTGCCACAGCAGTTAATAGTGCGATCAAAATTATTGTAGTTGGTGCATTTGATAGTAAAGAAAATGCAGAACGACAGGTGCTAGCTATTCAGAAAGCAGGATATGTCCCTTATCGCTTTACTCGTAGTGGAAGACGTTGTATCGGCATACAGTATGCTTACAGTCAAGAGAATGAATTTAATAAAGCGCTAAGTGATGTTCGCCGTAGGTTTGCTAAGGATGCTTGGGTATTGACAGATTGATGATTAACATCAAATAAAAATATTGATGACTCGCTCAAAAATGCGCTCAATGAAGCGTTTATCTTGAGTAATAATGGTTGCCCTACCAGTCATTTGTTGATCGAAATTGAGTTCAATACCTTTATTAGTGGTCAAGCTATTTGGAAATCGAACATCAATAATGTAGCGATCAGCCTTAGGTAATCTAGATTTTTGGGCAACTTCTCCTAAAACTAAGCCATATTCATGAGCCGGATAGCTATCAAAACTAACCTTTACGAGTTGTTTTTTTGTTACTTTCCCAGAACCATCAATTGGAATAGAAACTTCTCCAATGATGGCATTTTTGCCTTCTTCAATAGTCGTTTCTAAAGGAAGAATGGTCAAGACCGTTTCGCCAACTGTGAAGTATTTTTTAGTGGCTTCTGTAGCATTGTAAAAAGTTATTAACCCTTCGCGTTGTGCTGTAAGAATATATTTCTGTTTCCAAGTTTCAATAGCACTACTCAGCCGTTGAATGCTTTCATTCAAGTTGACATAGCTACTAATATTCTCCTGTTTCAAGCGCTGTACATTATCTGCAATCTGATTTCGGAGTCGTTCTATTTCAAGGTCATTTTCATTGATTTCAATATCGTAGCGATCAATAGAACGACGCAGTGCTTCGATTTGCTCAGAGGTTTTTTCTACTTCCGAAACGGCTACCTGACCTTTTACATATTTATCCTGCTTGTCTTTCAAAAGCCCTTTGAGTTGCTCAATACGCCGATTAGTTTCCGTTTTTCGCTGCTCATTGATGCGATTATTCTCCCGTAATTTATTGATTTGGCGTTGTAAGCGACTTTCGGTTTTCTGCTCTGAACTCCCTCGAATACCAAATTCATAGGTCTCGTAGGCTTGCGTAAAACTAGAATAACTTCGTTGCAAATCTCCGCTAAGCACTAGGTTCTTATTTGGGGTGGGAATGTCTAAGCTGGCATTTTCGCTGAGTGCATCAAAATTGGTTAGATAAGTCTCTAAACGAATAACATCTTCAAAACTAGTTGGATTTTGAATGATACCTAGAAAATCACCTACTTTGACAGTATCTCCATCTTTCACAAATAACAAATCAATATATCCTGTCGTCGGAGCAATAATATTTGTGGGCGGTATGGAAGAGGTAATGGTAATAGGAGCTTCTATGCGTTCGGGGTATTTGAATGTCCAACTTCCATAACCTAGCACGAGCAGCACCAGTAAAATGGTAGTAGTTCCCCAGCGCACAATCCACTTTGGAGGTGTACCAAGTATTTCTTGTACCTCTTCACTTCTAATTTCAATATCGTCAGCATAATTTTGTTTTGCATCCATAGAATAACAACTATTTATGATAGCTAAAATATTGTTCAACTTAGGAAAAAAACTAAGCGAATACTCAAATAAGCGATAAGTCAAATTTGCAATGAATTTAAGCGGAAAATTAAGATATTTGTGCCTAGTTAAATGTATTGTACGTCCTAAATAGCAGTAATTCAAACTAAAAAGTAACTAGAGGAAAATGGCAAATTACGAAAATAGAAAACGAGGGCTGTTGGCTACACTACCTAAGTTACTGGTTTTTCTGCTTATTTTTGTAGGAACAGCATTTGTGTTATTCAGATTGCTGGGGGGAGGTAGTAATAGCGATAAACGATCCTATACAACTGTTCCTAAGGAGTACCATTTGACTTATATGCCTGCCGATTTCCGAGCGAACATTGATACCGATAACGCTTTGGCTGTCCTTTCTAATCCTAATCGTTATCAACGAGAATTTGATAAATTGGTATATGATTTTAATCTCTCTTTACTCAATCATGTTGCCAATAGAATGGGACTAGATAGCTCAACAAAGGGGCAAATTGAAAAAGAATACGAAAGACGACACGATTTGTATAGAAATCTCTACTACAATGATTTTACTATGCTTCAGGATACCTCATCAGTGGGTTATAAATCATGGTATGGTACAGAATTAATGGACGCTACGGACTATTTTAATGAAGTAGCCTCTAGGCATACTTGTGCGCTTATTACAGATATCTTAGCTACCGTATTAGAAACACAAGGGGGTGCATTTGCAGCAAAGGGGAGTAAAGTTGAAACCCCTTGTGGTATCGCTTTTTCGGAGGGACTCCGACCTATGATTAAACGCCTAGAAGAACGAGCCGCCATTGAAGACTTTTCACGTTCAAAAGGTTTTGTGCAAGAACGAGTAGAGCGAGCCATTGCAGAACTGGCAACAATGGAAGTAACGGATACTAAAGCCCTAAGTAGAAATTTAAAAACTAAAGTTTGGGGTTATGCGGTCTCATCAACTGATATTGAAATTTCTGCAACAAGCCGAATGAAAGTTGGTTTCAATCTAAACAAACAGTTCGAAATAGACGTAAATGCAAATAATAAAATCGTATCTATTACTTTACCAGAGCCTGAAATACTTAGTTTAGAGGTGTTTCCAAGAGTTGATAAAATGAATATAGGTTGGATGCGAGAATTGAAAGGAGCAGACTTTAATCAAGATATGGAAGCACTGACAGATGCCTTCAGGCAGGAGGCTATGCAAAGTGATATTTTTTCTAAGTCTAAAACACGGGTTGCTGAGTTAATGGATACTATGCTCGGTCCTTTGGTTGCTTCATTAGGTAATCAATATCGCTTAAGGGTACAATTTACAGGAAATAATCCCTCTGTACCATTAGGCTCATCCCCTTCCACACAGACGGAAAAAGCATCTGCTTTGAATTTCTAAAACTATTTACGATCACTAGTTTTCACCTCTGTAATGAAAGACGGTTAAAGATTACTGCCGATTAGTCCTCAATTGGTCAAATCTATCTGAGTACACTAAAGTTGAGGTTTGTGAATTTCCTAAGTTATAAACATACCACTACATTTACTTCATGGATTCAAAAAAAGATACAGGGTTTCAAATATCAATAGAAAATATCTATAGAGCTAAGGTGCGACTAAGAGGTGTGGCAGAACACACTCCCTTATTGTATAATTCAAGCCTTTCAGAAGAATATGAGTGTAATGTGTATCTAAAAAGAGAAGACTTGCAAGTAGTCCGATCCTACAAAATCAGAGGTGCTTATAATAAAATGGCAACTTTACCCAAAGATATATTGGATAGAGGCGTAGTATGTGCTAGCGCAGGCAACCATGCACAAGGTGTCGCCTTTGCTTGCTACAAGATGGGAGTAGAAGGTAAGATATTCATGCCATCAGTTACGCCGAGTCAAAAGATTAAAAAAGTGAAGCTATTTGGTAGAGATCATGTTAAAGTAGTGCTTGTAGGCGATACTTACGATGATGCCTATGCAGAGGCAAAAAAAGAAGCAGAAGCCAACCAGAAAGCAATAATACACCCCTTCAATGATGAACGTACGATCGAAGGGCAAGGTACAGTAGGTTTAGAAATTTTAGAAGATGCCAAAGTGTCAATAGACTATTTATTCTCGCCTATCGGTGGTGGTGGCATAATTAGTGGCGTAGGGAGTGTATTTAAGCAAATGAGTCCTGAAACACATATTATAGGAATAGAGCCATCGGGTGCACCTTCCATGAAAACCTCTTTTGCTAATGGGGCAGTTACTAAATTAGATACTATTGATCCATTCGTAGATGGGGCTGCAGTTAAAAAAGTAGGGGACATTAATTTTCGGGTGTGTCAGCAAGTGGTAGATGAAATCGCACTCGTGCCAGAAGGAAAGGTTTGTACAACCATTTTGAGCCTTTATAATGAAGAGGGAATGGTAGTAGAGCCAGCAGGAGCCTTATCAATCGCTGTACTAGATTTCTATAGAAAGCAAATTAAGGGTAAGAATATTGTTTGTATTGTTAGTGGTGGTAATAATGACATTACGAGAACGGAGGAGATTAAGGAACGCTCGTTGGTGTATGAAGGACTAAAACACTATTTTATTATTCGCTTTCCTCAAAGAGCGGGTGTATTGCGAGAGTTTCTAAATAATGTACTTGGTCCGAATGATGATATTGCTCGATTTGAATACGGGAAAAAGAACAGTCGAGGTACAGCGGCAGCACTGGTAGGAATTGAATTAAAAAGAAAAGACGATTATTTAAAACTCATCCAACGCATGAACGAGCATCATGTAAATTATCAAGAATTAAATAACGACTCTTTGCTATTTGAGTGGGTGATATGATGAGCGTAGTCCTACACCTGCCGTTTCTGTTTTAAGGCTCAACCACTATTAGGTCATTTTAAAAGTTCCTAGTCGAATGAACAAAGGATTGTGTTTTATAGTATGTGTTTGCATCACTGCTTGCCAAGTAGAACAACAGAATGACACACTGTTTAAGTCTCTTTCTGCACGCCAAACAGGCATTGATTTCATCAATCAGCTAGTATCCACAGAAGAATTCAATACTTACACTTTTCGTAATTTCTACAACGGAGCGGGTGTCGCTATTGGTGACGTAAACAATGATGGCTTAGTGGATATATACTTTGCTGGTAACTCAGCAGACAATCGTTTATATCTAAATAAAAGTAATTTTAAATTTGAAGATATAACTAAAAAAGCAGGAGTGGCCTGTAGTAATGTTTGGTCAACAGGTGTAAGCATGGCGGATATAAATGGAGACGGCTGGTTAGATATTTATGTTTGTAAGTCAGGACCTCCGGGCGGCATCAATCGCTACAATGAGCTATTTATCAATAACCAAGATGGTACTTTTACGGAGCAAGCTAAACAATGGAATATAGCGGATGAAGGACTTTCAGTTCATGCGGTCTTTTTTGACTATGATAAAGACGGGGACTTAGATGCTTACTTGCTCAATAACTCTCTGCGTTCCATCGGGACAGGTAGCGATTTGAATCAGATCAATCGAACCATTCGCGATCCAAATGGCGGCAATAAGCTCTATCGCAATGAAGGGAATCGTTTTAAAGATGTGAGCGAGGAAGCTGGAATTTATAGTAGTACAATTGGCTTTGGTTTAGGAGTTATAATTGGCGATGTTAATCGCGACGGGTGGCAAGATATTTATGTCTCCAATGACTTTTTTGAAAAAGATTACCTCTACATCAATCAAAGAGATGGTACATTCAAAGAAGATATGGAAAATTGGATGCGAGAAATTAGTATGGGGTCTATGGGTGCAGACATGGCAGATTTGAATAATGATGCTTATCCAGAAATATTTGTTACTGAAATGCTCCCAAAGGATGATGCTCGATACAAGACTAAAGCACAATTTGAGAGTTGGAATACTTATCAGCGAAAATTAAAGAGTGGCTTCTATCATCAGTTTGGTAGAAATGTCTTGCAACTTAATAACGCAGATGATACATTTAGTGAAATTGGTCGCTTGGCAGGAGTGGAAGCAACAGACTGGAGTTGGGGGGCACTCATCTTTGATATGGATACAGATGGTCAGAAAGACCTTTTCGTAGCTAATGGCATTTATAAAGATTTACTCGACCAAGACTACTTGAACTTTTACTCTAATCCTGAACGAGTAAAGGAGATTATCAGAACGGAAGAGCAGGCAGTGCTGAAGTTGATAGACGCTATGCCTTCACAGGCAATAGCCAATTACGCTTTTCAAAATCAAGGAGAATACTCCTTCAAAAATCAAGCAGTAGCATGGGGATTGGATGAGCCTAGCTTCTCTAATGGATCGGCTTATGGCGATTTAGATAATGATGGCGATTTGGACCTAGTGGTAAATAATGTGAATAGGCCTCCTTTTATTTATGAAAATCAATCTAAGCAGCAACTTGGATTTAATACTCTTTCTATTAGCCTAAAAGGTACTGAAAGCAACTCGTTTGGCTTAGGTGCACAGATAACTGTCTATGCAGATGACCAGCAGTTTTATCAAGAGCAGGCTCCTATGCGTGGTTTTCAGTCTTGTGTAGATCATCGTCTCCATTTCGGATTAGGTACTATTGAGTCAATAGATTCTGTAATAGTACTTTGGAATAGTGGTAAGAAAAGTGTTCAAAAACAAGTGCCTGTTAATCAAATAGTAACGATATCAGAGGACAAAGCTTTAGAGGTAGAAAAAGTCCCTTTAATAAAAACGCTAACCCCCATTTTTAAACAGGACGAAACGATAAGTCAACTTTATAAACATAAGGAAAATACCTTTTCGGACTTTAATCGAGACCGCCTATTGTTTGAGATGCACTCAGCAAGTGGACCTAAATTAGCGAGTGGAGATGTAAATGGTGATGGATTAGATGATTTTTTTATTGGCGGAGCAAAGGATTCAAGCGGAGCATTATTTATTCAGCAGTCTAATGGAACATTCAAAGCTACTAGTCAGACTGTTTTTCAAGCAGATGCTATTTCTGAGGATACAGATGGGCTCTTTTTTGATGCAGATGGCGATACGGACTTAGATTTGTACGTGGCTAGCGGTGGAAGTGAATTCCCGAATAGCTCTTCCGCTTTGATTGATCGTTTGTATTTAAATAATGGAAAGGGCAACTTTAAAAAATCCAATCAACTTCTACCAACTTCGCGTTTTGAGCCGACGGCTTGTATTAAGGCGGCAGACTGGGATAATGATGGCGATATAGATTTATTTATAGGTATTGCATTTCGACCATTCTTGTATGGTGTACCAACAAATGGCTATTTATTAGAAAATGATGGAACAGGTCAATTTAAGAATGTTACAAAACAACGAGCACCTACCTTAGAAAATATTGGATTGATAAGCGATGCAGCTTGGCTAGATGTAGATAATGACTCAGACTTGGATTTGCTTGTAGTGGGGGAGTGGATGCCTGTTCAGCTATTTATAAATGAAGACAATCAATTTAAACAGAAGCCTACGAGTATTCCAAGCGGGCTTTGGAACTGTATAAATGCAGCAGATATAGATGCAGATGGTGATATGGATTTTATAGCTACTAATCATGGATTGAACACAAGACTGAGTGCTGAACCAGATAAACCGCTACAACTTTATATTAATGATTTCGATCAAAATGGAATGGCTGAACAAATTTTGACTCAATACGAAGGAGAAGTATCCTATCCTTTAGTATTACGGAATGATCTAATCACACAAATACCAGAACTCAAAAAAAAGTATTTGAAATTTGAGCGCTATAAGAATCAAACAATTCAAGCTATTTTCTCTGAGCAACAACTTAAAAATACAGTTAAATTAGAGGTTACAGAACTTCGCTCAATGATGTTTTTAAATGATGGGAAAGGAAACTTCGAAGGACGACCCTTACCTATAGAAGCGCAGTTTGCACCAATGCGTAGTGTAGAAATAGAAGACTTTGATAGAGATGGAAACCTCGATGTAATATTAGGGGGTAACTTTTACCGTTCAAAACCAGAACTAGGTATTTATGATGGTACTTATGGGCTATTCTTAAAAGGAGATGGTCGTGGTAACTTTGAATACTTACCTAGTCAGCAGTCAGGTTTAAAAATTAAAGGAGAGATTAGGGACTTTGCGCTGCTCGATGAGCATAAATTATTGATTGCTAGAAATAATGACTACCTAATCGGATTAAAGTTTCTAAGCGCGGAACAATAAACAACAAATAATCAATGCGACTATTTGCCTAATGCTTCGATTTGAGCGAAGTGATCCTGCAAGTTCGTTTCAGATTAAGATGATAGCCACATTTTTTCTAGCTTTGGCGATAAAGTGAATTTATTATTGATGTTGAAAAAACTATCTATTGTTATTCCAGCTTACAACGAAGCAAAAACGATTCACCTAATATTGGATCGCATCAGAGTTGTTGAACTAATTGAGGGGTATGAAAAAGAGGTTATCGTTGTGAATGACTGCTCCAAGGATGCAACAGCGCAGAGCATTCAAAATTATCAAATTCAATATCCCGATTTCCTCATTTCCTATCATCAACACAAAGTCAATAAGGGCAAAGGAGCAGCACTACATACTGGTATTCAGCAATCAACAGGCGACTTCATCATTATTCAAGATGCTGACTTAGAATATGATCCTAATGAATATAACTTGCTGTTGAGACCTATGCTGGACGGCGTGGCAGATGTTGTTTATGGTTCTCGATTTATAGGTGGAAAACCACATCGCATCTTATTTTTTTGGCATTCAATTGGAAATAGATTTTTAACCTTCCTTTCTAATATGTTCACTGACCTGAACTTAACAGATATGGAAACTTGCTACAAACTCTTCCGAGCAGATTTACTTAAAAGTCTTGATCTAAAGGAACAACGTTTTGGATTTGAGCCAGAAGTGACTGCAAAAATTGCAAAAATACCCAGAGTAAGAATCTACGAAGTTGGTATTTCTTATTACGGTAGAACCTACAGAGAGGGTAAAAAGATTGGTTGGAAGGATGGTGTTCGAGCTATTTATTGCATAGTAAGATATAATTTATTTAGATAAAACCAGAGCTGCTCACCACAAATTAGCAGTAAAGATTTTGGAGATTTCGCATGATATACAGTACAGAGGTTAGCTCGTAACTGCTATGCGAAAAAATCAATCTTTTCGTTGTTTCCATGCTCCATTGTTAGTTGTCGGTACACTCAGTATAGTTTCATGATCCAAATAAGCACGCAAAGCCATGGCGGCAGCTATTCCTGCCTCTGCCTCATTGCTAGTTTTGATTTGTTCTGGTGAATAGTGCTCTTTAACAAAGTGAGTATCAAAATGACCACTAACAAAGGACTCGTGTTCGCAAACAAACTGCCCAAAAGGTAGCGTAGTAGCAACCCCTTCAATTTTATAATTTTTAATGGCTTGCTTCATTTTTTGAATAGCAGCCATTCGATTGTTGTCATAAGTAATTAATTTAGCAATCATTGGGTCATAATAAATAGGAATATTCATGCCTTGTTCATAGCCATCATCTACTCGTATGCCTTCGCCTGTGGGAATTTCATAAGTTTCAAGTGTTCCGACATTGGGTAAGAAATCATTTAAGGGGTCTTCTGCATATACGCGCAATTCTAGGGCATGACCGTTGATAGTTAAATCTTCCTGTTGGAATATTAGTTTTTCTCCTCTTGCCACTCGAACTTGTTGTTCTACCAAGTCAATTCCTGTAATCAGCTCTGTGACGGGATGCTCTACCTGCAAGCGAGTATTCATTTCGAGGAAATAGAAATTCAGTTGATTATCAATCAAAAATTCCACTGTACCCGCTCCAACATAATCACAAGCCTTAGCCACTTTCACAGCTGCCTCCCCCATAGCTGCTCGGACGGCTGGCGTGAGTATAGCAGAGGGGGCTTCTTCTACTACTTTTTGATGACGACGCTGCACGCTGCACTCCCGTTCAAAAAGATGCACAACATTATCGTGCGTATCTGCTAGTACTTGAATCTCAATATGTCTAGGTGAAGTAATATACTTTTCAATAAATACAGCACCATCACCAAAAGCAGAAATTGCTTCACTAATAGCTCGCTGCATTTGTGATTCAAACTCCTTTTCTTGCTCTACAATTCTCATTCCTTTTCCACCACCACCAGCAGAAGCTTTTATAAGTATGGGATAGCCAATTTTTTCTGCAATTGCTTTTGCTTCAAGAATATCTGTGATTGCTTTATCTACTCCAGGCACCATAGGAATACCATAGGCTTTTACTGCATCTTTTGCTGCTAGCTTACTACCCATTACTCTGATGGCGTGTGGTTTAGGGCCGATAAAAATGATATCTGCATCCACTACTCTTTGTGCGAAAACAGCATTTTCGCTTAGGAAGCCATAGCCAGGATGAATGGCATCTGACTCCGTTTGCTTTGCAGCGTCAATAATGACATCCATTTTTAAGTAAGATTCTGACGAAGTAGCACCACCTACACAGATGGCTTCATCTGCAAATCGAACGTGGGGTGCATTACGATCAACAGTAGAATAAATGGCAACTGTTTTGATACCCATTTTTTTGATGGTACGCATAATGCGTAAGGCAATTTCTCCCCTGTTAGCAACTAATATTTTTTTCATCAATGGTTGAGTTTTTCTTTTTGTGTCTGATAGCCACCCAGTCGCTCAAATAACTGAAATTGCCTCCAAGCCTTTTCGGCAAACGTATTGGTTAGCTGTTCAATATAATAACTGCCCGCTGCTGGATCAGCAACATGGTCAAAGTGGCTTTCTAGTTGAAGTAAGTGCTGTACATTTCGAGCAATTCTTTTCGTGAAAGCAGTACCCGCTGCTATCTCTGTTTGGTTGGCTGGTGGAACATACAAGCGATCTATTCCTGCTATGACAGCAGACATGGCTTGTGCGCTAGCACTTATCATATTGTCGTATTGATTTTTTACAAATTCGTCAGTAGCTAAAGTGGCTTCAATGGGACTGATTGTTTCAATTTCGTAAGCTTCTTGAATCATGCTCCAGAGCAATTTAAATGCTCTGATTTTTGCGATATTCACGAAATAACTTTTGCCAACTACTATGGAGAACTGAAAGCTATCTACAAAATTGTCTTCAAAGTTACTGAGGTAAGCATTAGCCTTAGAAAGTAGTAGTGCAATTTCTTTGATTGTATTTTGATTACCCTTATAAGATTCACTTGAATCTATTTGAATGATACTAAAATGCGGTAAGGCTTCTAAACTAAAATGTAGCAGCACTTCAATTTCTTTAAAATAGATGAGGTTTGGACTATTAAGAAAATCATTTTTAATGCTGCCTCTAACGTGGGCAGGATTTTGATTTTTACTCGCTAGAATTTCTACAAAGTCTTCAACGAGTCGGCGAGTAAAATGTAGAGAAGTGGAAATATCAAAATGCGTAGAAATCCACTCATGTTGAATACCTGCTAGGAGTTGCGTGAGTTCAATTTTTGAAAGATGCTTTTCAAAGCGAAAATTGAGTGCAGTTACACCGCTCTCCAGTGCATGAAGAGACTGTTCATTGGCAACTTTGGCATCTTGAACAATGATCGTTTCGCCTATTTCCCAATGGTTATTCTCTCTTTTTGTTAAGATAGGATGTGGAAGCACCTCCAAATCCTCACTATGTGCAAAGGGAGATACTTTTAGGCTAGGCATTATTTGCCAGTCTAGCATTTTTACAGAGCTACCTTTAAGATCTTTTTCTACTTTAGTTAGCCATTCTAGTTTAGTGCTAGGCGAAAATTCTTTGAATAGCTTATTTGTCATTTGTTGTTCTTTACTGGAAATAGACGATCCGTTAGAGATTTCCAGTTCATCAATTAATTTTAGTCATCGCTCATTCAAATGCTATCAGCAGTTGTCCTTTTTCTACCGCTTGTCCCTTTTTTACTTCAATACTTTTTACAATGCCTTCTCCCGGTGCTTGCAACGCATTTTCCATTTTCATGGCTTCTAATATCAAAAGTGTTTCACCTTCTTGCACTGTTTTGCCAACTTCAACTTGTACATCTAGAACGAGTCCTGGCATCGGGGCTTTTATTTCTTTTACTTTTTGAGTATTTGCGAGAGTCAAGCCCATTTTATCAACTAATTGATCGTAGGCATCTGCTAATTGAACTTCGTATTTATTGCCATTCACAGATAATTCAACTTTTTTTTGCCCTTCATCAATAAGTTGAATATGAATATTGTGTGATTGATGCTTTTCTAGTAAATGGTAAGTGCTTTTTCCTGCTTCTATCAGGTCTAAGTTCTGAATAGTAACAGTATCTAATTCAAACTCAAATTCATTGACCTTAGCTAAGTATTTATTTGTTTTCATAGCCTAAATTATGATGATGGCGAAATATAAGGAAATTTTCATCAGTGTATGCCGCAGATAATTGTAACTTCACAAAAAAATTAAAGTTGGCTTAACGCAACTACTTACAAGAGTAGTGGTAATGTCAAGTATATTTTTGATATTTGTATTCTTTTTTGGTAAAAAATTAAACAAACAAAATTAACACTATGGCTAAGAGAATTGCAATTAATGGTTTCGGTCGTATTGGAAGACTGACTTTTCGCAACTTGATTGAGATGGATGATGTAGAAGTAGTAGCTATCAATGATCTTACAGATAATAGAATGTTAGCACATCTTCTAAAATACGATACGGCTCACGGAAGATTTAATGGAACTGTTGATTTTACAGATGATAAATTAATCGTAAATGGTAAAGAAATCGTTGCCACTGCTGAGCGAGATCCATCTAAGTTGCCTTGGGCAGAAAATAATATTGACGTGGTGCTAGAATGTACTGGTCGATTTAGAAGTAGAGAAAAAGCAAGTATGCACGTAAGTGCTGGAGCAAAGAAAGTTGTTATTTCTGCACCAGCAAAGGGCTCGGCTGGAGTATCTACCGTAGTGCTGGGTGTAAATAATGAAAACATATCAACGGATGAATCCATCTATTCAAATGCTTCTTGTACGACCAATTGCCTTGCGCCAGTCGTAAAGATTATTGAGGATAATTTTGGTATTATTAATGGTACAATGACCACTACACACGCCTACACAGCAGATCAGAATTTGCAAGATGCCCCTCATGAAGATATGCGTCGCGCAAGAGCAGCAGCTCAAAATATAGTTCCTACTTCCACTGGTGCTGCTTCTGCAACAGGTAAGGTTATTCCTTCTTTTGCGGGTAAAATATTTGCTATTGCGGTACGCGTGCCAGTAGTTACAGGATCAATGGTAGAGTTAAACGTAGTAGTAGATAAGGTGCCTTCTGTTGAAGAAATCAATGCTACTTTTAAGAAGTATGCAGAAGGTGAAATGAAAGGAGTACTAGAATATTCAGAAGATCCTTTAGTTTCTTCTGACATTGTTGGCAATAAGCATTCATCTATTTTTGATTCCTTGATGACTGCTGTGAATGGCAACATGATTAAAGTAGTAAGTTGGTATGACAACGAAGCTGGTTATTCAGCTCGATTGGCTGAGTTAGCTTACAAAGTAGCTACTGCTTAATCTTAATTACTAGCTTCACAATTCTAAAGTTTTTAAATTTTTGGAATTGTGAAGTTTTATACTCTCCTATTTCCTTAACATCAAATAAAAGAAAAATGAAAATCAATGAAATAAACTTCAATGGTAAAAAGGTCTTAATTCGTGTAGACTTTAATGTGCCATTGGAGGCAGAGTTCAATGTTACAGATGACAACCGAATTCGTGCTGCAATTCCTACCATCAAACATGTGATTTCAAATGGTGGCGCTGCAATATTGATGTCTCATTTGGGCAGACCAATGAAAAAATTATTATCTGATGGAACAATTGATCGAGAAAAGTTCACATTAGAGCATGTTGTGGAAACGCTTCAGTCTTATTTACCTAATGTAACAGTAAAGTTTGTAAATCAGACTGTCGGAACAGGTGTAGATATGGTGGTAAGCGAACTAAAACCAGGAGAGGTGCTACTGCTAGAAAATACAAGATTCCAAAAAGAGGAAAAAAAAGGAGATGAGCAATTTGCAGAGGCCTTGTCCAAATTGGGAAATATTTACATTAATGATGCCTTTGGTTCTGCACACCGCGAGCACGCTTCTACTGCTACCATAGCTAAATTTTTTACTCCTGAGAATCGCGTTTTTGGCTTATTGATGGAGAATGAAATTGTGAATGCTACTAAGGCACTCAATAGCGATGAACGACCAATTACTGCTATTACAGGAGGCGCAAAAGTTTCTGATAAACTACTATTATTAGAACGTCTTTTAGACAGAGTGGATAATCTAATCATTGGCGGTGGTATGGCTTATACTTTTTCCAAAGCTCAAGGAGGAAGTATTGGAAACTCTATTTTCGAGGAAGATAAGATGGATTTAACCTTGGACTTATTGAAAAAAGCAAAAGAAAAAGGTGTAAATGTCTTTTTACCAGTGGACAATAAAATAGCAGATGACTTTTCAAATGACGCTAACACAGAATTTGTAGAAGCAGGTCAAATACCAGATGGCTGGGAAGGTCTAGATATTGGCCCTAAAACGATTGACTTATTTGGTAAAATATTGCTAGAGTCCAAAACAATCCTTTGGAATGGTCCAATGGGGGTTTTTGAATTTGAAAGTTTTGCCACAGGCACACGCTCGATTGCTGAGTATGTAGCTAAAGCAACTGAGGCTGGTGCCTTTTCATTAATTGGAGGTGGCGATTCCGTTGCTGCTATAAAACAAATGGGCTTAATTGATAAGGTGAGCTTTGCTTCTACGGGCGGTGGCGCAATGCTAGAATTTTTGGAAGGAAAAGAATTGCCAGGCATTAAAGCGATCAATAGTTAACCTTGAAGGATAATATTATAAACCTGCTAGCTAAGGATTTATTCCAATGCTCTTTTTTCTGTGACATTGTAGTTATGATGATACTACTTAAAAGCCACTATAAATTAGGACATAAAAAAATCAAGACTAATCATTTTTGCATGGCATGAATAAATACTTGTTCAATTTGCATTGAATACGCTCTATTCATTCTATCTTTGTATTCCGTAGCAAAAGTCTTTATTTCAATCTCGAGTTAGTATGACTAAATATATATTTGTTACGGGAGGTGTTACTTCTTCTTTAGGTAAAGGTATTATTGCAGCTTCTCTTGCAAAACTACTTCAAGAAAAAGGCTTTACTGTAACTATTCAAAAATTTGATCCATACATTAATGTTGATCCTGGTACGATGAATCCTTATGAGCATGGCGAATGCTATGTAACGGAAGATGGTGCCGAAACGGATCTGGATTTAGGACATTATGAACGTTTTTTGGATACGCCTACTTCTCAAGCAAACAATGTAACAACAGGGCGTATTTACCAAACTGTCATAAATAAAGAACGACAGGGGAAGTTTTTGGGAAAGACGGTACAGGTTATTCCTCATATAACCGATGAGATCAAGTACAGAGTACAATTACTCGAAAAGCATGGTTATGATATTGTTATTACTGAACTAGGAGGAACAGTAGGTGATATAGAGTCTCTTCCTTATTTGGAAGCTCTTCGGCAATTGCAGCGTGATTTAGGAAAAGAAAATTGTATTGTAATCCATTTGACGCTGGTACCTTATTTGAGGGCAACAAAGGAATTAAAGACAAAGCCGACCCAGCACTCTGTCAAAGAATTACAAATGGCAGGAATTCAGCCAGATATTCTAGTTTGCCGAACGGAGCATCATATCAATATGGGGATGCGTAGAAAAATTGCTCAGTTTTGTAATGTAGAAGTACGAGCTGTGATTGAAGCCATAGAAGCTGACAGCATCTATCATGTACCTTTATTAATGTTGGAAGAGAAACTGGATAGCGTAGTGATTTCTAAGCTGCGCTTGCCTGATATGCAGGAACCTCAGCTAAAGAAATGGCGCAAATTCCTAGAAAAGCTAAAAAATCCACTTCATGAAGTTAATATTGGACTAGTTGGTAAGTATAACGAACTTCCCGATGCCTATAAGTCCATATTTGAATCTTTCATACATGCAGGAACGGTTCATCGTTGTAGAGTAGTAGTGGATTCTGTTCACTCTGAACATCTCGAAAAATCTGATATCACCGTAGCTAAACGCTTGGAACATTTAGATGGTATTTTAGTAGCTCCGGGATTTGGGGATCGTGGTATTGATGGTAAACTAAAAGCCATCAGATACGCTAGAGAAAACAATATACCATTTTTAGGTATTTGTTTAGGCTTACAGTGTGCTGTTACTGAGTTTGCACAAAATGTACTCAACTTAGAAGATGCCGTGTCCACAGAAATTGATGCCAATACGCCGCATCCTGTTGTTCATTTAATGGATGAGCAGAAAGGCTTAAAGGATAAGGGAGGTACAATGCGTCTAGGCGTTTATGAATGCAAGCTAAAAAAAGACTCTAAAGTAATGAATGCTTACAACAAAAAGCGCATCAAAGAGCGTCATCGTCATCGTTACGAAATCAATAATGATTACGTAGAAGCACTAGGCGAAAAGGGGTTAAAAGCTGTCGGTATTAATCCAGAAAATGACTTAGTAGAGATTATGGAATTGGAAGGGCATCCATGGTTTGTTGGAGTACAGTTTCACCCTGAATACAAAAGCACAGTAGAAACACCGCATCCACTATTTGTGGCGTTTATAAAAGCTGCATTAGAGCATAATAAAAGTAAGAAAAAAAAATAGAAGTAATCGGCTTGTAGTATTAAAAATGCGGTTTTCAGCCGAAGCCAAAAACCGCCAAATAAATTCTACAAAAATATTTCTTGAATTATTCAATATTCACACGGTCAAAGCGATAAAGTTGAAAATATTCAATTAGATCAATCAATTTATAAGCGTATTTAGGATCAGTAGCATAACCTGCTTTTTTTAAACCATGTGCCCATTCTTGATAGTCGTATTTGTCTAAATTAAATAGTGCTTTGTACCGACTCTTTTGCAACAGAATAGAATGTTCACGATAACTTTCCCATGCAGAACCAAACACTCGGAACATGTCATAGATGCTATCATCTGTATAATTTCTGCAGGTACATCCTTTGCACTTGCTTTTACATTTGATTCCAAAGTGATTATTGGATTCTAGGGATAATCGACTTTCTCCTGCATTAGACTCCAGCAAACCCTGCGCTAGCGTAATACTCGCAGGAATACTATATTTTCGCTGCTCTGCAATTGCTACTTTCGCAAATCGTCGGATATACTCTTTACAGATATTATTGTGATACTCCACAATATCAGGATCAACTTTATGGCGCTTCGCATAGGTAGGATTCAATACAAAGCCAACATTTGAAAAATTGTTAGCCTTGCGATCCTTCCAAGTTTTGGTTGCATTACGCTCAACTTTTGCCTTTTCTTCTTGCTCTTCTGCAAGTTCGTTCTTACCCAATGATGTACTTACAGCAGTTGCCTCAACAGGCTTTCTTTGTTGGACTACTTGTTTTTCTAATTCGTCAGTTGGATCAGTATTCAACGAAAAATGGAAACTTACATCTTTAAAGAAAAACAGATAACCAACTAAGAAAATTAATCCTCCTTTAAGCCAGTATCGCTCAAAGAAAAGTCGCATCCTCACAAGCATAGGATGGACGGGTTTGTAGATTTCATATTTCACCATAGCTACAAAAAATTAAATAAAAAAATATGTAAAAATTTCACCAATTACCCCAACAATGTATTATTTGCTTCCCAAGTATAAGAGTATATAAAATATATAATTACAAATAATCACTTTTTTGACTGCATACTATGAACTTAAGTCACAGCATTAAAGCAATCTTTATTTACTTTTATAATTAAAGTTTTGAGAAAGAAAATTGTTTGATCTAAATAGTAAGAATATTGAATTTATTGTGCCAATCCAATAAGCCAGATGATCTCACATAATCGAGTAAGAGCTATCGTTATGAAGATAAAAGTGAGCTAAGCTTTCTATGGATGCTTAAATATATAATCAAATAAGTTGCATTAAAATAATAAGACCTCAAAAGCACAAAAGCTCTTGAGGTCTTAATCTCTTCTATTAAAAAATAAAGGGCTATTTCTCTAATCCACCATCTAGCTCATCTTGCCACTTTTTCAATTCATCCCACTTACCTTTAGAAGCCATATCTGCTTGCTTTGCCCAAGTGCTAGGTTTTGCCATCGGAAATTTTCCAGCTAATGCTTCTTTGATAGCATCTTCTGACATGCTAGAGAGCTTCCTGTACGACTTGATTCCTGCTTCACTTAGAGCCTCTTCTATTTTCGGGCCGATACCCTCAATCTTTGTTAAATCATTGGGTTGCAATGCTTTTGCCACCTCATCTGCAGCTTCTTGCAGTAGCGTTGCAGAACGTACATTTAGACCAGATTCATCAATAATGGTCTTAGCAATGTCTGCATTTGTACCTTGAAGTCTAACAATGATAGGTACATTGATTTCATCTCCCATGTTTCTGTAAGCCTCAACTACTCCGTTTGCCACGCGATCACAGCGAACAATACCGCCAAAAATATTAATCAAAATAGCCTCTACATTAGGGTCTCTCAGGATCAATCGGAAGGCTTGCTCTACACGTTTTGCATCTGCTGTACCTCCTACGTCCAAAAAGTTAGCTGGTTCGCCACCTGATAACTTGATGACATCCATTGTAGCCATTGCTAGACCTGCACCATTCACCATACAACCCACGTTTCCGTCTAGTTTAACATAGTTCAAATCATGTTCATCTGCCTCTACTTCCATTGGATCTTCTTCAGTCTTATCTCTCCACGCTATTAAATCCTTATGGCGAAATAAAGCGTTGTCGTCTAATGTCATTTTACAATCTACGGCTAGCATTTCATCGTGACCATTGTGCATACAAGGATTAATTTCAATGAGAGAAGCATCCGACTTGACATAGGCGTCATATAATTTTGAAATAAATTTAACCATATTTTTAAAGGCTGTCCCACTCAATCCAAGATTGAAAGCGATACGACGCGCTTGAAATCCTTGTAGCCCTAGCTGAGGATCAACCTTCTCTGTATGTACTAATTCTGGTGTTTTTGCTGCAACAGTTTCAATATCCATTCCTCCTTTTATGGAATAAACAATTACATTAGATTTGGAATCTCGATCTGTTAAAATAGAAACATAGTATTCTTTACAAGAATCAAAGTCAGGTTGATAAGCATCCTCAGTGATTAGTACCTTTCTCACTAGCTTGCCTTCACCGTTCATGCCTCCTGGCGTTTGAGGTGTTTTCAGCATCATACCCAAAATATTGCCAGCGTGCTCTTTTAGATCATCTAAGTTCTTAGCCAGCTTTACTCCACCACCTTTTCCACGTCCACCAGCATGAATTTGTGCTTTTACTACTGCAAAGTCAGAGCCAGAATCTTGTTGGATTTTCTCATAAGCCTTCACGGCTTCTTCTAAAGTGTGCGCTACAACGCCTTGTTGTACTGGTACGCCATGTCTAGCTAGTAAATCTTTACCTTGATATTCATGTAAGTTCATAGTCGTTAAAGTTTATGTTTGTTGGTTTCCCAAATTTGATTTCTCTTGGACGCCTCAAAAGTACAGCAAAATGACAATACTTTTTAATAAACAGAATAGGTTTTGCTATTCATCAATTACAACAAAGAGTAAATTGACGATTTAGGATTCATTAAAATGTTCATGTAAGTACAATATTTTTTTAAGATTTAACATCTAGTTGACAAAAAAATAAACTAACGCAATTGCAATGCCGTTATATTAATATAATTGTAATTAAGGTTTACTCATTTTTTGAGAAATTATCAGATCAAATTCAATACGTTATGAAGAAGAAGTTCACAATGGGTGCTGGTAAGTACTATTTCAACGTTAATTCGGGTCATTCCTCTATTTTAATTCACCGTGATGAAAAAGAAGATGCAGTTAGAAGTTTCCTTTCTTACAAGAAGATTGGAAAAGACTGCGAGTGGTTAGGACTTTGGAATGGAAAGGACTTTGAAGAAACTGGCTCACCAAACAAAGGACTTTCTTAAGAGTTATTCATTCCCTCATCTTGCCAATTTCATCGCTCTCGATGACGTTTTTGGGATCTAGATTATAATATAATTGGAAGCACTAATACTAGTATAGAAAACAGCTGTGTTAGTCGAAGGAACTGGTACTCCTTGCAAATATATAGCATGTTAGTGCTTCAACTTTTAAAATACATCAAATGAAATTATGTTTTGTTATACCGCTCGCTGTAATGGCTTACTTTTCCATCACTGAAGGATGGTTTCTTTTTTTATTCGGCTTGCTATTTTTGAATTTTACTTATGGTAGTTGTGGCAAAAACTGCTCTACCAATAAATATAAAAAGCCTAACAAAAAGATAACTGCACCAAAGCCATTGTATGATGATAATGATATTGTGCCAGATGGACAGAGCGGTTTTTAGTCGCTCACTTTACTGTGTGGACTGAAAGAGCAATATTCTGTATTTCTTTCAGCCCACTATCTTAGTAACAAGAAAATACTACAAAATAGAATATTCAATAAAGTCCTTACGTTTTGGATGATCTGTTGTGTAATGTAACCCTCTACTCTCTCGACGCATAGAGGCGGAACGAGAAATGAGATAGCTAATAGTGATCAAATTCCTTAGTTCGCAGAGTTGCGGGGAAAGGGGAGCAGAATTATAAATATGTTCTGTTTCTATATATAATAAATGCAGACGATCTAATGCTCTTTTTAGACGCACATTGGAGCGTACAATGCCAACGTAGCTGCTCATAATTTCCTTGATTTCCTTCATACTCTGTGTTAGTAGTACGCGTTCTCTAGGTTCAGTTGTACTTCTTACCATCCAGTCTGGAATATCCTTTTGGAAGGTATAAGTATCAATTTCTTTTGCGATCATCTCATGAATTCGGTGTCCAAATACCAATGCCTCCAATAGTGAATTGGAAGCTAAGCGATTAGCTCCATGTAATCCTGTGCAAGTGCATTCACCGCAGGCATACAGGCGTTCGATAGAGCTTCTGCCATATTCATCGACTCGAATACCTCCACAGAAATAGTGACAAGCTGGCACAACAGGAATCATATTTAGCATGGGATCAATGCCAATACTTAGGCATTTTTTGTAAATATTGGGAAAATGTTGAATAAAGTCTTCTTTATCTAAGTGTCTGCAATCCAAATACATGCACTCATCTCCTCGCATTTTCATTTCATTGTCAATTGCTCTTGCGACAATATCACGAGGAGCAAGTGAACCTCGTTCATCATATTGGTACATAAACTCTTTTTCCTCTTTTGATTTTAATATGCCACCAAAGCCACGCACTGCCTCAGAAACCAAAAATACTGGATTTTCACCCACAGGATTAAAAAGTGCAGTTGGATGAAATTGTACAAATTCCATATTTTCAATATGTCCTTTTGCTCGATAGACCATTGCAACTCCATCACCAGAAGCAATAATTGGATTAGTTGTATTTCGGTAAACTTGCCCAGCTCCGCCAGAAGCCATAACTGTTACCCGAGCAAGAAAAGTCTCAATTTTACTGGTCTTTTTATTCAAAGCATATGCTCCATAGCATTGGATATTAGGCGTTAGGCGAGTTACACTATGCCCTAAATGATGCTGTGTGATAATATCCAATGCAAAATAATGCTCAATGAGATGTAAATTATCAATTTGCTTTGCTCTTGCAAGCAGGGCACGTTGTATTTCCCATCCTGTGATATCTTTGTAATGCAAGATGCGATTTTCAGAATGCCCGCCTTCTTTGCCTAAATCATAAGTTGCATCATTATTTAGCTTGTCAAAACGCGTTCCCCAGCCGATGATTTCTCTTACGCGTTTCGGACCCTCCTGAACGACAATTTCTACGATTTTCTTATCGCAAAGTCCTGCACCAGCATCAAGAGTGTCTTCAATATGTTTCTCAAATGAGTCTGCTTCATCATTCCAAACAGCAGCTACACCTCCTTGAGCATAGCTTGTATTAGTCTCTTCTTCGTTAACTTTAGTTAATACTGTTACTTTTAGGTCTGGTCTGGCAGTTGCTATTTTAATTGCAGTTGTTAAGCCCGCTGCACCAGCACCAATAATGAGTACATCTGATTGATTTGCCATCTGTATAATTGCGTATATGAGCTAACGAAACGTCTATTTTTGAATAGAGTTTTTAACACCACCTCTTACAAATCGAAATTAAAGATTTTAGAAGTTTTGTGTGGGAAAGCGAACCAGTTGTAAAGCCTAATGTAAGTGATTGGATAAGTATCATTGAGCTAATGGAAGTGATAGATAGTTATCTTCTGTGTTAAGATAAGGGAGTATTTACAATTCATTAATGGGCATTTTCAATTAAATCAATACTTTTGCTAAAAAGGAAGGAATTATGCGTTTATTTAGCTGCTTAATTATGCTGTTTGTGATGTTGAGTTGTCAGAATGAAGGAACAACTGCAAATAACTCAACAAAAAAAGCAGAAATATCAAAAGAATTATCTGAGCCAATTATTGAAGTAGAAGAGCCTACTACAAAAGACAGAGATGTAACCGTAGGTCAAATAAAAGAAGCCTGCCAGTTAATTTCTAAGGATTGGTTAAAGAAAAATATTCCAGGATTCAACAGAGGAGAAATAGCAATGGTAAGCCGCACTTCTCCGGATGCTCATGCAAGTGGCTGTGAGTGTCGTCCAAAGTCTGCAGAAGAAGCCTTTGTGATTGGTTATCGTAAGAATCCTGCGAATATGCAATATGTTCAAGATTTGATTAGAGTAGGAATGTTGAAACAATATGGAGCAAGTGTACCACCTTTTAGAAAAGTGGATGGACTTGGGCAGGTTGCTGCATTTAGCGATGTCAGTGGTTGGCTGGTTTGGGTGTCAGAAACGGGTGTACAATTATATATGTATCGCTTTCCTGCTGATCGCACTAGAATGGAGGAGGATTTTAATTTGTTATATACTCTCGCTCCATCCATAGATGATAAAATGGTTAAATATGGACAGGACTAATAAAATAGTTGATACTTCAAATATCTCTACTTGTGCGTAAAGCAGAACATTGATATTTTCACGCCCAAAATTATCTTGATGTTAGATGCAAATAATCTCAATTTGGTGATTACCATCTAATATCTAACATTTACAACACAGAATATGTCTCAACAAGCAGAAACATTCAAGAAATTAGTATCGCACTGTAAAGAATACGGCTTTGTTTATCAGTCTAGCGAAATATACGATGGTTTAGCGGCCGTCTATGATTACGGACCTTACGGCTCTTTACTAAAGAATAACATCAAAGAATACTGGTGGAAGTCCATGGTACAAATGCACGAAAATATTGTAGGCATTGATGCTTCTATTTTTATGCACCCAACAACTTGGAAAGCTTCTGGTCATGTAGATGCCTTTAACGATCCTTTAATTGATAACAAAGACAGCAAGCGTCGTTACCGAGTAGATCACTTGGTGGAAGACTATTGCGAAAAGATTGAAGAAAAAATTCAGAAAGATGTAGCGAAAGCGCATAAGAAATTTGGGGATGACTTTGATGAGGAACAATTCAGAACGACCAACAAGCGCATTATAGATCGTCAAGCTAGAATTGATGAAGCTATGAGCCGCCTAGTCAAAGTGATGGAAGATGGTAATTTGGAGGGTATGAAACAACTCATTGAAGACTTAGAAATCAAAGACCCAGATACAGGCAGTGCTAATTGGACAGATCCCCGTCAGTTTAATTTGATGTTTAACACCCAACTTGGAAATATCGCTGGGGAGGAAGGCAAGTTGTATTTACGTCCGGAAACTGCACAGGGCATATTTGTCAATTTTTTGAACGTGCAGAAAACAACTCGTCAGAAAATTCCTTTCGGTATTGCTCAGATTGGAAAAGCATTTAGAAATGAAATTGTGGCTCGTCAATTCATTTTTAGAATGCGTGAGTTTGAGCAAATGGAAATGCAGTTCTTTGTTCCGCCAGGAACAGAAATGGAATGGTACAATCATTGGAAGGCGACCCGCCTAAATTGGCATAAAGCAATCGGACATCCTACTGAGAAACTGCGTTTTCACAACCATGAAAATTTGGCGCATTATGCTAATGCTGCTGCGGATATTGAGTTTGAATTTCCCTTTGGTTTTCGTGAGTTGGAAGGTATTCACTCTCGCACAGACTTTGACTTGACAGAACATCAAAAATACTCTGGCAAGAAATTGCAATACTTTGATCCTGAGCGCAATGAGCGCTATGTGCCTTATGTAGTAGAAACCTCTATCGGTTGCGATCGAATGTTTTTAGCTACCATGTCTCATGCTTTAATAGAGGAAGTAGTACCAGACGCAGATGGCAATGACTCCGAGCGTACCGTTCTTAAATTGCATCCTGCGCTTGCGCCCGTAAAATGTGCCGTGCTCCCATTGCTGAAAAATAAAGAAGAACTTACGAGCAAAGCAAGGGCAATATTTGATAACCTAAAGTTTGCTTTCAATACGCAATACGACGAAAAGGATGCTATCGGGCGTCGCTATCGCCGTCAGGATGCTATTGGTACGCCCTATTGTGTAACAATTGATTTTGATACATTGGACGACAACAGCGTTACCATTCGGGAACGTGATAGTTTGAAGCAGGAACGTGTGCCAATTGATAAAGTAGAGGCTATCGTGAGTGAAAGAGTGGATATGAAGACGCTCCTGAAGGGATAGTTGTTTCAAATCTGACATCTGACTAGACCTAGAGCTTCAGCTATTACTTTCAAAGGCTCGAAAAGTCTTTAGTTATGAAAAACTCAGATTCTTGTCCATTTACAGACACAACCGAGCTGCTTGACTTGCTGTTACTCATTATAAAATAGTTAACGTGCGATCAATTATTTACTTGTTTATGGCATTTTGGTTTTTACAAGCCTGTTCAGAGACTAATTCTTCGATCAAGAATGAAGCACAGTCAATTGTTAATCAAGCAATTGAAGTGCATGGTGGAAAAAGCCGCTACGCTAACCTAGAGGTAAATTATACATTTAGAGATAAGTCCTACTACTTGAATCAGAATGAAGATGGACGCTATGAATATCATCGTTCTTTTGAAAAAGATGGGCAGCACATCAAGGATGTTTTAACAAATGACGGCTTAGTTCGCTATGTGAATGATAAAGCTATACAACTACCTGATACTACTGCGAATAAATATGCTAATTCGGTCAATTCTGTACATTATTTTGCACTGCTTCCTTATCGACTAAATGATATTGCTGTACAAAAAGAGTACAAAGGTAAGATTGATATAAAAGGGCAAACCTACCATGCTGTGAAGGTAACTTTTTCGGAAGAAGAGGGTGGCGAAGACTTTGACGATGTATTCTACTATTGGTTTCACGCAGAAAAAGGTACTATGGATTATATTGCTTACAGCTATGAAACTGATGGGGGAGGAGTGCGATTTAGAAGTGTCTCTAATGTAAATGAGGTAAAGGGTATTCGCTTTCAAGATTACATCAACTTTAAAGCACCTATCGGAACACCACTTACTGAATTGCCTAAAATGTATGAAGCTAATAAATTGGAAGAACTCTCTAATATTGAGCTAGAGCAGATTCAAGTGTACTAATCATATTTTTGAAAATACTTCTGCAATGCGCTCACACAATAGCTCAAGCTATATCTTTTTTAATGCCTTAGGTACTTGAAACCTTTGTCCATGTTTAGCTTCAAATGCTTTACAGCGCTCCATAAAAGCTTCTTTGCCATAGTCTAATACATACTGAATGATGCCACCTTTGTGAGCGGGGAATCCCCACCCGTAAATACTGCCTAAGTTAGCAGCAGGTATGTTTTGTATAACTTTTTCTTGTAAGCACCAACCAGCTTCAATGACTTGGACAAAAAGAAGTCGCTCCATTAGCTTATTTTTGTCGTAATGCTTTTGAGTAGTTGGAAAATACTCCGCTAGCTTTCTCCAAATACGACGACCTCCATTTTTATCATATTCATAAAAACCTTTATGACTGCTTTTTCCACTACGATCTAGTTCTTTGACCATTTCTTTAATGATATTTACCGCAGGGTGCTGTACATATTTATTGCCGTAATGCTCCGCAGCAAGTTGTTCGTAGCGCATTATCATCGGCAGTCCCAAATCATCAGCAAAAGCCAATCCACTTTTGGGCATTCCAGCTTGTAAGCCTAAGTTCTCAATTAGAGCAGGTGCAAGTCCTTCTGAGAGCATCGTGATAGATTCCAATATAAAAATATTTTGAACCCTTGCTACATAAAAACCCCAGTCATCCTTTACAACAATAGGTACTTTATTGATGGCTTTGGCAAAATCAAAAGCCCTTGCAACAGTTTCATCGGATGTTTTATCGCCCTTCACGATCTCAATGAGCGGGACAGATTGAGCGGGGTGAAAAAAGTGCAACCCAATATAATTGCTAGGTCTGGAAGAAGCAGTTGCTAAAGTTGAGATAGGAATAGATAGTGTATTACTACCAATGAAGGCATACTCGTCGAGATGTTGCTCCGCTTCTTGTGTTACTTTTTGCTTGACTTGAGCATTTTCAAAAACCGCTTCAATCACTAAGTCGCAATCTTCAAAGTCGGCAGTAGTCTCGGTGGTTTGTATGCGATCAAAAATATTGGTTTGTTCTTCTATTACTATTTCATTATTGGCTAGCATCTCACTGACATTATTTTTCACCAGCCGCTTTCCTTGCTCTGCTATAACTTTGGAGACATCCTTCAACACAACTTCCATTCCATTCACAGCACAGATCGTGGCAATACCTGAGCCCATTAAACCAGCACCAATGACCCCTACTTTTTTGGGACGAAATTTCCCAAATCCTTTAGGGCGACTCAAACCACTGTCAATAGCTTTTCTATCGAATCCAAAGGCTTTAATCATATTTTTGGCAGTTTCGCTACAAACCAATTCTGTATAATATCGGCTTTCGATGGAAGATGCTGTACCAAAGTCGAGAGAATAACTTTCAGCTAAAATATTTAGAATAGCATGTTGAGCGGGGAAGTGCATTTGCTTATTCTTTACTAACTGAATATTCAGCCTTTGAATAGTGGCTTGCACTTCGTTGATAGATGCTGTCTCAGGGGGAGTTGTATTTTTTTCGTCCCAAGGACGAATGCGCGTTTTGGATTCGAGTACCCACTGCTTAGCTTTATCCATTAATTCTCGATGTGTACTTGCCAAATCATCTACAATACCAGCTTTCAGGGCTTCTTTCGGTGTATAAATACGTCCTTTTGAAAGCAGGTTAAATGTTTTTTCTATACCCATCATCCACATTAAACGATTGATTCCACCTCCTCCAGGTATCAAGCCCATATTGACTTCTGGAAGTCCAATTCTGATTTTAGGTTGATCCAGTACAATGCGATGATGACAAGCTAGTGCAATCTCAAAGCCAGCCCCTAATGCAGTACCATTGATAGCTGCAACTACTGGTGCACCCGGATATTCAATATCTCGGAAAAGGTTCTTTAGCTTATTGGTGAAATCATATATCTCTTTTGGATTATCAGCTTCATATAAATATTCCCAATCACCATCCTCTAGGAAATTGCGTTTGGCAGAAGTAATGATAACGCCGCGGAGCGCATTTCGGCTACGTTCTTTCTTCAGAAATCGAATGACAGGTACAAAAGCGTCCACAATTTCGTGATTAATCATATTGACTGAACGATCCTTCATATCCAATATAAGTGTAGCAACATTGTCGGTATCTTTTTTATATTTAATCATAGGCTTTGTTTCTGAATCGCTAAGTTCTCGAACGGAAGGCTATCTTCCAATTTTTTTGGAAAATTAACACTTAGCTCTAGTAATTATCCTGTTGATGTTCATTTAGATTCAAGTGTTTTGTGAGGTTAATTAATGTAGAGTTAATCTACGAATTAGGATAACCGTGCAGTATAGATATTAAAAATAGTGTTTACCAATTTCACGGTTCATAGAGATTGGATATTTCTATTAAATTTGTACTCAATTTTATGTCGGTTTAGTTATTTATGAAAAAATAGCAGTTGCACATAACAGATTAAATAAACAAACCAATCTAAACTATAAACAAAATAAATGGCTGATATTAGAAGGATTGCTGTCTTTACTTCTGGTGGTGATGCACCAGGTATGAACGCTGCAATAAGAGCAGTAGTTCGTACAGCTTCACACTACGACCTGCACGTTTATGGTATTCGCCGAGGATATCAGGGAATGATTGAGAATGACGTACAGCGACTTGAAGCGAGAGATGTAGGAAATATTATTCAACGGGGAGGTACAATTTTGAAAACCGCTCGCAGCATGGATTTTAAAAATCCTGTTGGGCGGGCTAAGGCTTATGATACTTTGAAAGCCCATGACATAGATGCGTGTATTGCTATTGGTGGAGATGGGACTTACACGGGAGCAATGGTCTTTTCTGGCGAATATGATATTCCTTTCATTGGCGTGCCTGGTACTATTGATAATGATATTTATGGCACAGATTATACCATTGGTTATGATACGGCTGTAAACACAGCAATTGAAGCAGTGGATCGTATTCGCGATACGGCAGATTCTCATAATCGCTTGTTTTTCGTAGAAGTGATGGGGCGACATGCTGGCTTTATTGCTTTAAGTGCTGGCATTGGTGGTGGAGCAGGCTGCATTCTTGTGCCTGAGACGAATACACCAATTGATGCGCTATGTGATTTATTAAAGAAAGGAGTTTATAGAAATAAGTTGTTTAGTATAGTCATTGTGGCAGAAGGCAATCAAAGTGGTGGAGCCGCAGAAGTAGCTCAAAAAGTACAAGAACAATTTAATTATTACGACTCCAAAGTTGCAGTGATTGGTCACTTGCAGCGTGGTGGTGCACCAACTGCTATGGATAGAATGTTGGCAAGTCGTTTAGGTTTTTCTGCAGTCGAAAAATTGATAGAAGGAGCGCAAAACGTAGCACTCGGACTCGTCAACGATCAAGTGGTTGCAACTCCATTTGAGCAAGCAATCAACGGCAGGAAGGACCTCAACAAAGAGTTGCTTCGTATGGCAGATATTTTATCTGTTTAGTCTTTTTCACAAATTTTTTTTGTTTATTGTTTTATTACCTTTTCCATCAAAGTCCACTCTGTATTCAGTAGCTGAATCCAGTAAGTGCCACTTGGATAGTTACTCATGTCTATCTGGATATTTTTTGTTGCTACTTTTTGAGTAGTAATGAGTTGACCACTCAGGCTATAAATACGCAACGACGAATTTTGATTAGAAGTGGTTTGTAAATCAATATTCAAAGTTTCATTAATCGGATTGGGAAAAAGTGAAACAGATGTTGTTGCATTCACTTGAGTTATTTTTGAAATTACAACATTGACAGGAATTGTGATAGCTGCCCCACAAAAATCGTTGTAAGTATTTAGCGTAACGTAATAAATTCCTCCAGTTTGATATACATGAAAAGGATTTTCTTCTGTAGAGAAGCTACCATCCCCAAAGCCCCAACCGTATAAATCAGCATCTTCTGACAGATTCTTGAAAAATACAGTATCTTCCACTATTTCAAATTCAAATTCGGGCAAAGGCGCAACATCTACTTGAATATAACCTACTTGTTTAATACTATCTTGTCCTACTTCATTGGTTACAAAAAGAATAACATCGTAGATTCCGGCTTCTGTGTAGCGAACCGTTGGATTTTCTTCCATAGAAGTCTCGGGTTGTCCACCTGGAAATTCCCACTGCCAGCTATCTACTCGACCTTGCGATTTATCAGCAAACTGAACGGTAACAGGTGCACACCCTGTATTATTATCCACAGAAAACACAGCGAGTGGTGCTGCACCAACAGCAACTTGTTTAATGATACTATTTTCTCCACAATCATTTGTTGCGGTTAAAGTAACCTCATAAACACCGACTGTCGGAAAAGTATGAATGGGATTCCCTTCGCTAGAATTGGTGCTACCATCTCCAAAATTCCAAGTATAACTGTTATTACCAACTGATGTGTTGGTGAAAGCCACTTCTAGTCCATCTGTTTGAAAAATGTATCCTGCACTAGGTTTGCCAGTGATGTTAAGAAAATCTTCTCGATAGAGGGTGTCCGTTCCCACTTCATTAATTACGATAAGCGTAACGTCAAATAGACCATTTTGATTATAGACAACAGAAGGGCTAACTGCTGTCGAAGTAGCGGGTTCACCACCTTCAAATATCCATTCATAGGCGGTTACATTTTCTGTAGATTGGTTGTTAAATTCAACTGTTAAGGGCGCACAACCTGAAGTGTTTGCTACGTTAAATTCAGCTTGCGGAGCAAAAACTATATTGATGATTTTTGTTATGCTTTCTACACCACAATCATTGGATACTGTTAGTTTTACTTCGTATTCCCCTTCAAATGGATAAGTGTGAGCAGTGTTTTCCATATTGCTCATAATACCATCTCCAAAATCCCAAATAAAAGTTTCACCTAGCTCAGAAGTATTATTAAAAATGACCGTTCCATCTGTTTGTATTTCGTATTCAAAGTTTGGAATGGGCGCACTTCCCTGAAAATTAAGTGAAATCGGTTCGGATACAACACTGCCTAAGCACTCTGTTGAAATGATAAGCTGAAATTGGTCATTACTCATATTGGGTGCAGCATCTATAATAGTTAGCTTATTTGTTGCAGCTCCATTATAATTAATGCCATCCACTAAATTTTCAAAGCCTGAACCATTGCCTCGATCTATCTGCCATTGGAAAATCAGCCCAACTCCCTTTGTTTCTACGACCATTTCAATGTCTTGATTTAGGCAAGCATCTAGCGTAACTGGCTGATTAATAATGGCTGGTTCGACCACAGGCTCATCGCTTTGCGGTATTGTAGAGATGGTTTGACTGACTCCAGTGCTGCCATCCTGTGCATTGTTGTTGCCACCATTGCAATTGCTGGAACTATTAATAGTAAGTCCTGATGTTCCACCTAATAAATTAGTGTCAAGATTAGCGAGATTGGTTTGTAAATGTCCACCCGCACCACCGCCACCTGGACCGAAGCAGTCGTCGTTATTGTTATTATCCGCATTACCCCCATTGCCACCAATTGCCTCTACAATAAAGTCGCCTGAAATTGTTTCACTCAATAAAATTATACTGCCACCTGCACCACCACCACTTGCTCCATCACCATTTACATCATTTGCAGAGCTACCATTAGCAATAATCGCTTGGTTATTTCCAACAATATTGTTAGCCTCAATAATAATGATACCGCCACCGTTGCCGCCATTAGAAGTATTCGCTGTGGCATTATTAGTATGTCCAGCACCACCACCACCACCGAGGAATACCCTGTTTGCTTGACTACCAATTCCATTGCCTCCTAATCCGGGATTGTTGCCTCTACAAGCTAAACTCAGAAAACCTGTAAATCGCTCTCCTCCTGTACCACCTGATGTGATATTTGCACCACCACCACCACCAGAATTATGATCATTGCCACCACCTCCGCCATTGGCAATTGCGCCTCTTCCGCCTTCGCTCCCGCCAATACTCACTGCGATGCCTTCGCCTTTAGGCGCACCTCGCCAATCCCCCAAAGCATAAGCATAGCGACCTGCATTATTAAGACCTCCCGTGCAATTACCTTGTGGAGCTGGGTTGCTTCCACCTCTAAATCCTTGCCCTGTAACATCAATTGGTGCATTTAGAGTCAATGTATTACTCACTTGAAAGGCTAAAATGCCTCCAGTTATTCCATCCCAATTTTTAGCTTTTAATACATCTGTGACGATTGCATTTTCGTATTTGGGATAAGAGATAATCTGCACTTGCTGTTCTAAGTCATAAGTATTGAGTAAGCTATTTTCCAAAAAAATACTATCTTGGTTAATAGATTTTATGGTAGCCTTTTCATAAAGCCCTGTTGAACCTAAATCTGTTACTGTTCCAAATTCAGAAGTATTACGTGCTTCCACATTAGCTCCCTGTATTTGGACAATAATGATGTCAGTGCCTATTTCAAGATCATTGCTAGAAGCGATGACCACATTTCGGCAGTAGTCAATGTCAGAAACACTGTGGTAAGTATTAATGATAGCAGATATATCTTGAGCTAAACTTTTCGTTAGGATGGTTAAAAGAAAGATGGAAAAAATAGCAGTAAACTTCAAGTTCATGGTTGATTGATTAAATAAAGAAATGTGAATTCAGAACATTCAATTTAACGTTACAACAAAATTAAGATTATCAAAGACGATAAAAAACTAGTCCGAATAATTAAATGGTTGAATACTCAACGTAAATGGTGGTGGTTCACTATTTTGTCTTTTGCTATTTGGTACACACTAGCATTGCCTCAACCACTATTCGATGAGCCCCTGAGTGTCGTGTTGGAGGATCGCAATGGACAACTACTAGGAGCGAGAATTGCAGAAGACGGTCAATGGCGATTTCCTCTTCAGGACACCATTCCTAAAAAATTTGAGGAAGCTATTATAGCGTTTGAAGATAGGCGGTTTTCTAAACATTTAGGGGTCAGCTTTAGGGGGCTGCTGAGAGCTTTTTACCAGAACGTAAAGGAGGGGCGGACTGTTAGTGGTGGTAGTACAATTACAATGCAAGTGATTAGGATGGCAAAAGATAACCCATCGAGAAATTTATGGAATAAACTTGTGGAAATCATCTTAGCTACTCGGCTTGAACTAAAGTATTCTAAAGCCACTATTTTGCAGTATTATGCTTCTAATGCCCCATTTGGAGGAAATGTAGTAGGACTGGAAGCAGCTTCTTGGCGATATTTTGGAAAAAAACCTGAACTTTTATCTTGGTCAGAAGCAGCTACTTTGGCGGTATTGCCCAACGCACCTGGCTTGATACACCCTGGACGTAATCGAGCAGCCTTACTGCAAAAGCGAAACCGACTGCTTCGACTTTTACTCAAAGCTGAACAGATAGATTCCATCACTTACACTTTAGCATTAGAAGAGCCTCTTCCAGATCAACCGCTACCGCTTCCTCAAATTGCGCCACACCTTCTGGATCGGGTGGTACAGGATCAAAAGTATAAAGGGCAAGCTCGCTTTCAATCCACTTTGGATGCCAATATGCAAACAAGAGTCAATCATATTTTGACGCAGCATCAAAAGCAATTAAGTAATAACTATATTCACAATGCTGCTACGCTGGTGGCAGACGTAGAAACAGGAGAAATACTGGCTTATGTGGGCAATGTGATCGGAGCTGGAAAGGAACATGGCGAAATGGTAGATATTATTCCCGCACCTAGAAGCACAGGGAGCATTCTAAAACCATTACTTTATGCAGCAATGCTAGACGAAGGGAGGATCGCACCACAAAGCCTCATCCCTGATATTCCAACTCAAATGCGGGGATACCGTCCTGAAAACTTCAGCGAAAACTATGATGGTGTTGTAACTGCCAAGCGCGCATTGGTACGTTCCTTAAATATTCCAATAGTTATTCTACTACAAAGATACGGACTAGAGAAGTTTCATTATCAATTACAAAAATTGGGTTTTTCTAGTATTAATCAACCACCTAGCCATTATGGACTACCGCTAGTGCTTGGTGGTGCAGAAACCACTTTGAAAGATATTACGAGTACTTATGCCAGTATGGCTAGAACTTTACTACATTTTTCAGCGCAAAATGGGCAGTATCGAAAAGATGACTTTCGAGATCTACATTACTTAAAGCAAGGAAAAGCTACTTCTGATAATCAACTTACTATTCGACCCACTCATTTCAAAGCCAGCACGATTTGGTTTACTTTTGATGCTATGCAAGAAGTGGAACGACCTACTTCAGAAGGAGAGTGGCAACAGTTTAATTCTAGTAGAAGAATAGCATGGAAGACGGGTACAAGTTTTGGTTTTCGCGACGCTTGGGCAGTAGGCGTAGATGCTCGCTATGCGGTAGGAGTTTGGGTGGGAAATGCTGATGGCGAAGGGCGTTCAGGCTTAGTTGGAGTGCAAGCAGCAGCTCCTATTTTGTTTGACATATTTAATCAATTGCCAGCAGCAACCCATTGGTTTAATCCACCTTATGATGAAATGAAACAAATACCTATTTGCAAACAAAGTGGTTATCATCCACTTCCAATTTGTGAACAGGATACAGTTTGGTTGCCAAAATCGGTTTCTAATCTTGGAAGCTGTCCTTATCATCAATTACTGCATTTAGACCAAACAGAGCAGTGGCAAGTCAATAGTAATTGTGTGGCGACTAGCACGATCCAACACAAAAGCTGGTTTGTTTTGCCCCCAGTAGAAGAGCATTATTTTAAAGCTAAAAATCCAAGTTATGCTATTGCACCACCTTTTTCTCCTAGTTGTTCAAATAATCTGAGCGATAAGCCCATGCAATTAATTTACCCCAAATCTTTTACTAAAATCTATGTCCCAGTTGATTTAAATGGTGAGCGAAGCCGAATTATTTTTTCTGCTGCTCATCGCGATCCTACGACTTCTGTTTATTGGCATTTAGATGAGGAATATATTGGTACGACTCAACATTTTCATGAATTAGCCCTTCATCCTTCTGTTGGAAAGCATTTGCTTACATTAATAGACGAAAAGGGCAATCGTTTAGTCCAAGAATTTGAAGTGTTAGGTAAATAATTGACATAGCTAATACTGCTAGTTTGTAATAAATAGCTAGCGTCAATATTCATGCTCCTCGCCACAATTGATATGATTATTGAATATATATTTCTTGACTACTATCCAATGCCTTACATTTGCTTATGTTATTCAAAGAAAACAGGCTAAATGACTAATTCAGCACTTCTCCAGAAGCTAGATAAAATAGATCAACTTGCTAAAAGCGTGAAACTTGAACGCTTAGTCAATGCTCCAATTCGATACGCTAAGGGTATATTTTGGAAAGAGATAGTCTATCCGATTACTCACAAAGGAAGCCATCAGGTTGCTACAACTTTTTTTGATACTCGTATGGAAGTTTTGCTGCCCGCAGGAATGGATTTATACTTGCTTGGAGCTAAATCGCATGACTCTGAAATTCGTTTAGCAAAATGGATGATATTAAATGTACTGCCGAATAAAATATATGTAGATGTTGGAGCGCATTTTGGGTACTTTTCTTTGCTAGCCAGTTATTTACTGCAAGGAACTGGTTATGTTTTTGCCTTTGAAGCTTCTCCTTGTACATTCGAGATATTAAGTAAAAATATAGCTACTAATGAACGCATTTCAATTTACAATAAAGCAGTCAGTAATCACCAAGGTTTGATTGCTTTCTATGAATTTCCTACACTTTATTCAGAGTATAATACACTAGATACTTCGCAGTTTAAATCAGCGAAATGGTATCAACAAAACCCACCTAACGAAGTTAAAGTAGAAGCAACAACATTAGATCACTTCTGTCATGCTGAACAAGTGAGTCCAGATATTATCAAATTAGATATTGAAGGTGCCGAAATCAAAGCCTTGCAAGGAATGCGACATCATCTTACTTATGCAAGTCCTACGCTACTCATGGAGTTTTCTTTGACTAATCTCGCCTTACATCAAGAGGCTCTTCATTGGATGCAATCATTTGGATATGAACTTTTTGCTATTCAAAAAAGCGGTAGTACACTATTGCTCACTCAACCAGTAGATTATTTAACTCAGCAAAATTTAGTTTCTGATAACTTTGTATTGCAAAAAGTGTAACTGATGGCAAAAGTCTGCGTTCTATTTTAGAATTATTATTAGTTTGACTTACCCAGTTTATGAATGACAAGCGAATAGATCAATTGATGGCACGTCTTGAACGAGAGCACAACGACGAACTCAACTTCATTGAACAGTTTGACTTGTGCTATTTTGAAACTACCTACTTGGAAGAATTATATAAAAAGTGGAAAGTTAAATATAAGAAATTGATGCGGCAATATCATCAATTACTGCTATTGGCTGCACTCTCTCCCATTTGGCTGATCGTTGGTCTATTTGGTGCCTATTTCAAAATGATGATCTTGGCTTTCTTTGCTTATCTATTCCCTGCTAGTATTGCTATTTTTATACTTGGTATGTTCCAGATATATCAAAAATCTGGAGGCATAAAGCACTGCAACACAGTTGGCAAGTCTGTTCATCAAGAGCTTACTCGGCGTAGAGATGGCTTTAGTTTGAAGCCAAGCTCCTAATTTTTTTATTTACACCTGCCGATAACTAGTAGTTCCAGACGGAAGTTAGTTACACAAATAAGCAGAGCATAATCAAACAGTCGCTTGAAAAATAACTGTCAATTATTTTGGTCTAGTCGCACTAGTCAATAAGTTCATCTGCAACAATTAATACTCAAAACTCTTTACTGCATTCCTATTTTCATTAAAAATATTGGCATAAATAGTTGATATTCCTTGTTTTTTATTTCAAACCTATTTACTTTGTGTAAATTATAGGTTATCTTAATGTAAAGCCACGAAACTAATTCCTTAACATTATCAAATCAAAGGATTTGGATTACTGGAATAAATACTTAAAGGACTATCGCTCTTATCTGATGTTGGAGCGATCATTTTCTGCAAACACGGTAGAGGCATATCTTCGTGATGTACGCAAGCTAGCTCAATATTTTGAAGATAAGGAAATGAGCCTAAAGCCCACCGAGGTCGATAAGGAGCATCTTGAGCAATTTGTTAAATGGGTAGCTTCGTCTGGTTTAGGTTCTAATTCACAGACTCGCATTATATCTGGAGTTAGAGCCTTCTATAAGTTTTTATTGATCGAAGATTTGATAGAAAAAGACCCTACAACATTTCTAAAACGCCCCAAACTACAACGTAAGGTGCCAGAAGTATTATCGACCGAAGAAGTCCAAGCCATTATAGACACTATTGATACTGGTAACGATCATGGCTTGAGGAATAGAGCTATGCTAGAAACACTTTATGCTTGTGGATTGAGGGTCAGTGAATTAATTGGGCTAAAATGCTCTAATGTTTTTTTGGATATTGGCTTTTTGAAGGTGATAGGAAAGAATGATAAGCAGCGTATGGTGCCAATAGGTGAAGTAGCTGTAAAGTATATTTCCCTTTACATAGAAGGAGTTAGAAGACAATGTGAGAAAATAAAAAAGGGATATGAGGATACACTTTTCTTGAATCATAGAGGTACTCAACTCACTAGAGTAATGGTGTTTAAGATTGTGAAAGAAGCAGCCAAAAAGGCTGAAATTGAAAAAAATGTAAGTCCACATACTTTTCGCCATTCCTTTGCTACGCATCTCATTGAAGGAGGTGCTGATTTGAGAGCTATTCAAGATATGCTGGGGCATGAATCCATAACAACCACTGAAATATATACTCATTTGGATAAAGATTATTTGAAAGAGACTATTCTGCAATTTCATCCAAGAAGTAATGGAACAGTATAGCTAGATTTTTTTGATTAGAAATGTAGGTCTGATAGCAGAACTGACTATTTCAAAGTTACAACACACAAAAATCTATGTTTGCAGTAAGTGTTTTGTAAGGATTATGCCACGTTTCACCATCGCCTTCAACCATATTATCAGCAATATCAGGCCCCCAAGTGCCAGCAGGATAACCATAAACTGGAATACTAGAATCCTCTTTCCATGCTTTCAGTATAGGATCGACAAATCGCCAAGCAGCTTCCACAGACTCTCCATGTGCGTAGAGCGTTGCGTCCCCTTTCATACAGTCTAGTAGCAATCGTTCATAAGCGGCTGGAATGTCAGCATCTATCAATTCTGAATACCGAAACTCCATATCTACTGTTTTGACCTTGAATCCTTGCCCTGGAACTTTCATGCCAAACTGAAGTGCAATGCCCTCATCGGGTTGAATACGCATAATGAGTTGATTATTTTGGTCATCAAATTCCGACTCTCGCTTGAATAATGGATGAGGAGGTGTTTTGAAGGTAACAACCACTTCTGTTACCTTGGTTGGCAGATGCTTTCCTGTTCGGATATAAAAAGGAACATCCGCCCAACGCCAATTGTCAACATAGAACTTTAAAGCTACATAAGTTTCTGTTTTTGAATCGTCAGAAACATCTTCATGATCTCTGTAACCTTCTACTTGCTCTCCTTGAATATCAGAGGCTATATACTGACCTCTGATGACATAATCATTGATTTCACTAGGTTCTATTGGGCGTATAGCTTGAAATAATTTCAATTTTTCACTTCTTATAGCATTGGCGTCTGCTGTAATAGGTGCTTCCATACCGATATGCGCTACTATTTGTAGTAAGTGGTTTTGTACCATATCTTTCAGTGCTCCTGACTGATCGTAGTAGCCTGCACGACCTTTTACTCCAACACTTTCGGCTGCTGTAATCTCCACTCTTTCAACATAATTTCTATTCCAAAGTGGCTCAAATATTCCGTTGGCAAAGCGAGTTACTAAGAGGTTTTGAACCGTTTCTTTACCCAAATAGTGATCTATTCTGTAAATGCGTTCTTCATCAAAATATTGCAACAACTCCTGATTCAATGCTTTAGCAGAAGACTCATCGTGTCCAAAAGGTTTTTCGATCACTAGGCGTCTCCAGCCGCTATCCTCTTTGTTCAATCCATGTGCTGCCAAAGCGGCAGGAATGATTTCGTACAAAAAAGGAGGAGTAGAAAGGTAGAACATAAAGTTGCCATTTGTACCACATTTAGCGTCTAATTCCTCTAGCCTGTTTTTGACTTTTGCGTAGTCTTCTGTTTCTTTGGTTTGAATAGATGTGTAGAAAAGTTTACTTGCAAATCTCACCTTATTTTGTGCATTTGCTCCGTCAAAATCAATAAATTCACTTTCATGAAACACCTTTTTTCTAAAATCATCATCGCTTAATTTTGATCTACTCACCCCAAGCACTGCAAAGCAGTCAGGCAAAAAACCTCCTTTGAACAATTCAAAAACAGCGGGAATTAGTTTGCGCTCGGCTAAATCGCCAGAAGCACCGAAGATGACTAAGATTAGTGGTTCCATAATATTTATTTTATAATTTCAGCAAACATTTACCTCTCAAAGAAACAAAACAAGCCTGACTTGTCGTATCAAATAAAGATTATGTTTTATGATTAGTCAAAATCAATACTGCAATTTTGCTCAAAATTAGATTCTTATACTATAATTTGCACGACAAATCAGACGATTTTAGTTAGTTTCTTCGATATTGTGAAGAACATATACTCACTCAATTGTTGACTATAAAATTGAAATAAATATGAAAATAGGAGTTGCAGCCGATCACGGGGGGTTCGCTTTAAAAGAACACCTCTCAAAGTTTATCAATCATTTAGGTCATGAGGTTGTTGATTATGGGGCATTAACCTATGACGTAAAAGATGATTATCCAGACTTTGCCATTCCTTTGGCTAGGGGCGTGGTAGATAATGAAGTAAACAAAGGTATTGTAATTTGTGGCAGTGGAGTAGGAGCAGCCATTGCAGCTAATAAAGTGAAAGGAGCGAGAGCCTCTGTAATTACAGATGCTTATTCTGCTAAACAAGGCGTAGAGCACGATGCAATGAATGTAATGTGTCTAGGGGGTAGAATTACGGGTATTGCGGTAGCAGAAGAATTGGTGCGAAACTACATCGACGCAAAATATACTGGTGAAGAGCGACACAATCGACGATTGGAGAAAGTAACCAATGTTGAGAATAGTTGGTCATAGGTAAGTAAGCAGCTATATTTATTGACCTTGAATCCGATTTAGATGACGAAAATTTTAAAATCCTGTATCTACTTTAACAAAATTTTAAAAAATGGTAACTACTTAGGAGGGGTTATTTCTGGTTAAGAAATTTTCACCTTCGAGAG
>CAYWKD010000010.1:0-82766 GCA_964458705.1 uncultured Saprospiraceae bacterium | reverse complement strand
TACTTTACTACACATTGAGTGCCAACGACTTCACAGCAACTCGTAAGATGATTATAATAGAATAAAAAAATAGAAAGCAAAGTGGTGAACGCCTTTCATCATTTTGCTTATACAGTTTCAGCACAGATTAAACAAAGCAATGGAGCGACATTCACTAGTGAATGTCGCTTCGCTTTTTTAGTTGAAGGCACAACAGTATTATCTTAAAAGTTCCAAATCAATCCAACCCCTTCTGCACTAAGATTTAGCCCATCTAAAATTGGTTGAAGTTTCTCATTGTCACTGGATAAAATAATAAAGGCAGTAAGATCAAACGCAAACAGAAATGCACCTTGCAGGATGATAGATTTACCCCAGCCTTCCAGTCTTTCGGGTTGGTTATTGGCATTTTTAGAACGCTCTATCAAATAAGTGCCCCCAGCAATATAACCTATGTCCAATCCTGCATTGAACAAGAGTATTTTCTGCAATTTGTGCTGTTCTTGAATGGAAGTGTACAAATCAAAACTACTAGGATCAATCCTGGATACACTATACCATCCAGCACCTGCAATAGCTAAGTTAATCAAGTTCCAACCTGCATTCATTTGATGAAAGTGCTTGGTTGAACCACTTGTATTTCTAGCTAGTGCCGCTCCTAGCGCAATATTACCCACTGCCCAAGAACCCAGTACCTTCATAGCATTTTCCTGTTTCTTTAAGCGCGTTTGGTTATAATCCAATAAAAATTCCGTCTGATTCCATGCCAAAAAAGTGCAACAAACAAGACTGGAGGTAATAAAAAAATGTTTCATTGTATTTTTGTTTCGCATATAAACCCAGATAAATACATTTTGATTATGTTTGAAGCAAGAATTACCAACAATCTATATGACAATTATTTTTGACTTTGATGGTACATTAGCCAATACGCTGGGCATTTTAATTGACATTTATAATAATTATATTGTCAAAGAATTTAACTGTAAGCCATTTGACAGGACACAGTTGGAGACTTTTCAAAAAAAACGCCCGACGGAATTTATGAAATCATTTGGTGTGACGCCACTGAAACTACCATTTATAGCTATCAGAGCTAGAAAATTATTAAGCCAAGAAATGCCCAAAGTAGAGGCATATCAAGGAATTATTGAGGTTGTCCATCAACTAAAAAGCAGGGGAGTTCAATTAGGTATTATAACCTCTAATAGTGAAAAAAATGCAAGATTATTTCTTAAGAAGTATAAAATTGAAGCCTATTTTGATTTTGTAAATGGCGGGAAAAGCCTTGTCAGTAAAAGAAGAGTACTCAAAAAGGTAATCAAAAAATATCGACTAGATATAACTAAGACAATTTATATAGGTGATGAGGTAAGAGATATCACTTCTTGTAAGCAAATTGGACTACCAGTTGCAGCAGTGATGTGGGGCAACCATCACCCTACATTACTAAAAGCGCATCATCCAGAATGGATCATTGAAATGCCTACCGAAATTTTACACTTAGCATCTAACGTTTAGCATGATCTAAGCAGTTGACCTTTTCTGTGATAAGTTGCATTTATGGCATCTCGACTAATACGTTGAGTATGAATATTAAACTTATGATTTTAGACCTTTTGGCTCATCATTATTTACATCCACTCAATTTTATCTTCGATTGGCTTGCGCTCACTTTTCATGAGAATAGAAGTATCGTAGTATCCCATATAAAATAACCCTAAGCATCGTTCGCGTTCCTTTAACTTCAAGAAATCAACTGCATCTTCTGTAATAGCTCTTGGTGAAGACCAGTAGCTGCCAATACCGTAAGTGGTGCAAGTCAGCCACATATTTTGCACAGCACACGCCACTGCTGCAATCTCCTCCCATTCTGGAATGCGCTCTTTTTCATCTCGTTTCATGCAAATGGCGATAACGCACTGTGACTGAAGAGGGCGATTAGTCATTTTCTTATGCTTCACCTTGCTGTATTTCTCTTGGGGAATATTATTTTCATACCAATTACTCATGTAGTCACTCAGCTGCTTTAGGGACTCTCCCTGAAAAATTTTAAACTGCCAAGGCTCTGTTTTAGCATGATTAGGTGCCCAGTTTGCATTTTCAAGTAAGTCCAGTAGGACTTCTTTCTTTATTGGCTGATCGTTGTAAACCTCTGGAAAAACAGATCGACGAGTTCTAATTAAACTACTCAATTCACTTGAGTTAATCATAAAATTTACTTTTTTGTTGCTTATTTTGTAATTATTCACCTTTGCTCGGCAAAGCTAATTTTGGAAGTCTTAAACAATAAAGTCCAAACTAGAAAAACTGTACATTCATTATTTAAACGTCCAATATTGAGGGGTAGCTATTTTATTATAATAATATAGACAATGAACGAAAAGATAAGTTTTTTAAGAAAAGAAAAATATGTCTTATTGATCGTCGGATTTTTTCTACTATCTGCCAATATAGGAGGGGTTTCTATCTACATCTTAGATGAAGCAAGAAATGCAGAATGTGCCAGAGAAATGTGGGAGCAGAATGAATGGATTGTGCCAACTTACAACTACGACTTACGCACCGATAAGCCGCCTTTACACTATTATTTTATGGGCTTGGCTTACCAGTTGCTGGGTGTTTCGCCGCTTGCTGCTCGCCTATTTTCTACTTTTTTTGGGCTTTTTACCCTTTTAATTGTTTTCTCTTACACTCAAAGACATCTTAATGAAAGTATCGCTAAACTTGCTAGCTGGAGTTTACTAGGTTCTATTCACTTCATCTTCCAATTTCACTTAGCCGTTCCCGATCCTTATCTTATCTTTTTTATGACACTTTCCATACTAGCCTTTTTTACAGGCATCCAAGAGCGCAATGCTAATCAATTGTATATTGGCTATGCTGCTGTTGCCTTCGCTACTTTAGCTAAAGGCATTGTGGCTATTGGTTTGGTGGGACTTATTATGCTATTATACCTAGTTGCTAGTCGAAAATTAACTTGGCAACAACTCGGCAGCTTGCGGCTCCTCAAAGGAGGTATTTTGTTTTCAGCAATTGCTGTACCTTGGTACGTGTTTGTTGGCTATGCAACAGATGGCGAGTGGCTTCGGGGCTTCTTTCTTGACCATAACCTAGAACGATTTAGTAGTGAAATGGAAGGGCATGGCGGTTTCTTTTTGCTGCCATTACTTTATGTAGTGATTGGAATGTTGCCAGCTTCTATATTTCTACCTCAGACCATTTTTAAAATATGGCAGGATCGCAATAATCCACTGCTTCTACTGTCGCTTACTGCTTCGGCTGTCATTATTGGTTTTTTCTGTTTCTCAGCTACTAAGTTACCCAATTATACAGTGCCATCTTATCCCTTTATAGCTATTTTATTAGCTTATTTTATAAGTGAACATATCTTGAAAAAAAACCTAAAGCATATACAGTGGAATTTATGGACGTGGCTGCTAGTAACTGTTGCGATGGTCGTTGGGAGCTACATCGCTATTGATATTGTGAGTGAAGAAATTGGAGAGATTGCTCCGAGTGTTAGTCTTGTAACTTTGCCACTTGCGCTTGGTGCAGTGCTATCAATCTGGCTTTATTATAAGCAGGAGAGGACAAAAATGATTTATGGCCTACTCGTCGGTGGAATGTTGACTTCTGTATTTATCTGGTATATCGCTTTCCCAAAAATAGATCAATCCAATTCTGTTCTAAAAGGAACGGCAATAATCCAAGAACAGGAGCATATTGCTTATTTTATCCGTATGAATCAGGCTTTTCCATTCAACTTAGAGCGAGGTATTCCATCGCTTAATACATCTAGTGATGTGAAGGGATTTTGGGAAAAACACCCCAACGGCTATATAATTACGGATGAAAGACATCTGGAAAAACTTGAGTTTAAATTTGATACCGTGCTCCTTCAAAAAGACCTCTTTGAAAACACTACTACTGCAATATTGAAGAAGTAGTAATGACCAAAAAAAATCCCACTCATCATCATTGATAGGTGGGAATGCAATAACTTATATTTTTATCCAGCAATTAATTCTTATCTAGTGTTTGCTTGACTTCATTGATTTCATAAGATTCAATAATATCTCCCTCTCTGATATCGTTGTAGTTTTTGATGTTCAGACCACATTCAAATCCCGCCTTAACCTCTTTCACATCATCTTTAAAACGTTTCAAGGAGGCAACTTCACCCTTAACGCCCTCTTTGGTTGGATAAACCACAATACCATCTCGAACCAAACGAATGTAATTGTTTCTAGTAATTTTTCCTTCTTGAACATAGCAACCTGCTATCGTTCCGACCTTACTAATTTTATATACTTCTCTCACTTCTACGTTACCTAGTATTTTCTCTTCCTTCGTCGGTTCTAGCATCCCCTCAATAGCTGCACGGATTTCATCAATTGCTTCATAAATGATAGAATAGGTCTTGATTTCTACCCCTTCTTTCTCTGCCAATTTACGAGCACCTAATGATGGACGAACCTGGAAGCCAACGACAATTGCATCCGAAGCAGAAGCCAAAAGTATATCCGATTCAATGATCTGCCCTACTGCTTTATGGATTACATTTACCTGAACACTCTCAATGGATTGCTTAATCAATGAATCAGACAATGCTTCTATTGAACCATCGAAGTCTCCTTTCACGATTAAATTCAGTTCCTTAAAACTACCTAGAGCCAATCGGCGACCAATTTCATCTAAACTAATTCGCTTAGTGGCTCTGTTGGCTTGTTCTCTACTGATTTGACCTCGCTTAGAAGCAATTTGTCGAGCATCAGATTCGGAATCCACTTCTTTAAACCTTTCACCCGCTTGCGGTGCACCATTTAATCCTAGAATTAATACAGGCTGTGAGGGCGTTGCTTTTTTTACTCGTTTTCCAAGCTCATTGAACATGGCTTTTACTTTTCCAGAGTATGCGCCTGCTACGATCGGGTCACCAACATTAAGCGTACCTTTTTCTATTAAAGTCTTTGTAACGTAACCTCGCCCTTTGTCCAGAGAAGCCTCTAGGATAACGCCAACAGCATTTCGGTCTGGATTAGCCTTTAGTTCTAGCACTTCGGCCTCTAAAACTACTTTTTCTAGTAACTCTTCAATGCCTTCACCCGTCATTGCTGATATATCTTGTGATTGATATTCTCCTCCCCATTCTTCTACTAAGAAGTTCATACTAGCTAGCGACTGTTTAATTTTATTTGGATCAGCTCCTGGTTTGTCAATTTTATTGATGGCGAATACCATTGGAACGCCTGCTGCTTGGGCATGACTAATTGCTTCTTTCGTCTGAGGCATGATACTATCATCTGCTGCAATGATGATAATTGCAATATCAGTTACTTTCGCTCCCCTTGCCCGCATAGCCGTGAAGGCTTCGTGACCTGGAGTATCCAAAAAAGTAACCTTCTTATTTTCATCCCCAACTCTCACTTCATAAGCACCAATATGTTGAGTTATACCACCTGCTTCACCTTCTGCTACTTTGGCACTCCGAATATAGTCAAGTAATGAAGTCTTACCGTGGTCAACATGTCCCATAACTGTAACAATTGGGGCACGCGGCTTCAAATCTGCCGGGTTGTCTTCTTCCTCTTCCTCTTCTTCAAGAATTGCTTCGGCACCAATGAACTCTACTTCTCGACCATGTTCTTCAGCTACTAACTCAATGACTTCAGCATCCAAACGCTGATTAATGGATACAATTACCCCCAAATTCATACAAGTCATTATGACATCCGTCGCGGCAACATCCATCATACTTGCTAACTCAGAAACAGAAATAAACTCTGTAACTTGCAGTTTATCTGTATGCTGTTCTTGCTCTAGTTGTTCTTGCTTTTCTCTTTGACGATCTCGACTTTCACGGCGTATCTTTTGGCGTTTTTTCTTCCCACCACCAGAAATACGAGCCATTGTTGCTCTAATCTTGTCTTCTATTTCCTTTTTGGAAACTTCTTGTGACTCGTTGTTCTTTTTGTTTCTATCTCTGGAGTCAGGTCGATCATTTCTCCGGCGGTTATTGTTATTATTACTGCTTCGGTTATTATCCCCAGAGCTAGTTCGATTATTTGATTCGTTTTTGTTGGTTACCGTAGTACGCTTTCTAGGGCGTTTTCTTCTTTCATTGTTATCAGAAGTGCTTCTGTTATTGTTAGCATCTCCTTTATTGGTATTGTCTCCCTCCTTACGCCTATCCGTAGCTGGTCTTGATGAATTACCGTCTTTGCTGTTGTTATCTCTGCGCCTATCTGTAGTTAGTCTTGATGAACCACTTTCTTTGCTGTCATTATCTCTACGCCTATCGGTGGATGGTCTTGATGGCCCTGGTTTGGTTTGCCCTGATCTATTTTGCTCTTGCCTATTTCTATTATCTCTAGTGGGTTTATCTTTAGGTCTTTCTTTTTTCTTAGGCTTCTTAGAAAACTTATCAATATCAATTTTCCCTTTAATCTTGAGTCCTCTCAACTCAGGCGTTTCTGTTTTGATTAAGTCGGGTTGACCTTCTCCTTGAGATTCAAGGAGAAGATCATTCTTCTCAGATTTGGGCTTGACAATTTTTTCTTCCGCTTTCTGCACAGAGGATATCTTTATTTCCTCGTTGGACTTGGGATCATCTGCGACTTTTTCTGCCGTATCAATGATTGATTTCGGTTCTGTTTTATTTTCTTTTTGATCTTGTACTTTCTCAGGAAATGAATCCGACTTTGTTTCTGTTAGTGGTCTTTCTTCCGAAGTTTCAGGCACTTCTTCTTTTTCTTGAACTGGTTTTGGCTTTTTAATTGAAGTTTTACGATTGCTATTGTTACTTCTTAGATCAATTTTACCAAGAATCTTAGGTTTGTTGAGAATGGGTCTCTCTCTAGTGCTTACTTTTTCTTCCTTTTCTTCTGTTTTTTGTTGAGTCTGGACTTTATCTTCAGGTTGATCGGTGTTAGAAGATAGACCCTCTTTATTATGTGGAGGATCAAGTACATCAACGCCTTGTTGAGGAACTTTAGAAGTACTTGCTCGACCAATTTTAATTTGATCAGCCTTCTCTTTAATAGCGATAGACTTCTGAAACTCTTTTGTCAATGCACTTTCCATTGCTTCAGTAACCTTAGCAGTGGGTTTGTTATCAATCTCGAAGCCGTTGTTGTTTAAGTAGTCAACAATCGTGTTTACTCCTACATTGAGTTCTTTCGCTATTTTAATTAAACGTTTCGCCATTCTGTCGTTTTACTTTGCTAATGCAACGCTTTTTTTGACAGGCAAAAGCTCTTCCTTTTTTTAAATGATTCGGTTACATGTATTTTTTATTTTTGGTTAACAAAATCATAAGAAGCTCCTGTCTGTTAATTACCACAAAGGTATAAAGATATTAGATAAATGCTAGCTATATATTACAATATCAGTAAGTTTTGCAATTGATATTGGTTGTATAACTAATCCCAAAGTTCAATGGTTGATTACTAAAAAAGATTTTGTAGAAATTTGAATCGAGCATTAAACACTCATTTTAAATAATACAGTTTTCTTACTCTAAAGAATTCATTTTCTAGTAAATTTGACCACTTTGAGGATGTAACAGGTTTTAAATCTAGTAAGTTCCCGAAGACGTAGATTTTTGAGGAAATGTTATAATATTCTAGCATTTATGATGAGCCAAAGCTAGTTTGTCGTCTCGTTTTCTTGATGATATGTTTTGATCGCCCTCAAAAATTGTAGCCCATACTTCTTCCATTTCATTGTACCAACGCCTGAAATATTTTTCATCTCAGTTTCATTAGAAGGTTTCGTGGCAGCCATTTCTTCTAATGTAGCATCTGAAAATACCACATATGGAGGAATACCGTCTAATTGGGCGATGTCTCGCCTCAATTGTCGCAAGTGTTCAAATAGGCCATCACGCACTCTTTGGCGTACTGCTTGTGTGCTGTTCTGTGCCTTTGCTTGGCTTGCTGCTGATCGCTCCTTTAATGTTGAAAGTTGCACCAATTGTACGCTTTCCTTATCGAATAGCACAGCTTGACTTGCTGCTGTGAGTTTTATTCTATTGCGATCATCATGAGCTATTTTTAGGTAGCCTTGATCCAAGAGTTGCTCCAAGTAGTATTTCCACTCCTGATAGCTATATTCTTTTCCAGCACCATAAGTTTTGACTTTGTGTAGCTGATGATCCAATATTTCTTTTCGCTTAGAGCCTCTCAGTAAGTCAATTAATAGATTCAATCCAATTTGTTGGCGCACCCGATAGATGGCGGAAAGTGCCTTTTGTGCAATGACTGTACCGTCAAAATAATTAGGTGGATTCTTACAAACATCGCAGTTACCGCAGTTCTCTCGCCAGTTTTCACTGAAATAATTTAGTAAAACTTTTCTTCTACAAAAGACAGTTGTGGCATATTGCTGCATTCTTTTTAGTTTACCAAGTTTTACTTCGTTCTGGTTATTATTGTTCTTATTTATAATCTCTTGCCAAGTGCTGAAATCATTATAGCTGTAAAAGAGAAGAGTGTCAGCGGCTGCACCATCACGCCCTGCCCGACCAATTTCCTGATAGAAGCCTTCAATATTTTTAGGCATATTGTAATGAATAACCCAGCGGACGTTTGATTTGTCAATACCCATTCCAAAAGCAATTGTAGCACAGATAATGGGCGTTTCGTCTTTCGTAAAAGCCGCCTGCGTATGGTCTCTTTCATCACTTGGCATACCTGCATGATAATGAGCTGCTCTGAAACCAGAACGCACTAACTTAGCTGCAATAGTTTCAGTGCTTTTTCGACTGAGACAATAAATGATGCCCGATTGGTTGGGGCGTTCCATCAGAAAGGCAACAATCTGCTCGAAGCGTTTTATGCCAGAACGCACTTCTAAGCTCAGATTTGGACGGTCAAAGGAAGCAACAAACTCCTTAGGTTGCTTCATTGCTAGCTGCTTCACCATATCTCGACGCGTAACTTCATCAGCAGTAGCAGTGCAAGCCACAATAGGAATTTGGGGAAATTGTTTTTTCAAAAAATTCAGTCTAGCGTATTCTGGTCGGAAGTCATGCCCCCAAGCAGAAATGCAATGTGCTTCGTCAATAGCAAATAAGTTAATAGAAATTCGAGTAAGTATATCATTAAAATCTTGTGTCAGTAGCTTTTCTGGAGAGACATATACTAGATCATAAGCCTTTTTATAAATGCCTTCTTCTATTGCTCTCTGCTCGCTTAGGTTTTGGGAGCTATTCATGTAGGTTGCTCGAATGCCATTGGTTTTGAGTCCTTCTACTTGATCTTTCATCAAAGCAATTAATGGCGACACCACAATACCAATGCCATCCATTGTAATGGCGGGAATTTGAAAGCAGATTGACTTTCCTCCACCAGTTGGCATCAATACGAGCGTGTCTTTGCCTTCGTAGATGCTTTGAATAATTTCCTGCTGCATTGGTCGGAAAGAGGAGTAGCCGTAGTAGTGCTGCAATGCCTCTTTTGCTTTCTGTATGGTCATGTGTTCAATTTAATAATGGATTCAATATGCTTGTTATCTTCGCAACATCAATGCTAAATGCTAAAGCTATGAATATCTTACTTTATGCCCCAGAATATCGCCCCAATCTGTCGAATATGATTCGTTCTGCTGAGTTTTTTGGATTTCAACAAATTCACATTTTTGATAAAAATGGTCTGCTTGATCCGCCCAGTAATAAAACTTCACGAGCCGATATGAACCATTTGGCAAGGGTCTGGACGGCTGGTGCCATTGAGTTTGTTGAGATTATTAAAATATCAGATTGTATTTCTTTTTTAGACAATTACAAAGGTCGAAAAATTGCTACTTATATCAATGCCACGGCGGAACATTTACAGCATTTCACTTTTCAAATGAATGATCTTATCCTGATGGGTAGCGAAAAACAAGGCTTATCGACTAGCATCCTTGAAAAATGCGACCATGCAGTTTACATCCCTGGACTCGGACAGACCTCTTGCTTGAATGTTTCGGTTAGTTTAGGTATTTTGCTGTATGCTGCTCAACATCAACAGATGTAATAATCCTTTACTTTTATTCAATCTCAAATCAAATTCAGATGAATACAAAGCGCATCAATGTTTGGTCTTCTCCAAGAAATATCTCAACAGCTTTTATGTATTCATGGGCGCAGCGCCCCGATACAACCGTAGTGGATGAGCCTTTGTTCGCTCACTTCTTAGCTTCTGATGAAACAGCTTATCGACCCAGCCGAGCAGAGACTTTAGCTACTATGGAGCATGATGGCGCAAAAGTGGTGCAAGCAATTTTGTTTGGTAAGTACGAAACGCCTATTGTATTCTTTAAACAGATGACGAGCCATTTGATAAATATTAACCGCAATTTTCTATTAGAAATGGACAATGTTATACTCATTCGTCATCCAAGGAGAATTATTGCTTCTTTTTCAAAAGGAGTATCGCACCCAAGCATCGGTGATGTAGCAATCAAGATGCAGTACGAATTATATCAAGAACTGAAGGCTAAAAATAAATTAGCAGCCGTGCTAGATGCTAAAGATATTTTACTCCATCCTGAATACATGATTCGCTTATTGTGTAAACAGTTGGGTATTTCTTTTTATGAAGAGATGTTGAGTTGGAATGCAGGTGCAAGACCAGAAGATGGTGTTTGGGCAAAATACTGGTATCATACCGTTCATCAATCAACAGGTTTTGCTCCTTATAGAGAAAAACAGATAAAACTTCCTAACCATTTAGAAACACTTGCCGAAGAATGTATGCCTTATTATGAAGCACTTCATGAAGTGAGGTTAAGGTGAGTTGATTAATTGTCCCGTTAGGTCATAACTGTTGCGATTAACAATTAGATTATGAAGCCTAGTCGCCGTACCTATTCAATCATCAAGCAATAAATTCATTGCTAAACTTCTATTAATTTCCATTTACCTCTTCTAAAGAGAATAACGAAAATGATGGCTAAAAGACTTTCACTTATGGCAATAGCCCAGAGTACACCTGCTAGATTCCAGCCAAGTGATTTAGCCAGAAAATAAGCGAGCGGTACTTCAACTGCCCAAAAGCAAATAAGATTGACAATTGTGGGAGTACGTGTATCCCCCGCTCCACCAAAAGCCTGACCGATTATCATACCATAAGCAAAGAAAATATAGCCTACGCAAAAAATGCGAATACTCAATATTCCCGCTTCCAATGCAGTAGGTTCTGTCGTAAAGATAGAAATCAAATTTTCGGCAAAGAAAGAAAAGGTAATGGAAACTAGCAATAAAAAAATCATATTGTAAAATGCAGCTCGCCATACAGAGGTAGCAGCTCGATCTGGTTGTTTTGCTCCTAAATTTTGCCCCACTAAAGTAGCCACAGCATTAGAAACTCCCCATGCTGGCAAAAAGGTAAATAAAATAATGCGAATGGCATAAAAGTAGCCAGCATAAACATCCGTCCCAAATTCAGCAACTAAGCGTGCGAGAAAAATCCAGCTAGCTGAGGCAATCAAATATTGAGCAAAGCCAGTAGAGGCAATATTAATAATCCTTCGGAAAACAGCAGGAATGACCTGCAGATGTCTCCATGCTATTTTAATTACACGACTTCCCTTGAACAAAATATACAATTGAAAAGTCACACCTACGCCTCTTCCTATGCTTGTTGCAACGGCTGCTCCAGTTGCTCCCAATTCTGGAAACGGCCCGATGCCAAAGATCAGTAGCGGATCGAGGATGATATTGAGTAAATTAGCTACCCAGAGCGAAATCATTGCCATAAAGGCATCTCCTGCTCCTCTAAAAATGCCATTGAGTACAAAAAGTAAGATAATAATAACATTCGTACTGAATAAAATACGAGCATAATTAGTGCCAACCTGTATGACTTCTTCATCTGCTTTCATTAGTCGTAGCACATCTTCTGCAAACACGAAACCTAATACACCTAAGGCTGCACCAATCATCACACTCAATATTAATGCTTGCACCGCAGCCTTAGCAGCTTCCTCAGGCTTTTGTTCGCCTATTCTTCTCGATATGGTAGCAGTTGCAGCAATACTTATTCCGATGGCAATGCTATAAATTAATGTAGCAATCACCTCTACAATTCCTGCAGTAGTAGCTGCGGCATTACTTACTTTACTTAGAAAATAGGCATCAATAATGGCAAAGAGTCCTTCACCCAGCATTTCAATCATCATTGGAATAGACAGCAGAAAGATGGCTTGATTGATGCTGCCAGATGTATAATCGTGTTCTTTTCCCTTGAGTGCGTCAAGAACAGATAACCAAAGTTTACTCATTGTATTTAGAAATGAACAAGTGATGTGAAATTGTGATTAGCTTGTTGCGACAAAGATGAGGAAGTCGTCGCATAATTAAGCTATCTGAAAGAGAATAAGTTCCATTAGATAGGTAGCTTATCTAGTTTACTTTAGCTTGCAAAATATAGTTTTTAAATATGCCCCTTCTGGAAAAGTGATCGGATGGTCAATATCGTGTTGACTTCGCTCTATTTCTTGAAATGTACGATTGGACTTATGGAGTTCATCCAAAATTAAGTTGAAAAACTCATCTACTTTCACTCTGCTAGAGCAGGAAGCCATTACTAAAATTCCATTCGATGCTACCAGCGGAATAGCTAGTTTAACTAACCTTGAGTAACTATTAATAGCCTTATCGTATTCACTAGCTTGCTTGGCAAAGGATGGAGGGTCAACTATCACTAAGTCGAATTTTTTACCTTGCTTTTGTAGTTGCTGCATTCCTTCAAAGGCATCTTCTGCCAGCACTTTATGGTTGGTATTTTGAAAATTGAGTTCTACGTTTTCCTTTGCCATTTCGAGTGCTTGCTGACTAATATCCAAGCTCGTTACTTCTTTCGCACCTCCAGCTAGTGCGTGAATAGAAAATCCGCCAGCATAAGCAAAAACATCAAGTACCGTTTTGCTTTGAGCTAATGCTCCTACTCGCTTTCGATTGTGCCGATGGTCTAAAAAATAGCCCGTTTTATGTCCTTTTACCACATTAGCTGAAAACTTCAGACCATGCTCCTTAAATACAGTAACTTCATGCTTTAGCGTTCCATAAATTACTTGTCCATCTTTCAGTCCTAGCAAGTATTTAGGTTGACTCATCACAGAACGGCTTAGTCGCAGCACTGCTGTTTGAGTATTTGAGACCTGCAGCAAATGGGGCAAGATCATTTTTAGATAAGGTATCCAAATTAGTGAATAGATTTTTAGCACAAGTACACTCGCATAAACATCTGCAATCAAGCTGGGCAGACCGTCATTTTCTCCATAGATAAGACGATAACTGTTGGTATCGGTTGCCAAAAGTGGTTGCCTAATAGCAAATGCGCTTTTAATCTTTGACTCAAAGAAATTGGTGTTGATTTGAATAGGGGTTTGAAATTGTAGCAATTTTATGCGAATAGGAGAGAAAGGATCGTATAAACCGAGTGCCAAAAACTTGTTGTCTCTTTGGTCGTAAATGATGGCAATATCTCCCGCATTACCTCCTGCATTTTGCTTTGTAATTGATGACTCGAATACCCAAGGATGTTTCTTCCGAATCATGCGCTCCGATTTTGCTTTCACCTTGAAGGCAAGTCGTTGAACAGGAATAATGGGCAAATCGTCTAACATGTGGCAAAATGAATTAAGAAAAAATAGCAGACACCATGTGCCTGCTATTTTGAAAGAACATAGCCTACTTAAGCTGTAACTGTTGATGGTGTGCTAATTTTACTTCTACCAATACTTTCATAGTAGAAGCCTAGACCTTGCATGCGCTCCAAATCGTATAAGTTTCTACCATCAAAGATGATTGGCGATTTCATGAGTTCTTTCATCACCTTGAAACTAGGCGTTCTGAATACACTCCACTCTGTGATAATAGCAAGCGCATCTGCTCCAATCAATGCTTCATTTTGATCTTCTACTAATTGGATGCTATCTCCAAACAAGGCTTTTATGTTTTCCATAGCTTCTGGATCAAATGCTTTGATTGTTGCACCGGCTTCTAGTAAGCCTTTAATGATGTATAAGGCAGGCGCTTCTCGAATATCATCGGTATTAGGTTTAAATGCTAAGCCCCATATTCCAATGATTCTACCTGTCAAATCTTGACCAAATTTTTCCTTAATTTTCTGAATCATAATGTGCTTCTGAATGTGATTTACATTCATTACAGATTTCAAAATCTTAAAGTCATAATGATTTTCTTCGGCGGTTTTAGCTAGAGCCTGCACGTCTTTAGGAAAGCAGCTTCCTCCGTAACCCACTCCTGGAAACAGAAATCGCTTGCCAATTCTTGTATCACTTCCCATTCCCATTCTCACCATATCTACATTTGCACCTACTCTTTCACATAAATTAGCAATCTCGTTCATAAATGAAATCCGAGTGGCCAGGTAAGAATTAGCAGCATACTTGGTCATTTCAGCTGATCGCTCATCCATGAAATAAATTGGATTGCCCTGACGGACAAAAGGTAGATATAACTCTCGTAGAATGGTTTCGGCTTTTTTTGAGCTCGTACCAATCACTACTCGATCTGGTTTCATGAAATCATCTACGGCTACTCCTTCTCGTAAGAATTCAGGGTTAGAAACCACATCAAATAAATCTTCTGAAAGATGCTCTGCTAAAACAGCATGAACTCTTTCTGCTGTACCTACGGGTACGGTACTTTTATCAATGATTACTTTGTAGTCTTCAATTAAAAAACTCAGTTGATTCGCAACGCCTAGAATATAAGATAAATCAGCAGAGCCATCCTCGCCCGGAGGAGTAGGCAATGCTAAAAATATAATTTGTGCATCTTTTATGGCACTTGAAAGATCAGTTGTGAAATGCAGTCTTCCTTGACGCGTATTTCGTTCAAAAAGTACATCCAAACCCGGTTCATAAATAGGCACTTCCCCAGCCTGCATCTTTTTTACCTTGTTTTCATCAATATCTACACAGATAACATTGTTACCGGTCTCTGCAAAACAAGTACCTGTTACTAGACCAACATATCCGGTGCCAACTACTGCAATGTCCATAAGATTTAAGTTTGTTTTTTATAAATTTAATTCGTAGTCCATAGTAAAAGTGGGTCTGGCACAAAAGTAGCTAATATTGCTTCACTCCATTCATTCTTTGAGTAAATCAAATATCTTATTTTTCTATTTATAAGATTTTCAACTTTTTCTACCAATTCTAGTAAATAAGTCTTGTCGACATCGCCGACAAATATTAAGTCAATAATCGAGCTATCTAGCCCTTCTGCAAATTTACCCGCAAGATACACATCTTGTACTTCACCCAGTCTTTCGATTATATTCTCTACTATCTTATCCAAGCCTATGTGCTTTAGCATTATACTATGAATCTCACCGAAAAGTGGATGTTTAGCATTAGCTTGAAACATTTTTTTGTTGCCCTCCATATAAGAATTAAGCATGCCTGATTTTTCTAATCGATTCAGTTCAAGCCGAATAGCATTAGAAGAATCTCCAAATTCACTTTCTAGGCTTCTTAAATAAGCGCGATTATTACTGTTTAAAAAAAATTTAAGTAGTAATTTTACTCTCGTCTTCGATGATATAAGTGTCTCAATCATTATTCAATAAATTGAGCAACAAAACTACTCAATTTATTAGAGTTAAGGTAATAATGAATAACGGCAAGTTACAAAACAGGTCTATTTTGTTGTCAAACTTGCCTTTAGGATTATGACTGCATAGCATCCCTGATTATTTTTCTTCCAATGAAGAAGATCAAAGCAATAAATCCTCCAACGAAACCACCTATTACGATTGCTTTTAACTTTGACTCACCTACTGGCTTTATTGGAGGAATTGGGGCATCAATGAGCTGAAAAGCAGGCGTTGCATTTTTGAGTGTAAAGTCTGCCAATTCTAAATTCTTTATCGCTTCTCCATAAGCAGCTCCAGTTACTTGTTGATTAATTAAAAGTCGTGTTTTTCTGACTTCAGATTTTTGATCAATTGTCCCAAAACTTCTATCTTCAAAATCTGCAAGTTGATAATTAATGCTTTGGAGGCGTTTGCCAAGCGAATCAACTTTAGCTGAAATATTATTCAATGTTTTTTGCTGGGGTTCTACGGCATTTTTAATATAGAAGCTGCTCAGCTCGTGATAAAGAGAATCTATAAATTTTATAGATAAATCTTCTGAATAGCTATTCAGGCTTAGTGACAATATGCCAGTATCGTCGTTGTAAGAAGAACTCAAAATGCCTTCTACCTCCTCGCTACCTCGAACTTGTGCGTGAACATGCTTCAAAGCATTGTATTCCACTCTATCGAAGCTATCAGTTACCCCTCTGGAAAAATAAAACCCTTTAAGCCCAGTTGTATCATCTTCCCACTTTTCGTGCAATTCATACAATTTTATAATATGATTAGCAAAAAAATCCTCCTCTCCATTGACAGTTACTTTCTTGAAAAGTGTGGATTGAATGATCTTTCGGGATTTAGAAAGTTCCAGTATCTTATCTAAGTTGTAAGAGCCATCTTTTTTTCCTCCACCAAATCCAAACTGTCCAAGTATAGCTGAAACACCACCAAGCCCCCCACCATTATCTTCATTGACCATGAAAGTCAAAGCCGCTGGATAAGTAACGGGAGTAAACCAAGCTCTTAGTAAAAAAATACTCGCCATTAAACCTGCCACAAGTATAATCCACCACTTATTTTTCCATGCTTCTTGCCAGAACTCTCTTATTTTTTCAATTAATTCTTTCAAGGTGATTTCATCATCTTCAACATATTGCTGTGGCACTTGCTGCTCTTGGCTCATAAATCTGAAATTTACGTGTGTTTTAAAACAGCGCAAAGTTAATAGAATGAACACAATAATTGTTACATTTTTTTACTCAGGCTAACGAAGCTACTGTTTCAAAGTGATAAAGCACGACACGATTATAGCGAAGAGTAGCTTCAAAAAATACAATCAGCAAGCCCAAATGATATTTATGAACAGTCCGCAAGCAAAACTATTCGATTCCAACATCCGTTTGAACAAAAAAGCATTGAAGCAATAAAAGTAATTATTCAAAGAGAATTCGTAAAAATGCAGCCATTAATCATAAAAGACAAAACGTTTCAATCGCGCTTGTTTACAGGTACAGGAAAATTTAGCGATGTTGAAACTATGGAAAAAGCCATACTGGCATCTGCTTCAGAGTTGACAACTGTGGCTTTGAAGCGAGTAGAAATGAATAATAAGCAAGATCAGATGTTAAAGCATCTGAAGCATCCGCATATCAATCTGCTACCCAACACTTCTGGGGTTCGGTCTGCAAAAGAAGCCGTCTTTGCAGCACAACTAGCAAGAGAAGCACTCGAAACCAATTGGCTAAAACTAGAAATTCATCCCGATCCTAAATATCTTATGCCTGATCCCATCGAAACGCTAAAAGCTACTGAAACATTAGCTAAAATGGGTTTTGTTGTGTTGCCATATATTCATGCAGACCCTGTACTTTGTAAGTTGCTAGAAAACGCAGGCGCAGCCACTGTAATGCCATTGGGCGCACCTATCGGGAGCAACAAAGGGTTGAAAACGCTTGACTTTTTAGAAATTATCATTGAGCAGAGTAATGTACCTGTCATTGTAGATGCGGGTATTGGTGCGCCATCCCATGCAGCACAAGCCTTAGAAATAGGAGCAGATGCAGTACTTGTAAATACCGCTATTGCAATAGCAGACGATCCTGTAAAAATGGCTAAAGCATTTAAACTTGCTGTGGAAGCGGGGCGTATGGCTTATGAGGCGAAACTAGGAAAAACTTCTAGCAAGGCAGAAGCTAGTAGCCCTTTAACGGCATTTTTGAATAATTAAGGTAACCACAACAAGCGTTGCAAGATGTTTAAAACAGTATTTGATCGATATAATTGGCAGGAAACAACAGCCTCTATTTATGCAAAAACAGCTACGGACGTAGAGTTTGCTCTATCAAAGCCACAAAGAAACTTAGAGGATTTCAAAGCCTTGATTTCACCGGCTGCCGCCGCTTACTTAGAAGAAATGGCGCAATTGAGCCAGCAATTGACTTTGAAGCGATTTGGCAAAACAATGCAGCTTTACGCTCCACTCTATTTATCCAACGAATGCCAGAATATTTGTACTTATTGTGGCTTTAGTTTAGATAATCCAATGCGTCGTCGCACTTTAAATGGAGTCGAAATTTTAAAAGAGGTAGCCGCTTTAAAAGACATGAAGTACGATCATGTGCTGTTAGTTACAGGAGAGGCAAATAAAACAGTAGGGCTTGACTATTTCAAGAATGCCATTGGCATCATTCGTCCTCACTTTTCTCATATTGCTATGGAAGTACAGCCTTTAGATCAAGAGGAATACGAGCAGTTGATTGATTTGGGTTTGAATACCGTACTAGTGTACCAAGAAACTTACCACAAGGGCAAGTACAAAACGCATCATCCTAAGGGAAAAAAGTCTAATTTTTACTATCGCTTGGATACACCTGACCGATTAGGCAGAGCAGGCATCTACAAAATGGGGCTAGGTTGCCTTATTGGTTTAGAAGATTGGCGAACAGATAGCTTTTTTACAGCATTGCATTTGAATTATTTAGAGCGCAATTATTGGCAGACCAAGTATTCGATTTCTTTTCCACGCCTTCGCCCATTTTCAGGAGGTTTCACACCAGAAGTAGTAATAACTGACCCCGAGTTGGTGCAGTTAATTTGTGCATGGCGCATTTTCAATGAAGAAATAGAACTTTCCATATCTACTCGGGAATCAGCGCATTTTAGGAATAACATTATCAAGTTGGGCATTACTTCAATGAGTGCTGGTTCAAAAACAAATCCAGGTGGATATGCCGTAGAGCCACAATCATTAGAACAGTTTGAGATATCGGACGAACGCTCGCCTGCTCAAATAGAGCGGATGTTACAGACTGCTGGATACGAACCCGTCTGGAAGGACTGGGATATAACTTACGATATGAGTATTCAAAGCGGCTAAAGAAAACCAACTTTACCTTAAGGTCTGCTACGAATCTAGGGAAAGTACTTACCTTTGTTAATAGTTGAAAAAAATGGAAATTTCTTCATTACTATTACCTAGATTGTAGCACGATGAACATAAGAAAAACACTTTTTTGTATTTACTTATCCTTGATGCTTTTAATGGGTATAAGTAACAAAACAATTGCTCAAAATGATATTTCCTTTCCACTGAATAGTTTAGCGAAAGATTATTTTTACTACAATCTTCAAAATGAGTCGCACAGTGCAGTGCAACCCTACAACCCCTTCACTTCAATTCCTGATTCTACTAATTGGAAGATAGATAACAACTTCACTCAAACTTGGCTAGGCAGAAAGTTACTCAACGAGCATTTGATTGATAAAAAAGGGGAAGATTTTGAATTTATTTTCAATCCACTTTTTGATTTAAGACTAGGGCAGGACAATCAGAGAGATCAACTGCTTTGGGTAAATACGCGCGGTTTACAAGCAATGGCAAAATTGGGCGAAAAATTTATTTTTTACTCTGATTGGTACGAAAATCAAGCGCAGTTTCCTCAGTATGTAGATCAATTTATCACATCAACTAAAGTCGTTCCAAGTCAAGGATTGGCTAGAAGATTCGGTGACAAGGGAGCTAGAGACTACTCTCCAGTTACTGGATATTTTACTTTTCAGCCGAACCGATTTATCAATTTGCAATTTGGAACGGGTAAGCATTTCTGGGGAGATGGTTATCGCTCGCTACTACTTTCTGACAATAGCTTCAATTATCCATATCTGAGGATGATGACAGAATTTTGGAAAATAAAATATACAAATTTATTTACCCAAATGCAGGATATTCGCAGCACTACTTCCAATGGAATTTTTATTAAAAAATATGTTACGGCACATTATCTTTCCATAGAGGCAACTCCAAAACTTACCCTTGGACTATACGAAGCCGTTGTTTATCAAGATAGCACAGGCACGAGAGGATACGATGTAAACTACTTAAATCCATTTATCTTCTATCGTCCTGTAGAGTTCGCTTTGGGTTCTTCGGGGGGAAATGTACTGATAGGGCTAAATGCCAAATACCAGTGGACGCCTAATTTCTACACCTACGGACAGTTTCTGCTAGATGAATTAAAAGTGGATGAGTTTTTTGGTGGCACAGGTTGGTGGGCAAATAAATACAGCTTTCAATTAGGATTCAAATCATTCCATACTTTTGTACCTAACCTTACAGTGCAAGCTGAGTTAAACTATGTCCGACCTTACACTTACACCCATCGGACTGCTTTGCAAAGTCTTGGACATTACAATCAACCCTTAACGCATCCACTAGGTGCTAATTTCATAGAGTCTGTAACCTTAATACGCTACCTAAGTCCTAAACGTTGGTTTGCTGAATTTGAGTTGATGTATGCTGTACAAGGTAAAGATAACGAAGGCGAAAACTGGGGTTCAGAAGTTTTTGAATCCTATAATAGCCGAGAGCAGGACTATGATAATCGCATTTTACAAGGTAATGAGACAACTATTTTCTTATCGGATTTCAAGGTGGGTTATTTGTTTAATCCGAATACAAACTTCCGGTTAGAGCTAGGTTATACTTATCGGAATTTCGCACCAATGGAATCGTCTAACCAACTTGCTCAATCCACAACACACTACTTTCACATTGGCTTAGTAACTCGATTGATGAATCAATATTATGATTTTTAGGCTATTGAATTACTCTTTTACTCGAAACTGAAAGCCCACGCCATGCACATTTTCAATTTTGAGGCGTTCGTCGTTTTTCAAATATTTCCGCAACCTCGAAACAAATACATCCAAACTTCTACCAAGGAAATAATCATTTTCACCCCAGATGTTTTCAAGTATGTCGCCACGTTTAATGACTTGGTTTTTGTGCTCTAAAAAATACTTTAACAGATCAGCCTCTCGCTGTGTTAACCTACGGATGGTCTCATTGATGGAAAGCTCCAGATTGATATAGTTTAATTCATAAGCTCCAAACGTAAAAATTTGATTTTTCAATGGTTTGCTTATCTTACTTCTCTTGAGGAATATTTCAATTTTCAATAACAATTCCTCTATACTAAAAGGCTTAGTAATGTAATCGTCTCCACCAAGTTTAAGTCCTTTAATTCGATCTTCTTTGAGTGATTTTGCAGTCAAGAAAAGAATGGGCGTCTCTGGATCATTTGCTCGAATAGTCTCGGCAATTGTAAATCCATCTACATCTGGCAGCATGACATCGAGCAGATACAGATCAAACGATTGCTTTTTTATAACAGCTAAAGCCTCCCTTCCATTGGGCAGATGAGTAACTTGATAGCCTGTAATCTCTAAGTTATCTTTAGTTACAAAACTTAAACTCTCATCGTCTTCGACATAAAGAAGGTGACTTTTCGTTTTCATATTTTCTATTTCGTTATGCTGGCGTTCTATGGATAATTATTTGATAATGGAATACCTATTTCAATACAAGTGCCTTTGTTCAATTCACTTTTGAGACTCAACTTCCAACCATGTGCTTTGCAAACATTTTTGATGTAAAAAAGTCCGAGTCCAAATCCTTTTACATTATGAATATTGCCTGTTGGCACTCTATAAAATTTCTGAAACACCTGCTCTTGATGCTCTTTAGCAATACCAATACCTTGATCTGCAACAATCAAAAATAGTTGATTCTTTCCCTGCACAGTGCGAATTGTAATATGAGGCTGCTCTTTACAATATTTGACCGCATTATCTAAAATGTTGTGTAGCACATTGGTCAAGTGTAGATGATCTGCTTTAATAACAGGTTGATTAGCAATCAATTCAGTACTTAAAACACCTCCGAGTGTTTCAATTTTTATTTTCACTCCTTTCAAACATTCCTCTATCGTACTGTGTAAGTCAAGTGATTCCATTTTTAGTTTAAAATGATTTTCTTCAATCTTAGCGAGTTGAAGCACTTTTTCCACCTGACTGTTCAGACGCTGATTTTGTTCCTTAATAATACTTGCATAGCGGCTAAGCCGCTCGTTAGTTTGTACATTGGGATCGTTCAAAAAAACATCCGCCGAAATTTTTATAGTAGATATGGGCGTTTTAAACTCATGCGTCATATTGTTGATAAAATCTTTTTGCATTTCAGACAGTCTTTTTTGACGCAGAATAACAAAAATAGAATAAGTAAAAAAAATGATAGTTACCAGCAAAATACCTGCGGGAATCATCATCGGCATCATACTGGATAAAATTTGGCTATTGCGGTCAGGAAAGCGAATACCAAAATAATAGGTGTACTTATCATGTACTGGAAGTTCAATCTGTTCGGCAATTTTGGCAGTTTCAGCATCTGCATTATAATTGATCAGCGCACAGCCTACCATAGTGTTGGAGGTACAATCATAAACTGCGTACTGAAAATTTTCTTCCAGTCCTACTGCCTCTAAATGTTTTCTCAAAAACAACTCTAAGTCATGCACATTGATTGCTTGATTGACATTAACAACATAGTAGTTATTTGCTACTTGGTCAATCAAATTATAAGGTGGCAATGTGCCTAATTTGCCATACTCAGCAGTTACTTCTCTGAGAGCAATATTTACCTTTTCATGAAATTCTTGTTCTTTCAGATTCCAAGTTCTTCCAATCCAGTAAGCCTGCGATGCAATAATACTCAAGATCGCTATCGATCCTAATAGGATTACTCTTACAATAGTACTATTTCTCATTAAGTAAAGCGTCAGATTCAATACGAATAAATCTGACAGCAGTCAGACTTTAATTGATTGTTTATCAACGAATTGAAAACATAGACAAAAATGCCTAGCATGTAGATAGCCATAAAAAATGCTAGTTCACAAATAAAATCTATATTTATAGGATAGCGAAACGATTAACAAGATGTTAACAGTGATACTTATATTATAAAAATAATCGTACCCACTCAGGTGGTTACTGTATTTTTTTTTATTTTCGCCTAGTATTATAGATACTTGAGTAGTTACAACTGATTTATTGCTACGTCGTTTATTTCTACTTTTTTGTTATCACATTCAACAATGAATATGCTTGCTAGAACAATGAAAAAAGATCTTTGGATTGATAGTTTTATCGAAAATGCGCTGAGAGAAGATGTTGGAGATGGCGATCATACTTCAAAAGCCTGTATCCCTATTGAACAAAGAAGTAAATCTCATCTTCTAGTGAAAGATCCGGGTGTGATTGCAGGTGTAGAAATTGCAGAACGCATCATAAAAAAAGTGGATGAAACAGCTAACATGACGACCTTTAAGCACGATGGAGAGGCTGTTTCAAGAGGAGATACTGCCTTCATAGTAGAAGGAAACACGAGAGCCTTGCTAATAGCAGAACGATTATTACTGAATACCATGCAGCGAATGAGTGGAATCGCTACGCTGAGCAATCGCTTTAAGTTTGAAGTAGAAGATTTACCTGTTCAAATATTAGATACCCGCAAAACAACCCCTTTGATTCGCTTCATTGAAAAATGGGCAGTAAGACTTGGAGGTTGTAGTAACTACCGCTTCGGGCTTTTTGATTGGATTATGATTAAGGATAACCATATCAAAGCGTGCGGAAGTATAAAGAAAGCTATTGAACAAGTCGAGGCTTATCAAGCAGTTACAGAGATCGCACTCCCTGTAACCGTAGAAGTTGCCAATTTAGTAGAGCTTTATGAAGTAATCGAAGTAGGTAAAGTAACTCGAATTATGCTAGACAACTTCGAAGTGCCTTTATTAAAAGAAGCAGTTTCTATCATAGAGCAACGCTTTGAGACGGAAGCATCTGGCGGCATCACCATTCATAATGTTCGCAAATATGCACTGACAGGTGTCGACTATGTTTCTGTTGGTTCTTTGACGCATTCTGCTACTAGCTTGGATTTGAGTATGAAAATTATTTAAACAATACCTACGGCAATAGCGGTAGAATAAACTGCATCACTTTATCCGTTGCACCCTGATTTTGTTTGATGTATTTCTGAATAGACTTAGAGGCATTTTGATAAAAGGATTCAACTTGAAGGTGGTCAAAAACAACCTCAAAACTTTCTATATCCTGAATGACAAACATACCACCGCACTTCACTAACTGATTTGCTTCTTCAAATTTTTGGTACTTCGGCCCAATGATAATGGGTAGATGAAAAGCGGCAGGTTCAAGCGTATTGTGGATACCTGCACCAAAACCTCCACCAATGTATGCTAAAGTACCGTATTGATAAATTTGTGAAAGCATGCCAATAGTATCAATAATCAACACTTTAAAATGAGCTAGATCATTACTAAACTTAGCTGTTGAATATCGAACGCTAGGTATTTGAAGTTGTTTTTCTATTTGTTGGATATGGTTTGGGGTAGTATTATGTGGCGCAAAAATGAACTTCCATCCCTCTTCAGATTGACGAATGAAAGAACATAAAATAGCTTCATCGGGCTGCCAAGTGCTACCACAAATCAGCAGTTTCGACGCTCCTTTAAATTTTTCAATAATTGGAAATGAAGCAGCAGATTTTGCAATATTTATTACCCTGTCAATACGCGTATCTCCAACTATTTCGTAGTGCTGAATATTAATTTTTTCGAGCAACTGGGCAGACATTGTATTCTGAACAAACACTTTGTCAAAACAATGCAAAATAGACTGAAAAAAGGGGCTATAAAATTTATCAAAAAACGGTTGCTTAGAATGAAATATGGCAGATATTAAAATACTCTTAACTCCTTTTTTATTGAGGATTTGTAAATAGTTTTTCCAAAATTCATACTTCACAAATAGAGCAATATTAGGCTGCACAATTTGTATAAACTTTTTGACTTTATTCGGCGTATCCATTGGCAAATAGCCTACAAAATCTACTTGATTATAATTCTTCCGAACTTCATAACCCGAAGGAGAAAAAAAGGTCAATAAAACAAATAATTCGGGCTTTTCTTTTTTGATTGCCTCAATGACAGGACGCCCTTGCTCAAACTCGCCTAGAGAAGCGCAGTGCACCCAAACAACAAACTGTTGCTGAGGGATATTCCGCTCCAATTGCTCAAAAATATCTCGACGCCCTTTTATCCATAATCTGGCTTTGTAATTAAAAAAAGAAGCTAGCCAAATCCCTAATTCATAAATACGAAGAGCAGTATTATATACAAATTGCATCAATAAATGATTTGATTAGAGTTCCTATTGACAGCAATACTCAGCGTCCACGCAAGTCTGAATCCTAGCAATACATCCAAACGTTCTTGATTATCCTTTAAGCCAGTATCAAAATTAAGGCTTCGCCGATTTTTAGTAATACCAACAATTGGTGTAATGCCAGCTATAAAATCAAATCCACTAACACGATTAATGTGTTGATAACCAATAAATGGTCGAATTGCCAAACCACTAGTGAGGCGATCATAGCCTTTCTTGTAGTCGCCCGTCAGTTGAGGTACAGTGCGTTGTGGATCATCTTGAATTCTAATTTTATGTTGCAAAAGCCCAAGCCCTATTGTTGCCCGAATACCTGATCTGGGATTAGAAGGATGAACAGCAAAAAGTTTTCCAAAATGTCCTCCAGCGTAAAAACCACGCTGACGCAGTTCAATAGCAGCAACATTGCGATCATTACCAATGATGAAACCTTCTGCCGTTCTGAGTGGATCAAGTACGTCCATTTTGACACTTTTACCAAAGATAAAACTGCCTTCTATTCCCCAAATGAAGTTGTTTGAAGTTAAATAATCCACACCTGTATTCAGTTCTGCACTATTGCCAAAGTCGCTTTTGAGGTCTGCTAATGGCAATTGAAATCCATAAGAAAAGTGGATTTGCACACTGGGGTCGTCTTTTTGTTGGGCAGTTGTAAATATGGGCAAAATAATTAGCAGCAGCACAATCTTCCAAAACGGCTTCATAGCTTTTAATTTTACTACAAAGAAATAATTATTTTCGTTAAGATGAAGCAATTTAGCCCTTTGGGAATACTTGATTTACTTATCTTTGGGCGATAAATGACTTTCGATATGCCTAAAATCGCAATGGTTGATCTGCAAACTCAGTATCAGGAACACCAAACCGCTATTGACGCCGCCATTAGTGAAGTCCTCCAGTCCTGTCAATTTATTAATGGTCCAATCGTGAAAGATTTTGCTGAACATCTTGCTAATTACCTAAAAGCTCAGCATGTTGTTCCTTGTGCAAACGGTACGGACGCTCTGCAAATTGCGCTGATGGCACTAGATTTGAAAGCTGGCGATGAGGTCATTACTACGCCATTTACATTTGTAGCCACTGCCGAAGTAATTGCACTGCTTGGATTAAAACTCGTTTTCGTGGATATTAATCCCTGCACCTTTGTCATTAACGAATACCTAATAGAACAAGCCATTACAGAAAAAACAAAGGCAATTATCCCAGTTCATCTTTTTGGACAGGCTGCTAATATGGATGCCATTATGAAAATTGCAGAAAAGCACAATATTGCAGTGGTCGAGGATAATGCTCAAGCCATCGGAGCGGATTATCTCTACCCCGATGCTACTCAAAAGAAATTAGGTACAATAGGTCATATTGGTTGCACGTCCTTTTTTCCATCTAAAAACTTAGGTTGCTACGGTGATGGCGGAGCATTATTCACTAACGATGAAGTATTAGCTCAAAAAATACAGCTTATTGCTAATCACGGTTCTGCTGAGAGATACCACCACACTGCAATTGGCATCAATTCGAGGCTTGATTCCATTCAAGCAGCCGTACTTAATGAAAAACTTAAGCATCTTGACCAGTTCAACGCAGCTCGGCAAAAAGCAGCCGACTTTTACACAACACATTTAGAGGCTATTCCTCTACTAACCACTCCTAAAAAAGCCCGCTATTCTACGCATGTGTTCCATCAATATACCATTTTAGTTGAGCGAGATAGAGATGGACTGGCTGCTTATTTAAAATCAGTGGGGATTCCAACGGGAATCTATTACCCAATTCCTCTACATTTGCAGGCGGCTTATCAGGGCAATGAATATAAAAAAGGAAATTTCCCAATAGCCGAAGCAATGGCATCGAAAGTGCTATCGCTACCGATGCACACAGCGTTAACGGAAGACATACAACAATTTATAATCCAACATATTAAAAATTACGTCTCATGAAAAAAGTACTAATTACAGGTGCAGCAGGTTTTCTAGGTTCGCACCTTTGCGATCGAATGATTAAAGAAGGCTACCATGTCATCGGCATGGATAACCTTTTAACAGGTAATATCAAAAACATAGAACACCTCTTTCCACTAAAGGAATTTGAATTTTATTACCACGACATCACAAAGTACATTCATATACCTGGTGAACTTGACTATATTTTACACTTTGCTTCTCCCGCTAGTCCTATTGACTACCTAAAAATGCCTATCCAGACTTTGAAGGTAGGTGCATTGGGGACACATAATGTGCTAGGTGTGGCAAAAGCCAAAAGAGCAAGAATACTGGTAGCTTCTACTTCTGAAGTCTATGGTGATCCCTTAGTACATCCGCAAAAAGAAGAATATTGGGGCAATGTAAACCCAATTGGTCCTCGTGGGGTGTATGATGAAGCAAAGCGATTCCTAGAAGCCATTACAATGGGCTATCATACTTATCATGGCATTGAAACTCGCATTGTGAGAATCTTTAATACTTATGGGCCTAGAATGCGCGTAAACGATGGTCGAGTGTTGCCTGCATTCTTCTCTCAGGCAATTCGCGGAGAGGGACTTACAGTATTTGGTGATGGTTCTCAAACGCGCTCTTTCTGCTATGTGGACGATTTGGTGGAGGGAATTTATAGATTGCTATTAAGCGACTATGATCAACCAGTAAATATTGGTAATCCAGACGAAATTACCATCAGAGAATTTGCAGAGGAAATCATAGATTTAGTCGATAATCCAGCAGCAACCGTTACTTATAATCCTCTTCCAGTTGACGATCCTAAGGTACGCCAACCTGATATTACTAAAGCTAAGCAAATATTGGATTGGACACCTCAGGTATCGAGATCAGAAGGGCTTAAGCGCACTTATGAATATTTCAAAGGAGTCGTAACTGTACCTCAGCATCAGAATCAAATGAATTAATTTTTAAATAAAAAAAGGAAGTATTTTTTTAGCTGTTGCTCAGAAGAATTACTTCCTTAATCATCACTTAAAGTAAACAACAATGAACAGGAGGCTACTGATTTGTCTTATCATTTTATCTTTATTTTCGCTTACCTTGGCAGCGCAGAATACGCAACTACCTGCAAATATTGATCCAGTTGAAGCGCAGCAATTGCTCACTGAATTGCAAAAAGCAAGAGCCGAAATTAAGCAACTAGGGCTTAATGAAGCCACTGTGAAGGCTAGAATGAAAGCGAGGGGAGTTGATCTTGATAACCCCGCTGGGCAAGACCCAGCTAAGGTCAGAACGGTATTCAGGGAAGTTGTACAAGAACTGCAAGCAGAGCAACAAACCAATCAAACTACAAATACGACAGCTAACGCCACAGAGCGAGTTTCTGAAGCAGTTTCTGAAAAAGTTGGTGAAAATGCCTCTGAGCAGGAGGTTAAAAAAGTGGTGGATGAAGCACTAGAAGATGTGGTTAAAGACCCTACACAAAATATTGAGCAAAGAGTGCAGGAAGGACAAACGGTGGAAGAAGCTATTTCAGAAGAACTAGCAGTTCAAGTGACAGAAGACCTAGGCAATACTTCTATCTATGGTCAACAGATATTTAGAGAAAAACAACTCAGTCAGCCTGATAGAAGTTACAACGTCAAGCCTCCAAAGTCCTATCGTCTAGGTGTTGGTGATGAAATTGCTATTTCTATATTTGGAGAATCTGTCGCAAATGAAAAATATGAGATAGACCAGAATGGCGTCATACGTCCTGCCCTGATGCGTCCTATCTACTTAAAAGGAATTACTATTGAAGATGCGGAGGAAATTTTATTCAAGAGTTTTCAAAGAAGATATAGGTATGATAGAGGTCAGTTCGTAATTTCTTTGGACGTTGCAAGAACGGTTACTATTAATATAGTTGGAGAAGCAGTAAATCCTGGAAGTTATACTGTACCAGCCACTTATACTGTTATTAATGCCTTGAGACTAGCTGGCGGGCCGAGCGATATTGGTAGCCTTAGAGATATTGAGTTGATTAAATCAGATGGTGAAAGAAGAAAACTCGATCTCTATAAATTCTTACAAAACCCTACTTTGATCTATGATTTCTTTTTGGAGCAAAATGATTTTATCTACATTCCTACAATTACAAAGGTCGTTAATCTGAAAGGAGCAGTAAAAAGACCATTTAGATATGAATTACTCAAAGGAGAAAACTTAAACAAATTAGTTGAATATGCAGGTGGATTAAATGCTAATGCCTATCGTTCCAACATACAAATCAAGCGATTTGAAAATGATCGGGAACGTATCATTAATGTTAATTTAAGAAAGCTTGCAGAAGATAATCGCGATTTCGTGCTCTATGACAATGACGAAATCATCATCAAAACAATACCTAAGACCTATGAAAACTTTGTTTATATTGATGGTGCAGTAGAGCTACCCTCCCAATACGAGCTAGTAGATTCTATGAGAATTGCTGATTTGGCAAACTTAGCTATCCTTGATAAGGAAGCTCGCACAGATGCTACTTTCGTAAAGAGAAAGCGCAGCGATGGCACGAATCAGTATTTAAGAATTGATTTAGAAGAAGCCGTCGCTGATCCTTCTTCTCCTTTTAATATTCTACTCCAAGCCGAAGATAGTATTAACATATTTTTACAGAGTAAGTATGCAGATTTTGGTACTGTCAAGGTAACAGGTGCGGTGCGAGATGGATTAACTTTTCCTTTTGACATTAGCGAAAACTTAACCATAGAAGACGCCATTCTTCTAGCGGGAGGTTTAACGCCAGAAGCAAATAACTATGCTTATTTATACAGAAAGAATCGTGAAAATTTTGAAGATGTAGATTACATTCGTTTGAATATCAAGGAAATTATCGCCAATCCTTCTTCTAGCCAAAATATTCCTTTGATGCCCTACGATTCCATTGCCGTTTTTGCCAATCCAACTTTCACAGACGAATTTTCGATACGTGTTCAAGGCTTAGTGCGAAATGCGGGGACGTTCAAGTATGATGAAACGCTTACATTAAAGGATGCCCTGACGCTAGCTGGAGGTTTGCAAATTGGAGCAGCCGCCAACCAAATTGATCTATTTCGCTTGAACATCGGGGAGGATGCAACACAAACGATGGTGGCGCAATTGGAAGTGAATGAAGACCTTGAAGTTGTTACAGGTATAGAATTTCCACTCGAACCCTTTGATCTTATTGTGGTAAGACGAAAGCCTGATTTTGAGCTGTTTGAGACAGTAATTATTGAAGGAGAAGTGAAATATCCAGGACCTTATGCACTTTTGGACGATAATGAACGTATTCTCTCCTTAGTAGAGCGAGCAGGTGGGATTACAGATGAGGCTTTCCCAGAAGGAGCAACATTACTCAGAAGCCAAGATAATGTTGGCTATGTGCTTTTTGAGTTAGAAGAAGTACTGCTGAACAAAGATTCTCGATCCAATTTAATCTTAAAAGAAGGGGACACCTTATACATCCCTAAGCAACAAGACCTAGTTGGAATCACTGGAGCTACTAGAGCGCCTGAATTATATCCGGAACGTATCTTAGCAAACAACGGACAGCTAAGTGTGCCTTATCATGATGGTAAAAGAGCTAAATTCTACATCAATGAATACGCCGTTGGAGTAAGCGAAAATGGAAAACGTAGCTTAATTACGGTAGAGCAGCCTAATGGACGAATATCAAGGACAGTGGATTTAGGAATTGCCAAGATATACCCCAAAGTACAACGAGGGGCAGTTATTAACGTCGGTGTGAAACCGCCTAAGGAAGAAGATATACTAGAAGAAGAAAGAGAACCAGTTGAATGGGGACAAGTGGTGAAAGATACTTTAGCTCAAGTAACAACAGTCATTTCATTAATCCTACTGATCGAAAGATTGAACTAGTATGCACTCGGAATAATCAGGAAATAAATAATTGCAGGTCATCTCAAACGGAGGTGATCTGCTCTTCTGTCAAGATAGGAAGTCTTCTATACCTCAAAAAAAGTTGTACGGTAGCAACCACATCTTTCTCGCAGTAGTGAGCAATGCGTTCAATGTCTTTTTCTTCCCAGAAAACTCGCCCGACTTTACTTCCATCAATATCACTTTTAGGAGTTGGAAATTTAAGTACAGCGGCGAGTAAATTCAAGGAAGTATAATGCTTGTAATCCCCAAATTTCCAAAGTTCTAGTGTATCAAGTAAGTATTTGGTTTCCCAAGGTTTCTTGCCTGCGATATCTAGCAGTTGGGGCAGTGGCAACTGATTAGTAACTATCCTTCTACACATGTATGGGACATCAAATTCCTTGATGTTGTGTCCACACAGATAATGAGTATTTGGATTACTGTAGTATTGATTGAGTAAACTGGAAAATTCCACCAGCAGTGTTGCTTCATCCTCAGTAGCAAAAGATTTTAAACGAACCCCTAGCTGTCCTTCTTGATCTCTGTAAACAATGCCAACCGAGATACACACAATTTTACCAAACTCGGCAAAGATACCTGCCTTATCTATGTAAAGATCGCTCGCTTGTTCTTCGCTAATGGGTTCATCATACTGCCGAGCAATTTGCCGACATTTGTGCTTCCATAGTTCTTGAAAATGCTCCTCTAAATCTTCGTAAGTTGCTTGCTCAGATACGGTTTCAATATCTAAAAACAATATTTTTGATAAGTCTATTTGTTCAATCATATTTTATGCGATTCACCTAATGAAATTTATCATCTAGCTTCAAGAAGTTCCCTTTTACTCAATCAGTGTCCTCTAAAATAGCATCCTAGTTAGTTAAATGCTAATTTTGGACTTGAAATTATTATTTTACTAAGCAGAAACAAATTAATACAATCTATATGGCAACGGATAATTCAAAGCAAAGATTAATTGCTATCGCAGCAGTCGTAATCGCATTATTGTTGGGCGTAAATATCTTCTTATTGATTAATAAGACCAAACAAGACGCTAAAAACAAAGAACTAACCACTCAAGTATCAGAAGCAGAGCAGGAAAAGTTGGAATTAGAAAAAGTTTATTACGAAGCACTTTCTGATTTGGAAGAGATGAAAGGTTCTAACGAAGAATTAAATGCGTTAATTGAAGAACAAAAGACACAGCTAGAAGAGCAGAAAAACAGAGTTGATCGCTTGCTACGTGATAGCGGAAGCCTTAAACAAGCAAGGTCTGAAATCCAAAAGTTAAGAAATCAAGCTTCCGAATACTTAGCAGAAATCACTCAACTGAAAGAAGAAAATGAGGAACTACGCGGTCAGACTCAAGTTCTTTCCATGAAGGCAGATTCACTTCGTGAGACACTTCAAAGCAAATCTTTGGAAAATCAAGAATTAAGTACTGCTAAAGCTGCACTAGCTTCAGAAAAGGAGTCATTGGCAATGGAAAATACGACGCTTGCTAAAAAGGTAGATATTGCCTCTGTGGTAAAAGTACAAAACATATCAGGCGTAGGTTACAAAACAAGAAATAATGGAAAACTAGCGGATAAAAAAAGAGCAAATAATGTAGATCACCTAAAAGTCTGCTTTGATGCAACAGCAAACAGAATAGCGGTGGCAGGAGATGAAATGTTTTACGTAAGAGTAATTAATCCAACTGGAGAAACGCTGGCAATTGAAGATTTAGGCTCAGGCGTAATGAAGAGCAAAGCCACAGGCGAACAGATTCGATTTACAAAATCTACTGAGATTGCATATAGTCAAGAAGAGGAAAATCTTTGTGTGAGTTGGATTCCAAATCAACCATTTCAAGCTGGAAAATATACCGTAGAGGTCTATAATAAAGGTTACTTGGCAGGCTCAGGTACTTTTGAATTAAAGTAGTGTAGTGCAACAAGTTGAAAATCATATTTAATGAGTCGTTCTTCTTACCAAGAGTGACTCATTTTTTATTTTAGTATGCTGCACGCTAAATTAATTTGTAGCATTCGCCAAAATCAGAAAAGAACTTATCGAAAAGACTAATTGTTCTATGTCGGAATCTTAAAATAGAGCTAAATATTTATTCACATATTTAATTAAAACATGAAGTATTTAAGTTTAATAACACTTTTTTTAGTTACTGCATTTGCTAGCTTTGCACAAGAAGCCTTAAAGCCTACTTCGACTCCTTTACCAGGAAAGTACGTTTATACAATGGAAATGAGCATGGGTGGTCAAGATATGGCTTTCGACACCGAGCGTACAATAGAAGAAGATGGCAATAAAGTCATCATCACTGATAAAACAGCAACGCCTATGGGCACGAGTGAAAATATCGTTACCTTAGATAAAGCAACGCTTAAAACAATTTCTTCTGAGTCGTCAGGATTTATGACTATGCGTGTAGATTACTCAGATGGTAAAATATCGGGTGAAGCCTCTGATTTTCAAGGTAATAAAACTCCTATTGACCTAGACGTAGAAGGCATCGTATATGGTAATCCTGAATTATTGATTGCTAGCTTACCATTAAAGGAAGGATACAAGGCAGATGTTAAATCTTTCAATCCACAAGCAATGCAAATTGTAGATACTCACTTTGAAGTGGATGGCAAGGAAACAATAGAGGTAAAGGCTGGTGTATTCGAGGCTTATAAAGTCATAATGACTTATCCAACTTCTCCAGTGGATATTAAAGTTATTGTTTGGGTAAAATCAGACAATCCTAGATATACAGTTAAAAGCGAGATAGCAATGCCTCAAGGTAATATGGTAACAACGCTTTCAAAAATAAAAGAATCTAAGCAATAAATTCACTTTGATGTGTTCAAAAATAAAGATTTGGGCACATCAAACTTTTCCATTCAAATACAATTCACTCACCGTTGCGATTCGATTATTGCCTTTAGGCTCAAGCGTAATATTTAAAGACTCAGCATGTTCAATAAAGGCAATTGATTGTAAATCAACACCTTTTTCATCTATCTTTCCGATATTTATCATTTCACCTTCCACATCAGCCCATAATTGATATTCTTTATCAGAAGGTATTTCAGGCATTTTTAGAACATCAATGTAGGCTGCTCTTTCATTTTCATTCCAGTAAACAACAGCTAAAGCTTCAGGAGCTTTACTGCTTCCGCTTAGGACTACTCTCTGACTATTTTTTACAATTGTATTTTGCTTAAGAAGTATATCTCTACTAGCTTGAACTTGATTGCAGTCCATCTTTAATGCTTCGTATTTTGATTGAAGTTGCACTAGCTCAACTTCTGCATCTCGTCTTCCCTGATAAGATAGAAACGACAGAAATGTCATCATCAAAGCAATCGAAACAGCAAGAAAAGGCAACCAACCTCTCAAAAAAGCCATGGGCTTAGCCGACTCCTCTACTATCGAAGTAGATGGAACTTCGAGGGACTCTAGTGTTTCATCACCAAGATTAGGAGGAGAGGCAATAGCGTTGTTAAGCAATATCTGCTCCATTGTTTTTTCTATTGCTTCTTTGTGTTGCAGTAATTCAGGATATTTTTTGAAGTGTTGCTCTAATTCCAACGTTTCTTGCTCGTCTAACAAGCCAAGAACATACTGTTCAATAAGTCCTTTATTTAATATTTTTTCTTTTTCACTCATAATAATATACTAAATACCTTCTTCTCCGAATGATAATTAATGTTTTTCTAGTGCTTCTGATGGACTTTGCGCTTGATTTACCATCTTAACTGTGTATGCTATATTTAACAAGGTCATCAACCTTTCAAATTCAATCTTGTTTAAATATTATAGTCAAATCAGTATTTAATTTTTTTAACTTATATCTTATACTGCTCCCTTATAAATCAAAATCTATTCCATTAAAATTAGATTAATAAAACACGCTTAATTCCTGATACAAAACTCGGAGGTTCAACAATAATTGAGTTATAAGGTTCAACAAAAGAAACCAACAGGGTAAGACAGCAATTTTGAGCGTACTCTTTCCTATTTTAATAAAAAATATTCACTCCTTGTGACTGAACTAACGACTGACAATGAGCAACAAATTTGTATTATTGCAGTAGTAATCAATTTTAAAAAAGCCTTCTAATCAAGAGCTGCCGTATGACAGAAACGTATATTAAGCTTATTTCAAATACACTCAATCTACCTCAGAAGCGTATTGAGAACACAATTACCTTATTGTCAGAAGGAGCAACTATTCCATTTATTGCACGATATAGAAAAGAAGTTACTGGCTCGCTTGATGAGGTGCAAATTGCCGACATACAGCAGAATTTAAGAAAATTAGAAGAAATTGCTAAGCGAAGAGAAAGTATTCTAAAATCTATTGAAGAACAAGGAGAACTTTCAGATGAACTCAAAACCAGAATAGAAAGAAGTTGGAATAGAACGGAATTAGAAGATTTATATTTGCCCTACAAGCGCAAGCGAAAAACTCGCGCTTCCATTGCTCAGAAAAGAGGCTTAGGAGCTTTGGCAGAAAAAATCCTAGCTCAACGTTATCATCTAGTAGAAGTATTGGCGAGTGAATACATCACAGATGAAGTGCCTACGATTGAGGATGCCCTACAAGGTGCAAGAGACATTATTGCTGAGAAAATAAGCGAGGATGAAGAAGCTCGAAATACAGTGCGAGCTGCTTTCAAAAGATATGCAACTGTCAAAACCAAATTGGTGCGCGGCAGAGAAGAAGAAGGCAAGGTATATGAGGATTATTTTGAATTTGAAGAACTGTTGCAAAAGATTCCTTCCCATCGACTATTGGCTATTTTAAGAGCGGAATCAGAGGGCATTTTAAGGGTTAATGTTACACCAGATCAAGAACAAGCGATATATAAGTTGGAACGTCAATTTATTGAGGGTCGTGGGAAAGCCGCAGATCAAGTAAAGATAGCAATCGAAGATGGCTACAAGCGACTACTTGCCCCATCCATTGAAACTGAGTTTAGAAATATTGCCAAAGAAAAAGCAGACACACAGGCAATAGAGGTTTTTGCAGAAAATCTGAAGCAACTTTTGCTAGCACCACCACTTGGGCAGCAGTGCGTACTCGGTATTGATCCGGGTTATCGAACAGGCTGCAAAATAGTCTGTCTAAACAATAATGGAGACTTGGTACACAGCACTACTATCTATCCACATCCTCCTCAAAATCAACAATCCGAAGCTACTCAAAAGATAAAGCATTTGGTACAACAGTACAACATTGAAGCTATTGCTATTGGAAATGGAACAGCTGGGCGTGAAACTTTTGCGCTGTGCCAAAATATCAAATTTCCTGAACCTATTTCTATTTTTATGGTGAATGAAGCAGGAGCATCTGTTTACTCTGCTTCGCAGATTGCTCGTGAGGAATTTCCTGATTATGATCTAACAGTCCGTGGAGCGATTTCTATTGGAAGAAGACTAATGGATCCTCTGGCAGAGTTAGTTAAAATTGATCCAAAATCAATTGGTGTCGGACAATATCAACATGATGTGAATCAAGTAAAGTTGAAGAATAGCTTAGACAGAGTGGTAGAAAGTTGTGTAAACTCAGTAGGGATCAATATCAATACCGCAAGTCAATATTTACTGACTTATGTTTCGGGGCTAGGACCGACACTAGCTAGTAACATTGTCAACTATCGCAGCAAAAATGGAGCATTTCAATCTAGACATCAACTCAAAGAAGTGCCTCGAATGGGCGCAAAAGCTTTTGAGCAGAGTGCTGGATTTTTACGCATTCGAGCAGCCAAGCATCCACTAGACAATACTGCTGTTCACCCAGAGCATTACGCTGTTGTAGAAAAAATGGCAAATGACTTAAACGTGGTGATACAAAGTTTAATTGAACAGAAAGCTCTGCGAGAAAAGATAGACTTGGCAAAATATGTTAATGAAACAGTCGGTATGCCTACATTGCAAGACATCATGCAGGAACTGGCTAAGCCCGGACTAGACCCAAGAGGTGAAGCTAAATCCTTTGAATTTGCTAAAGGCATCCATACTATGGAAGACTTGAACATTGGTATGATTCTACCTGGCATTGTTACAAACATCACTAATTTTGGCGCATTTGTGGACATTGGTATCAAAGAGAATGGTCTAGTACACATCTCGCAGCTCTCCAACACTTTTGTTAATAATCCAGCGGATATTATCAAGCTCAATCAAGAGGTACAAGTGAAAATAATGGAAGTGGATTTAAAGAGAGGCCGTGTCACCCTTTCCATGAAAGAAGTATAAAAGCCAATCAACTCTAACAAGATAGTAGCCCTCCACTAATATTCTGAAGTATTTGTCGAAGCAGTCTTTTCTCTAGTTCGTCTCTGAGAAAATTGCAGTGCTTGTATCATCTTATCATATATAGCAGTGTTCTCATAAATACCTGCAAAAAGATCCGCTTGAGGTCCGTAAGCATAGACAGGTACCATAGTGCCAGTATGGTCATTTGTAGTGAATTTTAGCTTGAGATTTCGCATTTTGGATTTTTCATTAATAGCTAGTCCACCCGTTTCATGATCGCCGGTAACGATGACTAGCGTTTCTTTATCTTCATTTGCAAATTTTAGAACTTCCTCAATCGCTTTATCAAAGTCTAGGATTTCATTGATTAAAAGATCGCCTGCGTTGGAGTGACCTGCCCAATCAATCTGTGAACCTTCTATCATTAAGAAGAAGCCTTTGTCACTGCGCTGATCCAAAAAAGCAGGTGCGATTTTGCTAGCATAAGGCAAATAAGTGCGCCCCATTGAAACAGGTAATGGTTTATCATTGCTAGTAAAATGAGCGAAATTCTTACTGTAATCTAGTTTAAAACTAGCCAAGTCACCTTCAAAGAAAGAAGTTACTTTATAGTTATTGTACTTCATCATTTTTAAGAGATTCAGACCATCTGAGGCTCTGTAATCAAAGTAGCGTTGTCCTCCACCGATTATTAAATCTATCTCGGTATCCAAAAAATCTTTAGCAATTTCTTCAAAAAGAATTCTCAGGGGTTGATGTGCAATAAAAGCAGCTGGCGTAGCGTGAGTGATTTGTGAGGTAGCAATCAGTCCAGTAGCTAGTCCATATTCTTCCGCCTCTTCCAAAATAGTTTTGCAGGGAAGCGTGTCTGCCCCCATACCGATCGCCCCATTGAAAGTCTTGACACCACAGGCAAATGCTGTTGCACCAGCGGCGGAGTCCGTTTTCAGATCGTTAGTAGAATAAGGTTTATGAAAACCAATAACTGGAAATTGCTCTAAAGCCAACTTTCGCTTTGTAGCATACATGGCGGCTGTAACTTGTGCCAACCCCATTCCGTCTCCTATCATGAGAATGATATTTTTAGGATACTGATCCTCAGAAAAAGTAGGCTTTACCTCAACAATAGGTTCTGTTGTACGACAAGCCCAGAATAATAACACCAATAATACGCACACGAAAGTTCTCACAAATAAAATTCTGTTTTGATAAAAATAGAAACTAAGCACACAAGTTAGTTCGTTTTAATTTAAATGTAAAACAGATGTTAATTAAAAAAAGTTAATTCAGAATTATGTATTGTAAACACAGTGTTAATTAATAATTAACAAAATTTAATTTCAAACAACTCTACCTTTGTGGTGTTAAATAAAAAAATCATATTATGTGTTAATAGTAAAGGAATTAGTCGTAAGCATTGATACAGCAATCAAAGGAAATCAAGATCAAAATATAGTCAATTGCCTTGATGCTGACTGCTTCAAACGCATAAAGACTTAGATAATTACAGTTAAATTATTTTCACCTAAAGAATTAATTATGAAAATATTTCAGCCGATCGCACTATTTATGCTTTTCACAGTTGCCGCCGCAGCTCAACAGAGTTTATTTGACACCTTCGAGGATACTGACTTGATCAAAGTAACATTAAAAACTAATTTTGATCAATTGATTAATGACAAATCCAATGAAGAATACCAGCCCGCTACTTTTGAGTACGAGGATGCAGAAGGGAACAATGTAGTTTATGAAATCAAGGTAAAGCAACGTGGAAAATATCGGAGAAGAATTTGCGAAATGCCTCCATTGAAACTAGATTTTGATAAGGATGAGTTACGAGCGAATGGATTAAGCAAGCAGGATGAAATGAAGTTAGTAACGCATTGTATTGACGATCCAAGCTCGAAAGAAACAATTGTAAAGGAATATCTTGCTTACAAATTGTACAACCAACTCACACCTTACAGTCTTAGAGTTCAATTGGTCAAAATCACTTATGAAGACACTACCAATAAAAACAAAATAAAGCAATTTGGATTTCTGATTGAAGATATAGATGAACTAGCAGATCGCCTTGATGGCAAGGAAATTGAGCCAGTAAATATTGACAAAAAACTTCTTCATGCTCGACAAGAAGCACTCGCTGCTTGCTTTAATTATATGATTGGAAATGCAGATTGGGATACTCCAACTTTAAGAAATGTTAAGTTGATTGATACTCACGATAGCTTAGGAGTCCTTGTGATTCCTTACGATTTTGATTTTGCAGGCATTGTGAATGCTCCTTATGCTGTTCCCAATGGAAATCTTGGTTTGACTAGCATTAAGCAGCGTGCCTTCATGGGCTTACATGAAGAAGCAGCACTCCTTGCTCCGATTAAACGATTCTTTGATGCCAAACAAGAAGAACTTTACGAAACCATTAAAGCGTGTAAGCACCTTTCCCGCATTGCAAAATCAGATATGATTGAGTATTTGGATACTTTCTATCAACCAGAGTTAGGCGAACAGGAACTTTTCCATGCTTTTAAGTAAAGGAGTAGTCAGATTTAAAAATGGTAAGTCTGACTACTACCCCAACATTAAACTATACTACAAAGTAAGGCTTTCTTGTAAAAGAAACTAGTGATTGCTAATGTAGAGGCAACAAAATCATACCTTTGTAGCGTACTTAATGATGCTTCTATGAAAATAAATAATACTTCCTTTCGCACTATTTGGGAAAAAAATACAGATGTCATTCAAATTATCGATCAACGGCATCTACCACACAAATTGGTCATTGAGGATTTGTGCAAAACACAAGATTTCGCCAATGCAATCAGAGCAATGCACGTTAGAGGAGCACCTCTAATCGGAGCAACGGCTGCCTACGGCATGTATTCTGCTGCATTGCATGGAGAAGATCTAAAAGCAGCAGCAACGCTACTTAAAGCAACTCGGCCAACAGCAGTTAATCTAGCTTACGAAGTAAACCGAGTGCTAGATGCTACAAATAAAGTAGCAACAACACGCGAAAAAGTAGCAATTGCGCTGCAAACTGCTCGCTCCATTGTAGCGGAGAGTATAGAGCATTGCCGAATGATTGGGCAACACGGGCTGGACATTATCAAAGCGATTAGTCAATCAAAAGACGGAAAAACTGTAAATATCCTAACACATTGTAATGCTGGTTGGATAGCTTGTATCGACTATGGCACAGCTACTGCACCTATCTATGCCGCATTCGATAAGGGCATTGACGTGCATGTTTGGGTGGATGAAACACGCCCACGCAATCAAGGCGCACGCATCACTGCTTATGAACTCAAGGAACACGGTGTGCCACATACCGTCATTGTAGATAATGCCGGAGGTCATTTGATGCAAAATGGCATGGTTGATTTGGTGATTGTGGGCAGCGATCGCACAACTCGTACAGGAGATGTAGCAAACAAAATTGGAACTTATCTGAAAGCACTTGCAGCGCACGACAATCATATACCTTTTTTTGTAGCATTGCCTGAATCTACTTTTGATTGGAGTATTCGAGATGGCTTGAAGGAAATTCCAATTGAAACAAGAAGTGCAGACGAAGTTAGATTTATTCAAGGATTAGAAGACGGTATAATCAAACAGGTGTTATTGACACCTACAGAAAGTCCTGCCATCAATTATGGATTTGATGTTACCCCTGCGAAGTATGTAACTGGGCTGATAACAGAGCGTGGAATTTGTGCTGCCAATGAAGCCGCTATTCTTCAATTATATCCTGAAAGAAAATGAGGAGCAATGAAAAAAGAAAATGTAAAAATACTACTATCGGGTCGAAGATTTGACGTTATGATTGACCGACTTTGTCAGCAATTGATAGAGCACTACGGTCAATTTGAAAATACTTGCTTAATCGGTATTCAGACAAAAGGAGTTTATCTAGCTAATCGTATTTATCAACGACTTGCACAGTTGTCTGATGCTCCATTTATCGAATACGGTAAATTGGATATTACTTTTTATAGAGATGACTTCAGGACAAGTAACAAAACCTTAAAGCCCAATAGAACTGAAATTGACTTTCTAGTGGAAGGGAAAAATGTGGTACTAATAGACGACGTCGTTTATACAGGTCGCACTATTCAGGCTGCATTGATTGGCTTGAACCACTACGGAAGACCTTCTAAAGTTGAATTACTTAGCCTTGTTGATCGCCGATTTAATAGACATTTGCCAATCAAAACGGACTACATCGGAATGAGCGTAGATACCGTAGATGCTTACGTTAAAGTAGAATGGAAGGAAACTTCTGGAACAGATCAAGTGCTGTTGTTTCCATAATTTTGGGACTTCCACTATTACTTAATAAGCTACAAAAAACTTCTTCTAAATGGCACAAACACAAGAACTTAGCACATCTAACATCTTAGGTATCAAGTATTTGACGCTACAAGATATTGATTTGATTTTTGAAACAGCCGATAATTTCAAAGAAGTTCTCAATCGCCCAATCAAAAAAGTACCTTCGCTTCGAGATATTACTATCGCCAATCTTTTTTTTGAAAATTCTACGCGTACCAAACTTTCTTTTGAACTCGCTGAAAAGCGACTCTCAGCCGATGTTGTCAACTTCTCTGCTTCCTCCTCTTCCGTCAAAAAAGGGGAGACTCTACTTGATACGGTCAACAATATTTTAGCTATGAAGGTGGATATGGTTGTTATGCGTCATCCTGCCCCCGGAGCACACCACTTTCTCTCCACTAAAATTGATGCCAACATCATCAATGCGGGGGATGGCACACATGAACATCCTACCCAAGCCTTGTTAGACACTTATTCCATGCAAGAAAAAATAGGTGATTTGAAAAACAAAAAAGTGGTGATTGTCGGAGATATTATACATTCAAGAGTAGCATTAAGTAATATTTTTTGTTTACAAAAACTAGGTGCAAAGGTCAAAGTCTGTGGACCTCCTACTTTGATTCCTAAGTACATTCACGCATTAGGCGTAGAGGTGGAATATGATATCAAAAAAGCACTTGCTTGGTGCGATGTTGCAAATATACTCCGAATTCAACTAGAACGACAGGACATCAAGTACATTCCTTCCTTACGAGAATACGCTAACTACTTTGGTATCAACAGATTATTGTTAGATAGTTTAGATAAAGAAATTGTCATTCTGCACCCTGGTCCAATGAATAGAGGAGTAGAAATCACAAGTGAAGTGGCTGATTCTGAACACGCTATTATACTAGATCAAGTAGAAAATGGCGTAGCAGTGAGAATGGCAGTGCTGTACTTGTTGGCAGCCAAACGAGGGCAGAGTAAGAGAAATTAAAGCAAAATCAAATACGAGTATTTAAAGATAATGTACTATATTAGTGTATCCTAGTTGTCAAACTAACATGGTAAAAGGCTGCTGTTGATAAGTTGACTTCTTAGAGAACTTCGTTGACCTTCAATTGCTTTGTGTACGCTAATGATAAAATAGGTTTTATATACAATGGAACAAATCATACCATTTTTTGGGCGCTTTCATCCTTTATTAGTCCATCTGCCTATTGGCATTCTGTTGGCAGGCATTTTGTTTCATTGGCTTTCTCATCTAAAGACTTTTGAATCTTTAAAACCAAGCGTTCATTTGCTCTATTTATTGGGAGCATTAGGTGCTATATTTTCTTGCCTAACGGGATATTTGCTCTCTTTAAGTGGCGAGTACGAAGGAGCAATGCTAACCCAACATCAATGGCTAGGCATTGGTGTAGCGCTTTGTTCCTCAGCAATTTATGTGTGCTGCCGAATAACTACTCAGCCAAAGCTTTCGCTATTACTTTCCACAATGCTGCTGCTAACCCTATCTGGTGCAGGTCACTTGGGAGGCTCTTTGACGCACGGATCAGATTATTTAATTACTCATATGCCGCAGCCCTTTAAAAGTTGGTTTGGGGGAGAAGAACTGGAAGAAGTCTTTATCACAGATGTACAAGAGGCTATTGTTTATCAAGATATCGTTGTCCCTATTTTAAGAGAGAAATGCTACAATTGTCATAATCAATCTAAGCAAAAAGGCAAATTGCGATTGGATAGCCCTGAGCACATTGATAAAGGAGGTAAAAGTGGAGCTACTGTTCTAAAGGCAGGATTTCCATTAGAAAGTGAGCTAGTCCAACGATTATTATTGCCTAAAAATGATGATAAACACATGCCACCCAAGGAGAAAAAACAACTTTCAGAAGCAGAAATAGAACTCTTACAATGGTGGATAGCAGAAGGAGCTGACTACGAACAAGCAGTCAAACATCTTGAGCAACCTGATGACGTTCAACCTTTTCTAAAAGCCTTGCAGGCAGGTAGTATTAGTCTGAAAGAAACAGTAATTGCTTCTGTATATCCAAAAGTAGAATTGAAATCACCTGATGCAAAGACCATAGAAGAATTACAAGCAATTCGTGTGGTCGTATTGCCTATTAGTCAAAAGAGTCATTTACTCAGTATCAACTTTCTCAATGTAGAAAACATACAAACTGCACTAGAGAAGCTGCAAGCAGTCAAGAAGCATATTGCATGGTTAAAACTGAGTGATAGTGATGTACAAGATGAACACCTTTCATTATTAAGCGAAATGCCTAACCTAACTAAGCTATACCTAGATGGTACGAGTGTTAGCAATACTACACTTACCTACCTAAAAGATTTACCAAATCTGCAATATATCAACTTAGTAGGCACTAGCATAACAAAGGAGGGCGTTATTCAAATCGGTCAATTGCCCGCACTAGAGAAACTGTTTATCTATAATACAAATATTAGTTCAACAGAAAACAAGGAACTAATAGAGCAATTTCCACGTATTCAAATAGATATGGGTGGTTATATTATACCAACTTATGCTTCTGATACAACGATGGTTGTTGATTAATCTATTACTAAAGTACTGCAATATTACCATCTTTAGATAGTGCTTCCTGTAACTTCAATGGCTTCGATACGCTGTCTCCATTCCTCTGAAATAAGCATTTTTCCACCCGTTTTTTTATCTAGTATAAAAATGCGATGCTTTGAAATAGCAGCTAATCTCCCATATTTTTCGCTGAACATTTGACACTCCATTATTAGTCGGTCGTTCTGAATTTCCTTCATCTGCGTACCCACCCAAATAGTATCCGGAAAAGTTATGGGTATTAAATACTTACACTCCTGATGCCCAATTACCAGCACTTCTTGCTGTTCGTTTGGCTTAGCAATATCGATCTGCAATGCTCGTAAATATTCAATACGTGCTGTCTCCGCCCACCTAAAATAAACGGTATTATTGACATGCTGATAAGCATCCATTTCACCCCACTTTACTTCAATTTGAGTGGCGCATGGAAATTGAGCGAGTTGGTCTTTTATTTGACTAGACATTATCTTATTTTATAAATGATGAATAATTTAACTAAAATGGCTTTATCTGCTCATTAAATTCTCCCAACCACCTACATCATTTGGCTCTTGCTTATTTTTTTTCAGTATTGCCAGAAAGTCTTTACGGGGTATTGATCTTGCGCCCATACTTGCTAGATGCTTCGTCGGTTGTTGGCAGTCAATAAGGCGGTAACCTAGCTTGCGTAGTTTTTTGACTAAAGAAATGAACCCAAATTTAGAAGCATTATTCACTTTAGTAAACATAGACTCACCAAAAAAACATTTCCCCAGTGCAATACCATACAAACCTCCGACAAGTGTACCTTCTTCCCATACTTCGACAGAGTGAGCATATCCCATTTCATTTAATTTACAGTAGCCTTCTACGATATCTTCTGTGATCCATGTGCCACTCTGCCCTCGTCTTTTCAATTGTTGGCATGCTTTGATTACTGCTTCAAAGTTTTGATCTAGTGTTAATTCAAATCGAGGTTGATTGAAGTAGGGGCGCATGCTTTTGGATACTTTCAATTCCTCTGGAAACAAGACAAATCTTGGATCGGGTGACCACCAAACGATAGGGTCTTCTGGGTTGAACCAAGGAAAAATACCAATTTCGTAAGCCAATAAGAGTCTTTCAGGTGAAAGGTCGCCACCAATTGCTAATATTCCATCTTGGTCTGCTAGAGTAGGTGATGGAAAGTATAATTTATTATCTGTCAGCCAAAACACTGGCATATATCTTTTTTATGAAATATAAGTACTATTCTACATAGTCAAAGCAGAACTCCAATAAAAGTAGCCCACTTGACAATTCACATTTTGAACAAGTATCCGTGAATAGTGGTCGTAAAACAGAAAATAGCAATGACAAAATACTTGCCATTGCTATTAGTCTTGTCACACTATAATGAAAACTTGTGAGTGGATTATTCCTCTTCCGTACCTCCCTCAATCACAGCAGAGAGACCACGCTCCACAAGTGCATCCTTTTTTGGTTGCAATGCTCTTTTTGAAGCTGTCTTTACAGTTGCACTCCCTTTAAAGTGTATTAATAAGGACAACTGCTCCGACTGTTCTTGCGTATGATTTAGTACATCCATCAAACATTGAATCACCCAGTCAAAAGTATTCACATCATCGTTATAAACAACAAGTTCTGCTTTCTCGCCAGTCCCATTACTGTCTTCTTCTATTTCTTTCAGCAAAACGTCTATGTCTGTATCCACATCCTCCTCTACTTCTACGGAAGATGCTGTTACATTCAATACTTTCCATTTGTCTATGACAAATTCCATATTACTTATTGTTACAGTTGCCTGAATATTCTGTTCTCAAATCTTGTTCAAATAAATTGTCTAACGCTAAGGTAATCAATTCAATTGAGACAGAGATTCTTTGATTGCATTAAAATTTGGTAAATCTCCAGCACTTTCTAGCACTTCTGCATAACGCACTACACCATCTTTATCAATAACAAATGCAGAACGTTTAGAAACGTTTTTCATGCCAAGCACAAAGTCCTCATATAAAGAATCATATTGACCCGATACTTCTGCATTGAAATCAGAAAGCAACAGGAAGTTCAAGTTCTGTTCTTGCTTGAACCGCTCTAAAGTAAAGGGAGAATCCACAGAAATTGCAATAATGTCCGCATCCAGTTCTTCATAAGCAGCAATATCATCACGCATAGTGCAGAGTTCAGTCGTACACACACCCGTAAATGCTAGTGGAAAAAACAACAACACTACATTTTTTCCTTTATGATTAGAAAGGGTTACCTGCTCTTTTGCATCGGAAGTTAGAGTAAAATCAGGAGCTTGTTCGCCAATTTTGATCGCCATGTTCTTAAATTTATTATTGAAATGAATTGTCAATTTGACTTTACCTCAATAAAATGAATGAGTAGAAAATATGTTTCAGAAACTTACAAAATAAAATGCTTGAATTTGAGCAACTATTGAGAACTGAGGAGTTAGAAGATTACTTTTAGTTTAAGCCAAGCTGTTTATATCGCTGTCTTTCAGATATTCAAAGTGGTAAATTCCTATAAATTTGAATATATTTGTTGAGAAACAATTGTAGCATGATAGAAATATTAGATTTAAACTTCCTCGGTAGTAAAGAGACTATTGCCGCATTTTTAGTGCCCTCTAGCGAAGGCTACTTATTATTTGAAACAGGTCCCTATTCTACTTTTGAGACTCTAAAAAATGAACTCACCAAAAGAGGCGTAGCTCTATCTGATATCAAGCACGTTTTTCTGACGCATATCCACTTCGACCATGCTGGTGCAGCATGGGCATTGGCGGAAAATGGTGCAACGATCTATGTTCATCCATACGGCGAGAAGCATTTACACCAGCCAGAAAAACTATATAATTCTGCCAAACGAATTTACCAGGACAAGATGGAGTATTTGTGGGGCAGAATGGAAGGAATCCCTTCGCAACAACTAAAAACAGTAGCGCATGAAGAAATTCTCACAATTGGAGATGTAACGCTTAAAGCACTGCATACGCCTGGACACGCCGTGCATCACATCGCATGGAAAATTGGGAATGAAATCATCACAGGTGATGTAGGCGGTGTAAAAATAAACGACGGTGTTGTCGTACCACCCTGCCCACCACCTGATATCAATGTAGAAGACTGGCAAAATTCTATCAGAATCTTAAGAGATGAAAACGCCACTGCTCTTTATTTGACTCATTTTGGAAGGGTATCGGATATTTATGCACATCTAACACAGCTAGAAGCACAACTACTCGATTGGGCAAATTGGATGAAGCCCTACTATGAAGCACAAACCGATCCAGCAACAGTGACAACCAAGTTCCAGGCTTATGTTAAAACGCAATTAATAAATTCAGGCATTCAGTCAGAACTAGAACTGGAAAAGTATGAGAAAGCTAATCCTTCATGGATGAGCGTAAGTGGTCTTATGCGCTACTGGAAAAAACGTAGTGTATGAAACCGAATAGCCTATTCTAAAACTGGTATGAAGGCAGCGTGGGCTAGGCGAATTATCTTTTTAATTAACGCAACGTCAGGCAGCTCATATTCTTGCTCACCCATAATCTCTGTTTGCTCAGTTGGTAAATTTAGCGTCACCCTTTCGTTTAAATAGGTATTCAAACAAGCTACTGACAATAAACTTATTACAAACAGAAGGATAATCAAAAACGGTTGAACTACTTTTTTCTTCATTGTGCACTTAAATTTTGATAAAAATAACACTTTTACGATCAAAAATCAATACTTGATGACTGATCATCCAAAATAAACGACTAGTGAAAATTAAAAAAGGACTAATAGAGTGTACACAAATAAGTCAATACATTGATCATTACAAAGTTATCGAATATCTGCTCCCTAATAACGATAGCGTTGGTTCTTTTGTGATCCATTATAAATGTACAAACTAATACCAAAGTGCATAAAGTCTTCCTCTACCTTGTCTTGAGTACCATTGAGCGCCTGATCCAAATCACTTAAATCAAAACTATTCCAAGGTATTTGAACGTAAGGACGTAAAGAGATAGAAAGTGCTTGATTTGCTTTAACAAAAAAACCAGCATAAAAACGGCTACTATAGTCATTTTGTTTTGTTAGAGTAGTCTCTTCGGTTGTTCGAGTATCATAATTAATGCGTAAAAGATCGGCATTAATTGTGCCTCCAACTATGAAGTTTTTTAAATGCGCATTTAGCCCAAACGAGATGGTGCGTAAGCGATTTGAAATATCATTTGTAAACAATCTCCCAGTCTCAACATCTATTCCTCTTGTTCTTAGCTGACGGCTTCTTTCAATCCAGAGGGCTTCAATACTTATATCATCAATTCGATAATTTAATCCCACTGTTATGCCATTCAAAAAATGCAAGTCTTCATAGCTTTGCTCAAGGCTATCTTGGGAAAGGTTATGACGAGCCAGTATATTGTTGTAGTTATCAGCCTGTGTGTAACCACCATTATAACCCGCAACAATATTGATTTGACCCTCAAGGCTTAGAGTGCCGAAAAGTAGAACAACGACAAAAAGTAATTTAGAAATCTGCATCCGCTAAATGGTTAAATTGCTCTAATTATATAACAGTGCGCAAGATACGATAGATTTTACAGGGGACTGAGGGTTTAAAAGCATCTTTTTTTATAATTCATCTCCTTTGGGAGGATACAACACAAAATTAAGCCCAAATCGAAAGTCAAAATGATCGCTGTTCTTTGCATCAATCGCCGCAATGACATCATTGGTCATTCCAAATATTTGAATAAAGCCTAAATTTGCAATTATGTTTAATCCAATGTGATCAAAGCGCTCATTATAGACAGAATAATGCAATCCTGTTGATAGCATATCGGACCATTTATATTGCCCTTGCAGACCAACGGCAGGTTTAAACTCACTGCGATAATTTTCGCCATAGAAAGATGCACCAACCCTCCAACGATCATTGATCGGATAGGAAGCAACAACATAATATTGAGTAGGCAGTTCAGTGGTGTAGTTATTTTGAGTGGCTTCGATTTCAAAAATGGCCTTCAGAGAATCTACTGCATTTTTGAAAGAAAGTGAATTATTGAAATAGTCTCTTGCTATATCTAGTCCCGCATATTCGTAAGTATCTTGCAGTTTGTAATTATTCACTTCATCTTTCCATTCTATACTGCCGATATCTAATATACTCAACCCAATGCGTAATTGCTCGAATTGAATAGTCGCTCCAAAATCATAAGCTACGCCACGGTTAGGCGTGAAGAAGTCATTGAACACGACTTGACCAAATTCAACGGCATTGTCCAAGTCGTCTAAGCCATTGTACTTAAAAAAAGAAGAGCTATTTAATTCATAATCAGCCAATAAAGAAATCTCATATATATCGTCGTCAGTAAATAATGAAAGATTATTTCGAGTAGTAGAAACATCACCTAGCCCATTCAGGAACTTAACCCTTCCTCCCAAAGTCAATTGTTTATTTACCTTAAATGCAACACCTATTGCAGCTTCGCTGTAGGACATTAGCTGTAAATCATGGCTGATGTCAACTGTTTCTCCTATAAATGCGACATTACCGTTCCAGATCACCTCTGCCAATTCTTTTGGATAGTTCAAATAGGCGTTTGTATTCAGAGTATGAGATGCACTAAAGTGAAATTTTCCTGCCCAAAAGCCAATACTGAGTGTTTCTGCTTTAAAGCTATTCCTGATGTTGTTTTCATTGTCTAAATCATCTAATACTCGATCGAGTGTGATTACATTTCCATTACTACCATCTTGTTGGATTAGTTTATTTAAGCTCGCATTTTCAATCAGCAAATTATTGTAAACACTTGGCAATCCGATCGTTACTTTATTGGCTTGAACCAAAGCTGGATTGATGCGATTAGCCTGCCAAAGGTTGTCCAAGATTGCTAATTGGGTTTCATTTTGAGCAGAAAGGTGAGTCAAAAAGACTAGAGATATAAAGACTAGAGTTTGCTGTTTCATTGAGCTTTAAACTTTGATTTTGCTGCTAAATTAGAGTTCTACAATAGTTCCAATTTTTATACTAAGGTCTTGAATATCAAATATTTTAACGGTCTGTTTTCCTTCGTTGAAAGTAGAAAAAGACGTACTCAAGACCAATTTTGTAGCACTACTTATATTTTCAATCCGCATTGCCTCAAATTTAGAAAATATTGTCGTCTCACTCGCCTTTGTTACAATGCCATCGGTATTTACTTCCGCTGGAGCAATAAACTGCTGAGGAGTGTTAAAAAGAGAGTCTAAAATTAAATTCTCATCATTCAAGAAGTAGCCTTGCAGCGTTGTTCCTAATGGTATATTATTAGTGATAATAGACTTAAAATCAATACTTTTTGCTTCTTTGTAATCAGCTACATCAATAGCTGTTGTATCACTCACACTGAAATTTCGCGCCGCACCGAAAAAGGGAAATTCGGCATCAATGCTATATGCAAAATAGCTAGAATCGGTGATGAAGCCGGCTACATCCACATTTGGCGTTGGAATGGCATCAATATCATAGATTAAGGCTGTAGGACCTGCCCCAATAATAGAAACAATATTAGAGTTTTCTTGATCGAATGTAAAAGCTGTTGATTTTACCTGTCCCACTTCTTCAAAAGAAGGATAATTAAATTCAAAGCCACTTTCAACATAGGTGCTTTGAAGTGGGAGCGTTGTTTGATCTACGGTTATGACATCAAATAACTCTACTAGAGCAGTTGCTGGAAAACCAAAAGAATTTTGAATGTTAATAGTAACGGCAGGTGATTCAAAATAAACTTCTCCATTTGTCCAACTATCATAGAAGTCAATTTCCAGTGTATCTTGCTCACTTTCAAATATTTGAGCACCTAATATACCTTCAAAATAAGTAAAATCTAAATTTTTGGGGGCGAGGAAAAAATTGCTCACGCTTACAGAAAGTCCGTTTTCATCTATTGCTTCATATTGAAAATAAATAGAGTCATTCAATGGACGCAGTGCTGCTCCAACCAAGCTAAAGGAATTAAGCGGAAGGTTAGAAAAAGCAGCAACGGTATGCGTTTGAGAAAGAGCTTCGTCGTTAATTGTTATTTGCGGTACAGTAACCGTTAGCGTAACCTGATTAGAATTATTATTGAAAAAAGAATAATCTAATCGTCCCCCCTCAAATTTAATGAGGTCAACATCAATTTCAGCAGTAGAAATCGGGAAGCCAAAATATTTGTCAATAACAGGAATAAGCGGAGGAATAGCTGAATTGATACCATCGAACACTTCCTGACTATTTCTTACAATCGTATCTCCTCTATAGAAAAAGCGAAGCAATCCGTCAGCATCAACTAATAAGGTCGAGTTGTTATCAAAACCCTCTAGTATATCTTGCATCTTTATTTGACTATCTACTAGCGGAAACGCAAACTTAGGATTATTATCAATACCCTCTATATCTGACAATTCGGAGCAGGAACTTACCCATATTGCAACTAAAAAAAGAGAGGCTACTAAATGACTTTTATTCATTATTAGACAATTTCTTTAAAATATAATAAGAGCTATACTAAAATAACTTTTTTTGTTTTCAAACCTAAGAGACAACTGGGAGAGCTTGATAAATCATAATTAGAATGGAAACAGTCTCTTTCAATTAAGCTAACGTATTAGTGCGTAAAAGTGTGCATAGCGAGTGCTATTTTTTTAGAATTAATCCCACCTTGATATATTAAGCAGTCTTTTTGTTGAGTTTATATGTGTTCCTTACAACGATCTATAAAAAGAGCAATAGTTATTGAGCAGAAACTTACTATGTTTGCTCGGCACATCAACCGTATTCAATGCGATTTCGAGTAGATCATTCTAAAGTAAGGCAGCAAGGGCAAGTATTTGTGTTGGACTATACATTTACAATTCCTGAGTTGAACAGAAAAAGGAAAGTTTGGATGTACCTGCCAATAGATTATGAGGCAACCATGAAACGCTATCCTGTTATTTATATGCACGATGGTCAAAATCTTTTTGATGAGCAAGCTAGCTTTGCAGGAGAATGGCATGTGGAAGATACGCTTGATGAGCTATCTAAAGAAGGTCATGAGCGTGTCATTATAGTAGGTATCGAAAATGCACAGGACGGAGAAGAACGAATAAAAGAATATTCTCCTTGGTTCAATGAATACAACCAAATGGGCGGAAATGGGAGTACCTATGTTAAGTTCATCATCGAGGTGCTAAAGCCTTACATAGATAGAAATTTCAGAACATTACCCGATGCTGCTCATACAGGTATGGTGGGTAGCTCTATGGGAGGGCTGATTACGCTCTATGCTGCAATTGAGTATCAGCATATTTTTAGCCGAATCGGCATTTTTTCTCCTTCTTTGTGGTTTTCAGAAGAAGCTTTCTTGCACGTTGATAGGGTGGGCAAACAAGCTCAATCAGTTTCCAAATTTTTTCTAGCATCTGGTGGAAAAGAGCCAGATTACGTGAGTAGAGCTACCGAACGCCTTTACCATACCCTCCTACAAGCAGGCTTTCACAATGAAGATCTCTTTTTTGAGATTATGCCAGAGGGAAAGCATAATGAACAATTCTGGACAAAGGCATTTAAAGAAGCCTACAAATGGTTGTTTATAGTATAGCTAGAATTTTTTTTCATAAAGCACGCAATGTAGCAGCAATCAGATTGTTGAAAATTCTCTTTTCAACAAATCAAACTTCAATTATTCAACATTTCTAAAGATTCGAAAAATTTTTATTCTTTAGTTTTCTAAACTCCTCGTCTTAAACTCTAGTAAATAGCTACTAGATTTCAATTGGGTAGATATACTTTATATATTTAATGCTCTTAAACTTATCCACCAGCTATGCCGTTTTTTCTTAAAAATTACACTTGAGTATTTTTTCAACCACTTCAATTTATGCGGAAGTCATTCTGCCTTTAGCTATTCCAAACACCTATACTTACGCCGTGTCAGAGCAATTTGTATCCTGCTTAAAAACGGGAATGAGAGTTGAGGTTAATCTTGGAAAAAATAAAATCTACTCGGGAATAGTTGCTCAAATACATCGAGAAACTCCAGATCAAGTAAGCCCCAAGCCCATCTTATCCGTATTGGATGAAGCACCTATTGTCAATGAATACCAATTGAAATTGTGGCAGTGGATGAGTAGCTACTATTGCTGCACCATTGGAGAAGTTATGAATGCTGCATTGCCCGCCAATTTGAAATTGGCAAGTGAAACTCGAATTACACTGAGTCCTCTTTATGATCCTAATACCAAAGGCTTGAGCAATAAAGAATTTATGGTGCTAGAAGCGCTACGACACAGAACTGAGTTGAGCATTTCAGATGTTAGAGATATTATTGAACAGAAGACGGCATATGGTTTATTAAAAGGATTGTTGGAAAAAAAATTAGTTTATCTCAAAGAAGATTTACAAGTCAAATATAAACCTCAGAAAATTGCTTGCGTCCGACTTCGAGAACCCTATCGCTCTGAACCAGAATTACTGCAAGATGCTCTTGAACTAACCAAACGTTCCGAAAAGCAAACCAGTGTGCTGATGGCATTCATTCAAATGAAGCGTCAGCAGGAACATGTAAGGAAAAGTGATTTGTACGGAGCAGTTGAAAATGCAGACTCCAATACGTTGAAGACAATAGAAAAGAAGGGCATTTTTGAATTATACGATTTGGAGATTAGTCGAGTAAAAGGCTATGAAGAAGAACTTGAAATGTTGCAAGACTTATCCGATCAGCAAGTTCAAGCAATCGAACAGCTCCAAGCGATATTTCAGAAAAAAAACGTTGCTTTACTGCATGGGGTAACGGGAAGTGGAAAGACAAGAGTCTATACTGAATTCATCCAGCAATACATCGCGCGAGGTAAGCAGGTGTTGTATTTGTTGCCTGAAATTGCCTTGACTACCCAGATTATTGATCGATTGCAACAAATCTTTGGCGAAAACATTGCTGTTTATCACTCGCGCTTGAGCAATAACGAACGAGTGGATATATGGAAGTCTGTTATAGCTGGAAAACCGATTATACTTGGTGCAAGGTCTAGTATTTTCCTGCCTTTTCAGGATTTAGGACTCATCGTAGTAGATGAAGAACACGATCCTTCCTTCAAGCAAAATGACCCCAACCCTCGCTATCAAGGTCGGGATACCGCCATTTATCTGGCGCAGCAGTGGGGGGCAAAAGTTATTTTAGGCACAGCCACACCTTCTGTAGAGTCTTATCAGAATACAATCAAGAAAAAGTATGGACTGGTAGAAATGAAAAAGCGATTTGGCGGCATTGCACTACCAGAGATTTTAATTGCTGACATGCAAGAAGCCACCAAAAAGAAAACCATGCAGTCCATTTTTACCCCACTTTTGATGGACGAGATGAAGGCGACTATTGAGCGCAATGAACAAACCATACTCTTCCAAAATCGAAGGGGATATTCGCCGATGTTGCATTGCGACACTTGTGGTTGGCATCAGCAGTGTTTAAATTGTGATGTTAGCTTGACTTATCATAGATATTTTGACCAGCTCAAGTGCCACTACTGCGGTCACTCTATGAGTATTCCTGAAGCCTGCCCTGCTTGTGGCGTTGTGGGGCTTTCCATGAAGGGCTTTGGCACAGAAAAAATTGAGGATGAAATTAAAATCTTCCTACCCGAAGCGAAAGTAGCAAGAATGGATTTAGATACTGCCCGCTCTAAAAATGGCTTACTCCAAATACTACAAGATTTTGAGGAGAATCGAATTGACCTCTTGGTAGGTACACAAATGATAACCAAGGGCTTGGATTTCGAAAACGTCGGATTGGTAGGCATCTTGAACGCCGACCAGTTACTGCATTTCCCAGATTTTAGAGCCAGTGAGCGAGGATTTCAATTAATGACTCAAGTGAGTGGACGAGCAGGACGCAAAAAAAAACAAGGCAAAGTAGTCATACAAACCTTCAATCCAGCACATCCCACCATCAAGCAAGTGATTGATAATGATTTTGACGGCTTTTTTAATCAAGAAATTACTGAGCGCAAGCAATTTGCTTATCCTCCTTATGTTCGACTCATTCGCATTACCTTGAAACACAAACGAACCGATACGCTCAACCTCGCTTCTAAATTTTTTGCACAGCAACTCAATAGTAAACTAGGTAACTGGGTCATCGGACCTGCTATTCCTTACATTGGACGCATTCGGACTTTCTATTTGGTAGATTACTGGGTGAAACTAGAACACAACCCCAAAAAGATTCAATTTGCTAAATCCACGATTATGCAGGCTAGTGAAGCCTTACGCAATCATAAAGGCTGCTCTAACGTAAGAGTAAGCGTAGATGTAGATCCAGGATAAATTTTAAGCACTAAGCATTTAATAACGAACAAAGAATAACTTATTGAGTCACCTGCCTTCATCCTACAAAAAATGCAATTAGTCGAACAAGTAAAATAGCCTACAACTTATCTCTTCAACTAAAGTTAAGTGTTAGAATCAATATACAACCTTTTGTCCAACTTCAACTTCCCGTGGCTTTTAAAAATGGCTTGGCGCGATAGTCGCCGAAATCGAGGCAAACTATTACTGTTTGTCTCTTCTATCGTAATCGGTATTGCTGCCTTAGTAGCTATAAACACTTTTGGCAAAAACTTACAAAAAGACATCAACAATGAGGCAAAATCTCTACTTGCTTGTGATCTTCAGATACAAACAGATAAACCTGTCTCGGATACACTACAACTTACTTTCGATTCGCTAGGAGCTATTGAGCAGGCGAGTTCATTCGATTTTGCCTCGTTCGTATTCTTTCCATCAACCAGGGATTCCCGCTTAATGCAAGTGAAGTGCATCGAAGGTAATTATCCTTTCTATGGAGATTTAGAGACCACTCCCACTACAGCCGCTATTTCTTTCCGCAACAAGCGTGCAGCCATTATAGAGCAATCTGTGATGCAACAATTTGGAGTAACCGTGGGGGACTCAGTAAGAATAGGAGGATTTCATTTTGCTATTGAAGGACAAATTGAGAGCGTGCCGGGTCGCTCGGATATTGCTTCCTCATTTGCACCGCTGATTATGGTGCCGAAAGCGTATTTTGACACTATTAAAGCAGGAGCATTTGGCGGACAAGTGGGACATGACACTTATTTTAAGTTTGATGAAAACGCAGATGTAGAAGCATTGGCAGAGCAGTACCTTGACCCCATAAAAGAGAATGGCAGACTTAAGTACCAAACAGTGCAATCCAAAAAAGAAGCCTACGGAAAAATATTTGGTATTCTAACCTCTTTTCTAAATCTAGTCGGATTCATTGCCTTACTCTTAGGCTGTATCGGTGTGGCAAGTTCAGTACACATTTACATAAAAGATAAACTTTCCTCCGTAGCTGTACTGCGTTGTCTAGGTATGAGTGGAGGGCAGGCGTTTGTCATTTTTCTCACTCAAATTACAGTAATGGGACTACTTGGAGCGATGATTGGAGCAGCTATTGGTAGTTTAATCCAAATAGCCTTACCCATTATTTTAGGAGATTTCCTGCCTGTTGATCGAGTGAGCACGAATATCTCCTGGTCAGCTATTGGTCAAGGAATCATTACTGGTCTGACGATTGGTGTTTTGTTTGCGCTACTGCCTTTAGTTCGTATTCGCAAAGTATCCCCACTACGTTCTTTGCGAGCTTCTTACAATAAAGACATCACTGGGCGCGACCCTGTTCAAATATTGGTTTATGCCTTAATCCTGCTATTTATTCTAGGATTTACAGTAGTCCAAATCGGACGAAACTGGCAAGTTATCTTCTTTCCAATTGCAATTGGTATTGGTTTGTTGGCACTGTATGGAATGGCAAAACTACTAACGTGGTTTGTTAAAAAGTTTTTTCCAACCAAATGGAGCTACGTTTGGCGACAGAGTATTGCTAACCTCTTCCGCCCTAACAATCAAACAGTTATATTAATGATTGCGATTGGTTTGGGCACGGGCTTAATTTCGACAATGTTCTTTACCCGCGAAATGCTCATGGCGCAAGTAACGCAGAGCAGCAGTGCCAACCAGCCCAATCTAATTGCCTTTAATATCAACGAAAAGCAAATTGATCCACTCAATGAGTTGGCAGACAACTTGGGGCTACCTGTCATGGCTAGTATCCCAGTACTAGATGCACAAATAGCTGCTATTAATGGCATCTCAGTAGATTCAATGCTACGAGATACAAGTCTAAAAATAAAGGATTTTTGGCTAAAGCAAACGCATCAAATCTCCCACCGTGATACTTTAATGAGCACCGACGAAATTAAAAAAGGAAAATGGCACACTAAGCTGCCAAATGATGCCATCTATATTTCAATGGAAAAATCTACTGCTCGACGATTAAAACTAGAGGTCGGCTCTGACGTTCAGTTTAAAATTAAAGATAAAAAAGTAGATACTAAAATCGGCAGTCTTCGCACCATCCAACAAAATGAATTTACCCCCAATTTTCCTATTGTTTTCCCTGAGGGCGTTTTGGACAGTTTCCCAAAACAATACTTTCTGGCTGCTCGCTCTGACTCAACCGCACAAGCCTTAGAATACAAACGCTCTGTGGCATCTACTTTCTTTGGCGTTACAGTGATAGACGTAGGTGAAATTTTAAAAATAGTGGACAAAGTACTAGAGAAGGTATCCTTTGTCATTCGTTTTATGGCACTGTTTAGTATATTGACAGGGATTATTGTACTTATTAGTTCAATTGTATTGAGTAAATATCAACGGATTCAAGAAAGTGTACTTCTCCGCACTATTGGTGCAAGCCAACGTCAAATACTTTGGATCAATGCACTCGAATATTTTCTACTCGGTAGTCTAGCCACTTTAACAGGAATGCTATTATCAATTATAGGTAGCTTTCTTTTGGCAAAATTTGCCTTTAAAATTGCCTTTTCTCCAAATTGGTTACCACCATTATTTTTGTTCTTAGGCATTACCTTGCTAACGGTTATTATAGGACTGATAAATAGCCGAGAAGTGCTGACAAAGCCTCCTTTAGAGGTGCTTAGAAAGGAAGTTTAATGTAAAGTACTAAGCATTAGACTCCTTAATTAATACCAAAAATGATAAATAGCGACCCACTCTTGCAATGATAATTCACTATAAAATTTGCTAAATCAGTAATTTTTTATCATTTTTAGTTGCTTATTTTTACTTTTGGTAATTATTTAAAACGAAAACTGAACAAACGATTATGGACGGTATAAATAAGAATCGCCTCTTTTATGCAAGTTGTTTTGCATTGATAACCACTGCTTTATCTTTTAGTATTAGAGCAGGTATCCTACCACAATTGGGAGAAGAGTTGAATTTAACAGCGAAGCAATTAGGCTTTATCAATCAGATGTGGTTTTTAGGATTTCCAATCTCGATGGTCATTGGGGGCTTAATTTACCATAAAGTGGGTGGTAAAGCTATTATGTCATTTGCCTTTTTTGCTCATGCTATCGGTATCATAATGACCATTTATTCAGGTAGTTACTATGGCTTGCTGATTTCTACTTTATTGATTGGCTTGGGCAATGGCTGTACTGAAGCTGCTTGTAATCCAATGATTGCCGATGCTTACAATGGAATCAAGATGAACAAGATGATGAATCGCTTTCACATGTGGTTTCCTGGAGGTATTGTACTAGGCAGTTTGATCTCCTTATTTATGACAAGAGCGGGATTTAATTGGCAAGCTCAAATTTGGGCTATTATGATTCCCACTATTGTTTATGGAATCTTATTCCTAGGACAAAATTGGCCAACGGCTAAAGTAGAGGCGGCTGGAGCTATTCAAAGCAACCTAAAGGCTATCTTCACTCCTGTCTTTATTTTCATTTTCATTTGCATGGCATTAACTGCTAATACTGAATTCGGACCGACGCAGTGGATCGAGTTAATTCTATCAAGTAGTGGTGCTACACCAATGCTTGTGCTAGCCTTAATTACAGGAACAATGGCTGTTGCCAGATTTTTTGGCGGAAACGCTGTGCATCAGTTCAATACAACAGGCGTATTATTAATTTCAGCAGTGCTCGCTACAATTGGCTTATTCTTATTTACGACTGTTACTGGAAGCATGGTCTATGTAGCCGCATTTATCTTTGCACTCGGAGTTGCCTACTTCTGGCCAAATATGATTGGATTTGTAGCAGAGTACATTCCAAAGAGTGGTGCATTAGGCATGTCATTAGTCGGTGCAATGGGTATGTTTGCCAATTCTATCTTTCAGCCAATTATTGGAGGTTGGATTGATAGCAATAGAACAGAAGGAATTGCACAGAATTTAGACGGCAATGCACTAGAGTTATATGTAGGGCAATCTACATTAGCAACCATGATGCTTTTTCCGGCTGTCCTAATCGTACTATTTACTGTTCTTTACTTTTGGATGAGAGGTAAAAAACAAACAACTGTTGATGCAGCAGAGGTAGCACCTGCGGTAGGTTAAGTAAAAAAAGACGTATCAGATAAGATAAGACTTTTGAAGCCTAATAAAAGCTGGGCTTCAAAAATCTTTATCAAGCATTGATGAGATTTAAGTAAACATGGCAAAAAGTGATGATTTTCTTTCCGTTTTATGTGTTTACTCCTCAGCGGATGAGTCACTCAAGCTAAAATTTCAACATCACTTCTCTACGCTATATCAGCAGGGTGCAGTAGATAAGATTCAGTATGCTGAAATAGAGACCTATCAAAATTGGATATTGAGTTTTGAAGAAATAAGGGATTATATTGATGTCGTCGTTTTTCTGCTAAGTGCAGAATTGCTCGTTTCTGAATATAGCCAAACGCATCCTTTAAAACGTTTATTCGATTTGCACTACTATCGCTACATAACTATAATGCCCGTATTGTTGAGACCTTGCGAATATGAAAATACGCTCTTCAACAGACGGACAATTATTCTACCAGAAAATAATCAACCTCTTGTAAGTAGAATATGGAACAACTTAGACGAAGCTATCCGCACAGTAATTGAGCAATTTGAGCCATTTGCAGCGTCCATAAAGGCACATAAACAGATCATTAATACCGCATGGAAAAGAGCAAGCGACATTAATACTGTCTCTTCTTACGATCAGTTTATCAAAAAGGAAATACGTAACAAATTCACTCGAGAAGCAACCAAGCGTAGAGATAATTTATTAGAAGATCAACTCTGGAAAAGGGCTAACTTACAGCCGAGTGTAGCTACTTTTTTAGATTATTACCAACATGCCCCTGTTGGCACATACAAGACAGAAGCATTGAAACGCATCATTCAAATAGAAACTACAAGCGAAGTAGCTTGGAATGATGCGAAGACAAATCAAGATATTGCATTTTTACTAGACTATAAAAGTAGATTCCCCGAAGCTAAAGACGTAGTAACGGCTGAGCAAATGATTGAGGAAATACTATCAGAACCACTAGAAGAACTAAACGACCCAAAAAGTTTGGCTGATCTACAAAGCGATGCACCACTTGATGTCCCCAAATCTTACAAAACAGAAGGATACAATTTAACTTACAAGGCTTATCAAAAACTAAACCCTGAAGAATTACTATCACTCGAACTCATAACGGAATACATTGAAAGAGTAGATAGAAAGTTACTGTATATTGGTAGTAGATTAGAAGATAGAATCAATTATCTGCGACTAGGTCTATCGGGTGTTCTATTGATGGCATTGCTGTACATAGTGCTACTATTTTTGAATACTCCCGAAACTGCCACACTGCTGCAATCATTCTTCCGCTTTGTTTTTCCTTTCTTATTTTTAGGACTCGTTGCCTATTTCCTTTGGGTGGCGATCAGTCAAGCTATCCAAGATGCAGATTTTTGTATGAATGAAAAAAATGATCTCGATAAGCGAACAATTGCACTAAAGATAGCCTTTATCCATCGGGATAAAAAATCCATACGAGCGGCGTTACTAAATTTATTGAAGATAGAAAAAGAAGCTGTGGTGCTGAGTCGGAGAACGGTTTGGGATTATCTTCTGCCAGAGGAAAATAATCAATAACTACCCGTAGCTAGCATCACTAAAGTACAAGCCACTTCAGCTTCAATCCCTTTTTCTTGAGCAAGTTTAGCTAGTACAGGGTTCTCCGTGCCAGGATTAAAGATGATGCGTTTGGGTTGAAGTGCAATGATGTAATCGTAATACTGCTCTTGACGCTGTGGATTGAGATAAAGCGTTAAAGTATCTACATTTTCAATATAGTCAGGAAAGTCATTGATAATATCAATACCAGCTATTGATCCTTGTTTTACGCCAAGCGGGATGACTTCTTCACCTGCATTCACAAGGCGCAGCGTAGCTATATAGGAGGTGCGTTCTGGATTTGTAGATGCTCCTAGTACAACTGTTTTACCCATATTTTCAAATATATTTTAATTTGTCATTCTTTGGAAGAATGCGCTTAAAAAATCGCATCTACCAAATAAGGCTTTTAAAATTTCTAAAATTTCAAAAGCCTTATTGCTAAACAACCGATACAGTACGCAATCTTAAGATTGGCATCACACCAATAAACGAATTGGGTCTTCTAACATCTCTTTGAAAGTGTTTAAGAACTGTGCACCCGATGCACCATCTACCACACGGTGATCACAAGAAAGTGTTACTTTCATACGCTTACCCGGCACAATTTGCCCCTCTTTAACCACTGCCTTGTCGAGAATACCACCTACAGCAAGGATGCAGGCATCTGGCGGATTGATGATCGCTGTAAATTCTTCAATGCCAAACATTCCTAGGTTAGAAATGGTAAAAGTGTTGCCCTGCATTTCTTGTGGCTGCAATTTTTTCTTTCTGGCTCTTCCCGCCATTTCTTTTACCTCCACATTAATCTGAGAAAGTGTTTTGATGTCCGCATATTTCACAACTGGCACAAGCAGACCGTCCTCTACTGCTACGGCTACACCGATATTGACTTCTTTATTGACTCTGATTGTGTCGCCCATCCATGAAGAATTAATAGCTGGATGCTGACGCAATGATGCAGCTACTGCCTTCACAACTAGATCATTGAAGGAAATTTTGACTGGTGATACTTCGTTCAATTGCTTACGCATCTGAATAGATTTAGTCATATCAATTTCCATAGTCAAATAAAAGTGAGGTGCACCAAATTTACTCTCACCAAGTCTTCTAGCAATCACTTTACGCATTTGCGTAACAGGTACATCTTCGTAATTATCAGTAGAACCCGAGAAAGTAAATGGTGTTACCACAGGAGCAACTACCGCTTGTGGAGCAGGTGCAGCAGTTTCATTCACTTTCGGAGTGCTTGGCACATTTGGCGTTGGTGTCGGTGTTGGCGTTGGTGTTACGGACTGACCACCGATAGAGATCAATGCCTCCACGTCTTTTTTAGTAATTCTGCCCTGATCGCCAGTACCTTTAATTGACGCAAGATCAATACCTGCTTCTTTTGCCATACTCTTGGCTAAGGGTGATGCTTTGACTCGGGTTTCGGAGCTACTTCCACTCGTACTTCCGCTGCCAACAGATGTTTCAGTAGAGGTAACTGGAGTAGGTGCAGCACTTGCTGACGCTGGTGTTTCATCACTTGCGTTGGCTGCTTCAATAGCAGCTTTCCAGTCCTCACCTTCCTCTCCAATAACTGCGATGACATCATCAATGGCAACGGCACCTTCCTTAACTGCAATATGCAATAAAACCCCATCGGTAGGGCTATCAAAATCCATTGTCGCCTTGTCTGTTTCGATTTCTGCTAGCAATTCACCAGCTTCAATTTCATCGCCCTCTGCTTTATGCCACTCAACAATATTTCCTTCTACCATCGTGTCGCTCATACGAGGCATTGTGATCACTTCCGCCATAGTTCTTTATTTTTTCGTCAGTATTTAGCATTTAAAATTATTCAAACTGATACTTTTAAGTATTCATCAAGATAAACACTCATCCAACAAGCACGTTGCAAAAATGCAATATTTCCCGTTTTTAATGAAACTTCCTTAAATATACCTAAAGTTTAATCGTAAAATAAATATTCCGTTTCAGCTTTAGTTCAGAAGACAAACGATTTGAAGATAGCAGTATTTCAGGCTAAAACTCAAAATCTAAGAAGGAGTATTCTTAAATACTGCTAGAAACTATAAGGTATTCTCTGATTTACTAACATTAGGAAACTCATTATGATTATCTTCCCTTTTTAAAATATCTCGCTTTTCCTTTTAAAAGTATTTTTTATCTTGGTAAAATTAAAGAAGGCTTTGCAAGGAAAGCCTTTAGTTCTATTAGTTTATCAATTTTAACTTTAAACAAAATGAGACGAACAACTTCACTTATTCTCCTTTTTGCAGCAGTCTTTTTAGGCTCAAATTGTCAAAATTCACAAGAAACAGAAGCGTCAACCACAGCAAAAACTTCCGTTTCAGAAGCAACTACACCAATGCACAACACCCTAACGGATGAGGATAAAGCAGCAGGTTGGGAATTGCTATTTGACGGGAAGGCTATAGATCAGTGGAAAGGCTACAATCGAGCAGACCTGCCAAGTGCTTGGATCGTAAAAGATGGCACTATGACCCTTCAGTTGGATAGTGATAGCAAAGATGGAGGAGATATTGTCACGAAAAGTCAGTACGATAACTTTGAGTTTCAGCTTGATTTCAAACTTTGGAAAGCAACCAATAGTGGTATTCTTTATAAGGTAGTGGAAATGAAAGACACTCCAATCTGGCACAATGCACCTGAGTATCAACTTATTGATGACTATGATTACAAAGAAAAAGCAAAAGAAGATCAGTTCAAAACGCATCTGACAGCAGATAACTATGATATACAAGGTGCAGCGGGCAAAACATTTAAGCCAATAGGCGAATGGAACACTGCAAAAATTGTAGTGAATAATGGCAAAGTAGAACACCATCTAAACGGGAAAAAAGTAGTTGAATATGACACCAATTCCGAAGCGTGGGCAACGATGGTACAGAATAGTAAGTTTAAAGACTACAAGAATTATGGTAAAGCAACAGCAGGACACATTGGCTTGCAAGACCATGGACATAATATTGCATTTAGAAACCTGAAAATCAGGAAGCTCTGAGTATTTATACAATTACAGAATACATTAAATAAAGAATTAAACCAACAAAATTGTTAGTAATGAGTAGAAAAATAAGAATGGGAATGGTCGGAGGCGGTCGTGGAGCATTTATCGGAGGCGTTCATAGAATGGCAGCCGCTATTGATGGTCAAGTTGAACTAGTCTGTGGAGCATTCAGTAGTAATCCAGAAAAATCTAAACTTTCAGGACAGGATTTGTTCCTACCATCTGATCGGGTATATGGTAGCTTCGAGGAGATGATAACAAAAGAAAAAGAACTACCTCAAGGGGAGCGCATGGACTTTCTCTCGATCGTTACGCCCAATCATATGCACTTTTCACCAGCAAAAATGGCATTGGAGAATGGCTTTCATGTAGTCTGTGATAAACCATTGAGCTTTGATATGGAAGAGGCTTATGAGCTAGAAAAGTTGGTAAAAGAAACAGGGCTTATCTTTGCTTTGACACATAATTACACTGGCTATCCAATGGTCAAGCAAGCAAAGGCAATGATTAAAAATGGGGATATTGGTGAGATTAGAAAAGTGGTAGTAGAATACCCACAAGGTTGGCTTTCTACAAAACTAGAAGACTCCGACGTTAAGCAGGCTGCCTGGCGTACTGACCCTAAACGATCTGGTATAGCTGGAGCAATGGGAGATATTGGAACACATGCTGAAAATTTAGCAGAGTACATCACAGGACTAGAAATAAAAGAAATGTGTGCTGATATTTCAACCTTTGTGCCAGGTAGGCAGCTAGATGATGATGGAAACGTACTGCTTCGATTTGAAAATGGAGCAAAAGGCGTGCTACACGCTTCTCAAATTTGTGCAGGTGAAGAAAATAACCTCAACATCAGAATATATGGTACAAAGGCAGGGTTACAATGGTTTCAAATGGAGCCCAACTCGCTTTATGTAAAATGGTTGGATAAGTCAATGGAAGTTATTCGGACAGGTGTTGGAGAGTTGTATCCTGAAGCACAGGCACACACTCGTACTCCGGGCGGTCATCCAGAAGGCTACCTCGAAGCCTTTGCAAGCATCTATCGCAATTTTGCAGAATGCGTAAGAGCTAGACTAGAAGGACGGGAGGTTGATCCTATTTACAATGACTTTCCAACTGTTTCCGACGGGGTGAGAGGTATGAATTTTATTTACAAAGTCATTGAATCAGGTCAAAGTGAACACAAGTGGACACGGGTATAGTTCTTTTTGACTAGCCTTATAGAGCAGAACGATCAAAATTTGCTCATTCTGCTCTATTTTGCTCACAACCCTAAATTCTATTTTTAACAATAAATATTATATGCGAATAGAAGCAGATCTAAAATTGGGATTTAAAGACGTTATGATTCGTCCAAAACGCTCTACCCTAAAGTCCCGCTCTGAGGTGAACTTAGACCGCACCTTCAAGTTCTTAAACTCTGAGCAGCTTTGGACAGGAGTACCTATTATTGCCGCTAATATGGACACAGTAGGAACATTTGAAATGGCAGTAGCATTAGCAGAATATAAACTTTTCACAGCCATACATAAATACTATTCCATAGAAGCATGGGACGCTTTCTTGGCTGAGGCGTCGGATGATATTTTTCAACATATCGCCATTTCAACAGGCACGAGCGAAGAGGATGCCAAGAAAGTAGCTACCATCATCAGGCGAAATCCACGTATTCGATTTATTTGTATAGATGTAGCAAATGGTTATTCAGAGTACTTTGTGGCTTTTGTTAAACAAATGCGTATCCATAATCCCGACAAGGTCATTATAGCAGGCAATGTAGTAACTGGTGAAATGGTAGAGGAATTGCTACTAGCTGGAGCAGATATCATCAAAGTAGGTATTGGACCAGGTTCAGTATGTACAACTAGAATTAAAACAGGTGTAGGGTATCCACAACTTTCCGCTATTATTGAGTGTGCTGATGCTGCACATGGACTAGGCGGTCAAATCATAGCCGATGGAGGGTGCAAAACACCCGGTGATATAGCAAAAGCATTCGGCGGTGGTGCGGATTTTGTGATGCTGGGAGGTATGTTTGCAGGGCATGATGAAAGTGGCGGTAAAACGATTGAGCAGAATGGCAAACGCTACAAACAGTTCTACGGTATGAGTTCTACTACGGCGATGAACAAATATGTTGGAGGAGTTGCAGAATACCGCTCATCAGAGGGCAAGACAGTCGAAGTAGCTTATAGAGGAGCAGTGAAAGATACCGTTCTGGATATATTGGGTGGCGTCCGTTCTACTTGTACCTACGTGGGAGCAAAGCAACTGAAAGAGTTAACAAAGCGGACTACCTTCATTCGGGTACAAGAGCAACATAATAATTGGTTCAAATAGTCCTGTCAATCGTTTATTCAATCACTAGTCGTTTTTTCTAAAAAAATTGAAGTTAAAACTACCAAACGCTCATGTGGCAATCTTTCAAGCAACTAATCAAATTTCTTTATGCCCATTTCTATTTGTTGTTTCATTCTGAAGCCAGAAAATTAAAATGGACGCATCCTATTTTTATAGTAGGATGTGGACATAGTGGCACCTCACTGATGCTCAGAATATTAGATAGTCATAGCAATTTGTTTGCCATACCAGAAGAAACAGGAATTTTAGGTTTTGAAAAGAAGGATGCTATCATCACTTGGAAGTTCCATCTTGCTTACAAAAAACATAAAACAAGTTCTAAACAGCGATTTGTAGAAAAAACGCCACGACATATTTATTGTATTCAAAAAATATTCGAGGTCTTTCCCAACGCTCAAATTATTGTAATGGTGAGAGACGGCAGGGATGTGGCCTGTTCCATCAAAAATCGCTACGGCAATTTTGAGAGAGGAGTAGATAGATGGGTAAAAGATAATGAAATAGCGCGTATTTTTTGGAATCACCCTAAGGTATTTATACAAAAGTTAGAAGATTTGCAGCAGCATCCAGCGCAATCTATTCAAGCCATCACTTCCTTCTTGCAAGAGCCTTTTGAGAAGCAAATGTTAAACTATCACAAAGAAAAAAAGCATTATTACGCTGACACTTTACAGTATTCAGATGGAAAGAATGGTGAAGAAGACCACGTAGTACGTCGAAATTGGCAGATCAATCAGCCATTGATGAAAAATACTTCTCGCTGGAAAACAGAAATGAGTGAAACTGAAAAAATATCCTTCAAAAAAAAGGCACAGTACCTTTTAGAGGAACTAAATTACGAAAAAGAAAACGATTGGTGATTTTGACATCCATCCGTCTTTTTACTTCCAACTTGATGATACTTTCATTGTTACAGAAGTAAATGCAGCGAAAAAAATGTCATATTGTTTGGTTCAAGCGGGATTTGAGGCTTTCTGATCACGCACCTCTGGCAAAAGCTATTGAAAGTAACCTGCCTGTGTTGCTGTGTTATTTCTTTGAGCCTTCTCTAATGCAAGCTCCACAAACAGATAAACGACACTGGCAATTTGTCTATCAATCATTACTTGACTTGCAAAAGCAGTTAACGAAATATGAAGCTCAACTGCATTTGCTTCACACTGAAGTAACGGATGGCTTAAACATCTTGAAGGAAGATTTCGACATTAAGAGCATTTATGCCCATGTAGAAATCGGAATTGCAACAACCTTTGAGCGAGACAAAAAAGTAAAAATTTGGTGCAATGCTAATGGCGTAATTTTTCAAGAATATGGTCAAGACGGTGTGATTAGAGGATTGAAACATCGAAAAAATTGGGAAGCTCATGTAGCGCATTTCTTCAAATCTAATTTAGTAGAACCCAATTTGGATAAATTAAATACACTACAAATTCCCAAGACTGCACTAGAAAAACTTTCAAAAGAAACATCTTACACTGATATAACTACACAACCTTCAATCTTTCAGCCCGGAGGCGAAACAACAGCTTGGAAATATTTTTCTTCTTTCGTTCATAAAAGAGCCTCCACTTATATCAATGATCTTTCAAAGCCTGCTGCAAGCCGATTGAGCAGCAGTAGAATCTCTCCTTATTTAGCTTACGGTAATATAAGCGCCAGACAGCTATTTAGAAAGTCATCCGTCCACAAGCAGCAGTCTCCTCATTCTAAAATGCTTGAGCACTTCCAAACGAGACTTTGGTGGCGTAGTCATTATATTCAAAAGTTAGAGTCGGAGTGGCAAATCGAATTTGAACCTATCAATAAAGGGTTTATACAACTGGATAGAGTCTTGGATGAACGCTTTGAGGCATGGGCAAATGCTCAAACAGGCGTACCAATGGTGGATGCAAGTATGCGATGCCTAAAAGCAACGGGCTTCATCAATTTCCGGATGCGTGCCATGCTTATTACTTATGCTACTTTCACGCTCTGGCAGGATTGGCGAGCAGTCGCCACGCATCTCGCTCGTCTATTTCTCGACTTTGAGCCAGGTATTCATTACGCCCAGATTCAAATGCAGGCGGGACTCACAGGCTATCACACAATGAGAATTTTTAATCCCATTGTTCAAGTCAGGCAGCATGACCCAGATGGTGTTTTTATAAAAAAATGGCTGCCAGAATTAAATAACATACCTTCAACGCTGCTTGCTACCCCTTGGGAAATGACCTTACTGGAACAAAAAATGTATAACTGCATCTTGGGACAAGATTATCCCCTGCCTATTGTGGACTACGATCTTGCTACTAGAGAGCATAAGGATAAATACTGGCAAATTCGTCAACAGCCATTGGTGCAAAATCAGTTAGAAGCGATCTGGAAAAGACATTGTGTTCCTAAAAACATCAAAGATTATAAATCCAAGCGCACTCCCAGACAAGCTAGTTGATTTAGGTTATAGAAAAATCTCTTTTTTATTTTAAATCTTAGCCTTGAAACTCCAATTTTTTCAAGATGTTTGTAACTAAATAGATAGGGTTGATATTTGGAAATGGTATTTATTTTATTATCATACTTGGAGAGATAGATTCGACTAAAGCATTATGATAGTTACAATAATAGGAATAGGTCTGATTGGTGGTTCATTAGCAATTACACTCAAGGAAAATGGCTTTGCAGAAACGATTATTGGAGTGGATAAAAACGAAGAAAGCATCAATAAAGCCCTGCGTAGAAAGATCATTGACGAAACTTACGGAATGGAAGAAGCTATTAGTCGCGCTCAGTTAGTGATTGTAGCAGTTCCAGTGGATGCCATGATAAAAATATTACCCAATATCCTAGATGCAGTTACCAATCAAGTGGTTATTGACGTTGGCTCAACAAAAGAAATAGTACTAGAAAAAATCAAAGAACATCCTAATCGTAGGCACTTTGTTGCCACCCATCCTATGGCTGGAACAGAGTTCTCTGGCGTAGAAGCTGCTATCCCCAATTTATTTGACCATAAGTTTACAGTTATCTGCAATGCAAACGATAGTGCCGCTGTGGCAGTGGAATTAGTGGAAAAAATGTATCAATCTATCCCCATGAATATATTATATTTAAATGCAGAAGCGCATGATGTTCATACAGCATACGTTTCGCATATTTCACATATTAGTTCCTTCGCCTTGGCATTGACTGTGCTAGAGAAAGAAAAGGACGAAGAACGCATATTTGAATTGGCGAGTACGGGTTTCGGTTCGACGGTGCGATTGGCTAAAAGTTCCCCTGAGACTTGGATTCCAATTTTCAAGCAAAATCGAGATAATGTCTTGGATGTACTGGATGAACACATCAATACCTTATCTAGGTTTCGTACTTTGTTGATTAAACGAGACTTTGAAAAACTCAAAGATTTAATTGCAGCAGCCAATGATATAAAGCGAATTTTAAAAGGAAGAAAAATATAAAGCAGAGCGCAGTATTTTAAAATAAAAGCTAATGCTTACCAAAATTATTTAGCATAATTGTAAAAGTAAAACAGTCACAAACTATGGATATGCAAATTAAAAGAATATTCGATAAGGAAGGTTCGATAGTAATAGCAGGACCTTGTAGCGCAGAATCAGAGGAGCAAGTGCTAGAAACAGCGCGCGAATTAGCTTATCAAGATGTGGATTTATTTCGATCTGGTATATGGAAACCTCGCACCCGCCCTAACTCTTTTGAAGGCGTAGGGGTAATTGGACTGAGTTGGCTCAAGCGGGTAAAAGAAGAAACAGGCTTAAAAGTAACAACGGAAGTCGCTAAAACAGCCCACGTTTTTGAGGCACTAAAGGCGGGGATTGATGTGTTGTGGTTAGGGGCAAGAACAACCGTAAACCCATTTGCAGTACAAGAAGTGGCAGACGCTTTGAAAGGGGTAGATATTCCAGTTTTAATTAAAAACCCTATCAATCCTGACTTACAATTGTGGATGGGAGCAATTGAACGAATCTATAATGCTGGCATTACACGCATTGGGGTTATTCACAGAGGATTTTCCTACCACGGACAAACTCGCTACCGAAACGTCCCAAGATGGCAAATTGCTATTGACTTAAAGCGCAATTTTCCTGATATTGAAGTTATCTGCGATAATAGCCACATCTGCGGAAGAAGAGACATTTTGCAGGAAGTTGCACAAATGGCTTATGATTTGAACTTTGATGGCGTGATGACAGAAGTACATCCCAATCCTGACAAGGCTTGGAGTGATGCCATGCAGCAGATTACACCATCGCAATTTAAGGACTTAATGGCGGGCTTAGTAGTTAGAAGAACAAACACTAGCAATGCAGAATACCAGCATAATATTAACCACTTACGCCATGAAATTGATGAACTGGATAATGATATTCTCAATATGCTGGCAAATCGTATGCGAATAGCTGAACGCATTGGTCAATACAAGAAAGATAATAACATTGCCATTTTACAGTCGGATCGTTGGAATGAAATCTTGGATACTGTAATTCAAGAAGGCAAATCGAAAGGATTAAGTGAAGGATTTGTAAAAAATGTATTCAAAGCCATCCACCAAGAGTCCATCAACCATCAAGAAATGGTGATGAATGCCCAAGAAGCGTAGTTCGCTCAAATTTGAAGGAGTTCGAAGTTCTCAATAGCTTCGGATTCCTAAATTAGACATAATTTTAGCTAATAACACTCAATTTCTGATCTTATATCATCGAATTAGACAAAACAAAAATCAACATGAAGCAACCAACTACAATTCTATTTATGCTCATCACACTTTCCCTGACTGCTCAAACAGGTAGAGTGTTCGATAACTTATCTTTGGAGAGTAAAATTCTGAAGGGTGAAAGAAAGTATGCCATTTACTTACCACCCGACTATGATACTTCTCAACGCAGCTATCCAGTTTTATATCTGCTGCATGGCGCAGGGGACGATCAAACGGGTTGGGTGCAGTTTGGCGAAATACTTCACATAGCAGATCAAGCCATTCAAGCAGGAGAGGCAACTCCAATGATTGTAGTGATGCCAGATGCCAATACTGGTCGTAGAGGCTATTTTAACACTCCCGATGGGAAGTGGCGTTATGAGGATTTCTTTTTTGAGGAATTGATGCCCCATGTAGAGCAGAACTATCGCATAAAAACTGAAAAACGATATCGTGCTATAGCTGGACTTTCAATGGGAGGTGGTGGAACATTTATGTATGCACTGCATCATCCCGAGCTGTTTTCCTCTGCTTGTCCACTAAGTGCATCAGCAGGTCCATTGAGCATAGAGGATACCGAGAAATGGCTGACAAACAGAGGCGAAGAAACATACACGGAAAATCAAGTCAAATCTTACTACGAAAATCACAGTGCACTACATTTAATCAATACAATAGATGCAGATAAAATCAAATCTGTTCGATGGTTTATTGACTGCGGGGATGACGACTTTTTATACGAAGGCAATTCACTCATTCATATTGCCATGAAGAAAAAAAATATTCCACATGAGTATAGGGTAAGAGATGGCGCACATAGTTGGACTTATTGGAGAGCATCCCTTCCTGTTGTGCTAGCCTTCGTTTCAGACGCCTTTCACCAATATTGACAAGCAGAGAGAATCGCTTACTTTGAAATGACTTTAAAGAAAAAATGATACAAGTTTACGACGATCAATACTTCATGCGACAGGCTATACTGCAAGCAGAGCAGGCAAAGTCAGAAAGAGAAGTCCCCGTTGGAGCAGTCATTGTTAGTAATAATCGAATCATAGCTAGAGGATATAATCAAACTGAACGGCTTACAGACGTAACGGCTCACGCTGAAATCATCGCTCTAACGGCAGCCTCAGAGTATTTAGGGAGTAAATATTTGAATGAATGCACACTCTATGTTACCTTAGAACCTTGCATTATGTGTGCTGGAGCATTAGCATGGGCGCAGTTGAAGCGGTTAGTTTATGGTGCAAGTGACGACAAGCGAGGATTTATGCGATATGGCAAAACGCTCTTGCATCCCAAAACGCAAGTGGAGTTTGGAATCATGATGACAGAGTGTGAACAGTTGATGAAAAAATTTTTCGCAGAGCGGCGCTAAAGTTGCTGACTTTATATGCTATAATTATTGATAAAAGTAAGGTAAAAAATCATGCAATTAGGATTTGTAAGTGCCATACTTCCCGATCAAGACTTAGAAGGTGTCTTCAGGATTGCTAAGGCTATTGGCTATGAGTGCGTAGAAGTGATGTGCTGGCCAGAAGGCAAGGCAGAGCGTCGTTATGCTGGTGTAACACATATCAATGTTACAGACTTTTCAGCAACTAATGCTCAACAAATTCTAGTGCTTTCTCAAAAATATGGTATTTCCATAAGTGCACTCGGCTATTATCCCAATCCACTCACTCCCAACCCAACCGAAGCAGCAGTTTATATTGAGCATATCAAAAAAGTTATTCGTGCCTCCGCCATGTTGGGTATTCATCATACGAATACTTTTGTTGGGCGGGATTGGACAAAGTCAATAGAAGGCAACTGGGAGCGTTTTCTTGAAGTCTGGACCGACATAGTAGCGTATGCAACTTCGCAGAAAGTTAAAATCGGAATTGAAAATTGTCCAATGATTTTTACTTATGATGAGTGGCCAGGTGGTAAGAATTTGGCTACCACTCCTGCTATTTGGCGCAGGATGTATGAAGCCATTCCAAGTGAGTATTTTGGTCTCAATTACGATCCTTCCCATATGATTTGGCAGCATATTGATTACTTAAAGCCTCTGCGTGATTTTGCTAAGCGGCTGCATCATATTCATGCCAAAGATGTACGAATTGATTACCATAAATTAAATGAGGTAGGCATTATGGCACCGCCCAACCAATGGCATACACCGAAATTACCAGGAATGGGGCAGGTAAATTGGGGACAATTCTTTTCCACGCTCACGGATACAGGCTATAACGGATCAGTATGCGTAGAAGTTGAAGATAGAGCTTATGAAGGTTCGCTAGAAAAGCGTATTGCTTCATTACAGCAAAGCTATAATTATCTGAAACAGTTTGTAGTATAGCACTGATCTATAATCTATGAAATTTTAAAACGATACATCTACTAAAATTGAGTATCTACTGTAAAGCGTACTCCTGAAAAGGCAGGTTCTAAACGACAAATGCCCCCAGAACAAACTACACCTTCTACCTGCTTGATATAACTGAGTGAAAAGCGGTTCGTCTTATGCGTAAAATAGACATCGAAACGAGGATAATGAATAGCCTTGTCCGTTTTTTTAGGATCGTAGTTGAACATATCAGAAACTGTGAATGTCCATTTAGGCGCAAGACTAAACTCTACTAAACCAAACAACCAACTGCCAAAATCTTCATTTGTGTTCATCCATTGTAGCTCCGAGCGCAGCGATTTCTTTCGATTAATTTTATACAAAAATTCTACAAAAGGCGTGATCGTCTCTACCGTAGGTACATCAGGTTTGCCTTCGTAACGTTCTTGATTATAGTTTTGCAGTTGTAAACCAGCCGTCAAAGTCCAATCCCTTTTATAGCGATAAGTGGCAGCAGTGTAAAATTCTCGATATAATTTACTGCCGTCAAGATCATCAATCACAGAAGCATTAGCATAAAATCGCCATGTGCGACTTGGAGAATAGGTAGCATCTAACAAAATGGCTTGTTCTCCTAACTCTTGCGCTGCTGCTGCATATCGAGCCGTCAAGCGGTAAGTATTGATACGACTCATGGGGGGCAAGAAATTAATTACTCCTTCATTTAGGCTCGTGAATGGCGTTGTCCTAAAATTAAAATTTTCGGTTCGTTTTCCTTCCACTATAATTCCCAGACCACTTCCAGCATAGCTCAATGTCGAATAAAAAACAGTGCCTGCTTCATTGATTAGTTTGCCCTTTGATACTTTGCCATTCCAGTTTAACTTATCCGCAAAAGGATCAAATATAGTTTCGGGAGTTTTGTAAGCTGCTTCTATATACCAACTAAAGTCTCGCCAAGTAAGCGTATTGTAAAGCGAAAAGGCATAAGTGTTGTAGTTTGCGCCAATGCTATCTGTAGGGGTATAAGTTGAAATTGCCGAAACAACTTGATTGACCGTAGCATCATCAAAAGTTCTAGCTACTACTCCAAAACCGGGTGCAATTGACCACACTCCAGCAGTATCTGCATAAAAACCTTCAACTGAGGCACCTCTGATGACGGCATCGTAGGTTTCAAACTGTCGCTTTTGCTTTCCTGTGAATCCCTTTACAAATAAGTCCGGCAATAATTCATATTCTAAACGAACGCCATATAGGGCGTTATCAATCAATAAGGGTCTTTCTTGATAAGCTCTAAAGATGATACCGCTACCAATTTGATCGTATAAATAGCCCGCAGAAAGGTCAAGTTTATCAATTGTCTTATGCACAAACCACCTTCCGATACCTTGATCGGTGTAAGAACTTTGCGGATTAAGTAAGTTGGAGTTATTGAACAAATCAAAGCGCAACCCTACATCAAAGCCCCAATTGCTGTAGTTCAGGTTAAGCCAAGCATCTGCACTGTACAACTGCCGGTCGTACTGCGGCGTGTTGAATGCTCCAATCAAGCTATCCTCTTGAAAGAAATTACTTTGTGCTTGTAGATTACCTGAAAAACTACCTCCATTTTGAGCGTGTACTACTTGAAATGTAAATAAAAAGAATAGAGTCAACAGGGTGAGGCGCATCGCAATTTTTATTTTTACATACGATAAATTATTATAATAGTTTTGTAAGTTCAAGGTTCAGGATGGATAAAAATTAACAGTAGAGCCTGATTTCTAGCAACTTATACTACTTGTATTAAGAAACGAAGAAAACGCCTTTTGAGCTGTAACTATTTGAGCGTGAAATGCGTCTCAATAATTATAAATCAAAAACAATCAACATGAAAAGTAAGAAACAATTATTTCTGCTCTCTATCGCACTCTGCATCAGCTTCTTGAGTATAGCTCAATCTACGCGCAATTTAAGTGCATTTGATCGAGTAGCGGTACAAGAGGGTATTTATGTAATGATGTATAAAGGAAATACACACAAAGCAGAAATCAAAGCAAGTGGTATTGATGTAGAAAATGTTTTGACCGACATAAAAGATGGTGATCTGAAAATTCATTTGAAAGGTAATAATCATCGAAACGTTAGAGTAGAAGTGCGTTTGACTTTTAAGGATTTAAGAGGTATTGAAGCAAGTTCGGGTTCGAGAATTGAACTACAAAGTAGTGTATCAAGTGTTGGTTTTCAACTTCGCAGCAGTTCGGGAAGTAAAATCAGTTTAAATGAGCAACTCGACGTAAGTAACTTAGAGATCGACTGCTCTAGCGCAGCTTACATTAAAGTAGATCATCTGGAAGCAGAAAAAGTATCAGTAGAATCAAGCTCGGGTGGAAATATTGATCTCATAAAAGGAAAAGCCAAAACACTTTCCTTAGATGTAAGTTCAGGAGCTAAAATAGATGCTAGCGACCTTGAGTGCAGGCACGTAAGCGCAGATGCCTCAAGTGGAGGTCGTGCGAAGGTTCATGCTACTGATTCCATCGAAGGAGAGGCAAGCAGTGGCGGTTCGGTTTATTATCTAGGCAAACCTAGCAAGCAGACAATTCGAGAAAGTTCAGGTGGTAGAGTAAGAGAGCAATAATCTTGTCCATAGTAGATAGGGAATGCTAACTTTTAGCATTCCCTATTCTGAATTGTTATTTTCTTGTCTTCCAGCGTATTCCTAAGTAAAATTCTCTTCCATGTATGGGAGAGTAAGCATAAGAAGTATCAAAAAAATCACTAAACCCCACTGCAGCATTGGGATCGTTGAGACCGATTAAAGGTGATTCCTGCTGAATGTGATTAAATAAATTCTGTGCACCCACATATAGTTCTATATTTTGCTTTTGAAAGGCTTTGCTTAATTGTATGTTTTGGAAAGCAAACGGTTTGGAAGTAGTCGCTCGTGGGGTAGGAAGTGGAGTACCATTTTCATTCAAATCATATACTTCTGGCAGTTGCATTTGACCTGTAAACTGTAAGGTATAAGCAAAAGTAATCTCAGGTTTTTTCCATTGATAATTGATCGTTCCAACACCTGACCATCGTGGAGCGAATTCTACGGGACTACTAGTTGTTACACCATTTTCTTCTTCAATGACCTTCACTTCTTGTAGATTCATAGATAGGTTTAGTGCCAGTGGAAACAAAAACTGATGATTGATATTGAAACCAATTCCTTGAGAAATAGCATGACCACTAGAATTGGCATAGATGATTTTATTTGGTGTATCATAGTCGGGTACAATTTTATTAATGAAGTAAGTATAAAAGGCATCAATATCAAAAGAACCGGAACTCTCCCCAATCGTGTAGATGTGATTCAAGTTCAAAGAGCCGTTGTAGGACTGTTCAGGGTTGAGGGCTTCTTGAATTTCAACACTGCGCTGCCCAGTTACAAAGGCATGATCCTCTGTGAATAAGTTGACAACCCTGAAGCCTGTGCCAAAATTAGCCCTAAATGTTGTCCATTGTGCAAGTTTCCATTTGGCATTCAAGCGAGGAGCAAAGATAAATCCATGTCTCTTGTAATGATCTAGCCTTGCACCTGCTAGCAAAGTAAATCGCTCGTTCAATTGCCATTCATCTTGTGCAAACAAACCGGGTATGAATTGGCGATCAGGAGCATTAGTCGTACTATCTAGTTGAGTAGCAATCGTATTATCATCATAATTTTGAAAGCGAACTGTTATTCCCAGTAAAAGATCATGCTTTTCTATAATCTTGTTCCATGTAAAGTTTGCGAAAGCAATTTGTTGATTCGCTTCATAATAATCCGCTCCATAGTAGCTATCCTGAAGATGGTTACTAAAAGAATAATTCAATTTAAAATGTTCAGAAGTAGGTAATTCATACGTTCCAAATAGCTCAAAGCGATTCGTATAGATACTTTCCCCATAGGTACTATCACTGCCGCGAAGTCGTCTATAATTTCTGTTTTTTAAGAATGTTTCTACTCCATTTCTACGATCTTCGTAGTAGTATTTTGCGGCGATAGTCGTCTTTTTATCATCGTTTCTATCTTTACTCCATTTCGTAAAAACAGATACTTGATCCATATTAATTATATCACTGAAGCCATCTTCATTTTCATCATCAAAACTGTTCATATAAGCAGAACTCAAACCAACATAGCCATTATACTTTCCAATTTTTGGTACAAATGCAAAGTTACCGTATAATTCTCCATGTGTTGTTCCCTTTATGTCAGCAGCAAAAAATGGCTGTTCGGCAGGGTCTTTAGTAATAATGTTAATTACTCCAGCTACAGCTTCTGAGCCGTACAAAGTCGAACTTGGCCCTTTGATGACTTCAAAGCGATCAATTATCATCGTCGGAATACCATTCAAGCCATATACGGATGCAAGATTACCAAACATAGGCGTTCCGTCCATCAATACCGCAGTGTAAGCACCATCTAATCCATTAATGCTAATGCTATTAGTGAAACAAACACCACAAGCCACCACTTCTTGCACGCCATTTACCAAAGTAAGTCCTTCGACTATATTGGCTGGAGCAATGTTCCTTTCCAGATACTTCGCCGTAATCACTTGTACTTTAATAGGCGAATCAGTTACAAAAGTTTCTTTCATTGTACCTGTTACCACTACTTCCTCTAATCCAAAGATATCTTCTTGTAATTGAATATTCCCCAAATTATTTTTTTCAGAAGAAATAGTAATTATTTTTCGATAGCTCTTAAATCCAACCGTAGAAATTATTAAAATCTGTTCTCCTTCTGGTATATCTTTCAGTTCAAAGTAACCTTCTTCATCTGTTATCCCACCAATTTGGCTATTTTGAATAGCAACTGTTGCGTAGGGAATAGGCTCATTATTTGATAATACTTTTCCTACTAAATCACCAGCCTGTGCGAAAGTAAAAGTAACGAGAATGCACATCACTAGGGTAAATATTGATTTCATCATCTTTAAGTTGAATTAAATACGACACAAATATAGTTAAAAATATTAATTAGATTAGCTTAAAATAAAATTCAACATCATCAACAATAACTTATTATCTATCTACAACATAGGAAATGTGATTTCTAAAAATTAGAACCTACTCAGCAACCCACGATTGTGCATAAATTTTGCTTAATTCAAATCCGTATTACTAACCTTTATTCGTAACTTTGAAAAAATCGAACACTTAAATTCTTGACTGTGAAATGCTTACTCATACTACTGTTCTTATGTTTTCAATGTATCAGTTTTGCTCAATCATTCCTTAATGACGCCATTCGCCAACTCGTGAACGATGAACAGGTTGAGTATGGAGAAGTGGGAATCGCAGTGCTTGATGCAAAGACAGGACAAGTCATTGCAACCCACAATGAGCATAAAAGTCTTATACCCGCATCCGCACTGAAGGCGGTAACTACCCTATCTGCACTGGAACTATTGGGTAAGGATTATCAATTTAAAACAGAATTGCAGCATGACGGTGAAATTGTAGGAGGCATCCTGAAAGGCAATCTGTACTTGAAGGGCTTTGGTGATCCAACCTTAGGGTCAGATCAAATGGAGGCAGCACTTGATTTATCCGCATTATTGAAACAACTCACAGATGCTGTAAAGAAAGCTGGAATACAAAAAATACAAGGGAAAATAATTGGCGATGCTTCTTACTTTAAGGGTATCATCACTGCAAATACTTGGCAGTGGTACGACTTGGGTAATTACTATGCTTCTGGTGCTTGGGGACTTAATTTGCATGAAAATTTTTATTATTTAAACTTCCAACAACAAAGCCAACTAGGTGCTAAACCACCAATTGCAAAAATTGAACCGCTAATCCCAAATCTTTACTTCATAAACGAAGTGCAATCGGCTGCTAGCAACACTGGCGACAATGCTTATCTTTACGGCGGACCTTTTGCCTATACAAGAGTTGCAAGAGGCACAATTCCAGTTGGCGACGGATTGTTTCAGATAAAAGGGGCTATTCCCGATCCACCATTTTTTGCTGCATCTACCTTGCTCAATGCACTAGAAATAAGTGGCGTTGAAACAGCAAAGCAAGCTAGCACACAGCGCGAATTGAACTTGACCCAAAAAAGAACAACGCTTTTTACTCACTATTCGCCTACTTTAATTGAAATAGCCCAGCGCGCCAATTTTGAAAGTGTCAATTTATACTGTGAAAGTTTGATTCGTGCAATTGGAGCAAAACAAAATGGGGACGATAGCCTGCTAGCTGGCATTGAGGCTATTCAAAATTATTGGGCAAGCCAAGATATAGATACAGAGGGCTGGTTCTTAATGGATGGAAGTGGGCTATCGCCAAGAAATGGTATTACTCCTTTGCAATTAGCACAGATATTACAAAAAGCAACAAAAGATGTAGCGACTTTCAAAGTATTTTACACTACTCTACCAATAGGTGGAAAAACAGGAACTGTCAAATATCTATTCCAAAACTCCAGCGCAAATGGCAAAATTAGATTAAAAAGTGGTTCGATTGAACGAGTACGCGCTTACACTGGATACGCACAAGGCAAAAACGAACAAATGCTTGTCTTCGCTTTGATGGTCAACAACTATATTGGCTCTAGCAGCAGTCTTAGAAGGAAGATGGAACGTCTGATGGAATCCCTCTGCAAATAAAACAACTAAAACAGGATTCACTAACAACAAAAACATTTAGGCTTTTCTGTTCCAACAATTTACGCCATCTCCATGTTTTACAAGAAAATTAAGCATTTATGAAATTTGTACTGTTGTTCTTTTTGGCGGGTTCTTTTTTTTCATGTGGCGATCAGAACGCTGCCGTTTCATCAAAGGTAGCTAAAGCTTCTATCGCACAAACCTCTGTGGATACGAGTGATCTCGCTATTGCAACTTTTGCGGGTGGATGCTTTTGGTGTACCGAAGCTGTGTTTGAGCGAACAGTAGGTGTAATAGATGTCGTGTCAGGATATACAGGCGGTAAGGAGCAAAATCCAACTTACTACCAAGTGGGAAGCGGCAAGACAGGGCATACGGAAGCAATACAAATCTATTATGACTCAACAGCTATCGATTATCCAACTTTGGTTAAAGTATTTATGGGAACGCACGACCCTACTCAATTAAATCGCCAAGGTCCAGATGTAGGGACACAGTACCGTTCAGGTATTTATTATCGCAATGCAGTGGAAGAAAAAATAGTTCGAGATTATGTCGCAGAACTAGAATCAGAAGGCAAGTATGACCAACCAATCGTAACAGAGGTGGCAGCGTTCACCAAGTTCTGGTTGGCAGAAGACTATCACCAAGATTACTATGAAATTCCTAAGAATCATACTAACCCTTATGTTCAGCGCATCACTAAGCCTAAGGTGATAAAATTTTTGAAGAATTATCCCGAGTTAGTAAAGCAAGAGTATGCTGAAAATAAGTAATTAATTTCAAAGCAACTGCTGAGACCTTCATGGTTTGGGCAGTTGCCCTTATGGTTAAACTACCTTTTTAATGGCTTCAAATAGACGGGAGGTACAAATACACTAACTCTCTTTCTGTCCGGGTCTGGCAGTTCAACTACTTCACTTGAAGTCTCATAGCCTTCTGCTAGAAATGTGAGTTTTAGATTGTAGGTTTGCGCTTGGCTGTTAGAAAAAATGAATGTACCCAGTTGATTCGTTTTAGCCTTGATTTCCTCATTTAGCAAAATAGTCGCACCCTCAATTATTTGCTTTCTGTCAAAGTAATCTCTGACTACTCCTGTAACAAGATAAACTTTTAATTCCACTTCACTATTCACTTCTTCAAATGCTGCTGGCGGATTGGATTCGGCTGTTTTTTCAACTTCGGATTGTTCTGTTTTTTGAGAAGGTACTTGTCTTTTTTCTTCTACTGGCTTCTTTTCAGTTATTGGCTGGGTTACTACCTCGTCATTCATTTTTTTAACCTCTGTTGGTAGATTAGATTTGGGTGTTTTCTCAGCTTCAGGTTGTTCTGTTTTATTTGAAGGTACTTCTTTCTTTTCTTCCACCAACTGAGTTGGTATTGTATCTACTATTTCGATAGTATCTTTCTGACTAGATTCAGATTCAATATTAGGATTCAATTCATTTTTAGGCTTAAAAATATATAGCGCTAATCCAACAACAGCTAATACACCAATGCCTAAACCCAACCACTTCCATATACTTCTCCTTGATGTTGGTATAATATGGTTTAGCTGCTCTATCTGATGTAGGATGTTTAACAGGGCTTCATCCAGCTTATTTCTCATCACATACAACTCTTCCGAAGTAGCAGTACCCGAATTCAATCTTTGCTGATATTGTTTCCACTTGGAGGACTGCAATATAATTTGTGTCTCAGTAACTTTGTTGAACTCCGATGAGTGAGCCATTAGATACTCAATGACTTTATGAGCGTTTCCAGAAGCAATTTGAGTTTTTAATTCGTTGACTTTATCTTGATTCATTCAGTGAGCAGTCTATATTATGAACAAGTTCAAAGATATAGAATTGTGAGTTGACTTTTCAATAGATGAACAAAAACCTAAAGCTATTGAATCCTAAACACCTGCATACGCTCATCATTTTGCCCAATCAAGACATACGTTTGTCCATTTACTTGGATGGTTGCTATATCCCTCACTTCACCTTTGGTTTTGAAACCAGATTGCTTAGAAGAAATTGCTACAAAATCACCTTGACCATTGCCTTTTAGAAAAAGTCCATAGTTGGCGTCGTACCTGCCAACTTCAGGCTTGGCACTATAAAAATTTCCAGCCAACACAATATCTTCATGGCCATCTTTATCAAAATCTTGTACTAGTAAGCCATAACTTGGTGAAAGCTGAGCCAGCTGAGGCAAGGATTGTAACTTATACTTTCCATCCGATTGACTAAGCAAGACGGATGAGGCTAGTTCAGTCGCTTCCAATTGAATAGCATTTTTAAGTTGCTCAGGTGAGAAAATATCTTCAACGGCTTCTCCAACGTAGCTACTGTATTTGAGGTATTTTTTCTTCATTTCGGGCATTTGCGCCACCAAATCATGACGGCGAGTAAAAGGTAGTAGTTTATCGTCTTCGTATCTTGCAATGATTTGTTCCGCAGTGCCATTTTGGTCGAAGTCATTAACATACATAACTAAGGGGGCATTTTTACTAGCTCTAAAGCGAGAATTTAAGCCAT
>CAYWKD010000009.1:0-86036 GCA_964458705.1 uncultured Saprospiraceae bacterium | reverse complement strand
AAAAATTAGTAGTAGCTATCCACTTTAAAGCGATTTAAATTTGGTGTATGCTCCCTTTTTCTTTCTAACTCGTAGTTGTAGATTATTTTGCCTAGCTTGCTGAAATAGGGTAGTCCTATTTTTTCGTACTCATAAACTCCATCGTTGTAGGTCTGATTTTCGTTGACATGAATAGCGGCAGCAATCATAAATTCAACATTATTTTTTAGGTCTATGATGTAAGACACATCTGTTAGAAAGCCATAAGCCCAGCCTACTTTGTTGAAAATTCGGATATGGTCAGGAATGCTATCTTGCTCATTATCATAGATGAAAAACTTCACGTAGTTGTCCGGCTTATCGCTGTAATTTGGATATTGGCTTTCTTTGGGCTTTGTGGACATGACTCTGTACAGAAATTTATAATCTTCTTCTGTCAAATCAAATCTTGCTGAGGGTTCGATAGACATAGGAAACATGACTGCTTTTAGTACGTCATGCAAATCTTGTAGGGCGACGTAATTTTTGTTTCTAAAATCAAAAGGTTCATTAATAATCTCGCCATCATTGGTCATTTGTGCTACGCCTCGGATACTACTGGACAGATTCCATTTTTTTGCATCAAAGCTGTATCGCTGCCCCTGATGGTATAGCAATTTGTTGTTGTGATAAAAACTAACAGGATTAGTGTAGCGATTGCCTTCTACATCAAACCCAGAAACGGAGAGCCGATGAATAATACGTGTATTTTCAAATCCTTTTGCTCGAAGTCCTTCATTCAAATCTTTTTGACCCAAAAATTCATATAGACGATTGAAGGCATCGTTATCACTTACCACAAAGATCTTTTTGATATAGTGCGCTATATTGGGCAGCATATTTTCGGCAGTAACATCCGTACTGGCTTCTGTTTGCGGTGATCGCCCAGTGCTGTTTCGCATGGGTGTTTCCTTGTTCAAATTGATAATTTTGAGTTGGTTGAGTTTTTCCAAAGCCATAAATGCGGTTGGCATTTTTACAGTACTGGCAGGATAGTAGTAGCGATTATTATCTATGCCCAGTGTGTAAGATTTGAAACTTGGTACGTTATCTTTATCTCTATTGATCTGAGTATAGATAACCTGTGCTTGGTACTTTTCGGGTTGAGCAAACAGGGTGTCAATTCCTGTATTCGATTGGTTAATCAGCGCTTGCAATAAGTTATCGGACTGAGCTACGCTAGAAAATGTAAGAAGTAACAATAGAAGTGTACGCATTTTTGAATAAAGATAAGAAAAGTCTATTCAAAAATTGATTAGACTAGGATAAACAAAATAAAAGCAGGTAGCTAGTTTATTCTCCAAAATATCCAATGCCTCTCGCCATCAAAATCGCTAGTAAAGGCATTGTGAATAAAATGAGTAATTCTACTCTTAGCAACCATTTGATGAGACTTGGTATAGTTACGAGTGCTTCTTTATCTGCTCCTTTTTGCTGCTTTAAAAAAAAGATAGTTGGATAAATAGAAAGCAAACCAAGCAGTACAAATAAGGTCAACTTGAAATGGAATATCCAGTTTTTGGTATATAATTCAGCGGGTTTGCCCACCCCAAACCAAAGTGTCAGGCCTGCGGCGAGTAATAATAAGGCAGCAATGCCATAGACTCCATCAATAGTAGAAATGCGTTTGAGTTCCTCTCTAGTCATCTTATCTTTTAGTAGTAGATGTTCACTTACTAAGCTGCCAACAATGGCAAAGATGCAGAGGTAGTGGATATATTTGACAATGATTTCTAATGTCATGGCTACATTTATTTGTAATCTAAAATATTAATTTTTTCGTTGCAAAAAGCATAATCTGTTTCAATATTAGAGGCGACGATTATTGTTCGATCGTTGCCATAGGCTTCAACGAGCGATTGATACCATTCCATTCCCTGTTGATCGAGGTTGGTGGTGGGTTCATCGAGCAATAGTATGTTACTTTGAGAGCAGATCGCTAGAGCTAGTTTTAAGCGTTGTTTCATACCGGAAGAAAAGAACTGAATAGGCTTATTTTTGGCTTTTGTAAACGCTAAAAGCTCTATGATGCTTTTAATATTTAAATTTGGTAAAAATGGCTTGAATCGTTGATGAAAAAGCAGGTGTTCTTCAAGGGTTAATTCTTCTATTAGATCAATGTAGGGAGCAGCATAATTGATGTGCAGATAGACCTTATCTATGTCCAATACTTTATTGTCCATTTTGAAGCGTACTTTCCCTTTGGTTGGAGATAGATAGCCCGACAATACACGCATCAGCGTTGACTTACCTGAACCATTGGGACCAGTGATGGCATATCTCTGATGGGTTTCAAAGGTGTAATCTATCTTTTTGAACACCCACTCAAAGCGATATCGCTTGCTGATATTATTTAGTTGAACGAGCAAAGATGAATGATTTAATCCTGATAACTTCCATTAATTTGACGGAAGCCACGAATGATTCCTTTGTGTGCATTTTTTACGAACCCTAGTATGTAATCTCGTTCTGGGGTGGCTGCTATTTCGTTTTCAATATATTCAACGGCTGTTTTGGTATTAAAGCCTTTTTTGACAAATAAAATGCGGTAAACATCTTGAATTTGATGCACCTGCTCCGATGTAAAACCTCTTCTACGCAGCCCTATCGAGTTGATGCCAACGTAAGAAAGTGGCTCACGAGCGGCTTTGATGTAAGGAGGTATATCTTTTCGCACTAAGGAGCCACCGCCCAAATAAACATGATCGCCGATTTTGACAAACTGCTGCACAGCTACTAAACCACCAATGATGACGAACTTCCCTATATGAATATGTCCAGCCAGCGTTACATTATTAGCGAGGATGCAGTTCTCCTCAATAGTACAGTCGTGTGCAACATGCACGTACGCCATGAGTAAGCAATTGTTTTTTATGACGGTTGATTCACTCTCGGATGTACCCAGATTGAGCGTGCAATACTCCCGAATAGAGACATTATTACCGATTTCTAAGGTTGTTTTTTCATCCTTAAATTTCAAGTCTTGCGGTACAGCACCTAGCACTGCTCCAGGAAATATTTTGCATCCTTCACCAATTCGAGTGCCATTCATGACGACAGCATGCGAGCCAATCCAAGTATTATCACCAATCACCACATCCTCTTCGATCATTACGAAGGGATCAATCTTTACATTTTTGCCAATTTTGGCATTAGGGTGGATGGATGTAAGGTGGTGTCCACTACTCATGTTTGTAATGTTTTGAGCGATCTGATTTTTCATTTACCTATAAGCACTCCATTTGCCCTACTTTTTGTACTACTCGAATTCATTTTTTGCTAAAAAAAGATTTTGCAGATGTAGCCTATAAAAGTAGATACACTATTTTCTCTGTTATGCTTCTTCTGTTCTTTTCACAATTTGAGCTGTCAGTTCGCCTTCTGAAACGATTTTATTTCCAACGTATGCTGTTCCCTGCATTTGCACCAATCCTCTTCTGATGGGTGCAATCAACTCCATTTTTAGCATCAGCGTATCTCCTGGAAATACTTTATGTTTGAATTTAGTATTATCTATTTTTACGAAGTAGGTATCCCAGTTTCCCCTATCTTGTTTTTGTGAAAGTGCTAAAATACCTCCTGTTTGTGCTAATGCCTCAATCTGTAAAACACCTGGAAATACAGGGTTGTCCGGAAAATGTCCTCTAAAGAAGTATTCATCGAATGTAACATTTTTGATACCTACTACCATCGTTTCCGTTAGCTCAATAACTTTATCCACCAATAAAAATGGATGGCGATGTGGTAACAATTTGGCGATGGCAACACTATCATAAAGCGGTGGCTGATTGGGATTGTATTTAGGTTTACCCTTCAGTTTTCGTTGTTCTAAATAATGATGTTTTAACAATTTAGCAAACGCTACATTGGCTTTGTGGCCGGGTTTGGTGGCGACTATTTTACCTTTAATTGGTTTTCCAACCAAAGCAATATCACCCATTACATCCAGCAGTTTGTGCCGAGCAGGTTCGTTTTGAAACTTCAAGTCAACCGTATTTAGAATACCTTGCTTATCCACTGTGATGCTCGGCTTTTCTAGTTGTTTAGCAAGTTGATCTAAATTTTCTTGACTTACGGGGCGATCTGCAATGACGATGGCGTTATTGAGATCACCTCCTTTTATTAGGTTCTGCTTTAGTAAATATTCTAATTCATGCAAAAACACGAAAGTGCGACAAGGAGCAATTTGTGTAGTGTAATGCTCTAATTTTTCAAGATAAGCGTATTGCTGACCCAACACATCTGAGTTGAAATCAATCATAGTGGTTACTTGAAAATCATCAGAAGGAATAGCTAGCAACTCCGCTCCTGTCTCTTCGTTTTTGTAAGAAATAGGTTCTTCAATAACAAAATAGTCTCGATCTTCTGTTTGTTCCTGCCGACCAGCTTCTTGTAATATTGCTACGAAAGGCATTGCACTACCGTCCATGATTGGAATTTCAGGACCGTCCAGTTCAATCATGACGTTATCTATGCTGAGACCCGATAAGGCGGAAAGCAAATGCTCCACAGTTATCACTTTAGCGTCCCCTTTCTGAAGAGTAGTCGAGCGATTAGTAGAACTAACTCTACTAACTTCTGCTTTTATAATCGGTTGGTCTTCAAGATCAATGCGCTTGAATTTCACACCGTGATTATCGGGTGCAGGGTAAAATGTAGCAGTTACTGTAAGGCCTGTGTGCAAGCCAACACCAGATAAGGATGCGGACTTTTTGATAGTATGCTGCTTCATAGAAGATTGAATAATTTATTAAGCCATAAAGATATAAGGGTTCTTTGATAATTTTAATAGTTTTAATTGAATCTGCCTTTTGCAGGGATTAGTTTTTTCTGTAAACGTTTACTCGTTGAGCTTTCTCTCCAGTGCGTAAATTTTTCGATACAACTCAGGGAGCTTTTTGAATACAGCATAAGCCCGAACATAGTCATTATAAGGAATAGCTGGCGTGCCAAATAAACTTGTATCTTCTTTTTTGATACTTGATGCAATACCACTCTGTGCTTGAATTTGTGTTCCGTCTGCAATTTTTATATGTCCTGCAAATCCTACTTGCCCTCCAATTCTACAATTTTTACCAATTTTTGTACTCCCTGCGATGCCTGTTTGTGCAGCAATCACAGTATTTTCACCAATTTCTACATTGTGAGCTACTTGTACTAAGTTATCAATCTTAACACCTTTATGTATAATAGTTGAACCCATAGTGGAGCGGTCTATCGTTGTATTAGCACCAATTTCAACCTTATCTTTTATAACGACATTGCCAATTTGTGCAATTTTTTTGTAGGTGCCATCTTCTTGAGGAGCAAAGCCAAATCCATCACTACCAATGACGGCGTTTGCATGAATAATACAGTCATCACCGACGACGCAGTTATGGTAGATTTTCACTCCAGCGTGTAGCGTTACATTGTTACCTATGATTACCCCTTTTGCTAAATATACATGTGGATAAATTTTTGTGTGGCTACCAATACAAACCCCTTCTTCAATGGCTACAAAGTCGCCAACATAAGTATCCTTAGCAATAGTAGCAGATGAATGAATAGTAGCGACATTCGATAAACCAACTATTCCGTTCTGCTGGTTCGCATCAAACTGATTAAGCAGAGTGCCAATGGCAGCATAAACATTTTCTACCCGAATCATAGTGGAAGAAATAGGTTGAATAGGTTGAAAATCATTTTCAACTAAAACTATACTCGCAGTGGTAGAGTAGATATACTGCTCGTACTTAGGGTTGGCAAGAAAAGTAATCGTACCTTTTCCTCCTTCTTCTATTTTACTGGGCTGGCTCACAACTACATCTGGATTTCCTTCAATTGTGCCACCCAACATCTGAGAAATTGCTTCGGCTGTCAATTGCATAAATGCAAAGATAGATAGTTTATTGGAATGTTCCATCTTTAGAATATGGAAACGTTTTAAGTTCTTAAAGTTTTTTTGCTAAATTTAAACGCGCTGTTATTCAGCTCGAGCATTCGTACATTACTACTTGTAGGGTTTAACTCTATTTGAGCTACGCAGTCAGTCGAGTCCATATTCATTACTCTCAATCTGTTGATTATCTGAATGCTTTTGCGACCAATAAGTCTTTTTCAGCATCTGAATAGTCGTAAAAGCCTTCTCCAGATTTTTTACCCATTTTTTTGGCGGTTACCATATTAACTAACAGTGGGCAGGGTGCATATTTTGGATTGCCGAAGCCAGCATGAAGAACATTTAGAATAGATAGGCAAACATCTAGCCCGATAAAGTCAGCTAGTTGCAGAGGTCCCATGGGGTGCGCCATACCTAACTTCATGACAGTATCAATTTCTTTTACTCCTGCAACGCCTTCGTGTAGTGAATAGATGGCTTCATTAATCATCGGCATCAAAACTCGGTTGGCGATAAAGCCAGGATAATCATTGACTGCAACAGGAATTTTGTCTAGCCTTTTGGAAATTTCCATGATTGCATCAGTTACTTCATCAGAAGTAGCATATCCTCTAATGACTTCTACAAGTTTCATGACTGGTACTGGATTCATAAAGTGCATCCCAATCACTTTTTCAGGTCGTTGAGTAGCGGCAGCAATTTTTGTAATCGAAATGGAAGAAGTGTTAGAGGCAAGTATGGCATTATCGGGAGCGTACTCATCAATGGTTTGGAATATTTTGAGCTTAGTGTCTATATTTTCCGTAGCTGCTTCCACTACCAAATCCGCATTTTCAACACCATGCTGTATTGCTTTTTGAGCTTGAATGTTTTGCAAAGTATTGGATTTGTCGGTTTCGTCGATTTTAGCTTTTCGGATCATTCTGTCTAAATTCCGACTGATTGTCGCTAAAGCGTTATCTAATGCTTCTTGTGAAATATCTACTAAATTGACTTTGTAGCCTTTCATTGCAAAAACGTGTGCAATACCGTTACCCATCGTTCCTGCTCCTATTACTGTTATGTTCTTCATAGTTTTTAGGTCTAAATTACTATTTACTATTTTAAGATATTCATGTTGTCAAAAAAAATCAAGTATAAGTATAAGGTGTGACTAAAGCTAATGAACAGAATGACTACTAACGATTGAGATCGGGTATCAAATCAAGCGACCTAATAACTAGGCTACACTATATTTGCTACTTGTTCCTTTATTTTTTCAAGTTCATCCTTCATGGAGACCACCAATCGTTGAATGCCATGAGAATAGGCTTTTGCACCCATAGTGTTGATTTCTCGACCAATCTCTTGGCTGATAAATCCTAGTTTTCGACCTTTTATAATACCTTTCTTATTCATTTCTTCCAGAAAGAATTTGCAGTGTTGTGCTAGACGTACTTTTTCTTCTGTAAGATCAATTTTTTCAATGTAATAAAGTACCTCTTGCTCGAATCGGCTTTCGTCCACGTCTTCTTTATTTGTATGCTCGTCCATGCGTTGCTTCAGCCTAGCCCGAAGGCTGGCAACACGCTCCTCCTCAAAAGGATCTACTTGATCCAATGCAGACTGAATATTTTTAACACGCTCAGCAAGTTCATTTTCTAAAGCAGTTCCTTCTGTCGTTCTGAAATGATCGAACATCGCAATTGCTTCATCAATAGTTGCTTGCAGCGTTTTCCACTCTTCCTCACTCATGGTTCCTTGTGCGGAAACGACTACATTTGGAATCCTCAAGATAGCAGCCATCAAATCGTCCGTGGTCGCATTGAGCTCTTGACTAATTTGGGATAGTTCTTGGTAGTATTTTTTTATGAGCGCATGGTTTAAAGCGTTTTCATCTTCCGCTTGCATGGAATCTACCTCAATGTTTACTTCAATTTTGCCGCGTTTTAGTTGATCGGTCAATAGTTTGCGAAGAAGATGTTCTCGCTCTTTGTAGTTTTGAGGGATTTTTAGTCGAACATCGGTATATTTACTATTTAAGGAACGAATTTCAACAGTGATGGACTTTTCTCCAAAACTTTTCGTTGCTCTACCATAGCCTGTCATTGAAAGAATCATATCGTCGTTGTTGATAAATGCCGATTAAAAGACGTTTAAATCCAAAGGTAATGAAAAGTAATTGGCAATAGGTGTTCAATTTTTTTAACTGCAAGAAAGCTAATCTAAAAAATTCAAATCCCTAGTTAAACGCCCTTCTACCAGCGAATCAATAGCAGGAGCGGTTAAATTGAAGCCCTTTTTCTCAACAGTAATCCGAGCAGTAAATAGCCCTAGACCACCTTCGATATTGGAAAAAGTAGGAATCTCTTGTGAGCTAGTGATACCTGTATTGACTTGTCGAATATTAATATATTGCAGTAGTTCTGATCCACCTGCGATAATTTCTAAGTCCATATCTACGAACCTACGTTGGATAGAGGTGTTCGCCTCTAACTCGCTAGCCAAGAAAGAGTAAAACTCGCGACCGAGTATTTCTACCGTCAATCGTTGAGCATTGAAGTCTTCTCGGATCAAATTTTCAGCAACTTTCCATTCCAAGGATTTTGAGATAAATTCGTTGCTACCTCCTGTTGATTCTTCGTAATTAATGATAAACTTTATGTCATACACGGAGGCTGCTTCTCCTTCGGGTCGCCAAGCTACCCTCACAGTACGGTCATATTCACTCCAATTAATAAGATCAGCGGGCTGACCACTGACAATTGTGAATGGCTCTAGCAGGGTTGTCGTAGCAGTGGCTGGTGTCTGTTCGTCTGCTCTTGTAATAATGATACTGATTTCTTCCCCTCCTTCCAGTTGTTCGGCTTTAGGTAAGTCCAACTTATAAAGCGTATTTGGATTAGTTGCAAAAATACCACTATCTCTAGTGATGCCTTCTTCATTACCATCTACGCGATTCAGCAGGATACGCTCGTTGCGCTTAGGTCGTTCAATTTCTACTTTCACATTCTGATAATAAATAGAATCAGATATTTGAGCCAATTGCAATGCGTTGGTTTCGGGATCAAGAAACACTTTTTCAACTCGCACATAATTTGTGGTTGAGTCAGCATTTATAATACCATAGACGACGGGAATGTCTTTCCATTCTGTTGTCAAATCTAAATCATTGGAACAATTCCAAAGACTCATCAATATCAATGTAGCGAATACGATACGTGTCATGTTTTTTTACAAAATTTAATAAATGCGTGTTTTATAAAGATTCGTACAAATTCATCAACTGGGATGTCAGTAAATGGCTGTCAAATCGTTCTACATGTTCTGTTGATTTTTCAATTAGATGATGTGTAAATGATTCATCCGTTAATATTTTTACTATTCCTGCTGCAATACTTTCGGGTTGGTCGGGTTCGGCGTAGTAAGCTCCTTCTCCGGCTGCTTCCGGCAAGGCAGAGCGATTGCTCGTAATAACTGGTGTTTGAGCATACTGCGCTTCTATAATCGGAATGCCAAATCCTTCATAATAAGAAGGATATAAAAAAACATCTGCCAATTGATATAATGCGGGCAATTCTTCAAATCGAATACGTGGAAATAGAATTAATCGTTCTAGTCCAGCTTGTTTAATCTGATAAAGCACTTGTTGCTTGTATTTTTTCCCATTACCAATGACAACCAATGGAATTTGTAAGTCTTTAGGCAACAAGCGCATCGCTTCAATAATACCGCCTAGATTTTTTCGAGGGATAATCGAACCAACATACAACAAAAACATCTCTGGCAATTTGTATTCATTTTTGATAGCCTCCAGTTCTGTTTCGTCTAGTGGACGTTTATAGCGATCATGACAAGTTTGATAGATGACTTTAATTTTTTCCTCAGGTATGTCATAAAATTTAATAATATCTCGCTTAGTATGTTCACTAATAGCAATGATGGCGTCTGCATTTTTACAGGCATATTTGAATTTGCTATCGTAAAGCTGTCGGTCAAAATAAGAAAATTGTTCTGGATAATGCTTGAAGATCAGATCATGAATGGTTACAACCGATTTGATTTTAGTTGCAGATATACCAACTGGAATTTCGTGGCTTAGCCCATGATAAACTTGAATCCCTTTCTGTTTTAAGTCTTTTTTGATGGAGTAACTACGCCAGTACTGTTGAAAATAAGTTTTGGGTTGTATAACTTCAATGTTAGCGTATTCAAAAAAGAGGTGCGTTTCTTCGTTTTTATTGGATTTAGGAGTGAAGAGTAAATATTGATTATCGGGATAGAACTCGGCTAGGTTTTTTACCAGCGTTCTACTGTAATTCCCCAACCCTGTGAAGTTAGTGAATAAGCGCTTTGCGTCAAAACCAATCCTGAAGGGCTTTTCCATGTAGTATTAATTATCTCGCAATAGAAGTGTAACTAGAGATACCTTGAACGCAGCATCAAGTAGCCTTTTTTCTATTGTTACTTAACCGTTATCAGCACGGCATCTTTTAGTGCATACATCAGACGATTGATGTCGCTATCATTGAGTTCTAGTGTTCCTTTCAAGTAAACAGGCTCAGCAGTATATTTTACTGGCTCTTTGGCATAAACTTCCATAACTGTTTCAGGACCAGCACCTCCACAGAAGAAACACATATTGTAAGGGAAAGCTGAGAAGACGAACTCTTTATGGCTTTTGTAGCCCTCTACTGGTACGATGTATCCTTTTATTTCGATTTTCTTACCTTCATATTTTTTTACAGCATCGCTGAAAACTGGCACATCTACTTTAAAGCCTAGCATCTCATCATATTCTTTTTTGAAAGTGATTTTTGACAATACTTTCCACATATTTTCATCCTTGCTAGCTGTGTTTTGCCCAGTACTTTGAGTATTGGAAACGAAAGTAAATACTGCTAAAACGACAAATAATTTAGAACAGCTCATTATTTAAGAATTTGAATTTTTACAAAATTAAACACAATTAGCTATAAAACAGCAAAGCAGCTATATGTTTTAATTAGGCAGCATTGTTTTAGAAGGAATTTAACTTTTAGGATAAGTATTCATTTTAGTACAGATGCGCCAAACCGAAGCCAAGAACTGACTTATCGCATCACTGTTACATTGCCTGTTTTTACCTGCTCCGCCCCTTGGCAAGTGTAAATGACCTTATAAAAGAAAACGCCAGGATCAACGATTTGGCTCTTGAAAGTCCCGTTCCATTTTCCAAGCGGTTCTGTCGTCAGGAACATTCTAGCCCCCCAGCGGTCAAAGACTTCAAAGGAAACCAAATTTTCTATCACAAAAGGGTTACTGATACCGAAAGCATCATTAACATTATCGGCATTGGGGGTAAAGGCATTGGGTAAAAATAAAGCACTGCAATCTAGTTCATCAGGATTGACAACATTGATGGTAAGCGTATCTTTAGCTACACAATTGCCATCATCGAAGTTAAGTGTATATACCTGAACGCCGCTACTAGGTGGGGCAATTGTTGTAGTAGGTGATTTTGGATTAGCCACACCTTCAACGGGCGTCCAAGTGAAACTAGAAGCACAGGAAGCCGTAATGCGAGTGCTTACAGTATCTCCCAGTACAATGATAGTATCTCGGTTTTGAATCATATCAGGACGCACATAAAGTGCGGTAACTTCATCTCTTGTCAAATCTCGGTTGTAAATACGCAACTCATCTACTAGCCCTTTAAATGGTACATCTGTTGAGTTAAGACAAGGGCTGTTAGAAATGCTAAAAGGAGCTGTATTTTCGATATCAGCACGCGTACTGGTTCTGCCTAAGCCGACTTGCTCACCGTTGAGATAGAGTATAAAATCCGTTTGTTTTCTGACAACAACGACGTGCTGCCAGCAAGCGTCAGGATTGATAGGAGCAGTCAGTTCTACTTGTTTGCTAGCATTTTCACTTAGTAAAGCAACGATTCTAGGTGTAGGGCGAGGTTGATATTTGATAGAAAAAGCATTCTCTGCAGAACAGCTAGGACCAATTTTGGAGATCAAATCCTGCGTACCAACATTTGAGAAGGGTTTAAAATAAAAACTTACTGAAAAGTCAATGATGTTAAATTCTCTCACGAGCGGACCGATGAAGTTGACGCGATCGTCTTGCCCATCTAATTCCAATGAATTGTCATCGCCATAGACACCGCAGTTACATTCCGCATTACCTCGCAGTATGCCGTCTTGAAGCGTATCACCTCTGGTCTCTTTAGCAAGTTGGGCGCAGTCGTCAAAAGAAAAGTAAGCTACTAGATTTTTTTGTGGCTGAGCCGTACCGATAAAGTAAACTAATACAAAAAAGAAGAGCAAAGGCAGTCTCATTCAGTAATGTTTTAAATTGCGTTGCTGATGTTATATTTGACTGCTAGACTTCATAAATCTTATGAAAGTCTTGGATAGCGATTATCCGAGCAGTCTCTGCTTGACATCAATCATTCTATCGTTAAAATAAAATACCTTAAACGCAGCAGCCTTACTTGTAAGTATAACATAGTAGGCTATTTTCCAAACAAACTGTCTAATCCACCCATACCTCCTGGCAGCATCTCTTTAAGTATGCTCTGCGTTTCTGCCGCTCCAGCTTTGCCAGCAAGTGCTAGGGCTCTATTTACAGCAATTAGCAGTAAATCTTCCAATTGCTCTACATCGTTCATGTCCATTTTTGTAGGATCAATGGAGATATTGACTAATTCTTTATTGGCACTAGCAGTTACTTTAATTGCCCCTTTTTCAGCTTCCGCTTCTACGGTAATACTGCTCAATTTACTGTGTAGTTCTTTTTGTTGCGCTTCCATCTTGTCGAGCATTCCTCCAAAATCGTTTCCTAACATAATACTATTTTATTTATGAGTTAATTTATACTTTATGAATATCTTGCCAATGGTGCTACACTTTGATCTGAAAAAAGTCCACGTTGGTATTTGAAATAACCAGCCATTCCAATCATAGCAGCATTATCTGTACAATATTGAAATGCTGGAATATAAGTGTTCCAGTTTAATCGTTCTCCAGTTGCCTGTAATGCAGCCCTAAGCTCAGTATTAGCAGATACACCTCCAGCTATGGCAACTTCCTTGATGCCTGTTTGTAAAGCAGCTTTTTCTAGCTTTTTCATCAAAATAGAGACGATGCGAGACTGCACAGAGGCACAAATATCATTTAAATTTTCGTCAATGAAGCTAGCATTGGTTTTAAGTTCTCTCTTTAAAAAATACAAAATAGAAGTTTTCAATCCACTAAAACTAAAATCCAAATCATCAATTTGAGGTTCTGGGAAATCAAATTTAATCTGACCTTGTCGAGCTAATTTATCAATAATCGGACCAGCAGGGTAATCTAAACCTAATAATTTTCCTGTCTTATCGAAAGCCTCACCTGCTGCATCATCTATTGTTTTACCGATTACTTTCATATCTAAATAATCTCTAACTAAGACAATTTGTGTATGCCCACCCGACACGGTTAGGCAGAGAAAAGGAAATTTAGGTCGAGGGTCTTCAATAAAATGTGCCAAAACATGCGCTTGCATATGATTAACCTCTATAATTGGAATTTTTAAGCCCAATGCAAAAGCTTTAGCAAAAGACACACCCACAATCAGAGAACCCATTAAGCCAGGGCCTCTAGTAAAAGCTACTGCATCAATAGATTTTCGGCAGATACCTGCTTGATTTATAGCCATTTCAACAACAGGAAGAATATTAATTTGATGTGCGCGTGATGCAACCTCTGGCACTACTCCACCGTACAATCTGTGAGTAGTCTGATTAGCGACGCAATTACTCAGTACCCTGCTATCCTCGAGGATAGCAGCCGAAGTATCGTCGCAAGAAGACTCAATCGCTAATAATATCATATTACTTTATTAAACCTAGTTTATCATGGCAACCACTGCAATCTATGATTCTAAACAATTCACAAAAATAGTAAGTTCATCTACAACTACGACTAATCAGATGCGAGTAGCTGCTCCGTCAGGGTGTGTCGTAGCAGATAGTACCCATATAGAAGGTATTGTAAGATCAGAAGGTCATTTTCGTTTGGACGGCGCAATCAATGGCAGTATATCCTGTGAAAAAAAACTTATTGTCGGGGTGAATGGCAGCGTAACGGGAAGCGTGTGGGCAAACGAAGCTGATATTAGCGGTGTAATAAATGGCAACATCGAAACAGCAGGCATGCTTATTTTGCGAAAGACCAGCTACATCAAAGGAGAAATTAAAGCACAAATCATTTCTATTGAAGAGGGTGCAATTTATGATGGAAAGTGTCAAATTGGTTGAGTTCTATAAAAACATTAAGATTTCATTAAGAAATTGGTCATTTTTGAGTACTAGTTTCAACAAAAAATACTAATATTGTGCTAAAACAAATCAAAAGATGAGATTAGTCATTAACTTAGTTCTAGTATTAATCACACTTGGTCTGCTGTATGTATTGGTAGACAGTATTCGTGAACCTATCGATTTTGAAACTACTAGAAGCAAGCGTGAGCAAAGGGTAATCAATAAGCTAATTGAGATTCGTAGAGCTCAAGAAATGTATCGCGGTGTTACAGGTGAGTTTGCAAATAACTTTGACACCCTCAATGAAGTACTTCGAAATGGAGAGTTCAGAATTGTAAGTATCATTGGTGATGAGGATGATCCCGATAATCCTACTGTACGTTATGACACCATCTACAAACGTGCAATAGATTCTGTAAGAGCAATGGGTATCAACTTAGACTCTTTACGTTATATCCCTTTTTCTGGAGGAAAAACGTTTGATATTGCAGCAGATACACTAACTTATCAGCAAACATTAGTGAGCGTGGTAGAAGTGGGAACTAAACGCAAGGTTTATATGGGTGAAAAATACGATGAGCGTTACCAAAAGTATGATAACACCTATGATCCTAGTAGCGTGATTAAATTTGGTGATATGAATTCTCCAAAGTTAGCTGGAAACTGGGAGTCTAATTAGAAAAGACATTGCTCGTCGTATCTTTCTAGTGTGGCAAAAGTGCTTCCAAAAAAAAGAATAAAACTTGATAAAGTTAAAGACGACTATACCAGATGAGGCATTCAATCAGAAACGTACTCATCAATATAAACTGTCCATTCTAATTGGAGTGGACAGTTTCTCATATTTGGTATTGGACAATACAAATAGGGCGGTTCTTTTGAAGGAATATATTACAGCTGCTGCAAATGCCTACTCAAAACTTCCCGCCGAACAAATACACGAGTTGTTCAAACAAGATCGTTTACTGAAATTGTCTTACGCCGAGGTGAAAGTAGCATTTGCCAACCGAAAGCAGATATTTATTCCCAACAGGCTTTACAACCCAGAAAAAAAATCAGTTTATTTAGAACATGCCGCAGATATCACAGTCTCTGATCACATTCAATCAAATGACATAACCGCATTGCGCTCTCAAAATGTTTTTGGAGCAGACCGAGCAACTCTCAATTTTTTGGAGCAGATGTATTCCAAGATAAAAAGCTACCACATTCATGCTGCACTTTATGTTGGTTTTTTGGCACAAACAGATTATGAGAAAAGTACACTCTTTCTAAACATAAGAGACAAGAACGTTCAATTGTTTTTTTTTCAAGGTAAAGAACTCATTTTTTCTAATGCGTTTCCTTTTAAAACAGAAAAAGATTTGACTTACTTTGTGATGCTCATTTTTGATCAATTCAATCTTAGTCCTCAAGAGCAAGTAATAAGAGTAGCAGGTGATTTTAAAGAAAGTGGAGTTTATCATGAGGCTCTAAGTAAGCATGTTCAGTATATTTATCCCGTTCAAGTTCCTTCGAACATAAAATTTGAAGAACTGACAAAAAAGAGGATGGATAATCATCATTATTTTGATTTAATGAGTATTCAGTTGTGTGATTAAAATTTAAGCTCGATATTCACTTTATATCTTATGCGAATTATTGGAGGAAAATTTAAAGGACGCCGATTTTATCCACCTGCCGACAAGTGGCCAACTCGACCAACTACGGATTTCGCCAAAGAAGGACTCTTTAATGTCTTGATGAACAGAATTGATTTTGAGCAGACGGCTATGCTCGATCTATTTGGTGGAACAGGAAGCCACAGCTACGAATTTATATCGAGAAACTCTAAGGATGTAACCTATGTAGATAAATTTGCTGGGTGTGTGAAGTTTGTAACAAAAACAGCAAAAGAACTCGAGATAATCGAAAGCTTAAAAATTTTTAAAATGGATGTGTTTAAATTCATCCAAATCACAAACCGAAAATACGATTACATTTTTGCGGGTCCGCCTTATCCATTACCTACTTTAGATACTATTCCAGACGAGATTTTTAAGTACGAAATTTTAGCACAGGCTGGTTTGTTTGTTATGGAACACAATCCTGATCACGATTTTTCAGGGCATCCTTACTTTTCAGAACTTCGAAGCTACGGAAAGACCTTGTTCTCTTTCTTTCAATATCAAAATTGAATGGTTTCCTCGTATTGCTTTCGGTCGAACATAAAGTAGGCTTTTCGCTTATTGGGTACTTTCAATTGTACAATGGTTCGCTGATCGTCATACAAATCCATCAATACACTATTCACTATGGATATACTATTGATGCCCACAACCTGCTGAAATTCCAAATAACACCAAGCTGCCAAATAATCTTCCGATATTTCTTTGCCTATAAATTTGAAAGTCTGCTTTTTGCCGTTCACACTAACTTTGAACTGCTCATTTATGTAGTCAAGCATATATTGCTCTCCTTTTGGATGCTCCTTTTCTGTACAAAGATTGAGTCGTTCAGTTGCGCCTCGTTCAGCCAAGATAGCTTCAAGATCATCCAAAAAAATGTGCATACTCACCTGAATAGATTTGGAATCTTCGTTATACTCAAGCAAACACCTACTCAAGTGTATGTCATGATCGCTAGCACTTAATGAAAGCAGAAAAATAAGCCAATACATATTCTTATATTTATAGCCAAATTTAGTATTATTTTTTGCTGAATACAAATAAGATTGATATTTTAAGCAATGTTTCACCTATTCTGAATAATGCTTTTACGCTTCTAAACTAAAGATCAAAGATGAAAAACATAAAATATTTAATAGGATTTACGGCTATATGCACACTACTTTTTCCCGCTTGCAGCATCATCCAACAGCTTTTGCCTAAAAAATCTGTCGATTTAACAAAGCTTGAGAAACTAGTAGAAATGTCAAAAGGTCCTTGCTACGGCAGGTGTCCTGTTTACACATTAGTAGTATATGATAATGGTGTAGTAACTTACGAAGGAAAACAAAACACGGATCGTAAAGGACTTTTTATCAATCAGATATCAGATAGTGCGCTCAAAGCATTAGTAAGTCAATTAGTAGCGGCTAAACTCGATCAATTTCAGGATGCTTATCGTGGGCGTATTCCTGATCTGCAGACTGTTACAATCACTTATTACGGAGGTCAGTATCGAAAAAGGATTGTTGGAAAAGATGGACGTCCTCAGGCAGTTTTAGATATTCAAGCCACACTGGAAGATATTGCTAATCAAGAAGGATGGGAACTCAAAGCAGCAGAAGCCTCTGATTTACCAAATTATATTGTGGATAATCAAATTCGACTACAATTGAAAGAAGATGTTGATGTAAATGCTTGGGTAAGAAAGTATCGTCGCCAGCAGATGCGTGTTATAAAAAGCATGAGTTCGAGTAGTAATTTTTGGTTGCTGGAGTTCAATGCTGATCGCAACGATCCACAGGAGGTGTTAGCAATTGTTCAGGCAGACTTACAGGTCATTAGCGCCGCATTTAACCGTCAATCTACTCGATGAGAGGTTTCATCTCTGCAAAACAGAAGATGACAAATATTACTATGGCTGTTTTTTGTTTCATATCCTCTAGATTAAATCCTATTTTACAAAGAACCACCCGTGGCTTCCAGCAACTGCTCCTGCCGTTGTAATCAAACTCAGAAATAGTAAAATCCAGTGCATACGGTGCATGATATTGAATGTTTTATTAGGATTTTTCACTGCATACCTTTTAAACAATTTATGAAGAACAGACGGTTCTAAAACAAACAGAATCAAAGAAAAAAATATCCATACCAAAGTCATCGCGTGTATCCACCAAAATCTGTAATCAGAGTATCGGTCCTAAGCATTGAGTTCGTACAGCATGTAAAATCCTGTCAATCCCGTTAGCAATGTGGTTACTTTTGCTTGCGTGGCAAATTTACCTTCAATCATTTCAAAGGTTTTTATTTGCTCATCCTTTGATTTCAATTTCTTTATGGCAGGAATTAGCACTGTAGTAACCATCGCTACACCACCAATCCATAGAATCACCGCAATGACGTGAATAACTCGAGCAAGCGTGAGATAGTCCATCCTTTAAGTGATTCTTATACATTTAAAAATCCCGTTTTAAAAACTGCCGCCGACTAAACACATACGGCAAAACGCCCCAAGCGGACAGCACCAACACGGCTATCAAACCACCTTTCCAACTACCGAAAAAATCTTGAAAAATAATCAAAGTAAACAGAAAATACAGCTTCTCGCTGTTTATTTGCAGCTTTAATGCGGTAAAGTTTTCCTGCTGTTGGGTAGATGCAATAGAGCTTATACTCTATGAACGAATTGTGACTAGAGGAAAGAGTAAAAAACTGGTATTGATTGCCGTTCGCAGTAAACTCTTAAAACAAGTTTTTGCCATTATTGAAAACGGATTGAGTTATGACAAAAACTACAGAAGCACAATGCCTCAAACTATGGGGAAAACTATGGAGTCAGTTACCCTTATCCATCCAAACGCTCAAAATACTGCCGATTTGCCTTGGCTTTGTGTCGCTCCAAAAATGAAGCATATAACTGACTTTGTTCTTTTGGACTAAGGGGTACATTTTCGTCGTAGCACTCTTTTTGTTGGCGTTGCCGAAAGGCTTCGTAGAGCGTAACAGCACAGGCTACCGAAATATTGAGACTTTCTGTCATACCTACTTGTGGAATAGTGAAGTTGCCATCGGAGTAGGCGAGTGCTTCCTTCGTCAGTCCAGTATGTTCATTACCAAAAAGGAGCGCAATGGAGGCTGTTAAGTCTAGCTCGTAGAGCGAGCGAGAATCTTCAGTGAGGTGAGTGCTGAGAATGAAATCGTACTTGCTGCGAACGTGCTGAAAACATTGATCGGGTTCGGTGTAGTAATGAACATCTACCCATTTTCGAGTACCTTTTGAGGTGCGTTTACCGACCGTGATATTTTTAGTCTGCCACTCAGGGATGGTTTGAAGTACAAATATCTCCATAACACCTACCGAGTCACAAGTCCTGAGCACTGCGCCAATGTTGTGCTGATCGTGCACATTTTCGAGTAGGACTGTTAGATTGGGCTGACGTTTTTGTGCAACTGATTTGAATTTAGTGTTTCTTCTTGCATTCATTATAAGAGACTACTTCGTTGAAGAGCAAAACCGTTTCGACCTTGGAAAGTATCAATTAGTAACTTTTTTCTTTCCTAATGAAACGATTTTGCGCTGTACTATCTACCAAATAAGTGGACAGGTTTAAGTATTTCATGATATAATCATCACATTAACAAGGGATTGTGTAAATTAATGCACCGTCTAAACCTGTAAACGATTTTGTCCACTTACTTATAATAAAGTTTTTATATCCTGCTCTAGTTGGGTGATTCCAGACAATGGATTAACGCCAACTTTAGCAATATTACCGTCCTTGTCAATCAGAAATGTTTTTGGTATGGACTTGACACCATAGACAGCAGCAGGAGCCGCACTCCAACCTTTCAGATCACTCACATGATAAGACCATTCGAGTTGGTCAGCAGCAATAGCATCAATCCATTTTGTCTTACTTGCGTCCTGTTGTGCCTGAATTTGCTCTGGACTTAGACCATCAATACGTCTCGGTCCGTCCAATGAGACACTAAATACGGTGAAACCTTGATCCTTGTATTTCTTGTAAAGTTTGACCACATCAGGATTTGCCATGCGGCAGGGTCTGCACCAACTTGCCCAAAAGTCTAGCATGACTACCTTACCTTTCAAGTCAGAAAGCGCATATTCTTTTCCATCTGGACTTGGAAGCGATATATCTGGAGCTGGTTGTCCAACTTTAATCCGCTCTGCCGCCATTTGAGCAGCATACTGCGCTTCTATCTGGTCAATCAATTGCTTGTAAGTTGTTGTTGTTTCACCGCTGGGATCGACACTCGCTAGACGATCGTAAGCAGCCTTGTGTGTATCTAAGTAATCTGCTCTAGTTCCCAGCGCACTTATTGCAGTATATACACCAACTAGTGGATTTTCAGTTGTATCTACTAAAGTTTTGATGTCGTCAGCGTTCATTTCTCTTTTTATAAGTGCTTGCATTGTATTTATGAAAGTACTTGTTGGTTTTGAGCCAGTTGCGTTTACTTGATAGCGGTTCATTTGATCCAATGGACCAGAAAATTTAACGTTCTTCTCTGTACCATCTAAAATAAAATTCATACGCTGCCGACCAATACGAAGGCGATATGCTCCTGGATCAATTCCCTCTGGAAATTCAAACTTGAAAACGCCATCGGCAGTAGCATCCTGTTTTTCTAACACTATATTGGCTTGCTGACCTAGACCTGCTTCGTCTAAAAATACCTGCAAATTTGCAGCACCACTTATTTGTCCTTCTATAACCGTTCCTTTCTGTACTTCTGTACAATTATACAGCAATACAGCTAATAGGCTTGTAACTAAAATAGAGCATACATTTTTCATAATGATTATATATTTTTATTTGTTTTATTTAATTTTCCATTTTTCGACTGATAGAGGTCTCATAAATCAATTTCCAGTCTTGAACCGGTCCGAAATTTCTGTTATCTACGACTAGGTTTTTTTCTGTTACCTCACCTAGTCTCGAAAAGGCAATGTTATTAGTATTCAAATAGTTGACTAGTTCGTCCTCCATTTCCTGCGTAGTCGAAATAACGATCCTACTCTGGCTCTCTCCAAATAAGTAAGCATCCTTACGGAAGTTATCATCTGTTTCTATATGGAAGCCCAAGTTATTTACCATTGCACTTTCTAGTAAGGCTACAAATAATCCACCATCTGAAACATCGTGAGCTGACTGAATCATGCCCTTGCGAATAATTCGTTTCAAATGTTGCTGCACCATGTATTCTTCATCTAAGTCAAAATGAGGTGCAGGGGATAATCTAATATCGTGGATTAGCCTAAGATATTCCGATGAATTAATATCATTTGTTGGAGTACCAATCATGTAAATTACATCGGTTGGAGCTTTGAAGTCCAATGTCATTAAGTGATCCATGTTTTTTAAAAGTCCAAGCATTCCAATGGTTGGAGTAGGATAGACTGGCTCCGTCTTATCTTTTGTTACGGTTTGGTTGTAGAAGCTCACATTTCCACCTGTTACAGGAGTGTGGAATTTCTTGCAAGCATCTCCCATTCCTTTGATAGCTTCTACAAATTGCCAATATACTTCTGGATCATAAGGGTTGCCAAAATTCAAGCAGTTAGTGATGGCTAGAGGCTCTCCACCAGAGCAAACAATGTTTCGGGCAGCTTCTGCTACGGCGATCATTGCCCCGATATAAGGATTGGCAAAAACATAATTTGAGTTACAATCTACCGACATTGCTAGACCTTTTTGACTGCCTTTTACTCTTACTACAGAAGCATCCGATACTTGATTTGTGCCAACAGAATTAGTTCGCACCATAGAATCGTATTGTTCATAAATCCAACGTTTGGAAGCAATGTTTGGCGACGCCACTATTTCTTTGGCAATGGCAAGATACTTTTTAGGTTTCTTGACCATCGTAGGGTTAAATTTATTTGCTTTTTTGATGTAGCTGGGTTCTTTGTACTTTCTATCATAGACAGGGGCACCACCACCTAGCACCAACGAATGAGCAGAAACTTCTGCTACTTTTGCTCCTTTTTCGTAAAATTCAATCATCCCCGTATCTGTTACTTCCCCGATTTCTTCACATTCCAAATCCCACTTATCAAATACGCTGAGTAGCTTTTCTTCCTGCCCTTTATGACAGACGATCAGCATGCGCTCTTGGCTTTCTGAAAGCAAAATCTCAAAAGGCTTCATATTCGCCTGCCGGGTCGGTACTTTGTCTAGGTCAATTCGCATGCCTGTACCACTCTTGGCACTCATTTCGGAAGTGGAGCAAGTAATACCTGCTGCCCCCATGTCTTGCATTCCAACGATCGCTCCAGTTTTGACCGCTTCGAGTGTTGCTTCTAGCAGGAGTTTTTCTTGGAAAGGATCACCTACTTGCACTGCTGGCAGATCGTCTGCCGAATCCTCTGTTAAATCCGCCGAAGCAAAAGTTGCTCCATGAATACCATCTTTACCTGTTGCAGAACCTACTATAAAAACTGGATTCCCAGGTCCGTCCGCAATAGCGGAAACGGTTTCGCCTGCTTTGACTAAGCCGACTGACATAGCGTTGACGAGGATATTTTGATTATAGCAATCCATGAAATAGGCTTCTCCACCTACGGTTGGCACACCAAAGCAGTTACCGTAATCACCAATTCCTCTCACTACGCCATCTACCAAGTGGCGAGTATGCTTTAGGTCTAAATTGCCAAATCGCAGTGAGTTCAAGGCAGCAATAGGTCTTGCACCCATTGTAAAAATATCTCTATGAATCCCTCCAACACCTGTAGCAGCCCCCTGATAAGGTTCAATAGCTGAGGGGTGGTTGTGTGATTCTATTTTGAAAGCACATCCAATACCATCACCAATATCTACCAATCCTGCGTTTTCTTCTCCTGCACCTACTAAGAGTTGCTTGCCTTCTCTTGGTAGTGTTTTCAACCACTTGATAGAATTTTTGTAAGAACAGTGCTCTGACCACATCACAGCGTAAATACTCAACTCTGTGAAATTGGGCGTTCTACCCATTATTTTTTTTATTTGCTCGAATTCTGTTTCCGTTAGACCTAGCTGTTTTGCTGTTTCAACGGTTGGTGTCGGTTCTGTCTGTTGCATATAGTTTCAACTTGTACTTGTAATTAAGCAACAAAGGTAAAATTATTCGTTTGTTTTTACATTTAAGAAAGATGTTAGCCCTTTAACAAGTCGTTTGAAAAACTAAAGTGATCTTATCTTTCTATTGTTATTGAGAAATGGACATCTTATACAGCTGCACCAATAAATATAATGTTGATTCGAAGAAGTTATAAAAAAAGCCAAGTCGTGCTAACTTGGCTTTCTAATTTTACTAAGTACCGACGGGGGGAATCGAACCCCCACTCTGTTGCCAGAACTGGATTTTGAATCCAGCGCGTCTACCAATTCCGCCACATCGGCAATAGTGATATACTTTTTTATTTCTAAAGAACGGTAAATTTAGCAATATTTTCTCTAATCCGCAATAAATATTTTTTCTTTAAATAGTATGCTCTTACTAGCTCTAGTTGGTCTTCTTGAAAATTATGGACGACTGGTTCAATGGTTCGATATAGCTCGGTTTCTTTCTGCTCTAGCTGTTGCTGTATATTTTTATAACTGTCTTGATCGAAGTCAAACTCCAGTTCCATCAATGCTTCATTGATTTCCATCATATCCATTAAAAATTCTTGAGGGATGGTGTTTTTCCCCTCTTCTGCTAAAATATTCTTTAATTCTAGCACGTATTTGACTCGCTTATCAAAATCAGAAAGTGTTTTGTAAGCCTCATTATTTAGACTGGATAATTCTAGTATTTCAGCTTGTTTTTCTGCTGATGAAGTAGCGTAAAAATCGGGATGGTATTTTCGGCTGTTCGCATAAAAATTTTTTTTCAATGCGACTTTATCCACGTTTAGCGAAATCGGAATATTATAGAACTCAAAGTAATTCATGGGAATAGGTTGAGCGAGTAAGATTTCTGAAGCCTTGAAGACTTCGGAAATCTGTGGTTCTATGGAATTTATTTAAAGAAAAATTTACGAATATCATTAACATTGGCAAAAAGCACTAGACCAAGCAGAATAGCAAAGCCTACCATTGTAGCAATTTCCATAAATCGGTCGCTTGGCTTCTGCCCTGTTACCATTTCGTAGAGTAGAAACATTACGTGCCCACCATCTAAAGCTGGTATTGGCAGCAAATTCATAAATGCAAGAATGAGCGATAGAATGGCAGTCATGCGCCAGAAGTTTTGCCAATTCCATTGGGCATCGAACATCGAGCCAATCGAACCGAATCCACCTAGACTATCACTAGGATTAATGCGGCCAGTAAACATTTGTCCAAATGCTTTAACTTGTACACCCAAGAAATTCCAACCTTCTTTCACCCCTTTTGGCAAAGCCTGAACTAGTGTGTAAGATTCTGTTGTCGTCTCCAAGGTTTCTACTGCCACACCAATCATACCCGTGTAGGTGATCGGCATTGTGAAATTCAGTGTATCATTGCTTCTTAGTGCCTTCACGGTAATATCCTTTGTTACATTTTCTCTTTTCTTTCCAAAGAGAGATTCTAATAGGCTTGTTTTTTCAGGCTTTGGTGCTGCCTTTACGATTGCTTTTCTAAAATCTTGAAAATAAGGGGTTGGAGTATCATTTAAACCAATTATTCGATCACCTATTTTTATACCAACTTTCTCGGCTGTGCCGTTGGGCTGTAGTTCTTGAATTACCATAGGCATTCTAGGAGAAAATAACCCTTTTGCTGCTTCTTGACTCGAAAGGATTTTTGTCCATTTTTCATTGTCAATTGGAATAGTTACTGTTTTGCTATCCCGTTCAACGCTCATTTCACTTGCACCATTGATGACTACTTCTCTTATAATGATTCCATCATTGAATTTTTCTACCACAACATCACCGACAGCTACTAACTTATCACCATCTCGCAAACCCATTTCGTAGCCTAGAGAATCTACGTACATACCATACTTAGCGTTTTCATTTGGCAAAAACTCTTGCCCCCATACCCAAAATACCATACCATAAATAAAGAAACCCAGTATGAAATTGACGGTTACGCCGCCAAGCATTATAATCAAGCGTTGCCATGCTGGCTTAGAGCGAAATTCCCAAGGCTGAGGAGCCTGCTTCATTTGTTCTCTGTCCATACTTTCGTCAATCATTCCAGAGATTTTGACGTATCCTCCCAGTGGTAACCAACCCAACCCATACTCTGTTTCTCCAATTTTTTTCTTGAAGACAGAGAACCAGGGATTAAAAAATAGATAGAATTTTTCTACCCTTGTGCCAAATAATTTTGCGGGAAGAAAATGTCCAAATTCGTGTAGGACAATCAGAATGGACAAACTCAAAATTAATTGTCCTGCTTTGATTAAAAATACCATTTGTTCTATTTAGTGATTGAGTAGAGAAGATTTGTTATGCGAGTTACTGTAAAATTCCAAACACACTACTCAGATATTATCAATTATAGGTTTTAGTTATAAGCTAATTCGGATTAAGAACACCATTTTATGCAAATCTGTTGAAATTGCGCCGCAAAGGTAGATAAATATTTACACCTTAAATGATTAGCAAGCCAATTTGATCGATCAATAACAATTTTATCGACATTAATTGGTAAAAAGTTAGATTGTTTCGCTCAGTAGTCTGCATATACTAGACGGAGTCGTCAATAAGTATATGGAATTGAAAGCTAGAGGATTAAGCTAAATCAACCCTAGGGGCAGCTTTCATTCTTCGTAATGAAATAACGATTATTGTTCAAGTTCAGCTCGCTCGCATCGGCTCTATTGGTAAGGTTGAATTCGCTAGTGCCATTTTTTTGTGAGCTTAGCACCAAGATATTTTGATTGCCCCTAGCGATTACCTGCCAGTTTCCAGTATCATCACTTTGTGTAACCCCTGAGAAACCACTACTCAAGTAACTAGAATTGGCATAAAAATAAAAAGTGCCATTCGAGCAAAGATCATAGTGCCATTTCTCAGAATAACCGTTGCCAGTGTAAAGATAAAGTAGCCGCTTGCCCACAATGCGTTGCTTGTATTGCTTAGAAACACTCGTTTCATTGCCTGAATTAGTAGTATTGGATGGTGAAGTGCTTGTTGTAGTTGGCTTTTTAGCGAGTTTACTCAAGTCAGAAGGGGCTTCCGAAGTTCTTTCCAAAGCAATGTCCAGACCGTCCGAAGTAATAAGATATTGCCCTAAAATCTTAGAAATCGAAAACCCGATTGGATTGCTATGATAATCGTAAGTCCCCATCAAAATACCAAATGTTGGGCTGGCTGTACCTCTATAAAACTGACCTTCCGCTAAGAGATGCACTTCAAATGAGGTTTCTGTGGTCTTAAATACGGCTATTTTTAAATCGGCTTGAGCACTTTGGTAAGTGCCAACATATTTTTTATCTACTTGTGCGTTCAATCCTTGAAGAAAAAAAAGTGCTGCCATAGAAAAGAATACTGTTTTCATGAAAAATGGTTTATGAATGAATGATGCTTAATGTACGTTTTTTAGAAGTGTAAGTTATGGCATGAACGTAACCAAATGGCAGAAAATTTTCATGCTTCAGAGGAGAGTTGTATCCCTATTAATGGCTAAGTGATCAGTATCACTCTTTTAAGTGATGAAATGCGTTAATTTGGCAGCAAATTATACTACAATGAAGAATATTATCAATTTTACTATTTCAAGTGCCATTTTACTGTCGGCTATTAATTGTACCCCATCGGAAGAAAAAACAACTGATGCGGCAACTACTCAAGTGGAAAAGCAGGCGGAAGTTTCTTACGTAGATTTGGGAATGAAATACGCATTGTCCACTAAAGCGGTATTAGGGAAAAATCTTTTTAATGCCATTAATACAAAAGGTACAGAAGGAGCATTAGATTTTTGCAACATTCAAGCAATTCCATTGACTGATAGTATGTCCACAGTACAAAAAGTCAAAATAAAAAGAGTCTCTGACAAGAATAGAAACCCGAGTAATGCAGCCAATGATTCTGAATTAAGCTATATCGCTACGACAAAAATGCGATTAGCAGATGGAGAAAAAGCGCTACCTCAAATAAGAGAAGTGGGTGATAAGATGGTAGGATATTATCCGATCCTTGCTAATCAAATGTGCTTGCAGTGTCATGGAAAACCTAATGAAGACATTGCTGCCAATACGCTGACCAAGATAAAAGAACTTTACCCGAATGACAAGGCGGTGGGTTATAATGTGAATGAGTTAAGGGGAATTTGGGTTGTTGAGATGAATAAGGAATTCGTATTGGATTAGCCTTTTTTATTTTGTGAACTGCGCTAGTTCTTCCACTACTTTTCGATCATTGCTCAGACGTGGCACTTTGTTTTGTCCGCCCAATTTACCTTTGGTTTTCATGTAATTTCGGAAAGCATCTTTTTGTAGCACTTTGATTTTTAGCGGCTGTAAAATGTTTCCAGCAATCAAATCTTGGTAATAAATATTTTGTTGCAACATTAGTTGGTCTAATTGCTTTTCGAATTGCTCTATGCTGCTAGGATGCTGCTCAAATTCTACAAACCATTCGTGATAAGGCAAGCCACCTTCTACTGGGTTTACATTGGGTGCGACAGTGAATTCCACCACACTTGCACGGAGTTTTTTACACACTGCGAGCATCGCTTGCTCTACTTCTTTGCCAATAACGTGCTCTCCAAAAGCAGAAATGAAGTGTTTGATACGTCCTGTAACGATTATTCTATAAGGGTTAAGGGAGACAAATTCTACTGTATCGCCAATGTTGTAGCCCCAAAGTCCCGCTGTGCTGTTAATGATAATTACATAGTTGATACCTATTTCGACTTCCCCTAGCGAAAGCCGCGTTGGATGTTCGTTATAAAATTCATCCGAAGGAATAAATTCAAAAAAGATACCTGAGTTGGCATTGAGCAATAGTCCCTTTTCTTTTTGGCTATCTTGAAAAGCAATGAATCCTTCAGAAGCTGGATAAACTTCCACGCTGTCAATACTTTTGCCTACTAGATTTTCTAGTGTACTTCGATAAGGCTCAAAATTCACACCACCATACACAAAGACAGAATAGTTTGGAAAAATGGACTTAATGTTGGCTTTACCCGTTCTTTCTAGCAGCCGCTCGTAATACATTTGTACCCAAGGTGGTATGCCACTGATAAGTCGCATATCTTGTTGAATCGTTTCCTCTACAATGCGTTCTATTTTTTCTTCCCAATCTTCAATACAGTTGACTTCCCAACTTGGTAACTGATTGCCCTTCAACCAATTCGGAATCATGTGGTTGGAAATACCCGATAGTCTTCCAGTCAAAATACCATTGGTTTTACTTAGCTTAGGACTGCCAGAAAGAAAAATTAATTTACCTTCTATGAATTGCCAGTTATTCGTTTCAGCAGCATAAAGGAAAAGAGCATTTCTGGCGGAATTAAAGTGGTTGGGAATACTCTCTTTAGTAATAGGAATATATTTTACTCCCGATGTTGTGCCCGATGTTTTAGCAAAATACTTCGGAATGCCCTTCCAAAGTACGTTGGACTCACCTGCCTTTATCCGGTCGATGTAGGGGCGTAATTGCTCGTAATCCTGAATATGGATATGTGCTTTGAAGTCCTTGTAGTTTTTAATTTTATGGAAATCACGATCTTTTCCAAAAGCAGTGTTAGTAGCTGTTTTTATGAGATATTGACGTATGACTTCTTGTGCTTGAACCGCATTTGCTGACCAGCGTTGAATGTTTTTAACAGTACCTTTAGCGAAATAGCGGATAAGTGTGGATTTGATTCCCATAGTTTGTTGTTTGTTTTGCAAAGGTAAAACAGCTTATAAAAGTAAGAAAATTGAGTAAGAAATTTGGAAAAGTGAGCATCATTGGCACCGGCAACGTAGGCTATCATCTCGCTCGAAAGTTGCACGCATTAGGATTAAATATTGTACAAGTATTCAGTCGGCAAGTGCAAAAATCAACTAAACTTGCCCAGCTAGTCGATGCTGAACCTATTCAGGATTTGTCAAAACTTAAAGTAACTGGCTTGATTATTTTAGCCGTCAATGATGATGCTATTGAGGAGGTAGCGGCGCAGATCAGGACAAAGGCTTTAGTTGTGCATACCTCAGGGGCGACATCTAGCACTGTATTGGCTGCTCACTTTGAACGATTCGGGGTGTTGTATCCACTTCAATCTTTTTCCATCGAGAAATCTATCAATTGGGCAGAAGTACCCATTTGTATTTATGCTAATTCATCTAATGATTCTGAACAGTTGCTGGGTTTAGCGCAAAATATTTCCCCAAAAGTTTATAAAATTGACGATGAACAACGCAGCCAACTTCACCTAGCAGCCGTTTTTGCTAACAATTTTACCAATTATTGCTATCATGTTGCAGCATCGCTATTGCATGAGCGCTCTGTTCCATTTGAATTATTGAAGCCACTAATTCAAGAGACCGCTTTAAAAGTCCAATCAAACCGACCTGTGGATATGCAAACAGGACCTGCCATTCGAGGAGATAAAGTTACAATCGAAGGTCATTTGCATTTGCTCAAAAGCCATTCACATTGGCTGGAATTGTACAAAATAATGACAAAAGGGATTCAAGATATTGAAAAATAGGAGTGATGATGACTAGTATTTTAACTTAAGAGCTGATGTTACGCACAATTTGATAATCTACTGTTTCAAGTGTTGATTACTATTGGGTCTTGTTCTTTTTTCTTGATAAAAAAGAAATAAGGTTGAATAACTAGCTATCGTTGTTTTGCGTAACGTCAGTTATTCTAGTCAGTTGGACATTTGAGTTGGCTGAGGATTTCTTACAAAGAAAGTTCCCACAAAAAGAATGAAAAATATTGCCAAACATAGCCAAGCAGCGCCGTCGTAAGTATTGAAAACGGTAAAGGATTTGCTGAATAAGATAGGGCCTAATGCACTTGAAAACACAGAAAGCATCATCACTTGCCCAAGTATTGCGCCAAGGTGGAATTTCCCATAAAAGCGAATCCAAACAACGGCACCGATTACGCCATATAAAGAGGTCATTATGCCGTTTCCAACGATGAGTGCATAGTAGGCTGGTTTGCCTGTTTCTAGGTAGATAAATCCTAAAAGAGCGGCAAACGCTGCGATGGCTTTAGCAAAAAGTAAATATTTAATCTTGACATAGTCGCTCATAATGCTGAATATTAAGGTGCTAAGTCCTGCTACGCCCGCAATCCATGGAAAGATTTGCACTGCTTCGGCACGAGAGCTGCCTATTTGTTCAAAGATGGACACAATATTGAATGCGAATCCTGTTTGGTAGAGTCCATTCATGGACAATAGGGCAGCAATTACCCAAAAACTGAACTCGCTTCGTGCCTCATTGAGTGTAAAGTCTTTGGAAGTAACAAACCTCTGAGGGCGATTTTGTCTTTTTTTACTCATTTTTCCATCGGGCAATAGATCGCTATCGGCTGGGTCATTTCTGAAAAACAGAAAAATAAAAATGGGGCAAGAAAAAGCTAGAATCATTGCAAGAAACTGCCAAGCACCTCTCCAGCCGTAGCTTTGGATAAGCCATTCAAAAGTGAGTGGTGCAAAAGAAAATCCAATAGCCATAAAGAAGTTACTAAATCCTAATGCAAAGCCTCGCTTTCGGTCGAACCATTTCATCATCATGCCTCTCGAAACTAGCGTGAGGACGCCTTGACCGAAGAAGCGAATGGCTAAAAAGCCCAGCAACACGCAAACGAAGCTCGTCCACTGGATCGCAATGTTGGTGCTTTGAGTTACAAATAAAGCTACTCGATCGATTTGGCTCAAATAGAGCAAGCCACTTGCTAGGCAGATAGCAGCAATCATGGCTATGGGTCTTGCACCGAAGCGATCGTAGAGTTGACCTGCTCTGGTGAGTAGCGTAGCACTTAGGATCGTTCCGATCATGTACGCCCAACTTAACTGATCTCTACTGATGTGTAGTGCTTCAATTAAACTATCTGTAAAAGTAGAAATGCCAATTGTTTGCCCAGGTGCGGACATCAATACACCAACTGTGCCGACGACCACGATCCACCAGCCATAGAAAAATGGTGCTTTGGCTGGATGAAAAGGAATGGTAGAGAATTTTGCTTGTTTCATCATAGGATGCAAACATAGTAAATCCATGTTAGCTGTATGTTAGGATTGTTATAAAGGTCGCTGCTTCGGTCAACTCCAGCGTTCTATGTTTATTAGGTAGGATTTTTTTTGCCTGTACCCTTGTGTTTATTTTGCCATTTAACTTAAATTGAGGTGAAAGAGCTACGAAATATTGTAAAAAAGTTTTATCTTCGTTTTCGTTAACTGGATTTTGTCTAAATAAAAATAGTAATTAAAATGAAATCGTTTTTATCATTAGCAGTATTATTTACTACTGCATTTGGAGTATTAACTGCACAAGATTTTGTTCAGATTTCGGCGGGAGCTGGCTATTCCAACCAAGCTTTTTATAGTCTTGAAAGTCAGTCAAGTGTAGAAGTCAGCAACGACAGTTGGGATTTAGTTTTTACTACCTTTGGGCAGCAGGATGCTGGAGTTCATGTGAACGAGGCCTCTTCTTCAACTTTTGGTGCACCAGCTCCAACTGTAGAACTATACCGAACTGATGCTTTGGAATTAGCTGAGGTTACAGTATTTGACACCTTGTTTACTAGGGTTTACAATGATGAAGAAAACTGGGCTTTTGGAGCCTTGAACGATACTAGAAATAAGGTGAACCCTTTCGATTATGGATGGGGTGCCTATGATCCAACTTCTAGAACAGTACTAGGTGAGGAAGTTTTTGTTATAAAACTCAGAAGTGGCGAATTTAAGAAGTTCAAAATAGAGTCGCTTGTTTTTACGACTTACAATATTACTTTTTCAAACCTTGATGGCTCAGATGAAACCACTGTAGCCATTGATAAAACGAACTATCCTAATGGCTTGGCTTATTTCTCTTTTGATCAGGGTGGGACTATTGATCTATCTGTTGGTCGGTTTGATTTACTTTTCACAAGATACGTAACGCCTTTACTTGACCCCAGCACTGGTGATATTTTGAACTATACAGTAACTGGCATTCTTAATGGCCTTGGTGTAGAAGTAGCAAAAGTAGTAGGAGCTGATCCAGCAGTTGTTGCGGTGGAAACAGTGCCTGACTCTTTTAGTACGCGCCTTGATGTGATTGGATATGACTGGAAAACTTTTGATTTTTCAGGTGGATGGTTGCTTGCAGACAGCACCACTTATATTGTGAAAACGCCTTCTAGTAAACTTTATAAATTGGTCTTTATTGACTTTGAGGGTTCAAGTACAGGAGTTGCTACTTTTGAACAATCTGAGTTGGGCACTATTTCAGCCATAAGTTCATTAAATTCGGCGTTCGAGACGTTCAACGTTTTTCCTAACCCTGTTGGTCATTCTTTGAATGTAGTATATGGCTTTAAAAATGTTAAGGCTTTGACTCAGATTAGCTTATTCAATTTGCTGGGTCAAAAATTATGGAGTGTAGAAACAGAAAGTACAAATGGTTTAAATGCCTTGGAGTTGCAACTACCACAACTAGCAAACGGACAATATCTACTTTCCGTCGAGACGAACAATTCGGTGATTACGAAACAAATCACTGTGTACCAATAAATCTAATCTTTTAACTATTGGAATACTTTAAAAGGTGTTCTTTCCGATTCGGCTAGATTCCTAGCCGAATCTTTTTTCTCGTTGAACTTTTGCAAATAAAATTATCATGAGTAAACACAACGAAAAACAAAACATACTTTGCCAGAATAAAAATGGCTACGTAACTTTTTGTTATGAGTGCAATAAGTTCCATGTCGCCTTTGGCACGGTTACCTTTGATCAAACAGAAGATAGTTTATTGTCTTTAATCAATGTGCTTTCAACTTATCATAGTGCCTATGAGTATTACATTCCTTGCAACTACCGCTGCATACAAATAGATACTCCTTACAGAGATTTTAGGCTGCTATTTTCTATTAATGAACTGCTTAGCTTCAGAGAAATGCTGAACGATGCTTATCTTATTTACAAAGCAGAGCAGATGATGAATAATGAAAATTGATCTTATATTTGGTCTATAATGCCTTAAGTCTGTACTAATCAATAGCAGTCCATCAGAATTTGACCTTTGTTTTGAAAATGGCTAAGTGTTTTCTGGCTATGTGTTTTTATGAGTAGCTCAAGTAATGCCAATACGCCATTTTGCATAGCAATTGAACCACACAAATAAATATACCCATTATTTTCGAGCAATTGAACCACGCACTTGCCATCTTTTTGTAGTAAGTCTTGAACATATTTGTGGTTATCTTTTTCTTTGGAAAAAGCAATATGGTAAGCATTAAGTGCTTCAGATTGTACTGCTTCAATAATGCGATCTTGATAGAGTAAAAATGACTGCTCGGTTCTTCCGCCCCAGTAGAGTTGAATATTTGCTTTAGTTTTACTCTGAATCATGCCAAGGTAAGGAGCAATACCTGTGCCATTACCAATAAGTAAGATATTTTTGGCATGTTTAATAAGGTGAAAATCTTTGTTTCTTTGAAGGCTACCGATAATTTTATCTCCTTTTTCAAGATGAAACAAATAATTAGAACAAACACCTTTTTCATGTCGCTTGATGCTCAGCAGCATATTGCCGTTTTCAACTTTAGCAATGGAATATTGTCTTTCTATGGGATCAGTCGGGGGAGCAATGCACAGTAAATCACCAGATTGGAAAGATGTCCAGCCTGGCTTTAGCAGCAGGGTAAACGTTTCATCATAACCATCATTGACTACTTGCTTTTCTAGGATGGTAAACGAATGGTCTTTGTTCTTTTTTTGGATCAGTGTTGTAGGAAGTTCTAGTTGTAATTGTTTACTCTTTCCCCACTGCTCTGCCCACTTCCTGAAACTCGTGTAAGACTTGTTGTGGATTAAAAAGGGGCTTTCTACCTGTCGAAAATACTTGTTTTCAAGCAGTGCTTTATCTACATCTAAGGCATACTGGCAGAAATCAGGATAAGAGAGTGAACCAAAACCGACTACTGAATAATTTATTACTTTGTTAGTATTTACCGTACCGATTAAATCAATAAAATGATTTGCATTGATAGGTGGGTCGCCTACACCATAAGTAGAAGTCAGAACTATCAATTCCTTAATGGAATAGTAATTTTGATAGTTGTTCAGATCATCTATAAATACCTTTTGCTTGAGTTTCAATAATGCCTGCTGAAGTATTTTGGCAAAATTGCGGGTGCTTCCATTCTCGGAACCCACTAGAATAACATATACCGCTTCGTCAATATGGATTTTATTTTTAACTTTTGAAGTAATGCGTTTGAAGGAAATAGCTGCTCCAGTGTACATAAAAAACAATATGTTTACGCCTGCAATAGCCAATACAATAGACCATAATAAACTTCCTGTTCCCGTATGCAAATTAAAACTCAGAATAGACAAACGATTGGTAAAAGGATAATGAAGCGACTCAATCACCGCTCCTGTCTTTTGATTAATCTTTAGCACTTTGTCTCTCAAACTTAGAATAAAGAAGTCTTCTACTTCGGTTGTGAAGGGAAATTCCAAACTTCTGACATCGTCAAGTTGAGTATTGCGGAAAACTTCAAATTCAGAGAAGGCGAGTGCTGGACTTTCTTTGAGTTCTGGTATTTCTTGAAGTAGTTGAGGTGGCTTATTCAGTATGATTTCAAATTGTTCAAGTGAAAGATAAACACCAGTAATTGTTATAATAACGATAGGTAACAACATCCATCTAGCTAGTAAAACGTGATAATGTTGAGCAAAACTTTCTTTGACCAATTTATCAAAAACATGCCGAATACCCTTTTGTCTCTTAAGGAACAGCAAGAAACCCGTCAATGAAATAAGCAGTAAAAGAAAAGCCGTAATTCCAACAAAAATGCGACCTATTGTTTTGAGAAATAGCGATCTGTGGAGTGTTGTCATAAATTCAAAAATGGGGCGTTTCTCAGGAATTTCCCCTAGTTTATGACCATTAAAAGGGTTGATGTAGAACTTGCCATTCATGTCTTCTTCCATACTTATTACATCAACAGCGACGAACTGATTGGCATCGACTTCTAAGGTAAGAATTTCATCGTATCTACCTTGCAGGGTATCAATTACTTCCGCAAGGCTGAGTTGGCTTGTACCATTGATTTTAAAAGGTTGTAGCTTACTTTCGATAGGCTCAAACGCTAAGAAAATACCGGTAACAGTAGCCAACAATACAAAAACGGAGGAGGATATAGCTAATGCAAAATGACTATATCTCCAAATATTTGAAATCTTACCCATTCTATTTTAATAGTTCAAGCCTATTTTCTCTAGGATTTGCCTTAGTAAATTTTGACAACCTAATAGCTCGACGAAGTTGCTATCAAGCTATTAGGTTTCGATTTAGCTTTTATTTACTTGGGATCATCCTCACATATCGGATATACTCTGTCCCTTCAAAAGTTCCCTTTAAAGATTCTTCAGTCAAAGGTATCTGCACGTCTGAGAGAATATATTTTTGATCCTCCACGGCAGTCTCAAAGCGTAGTGAATTACCTGCATCTATCAGTTCCTGTTCAATCTCAATTGAAAAGATAGAGCGTTCTCCTCCTGCAATGGTTGCTCCTGTAATGCCATCAATATTCGGTTTATTATTTTGAGTATGAAATGCCCACCAATTTGATAAGTCTGGATACCATTCTTCGTCATCTCCTAGCACTCGCAATGTTTTCAAGTATTTGTTATCCTTGTCTAATACAGATACCATTATGTAAGCTCCGTGACCTCTATAATTTTTTAGCTGTACCATACATTTATATTTGTTCGTATCGCTTTCTTGGACTGGAAATGCGAAAGAATAGAATAGCAAAAGTCCAATAACAGGTAGTGTAGCACTAATTAGTCGTTTCATTTATTAGTCAATTTTTAGAAATTTAAGATCAATTTTTTTATTGGCAAGTAGTTCATTTTCAGCAGCGAGCTCAAATGCACTCTCATCGAAATCTGTCAAAATATGCTTGTCCGCACCATGGGTTAATAGTAGGGTAAGTAATTCTTTATCAGCGGCTTTCATGGCTGCCAAATGTAAGGGTGTCAATCCATCTGCATTTTTTTTGTTGATATCGACGCCTAATTTCACAGCTTCCTCTAGGAGTAGTTGAGCATTTTTTTCAACGGCAATATGTGCCAGCGTACCTTCCTCCTCAAGTGCTTTGTCAGCTCTGAGTCCTTTACGCTTTGCAGCAGCTAAAAATGTATCAAAGGCAGCATCACTTCTTGAATTATAAGCCTTATAAATATGATACAACAAATTGGCTTCATTTTTATCCAATAGGGTTAAGTCTGCTCCATTTTCAATGAGTAAACTAAAAAGTTGGTCTGAATTACGCATCACTGAAAAATGCAGTGCAGAATAACCTTCGTGATTAGTATAGTTGATATCTTTAACCGACTCCATTAATTGCTTTGCAACAACTGTATTACCTCCTCTAGCTGCATTCAAGAAAGCAGTGTTTCCTTTATTATCTACTTGGTTGGGACTTACACCCTTCTTAATAAAGTAATCAATAATGTCTAGGTCTTTAGTGCTAAATGCTAGATTGTGCAATGGCGTTTTGCCTTCCCAACTTACAATATCAATCTCCATACCCAAATTTTCTAAGTATTGATATATCTCCAGTGGATTTGTGTAGCCTCTGGAAGATTGACTTGCATAAATGATTGCATTTTCCCCTTGCTCGTTCAAGGATTTGTAGTCAACACCCATTTCAATCAGTTGCTCCATCAGTGTTGTGTTACCTTTTCGAGCAGCATAATTGAACATCCCGTTACCATCGTTGTCTTTTGCATGAATATCCAATCCCTTTTGGGTGAAGTAGCTAATAATTTTGGTATCGGTTATGCTAGGAGCAAGTAGCAACAGAGCATTTGCACCTGAGCGATTCGTAGAAGCGACATCCAGACCGCTTGCTAGAATTAGATCATAAACCTCTGTATCTTGTTGTCCACCTGTAGCTGTAAAGCATATCAAATTATAGCCATGATCGTCTATTAAATGCGTGTCAGAGCCTTCCTCAATGAGATGTTTCATCAATTCCAAATTTCCCTTGTAGCCCGCCCAAAGCAAATAATTTCTGCCATCATGTGTATTTTTATCTACTGGATTGCCTTCAAGAGATAGCAAATACTGAATTGTTTTAATAGGAGCATCTTCGAGGATAGCATAAGTTACTGCATCAAAGGCAAAAGGATTTAATGCAACAGGATCATTGCCTTGTTTGATTTTCTCTTTTACGGTTGCTACGTCGGGCATTGTTTTCCAAAACGATCTGTCTAGGAATACATTATCTTGCTGAGCCTTTAAGCCTATTGGCAAAATGAATAACAATGCTAATAAATAGTGATATTTCATAATAATTTTTATTTAGTCTAAATTAGCGCACAACAAATATAAGTACAGAATTATTTTTCGAGTAAAAAAATTACTAGTTTTTACAAAAATTACCAAAATCTTACTTGTGCTATCTAATTTATCGAGTATGAATTGTTGAAGTAATTTGTATATCTATATTTTATATCCTATCTTTGCTAAGCATAATAAGTCTAAATAAAATTAAGTACAAATATTGAATATTTTATGAGAAATATCTTTTTTCCTATTTTAGTTGTATTTCTGGCATTTGGAGCTACAAGTGCACAAGACAAAAAAGCAGAAGATGTAGCAGCAATAAAAAAAATGTGTGGCTGCTACGAGATAGCGTTCAACTTTGCCGAAACGTTTAGCTACTCAGAAGCAATAGATTATAAACCCTCCAGGACAAAGCGGACGAGTGCTTTGGAATGGGTGCAGCTAGTAGAAGAAGACAAAGATAAAATCATGTTGCAGCACCTACTAGTAGTTGGGAAGTCCGATGAGCAAATGGTGATTAAGCACTGGAGAGAGGATTGGCTTTATGAAAATAGAGACTTCTACATGTATCACGCAGACAATAAGTGGAATTACGAAAAGAAATCAAAGGATGAAGTTCAAGGACAATGGACACAAAAAGTGTATCAAGTAGATGATAGTCCTCGCTATGAGGGTTCGGCAACATGGGTACATGTGGACGGTAGAAGTTTTTGGGAAAATACAGCGAATGCTCCGCTTCCAAGACGTGAATACACACAACGTGATGATTACAACGTAACCGTGAGAAGTAATCGGCATGAGATCACCACCGACGGTTGGCTTCACGATCAAGACAATTTGAAAGTATTGAGAAAAGAAGGCGAAGCTGACTTCGTGGTGGCAGAGGAAAAAGGCTTGAATACTTACAGAAAAGTAGATGACTCTAAGTGTAAGGCTGCTCAGAATTGGTGGGCGTCAAATCAGGAGATGTGGGCAGACGTGAGACAAAATTGGGATAAAATATTTGCTAAGAAAAAAGACCTGATCTTAAGAAGCAAAGTAGAAGAAAAGAGCTTGTTTGAGCATCTATTTGCACTCGAGCCAACAGTTGATCGAACAGAAATTAAGCAGATTATTACAAGTTTCGTACAATAGTTTTCTGAATAGATGAAACGTAGTGTGAGTGCGCTGCGTTTCATCTATTAATTATGTCTAGATCAATGAATCCAATCCATACATTTACAGGGATCAATCAGTATCTGTTCTTCTTAATTGTTTGTTTAGTAGCACTTTCACAGGTGTTGACTGCACAAGAAAGTATCAAAGTACCTGCTGTTGAGCAAATGGTTCAGCAAGATACATTTGCTATGTCTATTGAGTTAGACGATATTGTTGTAACGGCACAGTACGCTCCGACGGATAGTAAAAATGCGGTTCAACAAATCAGGACGATTACAAGAGTAACCATTGAGCAGCAAGGCGCAAATAACTTAGAACAACTTCTACAGCAAGACTTGAATATACGTATCAATCAAGATTTAATATTGGGAAGCAGCATGAGTTTGCTAGGGGTCAGTGGTGAGAATATTAAAATAATGATTGATGGAGTTCCCGTAGTTGGGCGTTTGGATGGTAATATTGATTTGAGTCAGATCAACTTAAATAATATTGAGCGAGTAGAAATTGTGGAAGGTCCGATGTCGGTTTCCTATGGTACGGACGCACTAGGTGGCGTGATTAATCTCATAACCAAGAAATCACAACTACTCTCACATGAACTTACCCTGAGGCAACAATTAGAAACCCGTGCAGAGTCTAGCTCCTCTTTCGATGGTGGTATTAAGTTGGATGATAATTGGCTGCTGCGTGTAAATGGTGGTAGAGATTGGTTCAATGGATTTAGTGAAGATACTACTCGCTCAGTACTTTGGAATCCCAAAGAACAGTGGTACGCCGATGCTAGTCTGCGCTATGATTTTGGAGCAGATCATCGAGTTATTTATCGCTTTTCGTATTTCAATGAAGAAGTCCAAAACTTAGGAGATGTTCGCCGTCCGCAGTTCAAGCCGTATGCCTTTGATGATTATTATTTGACGAATAGACTAAACCATAACTTACTCCACGAAGGCAGCCTTTTGAAAAACTACTACTGGCAAAATACATTGGGCTTTAACACTTTCGATAGAAACGTCAACACTTATCGACTTGATTTTGAAGAGGATGCTCAGGCTTCAACTGCAGGAGACACAACGGCTTTTAAGACTTATACGCTGCGCTCTACTTTAGCTAGTCGCTTTAGAAATAGTAATTTCAATTTTCAAGTAGGAGTTGATGCAAACTACGAAATAGGTGAAGGTGCAAGAATTGTGGATGAAGCGAGCGATAGAGTGGGAATGAGTAGCATCTATGATTATGCCATTTTTGGTAGTCTAAGATACCAACCGAATAGAAAATGGATAGCCGAGACTGGACTTCGTTATGCAAAAAATTCAAAATATGATGCTCCCTTGATTCCTTCTTTTCACCTTAAATATCAAATGAATGATAACTTGCTTTGGCGAGTGTCCTACGGAAAAGGCTTTCGTAGCCCTAGCTTGAAAGAACTATACCTATCGTTCATTGACATTAATCACTTCATTATTGGCAATCCTGACTTGCAGGCAGAAACTTCCAATAACCTTCAAACGAATCTTAGTTACAACGAGCAATTCAATCAACACCGTATATCTGCTAATTTTAAATTATTTTACAATCAAATAAAAGACCAAATTCAACTCTTTCCATTCATTGAAAATGATGGGATTATCACGCCTGTTACTCCAAATCAATCTACACAATATGCCTATTTCAACCTAGAAAACTCAAAGACACAAGGGGGGAATTTAAGTATATCTTATGGTTGGAAGAATTTTTCCTTGGAAGGTGGTGTGTCGAGAATTGGCTTCTACAATCCACTTAGTGCAACGCTTGCGAATGTGGATGAATTTACTTATAGCAATGAGATCAACGGTAAATTGGGATATGAAATACCATTCTCTGAAACTAATATAAATGCCTTCATCAGAAAAAATGATCGATTTATAAGTTATTATCCCGTAGAAGAAAATGGAGCAACTGTTGCTAGGCAGCGCATACAAGAGGGGTTTACAATGTTGGATGCTACGATTGTACAAGACTTCCTGAATGATCGCTTGAGTATATCAGCAGGGGTTAGGAATCTTTTGAATATTACGCAAGTGAGTGTAACAGGCGGAGGCGCAGGCGCACATAGTTCGGGCAGTGGCGTACCTATTGGTGCAGGCAGAAGTTTTTTTGTGAGTGCTACGCTAAGGCTTTTCGATAACAAAGCTGCTAAGTTCAAAAATCGCCCTTTTGAGCAGCAGCAGAAAAGAGCGTTCAGATTGTCTCATAACCAAGATCAGCTTTATGCTTCGTGGATAGAGAATCAAAATGACGGGGAGCAGTTACTTCAATTTTCTACATGGAAAAACAAAGACTGGTCGCGCCCCAAAACAATCCAGATAGGAAACAACCAATGGTTTATTAACGAAGTTGATGCGCCACAAATTTTCATATCGGATAATGAGAAGCAACTGACCGCACTTTGGTTACAGAAAAGTAATGCTCGAAATGTTTACGATCATCATATATGGCTAAGCCAATCTAATAATAAAGGAAAAACATGGCAATCCTCCTTCAAACCCTATGATACAGATATACCAGCATTTTATGGATTAGCTAAAATGATTGCGATCAATCAAGATCAATCTTTACTAGTTTGGATGGATGGAAGAGCTACTAAAAAGCTGCATGAGCCATCGGGTAGATACTTTCCAACAAAAGAAGGTAGGCTCACCATTCGTTCGGCTGAACTAAGCAAAAGTGGTAAACTCAATAAGGAGCAAACTGTCTCAGATGATATTAACCCACTTTGCCCATTTGATGCGGTAACTACCGAAAAAGGTGGACTTTTAGCTTATCGAAATAGACAAAGTAGTGTTATAGTGCGCCAATATAATGAAGGAATTTGGCAAACGGCAGAAGTAATTTCTAATGAAAAAAATACGTCACAAACCACAATAGAATCTCCAGCTATTGATGCTCATGAGAGTAAAGTAGCTCTTGTGTGGATCAATATTTTTGACGACAAGCCATCAACGCTGAGTTTTGCCACTTCAAACGACTACGGTGAGCAGTTCTCCTCTCCGATTTCTCTTCCCACTAATCGGTTAGTAGGCAAAGTTGATGTACTTATCCTTTCTAATAAAAGTGTAATATTAAGTTGGGAGGAGGAACAACAATTGATGATTGTTCAAATGAACGAGCAGCATGAGATAATTGCCTCAAAAAAGATTCCATTATCGAAAAATGTTCGATTAAAAAGTTCAAGTATGCTTGCTGAAACACCAGAGGGAGTTGTCTTAGCGTGGTATGATTATGATGCTCACGTAGAGTTGCTCGATTTTGACTGGCAATAGTTTTGGAGTAAAAACCCAAGTTTTTGGGTACAATTAGCTATTTATTATTGTTTTGCGTAACGTTAGCTATTGATTAGTAGTTAACTATCACGTCAATTTTGCACCTGAATCATTTTCTTCTAAAGTTTTTTTATTTTCTGTAACATTTTTTTTGCTCGTCCCGTCTTTGGTCTGAAATGACAAGACAAGAATTCCAACATAGCATCGTACCCTTGAAGGATAAACTATATCGCTTTGCTTTGTCCTTAATGAGTAACATTCCTGAGGCAGAAGATGTGGTACAAGAGGTCTTCATTAAGTTGTGGCAGCAGCGAGAGCGACTATCAGAAATATCGAATATGGAGGCTTGGACGGTTAAAATGACTAAAAATGTATCTATTGATAAAATTAGAGCAAGAAAGCGAACGGAGGATGTTGCCACTACCATCCTTTTTCAGAAAGATGATGGTGCTACACCCGCTGAGTTGGCGGAACAATCAGATACTGTACAATACATTCAATCGATAATGAATCAGTTACCTGAAAAGCAGCGCTTGGTAATGCACTTAAGAGATATTGAAGAATATAGCTATCAAGAAATTGCAGTGGCTTTGGAATTACCACTCGATCAAGTGAAAGTTAATTTATTTAGAGCAAGAAAATACATCCGGGAGCAAATTCAGCAATCGGGCGTATTTCAAAAATAAGATTTATGTACTCCTATTCAACAACATTAATTAAGAAATTGCTTGAAAAATATTTTGACGGCAACACCTCTATTGCAGAAGAGCAAATCTTAAAGAGCTATTTCAATGAGCATGAAGTAGCGAGTGAGTTGCTGCCCTATCAATCGCTATTTCAATATTTTACAACAACTGCTACTATTCAGTCTTCAGATGATCTGGAGCGGAAAATTGTAGCACAGCTTCCAACAGCTACTATCAGGAGAATCCCCAGTACTTGGATGCGTTGGACGATTGGAATTGCAGCTTCTATTGCAATGCTAGTAGCAGGTTGGTGGGTGGCAGATCAATGGCAAACTGAAGAACAAGTGGCGGTCATCAATTGGGAACAATACGAACCCGACAATCCTGAGGAAGCCTACGAATATACAAAGGCAGCATTGGAGTTATTGGCAAAAAAACTGAATGGTGGAGCGGCACAGGTGGCTGAAGAATTAGATAAGCTCAATGAGGTGTCGAGTATATTTAAGGATTAAAAATATTTGGTATCTGCTGAAAGGATGATTTAACTAAAAATTGATTATTCGACCAATTAGTAGAACTCGATATCAATACATAATAGCATTAATAATATTTTTAAAAATCAATTAATGATGAAACAATCAATCACGAAAGCAGCAATGGTATTGCTAGTAACTTTTATATGCTGCCTTTCTACCAGTGCAATGAACGCTCAAGCGGATGCCATTTCTAAATATTTCAATCAGTATTTAGAAGATGAACGATTCACGGTGGTGTATATCAGTCCTAAAATGTTTCAGTTGTTCAAAAAGATGGATTTGGAACTAGATGATAAAGAAGCAGAAGCCATAATGGAAGTTGTGGAGGATTTGCAAGGCTTACGCATTTTGGTTGCGGATGAAGATGTAGCAGCACTTTACAAAGAAGCGGTAGGTAAGATCAATACCAAAGAGTACGAAATGCTCATGACAGTCAGAAGCAAAAACGAAGCCAATGTTCAATTTTTGATTAAGGACGAAGGTGAATTGGACTATGTGAACGAATTGCTGCTACTCGTAAATAGTGATGATTCATTTGTACTGATGAGTTTTGTGGGACGAATTGATCTAAACAAAGTGTCAAAAATGGCATCGGAGTTTGATTAGAGCAGTAGTATCTTTTAATAAAAATAGGCATCTAACAAAATAATCAAATCACTATGAAAAAAATATTTCTGATACTTGTTGTTTTAATAACTACATCTTCTATCAGCTTTGCTCAGACTCACACAATTGACTGCTTCTATAAAAAGTACAAACGTGGTAATCCTGCCCACGTTTCGCTCGGCGGCGGATTGATTCGCTTTGTTGCTTTGGTTGGAATGCCTTTTGTAGAGAAAGGTCCAGAAAGAAGCATACTGAACTTAGCGAGGCGTACAAGGGGTGTAAAGGTACTGGTGAGCGATGCTCTTTCCATTAAAGCGAAGGATTATAGAGCATTATTATCGGGACTTCGCAAAGAGCATTTCGAGGAATATATCTCTATTCGGTCAAAAGAAACAAAAGCTAATATTCTAATTCGAGAACATAAAACTCGTATCAAAAATATCTTCATTCTTGCAGAACAAGAAAGTGAACTGGTGATGGTGAGCTTAGCAACCAACATTCACTACGAAGAGCTAGAAGAACTCATTGAGCTAGCTATTGCTGAGGACTGGTAATTACTTTTTTCCAAACTGTGTATTTTTTTAAATCTAAAACGAAAACTATGAAATTGTATATTTTGATACTATGGATTGCTTTATCTCCATGCTTGCTGTTGGCTCAATCAAACACGATTGAGCGTTTCATTCAGCAATTTGCAGAAGAAGATGGTACAAATATCTCACTGCAAGGTTTTTCCCTAAACTTAGTTGCCAACTTTACGACCGACAGCAAGTCGGACAAGGTATTGAGTAAAATTACTAAACTTCGTCTATTAGCTTTTAGGGAGCATTCACCTGTTACTGATGCAGATATTCGTCGTTTGCTACGACAGATAAAGCGAGATAAATACGAAGACCTTATGGAAATTAGGCACGAGGGCAAAAACGTCAAGTTCATGATTTTGGAGCGTGGAGGTTGGATCACTGACGTAGTGATGCTCAGTAAAGGCAAGGATAGCTTTGTATTGATTAGTGTAGCAGGAAAAATACATTTGGAAGAACTAGAAAAATTGAATATTAATATTGATGGTGGCGAGCCATTTGAGCAAGTATAAAGTGAGATACTAGGTATTGGATATTGGGAGTAGTTCGATTTTGATCGTTGAATATATTTTCCTAATACCCAATACCAGCATTTATTCATTACTATTTCCTCCAGCTACGGTTGCTTTTTTCTCTTTTATTTGTATCTCCAATGCTTTGAGCTGATCCTGTAGTGCTTTAAGTTTTTGCTGTTCTACCTCCAAAGTAGATTTGACTTTAGTGATTTTCTGTTGCTCTGCTGCAATTTGTTTAGCTGCATCCTCTTTGACTTTAGTAATTTCTTCCTTTGCTTGTTGGCGAGCGGCGTAAATAGCATCAGATGCTTCCTTTTCAGCCTTTGATATTTCAGCTAAAGTATTTTTTCTAGCTGCTGCTGCTTCATCATTATATTGTGCTTTTTTGTTGGCTGTTTCAAGTCTTATTTGTTCTACTGCTTCTTGACTTTTGTTTTGTGCTATTGCGATGGCTTGTTTGGCTTCCTGCTCTGCTTTTGCAGTAGCTATTGCATATTCTTCTCGTTTGGTAAATGACATTGATTTTGCTTGTTCGATTGCCTCGGTTGCCTCTAATTGAGCTTGAGCAACTTCTTTTGCAGTGCTTTCCTTAATTGTTGCAATTTCAGTCGCTGCTTCCTGTCGAATGCGTAAAACTTCCAATGCAAGCGTCTCCTTTTGCTTGGCATTATCTTCCCGAATCGCTTTCAATTCATTAGCAGCCTGCTCTTGAGTAGCAGCTATTTCTCGAGCAGCCGTTTCTTTCGCTTTAGCTACTCCTGCAATCAATTCTTGACGTTCATTAGCTACCTTTTCTTTTAAACTTTGTAATGCTTTTGCCTCTTCTTGTTGAATTTGAGTAACTTTTTCTGTGGAAAGTCGCTTCGCTTCTGCGACCTCATTAGCTGACTCTTGCTTCGCTAATGCAGCTTTCTCTTTTGCTGCTGCCACTTCTTGAGCAGCTTTCAAGCGGGCGTTTTTAATTTCTTCTGTGGCTTTTTGTCTAGTGGCTACCACTTCCTCAGCAGTAGCAGATTGTGCCTCTTTTGCCTTTTTTTCAGCGTCTGCGGTAGCTTTAGCCGCTTCTGCTTGTATGGTTTTCATGCGCTCTTCGGCTGTCTTTTTAGCGGATTCTATTTCTGTAGCATATTGCTGCCTTGCTGTGTCTGCCTTTTTGTTAGCCGTTTGAATATTAGTAGCTGCTTCTTGTTTGGCTTTTTCGATTTCTGTTTTAGCGCGTTCTCTTGCTGTTAGGACTTCCTCGCTTGATTGTTGTTTGATGGCATCTTCTTTTTTCTTTGCTAATGCAATTTTTTCGCTCAACTCGGCTTCGATTCGTTTTAATTCTTCATTGGCTTTTTCGCGTGCAACTACTATTTCAGCTACAATTTTAGCTTGCTCTGCGGCAGCTTTCTCTTTTGCAGTTGCTACTTTTTGAGTGGCTGTTTCATTGATTGCTTGGATGGTCAATGCAGCTTTCTCTCTTGCTTGTATCACCTCAGTTGCAAGTGAGGCTTTTTCTTCGACTAGTTCTGCTTTTGTGGTAGTAATATCCTGACTGGCTTTTTCTTTTTCACTGGCTACTTGTTTTTGCACATCACTTATGGCTTCACTTGCTCTTTTCTTTGCCTCCGCTACTTCAATAGCCGATGCAGCTTTTGTTTTTGAAACATTCTCTTGAATCTCGGCGATTTCTGCGGCGCTATTTTCTTTGAGTAGTGCTTTTTCTTCTGCTGCTTTTCTTCTAGATTCTGCTACTTCAAAAGCAATTCTTTCTTTTTCGAGTACTGCATTTTCTTTGATTTTTGCAATTTCTTCCGCTGTTGCTTCTTGGGTTGCTAGAATTTGCTGAGCAGCTGATTTTTTAGTTGTAACAACTTCTGCTGTTGTTCTATTTTGTTCTGATTCAGCTTTTTGCCTTGCTTTTTGAATAGTAGTTATAGCTTCTTGACGAATGCTTTGTAATTCGTTATCTGCATTTTCTCGAGCAGAGGCGATTTCGTCGGTATATTCAAGTTTTGCTAACTCTAATTTTTCTTTAACAGACTGAATTTCTTTTGCCGCCTTATCTCTGGTAGCAGCGACCTCTTCTGCTGATGCTAGCTTAGCTTTCTCTATTGCTTCATTTGCTTTCTGCCTTGATTCTTGTACGTCTAGGTTAATTTTTTCTATCTCGCTATCTGCTTTGATCTTCGCATTTTCTACTGCTTTAGCTAAAGCGTTTCTTGCTTCTTCTATCTCTGCTTGTGATTTTTTTCGAGCTTCTAGCACTTCTTGTGCATAAGCGCTTTTTTTATTTGCAGCATCCTGCCGGGCTTCTGAGATTTCTTCTTGTAGTCTAGTTTTGATTTCAGTAACTTTTTTCTTTTCTGCTTCAATTTCAGCGCGAAGTTGCTCCTTAGTTGCCTCTAAATCTCTTTGCAGCGTTTTTACCTCATTATCTGTGATGGCTTGACTAGCAGTATTTGATTGTTTCAGTGAAGAGGTGGCAGAGGCTGGTACATTTTTATCAGCCGCAGGTAAGTCTGCATCTATTTTGACATTATTGACTAAGGAAGGATCGAGTCGTTGTAAGAAACAAACTGCGATTTGTTTGAGTTCTTGCTGCCGACTAGCGTTCACAGTGAACTTACGCATTTGGTTTTCGATATTGTTCTTAATGTAAATCACTTGGATAGAAGTAGAGGCAAGCCACTGTATGGCTTCCATATCCATTTGTAGCCAGTTTTCAAATATGGGCGTACCCGTTGAGCGACTAGATGTGCCTAATTCAATAAAACGATAAGTTTTTCTGACTTGATTGACGTCTATGAAGATTACTTCATCATCTTGGTTAAATTCAACACCTGCTTTTGAAATAACCTTTGCCAATATGCCTTTATTCTCATTATGCAGTGCTAAACTATAACTGTAATTGCCTCGAACGACTAGAATGGCTGGGTGTGTACGCAAAATATGTATGTCATTAATAATTTTATCTTCTGATATGCTGGACGTACAATTTTGTGCTTTTAGAAACGGAATCAACAAAATACACGATAAAAAAGTAAATATAATTTTCATGGGTGTGTTATTATTTATAGCATAAACGAAAATATGGCTAAAACATTACATTTAGCAATGTAGCTGATTTATAGATATGAATCAAGTTGGCGAGAAATGAAAGCAAAAATTACTGATAACAAAGAATTTATAGGAGCTATTTGAGAAAAGTTAAAGGTGATTATTCAACATGAAGGAGAGCTAAATACTTTGGAAGTTTAGTATTGACAAAATTGCTCTTTTTTATTCCTTTACTCAATTAGGATGTTTAGCAAGTAGCTACAAGTAAGTAAGGGATATTAAGACTTTTTAAAGCCTTGAGCAACTTTAAAAGTCTTAACGGTTAAGTAAAAAAGTGTAGTTAGAGTCTGTAATTCAAGCCGATAGAAAAGAAGTGAGGCGCACCAATAGCTGTCTCAAAATTGATTCCAATATTTTCAGTAACGTAGCCTCGCAATGCAAAAGGTATGAGTTGTATAGCAGGATTGATGCCGACGAATCCACTTGCTTCTAGATCATCTTCAATTTGGTCATCTGTGGATTCAATGCTTGCACCCCAGCTTGTTATTCCTAACCGAAGTCCTGAATACAAATCCATTCTGTTTTTATTGCCATAATGAAACAAAGCTCGCAAACTCACATTAACTCTGTTAAAGTTAGTGCTTACAAAGTCAATGTTCTGCTGTTGATTATCACCATCTGTGTAGGAGAAGTTGTTAATATCAAAGCCTAATTTTTGGTAAGATACTCCAGCTCCTAGGCTAAACCAATTCGCTAAAGCACGATCATAGTTGACCTGAATGGCAGGAGTAGAAGTACCACTAAATTGACCAGAAAGGTTACTGAATTCGTCCTGATCCACATTGTCAAACTCATCTAAATTTTCGTTATCTAACAGGTTGACTAATGTGCCAGCGAGACTAAATCCTGCATTTACAGTGATCGTGTTTTGATAAGCATCACTTTGAGCGATTAGCGTACCTGTCATTAGCAGTACGAAACAAAAGGGAAATAATGTTCTCATTGTATTATTATTTATATTTAGTTACAAAAATGGCTTACTTTTAGTTGGCTGTCAATTTTTTAACATCATTTTATGATGTACTTTGATTAGCTTGATCTAACCGATGCGTTTCAGATTTGATCTTGTTAAAAATCTTTCATTCGCTGTTGTAGAGCTATGATTTCTTTTTGAAGTTGTTGTAGTACCTTCAGTTGTTTGTCGGGATCAGGTTGAGTGTTTTGGATGATGAGTTTAGCGGCGTTATGTTTTTCTTTCCACGCTGTGAATTGTTGTTGAAAAGCAGTGATTCGACTGACAGTTTTTAGTTCTTCCTGCGTCAATGCCCTGCCTTGAATATTGATGGAATTGGCTTGCTGATTCAGTGCAGCAAGTGCAGCTTGAGTATTTTCTTGTAAATTCACTAATGATTCAGAGAGCGACTCTAACTCAAGTAAAGTATCAGAAGATGTGGGAAGCCTACACTGAGAGAGCAGCAAGGAAAGGAGGAATAGTGAATAGAATGACGACTTCATACTGATAAAATGATTTTCGAGTGTTTTTTAAATTGAATACCGATGGCTATCTAATTTCAGCAAAACTGCAATCATAATTGTGAATCCCAATAAAGCGGAACCTCCTTTACTAATGAATGGCAAAGGGACACCAATAATGGGGACTAGCCCCATTGTCATACCAATATTGATGAAGACATGGAGGAATAAAATACCTGCAATGGCATAAGCGTAAAGGCGTGAAAAATTGGAGCGTTGCCGTTCAGCTAGAAAAATAATACGCATTAATAAAGCAAGAAAGACACCAATAGTAACCAAACTTCCTACAAAGCCGTGTTCTTCACCTATGGTACAAAAAATGAAATCTGTGGATTGCTCGGGAACGTAGTTGAGCTTAGTTAGTGTACCATTGAACAATCCTTTTCCATCCAAACCACCAGAGCCGATGGCTAACTTTGATTGAATGACATTATAAAGCGGACCTTTAGGGTCGCATTTATCAGGGCGTAGCCACATATAAACTCTCTCTTTTTGATGACTTTGTAGCACGTTATTGAACATATAGCTAGCTGAGTAAACAATGCTTAAACCAGCTAGTAAACCGCCAGTTGTAACCAGCACAATTTTACCCTGCTTATTGACGTAGTGAACGATGAAGAGAACTCCGAAAATAATGGCATTAGAGAGCAAAATAAACTTCGAGGCTTCATTCCAAAAATAAAAAGAGGAAAATGCAAGTGCTATACCTCCAATCACCCAGTAAAATCGGGGTTTAAAAAGTGCTGTTAAAATTAGTATGCCAATATTTAGGAGAGATAGCGTAACCGTATTTGGATCATCAACAGCGATGGAAAAAATCAAAACAGTAGCAGCAGCAGCACCTAATAAAAGGAAATTAGCCGAGAATCCTTCGCGGTAGAGTAGTATAAAGAATGAAAAAAATATTAAGGCAGAACCCGCATCTGGCTGCATCAAAATAAGCAAAATAGGTGTGAGAATTAAGCCAAAGACAACCAGTAAGTGATTGCGCTTTTTTAAGTCCATATTATATGAGCCTAGGTAGCTTGCTAGTGCAAGGCTAGTCGCAAATTTTGCTACTTCCGAAGGTTGAAATCCAAAACTTCCAATGCGAAACCAAGCTGTGGCACCTTTCACTTCCACGCCCAAAAAGAGCACTAGTAAAAGTAAAAATATACCTATACCATAGATGGGATAAGCAAAAGTTTGCCAAAATTTCCAATCAATCAGTTGAATAATTGCAAGAGTTATTAGGGAAATACCAATCCACATCAGTTGGTTTCCCGCTGAGGTGTTGAAAAAGACATTGAGACTGTTGACAGGAGCATCACTAATGGTAGCGGCATAGATCATTAATTCGCCTAGTGCAATCAGAGCGAGGTATATGGAAAACAGTATCCAATCAATTTTCTTTAGTCGTTCGCCTCTTTTACTCATTATTTTATTTTGTTATTCCTGCTTTTTCAGGAGAACGCTGAGATAGAGGGTAGTGGTGTCTAATGGTATTTAAAAAATCAACTCCGCAGGATTCATGTTGTTGTCCAAAGAGATTAAAGCACTAGGATAATCCTGCCTGATGATATTCAATAAACGATAAGCATCTAATTTGCGCTCAAATGCTCCAGCCCTGAGAACATACTGGGGTCGATCGTGTATCCAATCTACAGAAATATTGGGATAGATAAATTGAAATTCTCGCCGCACTTTTTCCATTTCTACTCGATCGCGAGTAGAAAATATCTGAATACGCCAGCCAGATACGCTTGTTACGTTTTTGTTAGTTTCAACATAACGCTCTAGCATTTGAGTAACAATAGGAGGTTCATTAATCGTAACCTGAGCAAAGATTATCTTACTACAATAAAATACAAAAAATAAAATCAGGATAAATACTCTTTTCATTGTTCATTTGTTATGGCCACTACAAAGATAGATAGTTTCGAGGACTTAGCCTAGTAAGTTGACACTAGTAGAGCTACCGAGTCGGTCTGCGCCAGCTTCGATGAGTGATTTTGCGAAATCAATAGTTCGTATGCCACCAGCAGCTTTGATCTTTATGTTACTATCCAAGTTTGATCGTAGCAAATGAGTAATCTCAACCGAAGCCCCAGCTGCACTAAAACCAGTCGCATTTTTAACGTAATCCACTTTGGCTTCATTACAAATTTCGCAGAGTTTTAATAGCTCAAATTCTTCAAGTAATCCTGCTTCTAATATAAGTTTAATCGTCTTTCCTCGAAGCTGAACTGCCGTACTTAGGCTATTAATCTCATTTTTTATGTAGCTCCAATCTCCACTCTTTACGGCACAAATGTTAATCACCGTGTCGAATTCGTCTGCCCCTTGATCAATTGCTCGGCGGATTTCATCAATTTTCGATGAAAGACTAGAATAGCCCAAGGGGAAACCAATCACTGTAGCTATGGCTATTTTAGTGCCTTCCAATTGACGTTTGGCCGCACTAACAAAATAAGGTGGAATACATACCGCTTTAAACTGATACTGACGTGCCTCACTAAATAATTTGTTTACTTCTTGTAGGGTCAAGTTTGGTCTGAGTAGCGTGTGATCTAAGAAACTAGCAATGTTCATTCAGTAGTGTTATATTGTTGAAACCTTTGCAGAAGCAATTTGTATATTTCTCCTACAAAGAGTCATGTTGACGATAATACTGATTCTATAAAACCACTGCACGTAGAGTGGATTACTTTGCTATCAGCATTTCATCATCTTGAGTAGGATGACTATCAATACTGCAATATTAGCAAATATTTAATATTAATTACTTCAATTTACGCTAGCCAGGAGAAAAAGTTCTATGAATATTAATTTTAACAATTTATAACAAACTGTTTTGTTGCTTTAATTGAGTAGCTTTCTGAGGTTTTTAATTCCTAATTTATGGTGGGCAGCTATTTTGATTAATCTTAAACTATACTATTGAAGTTGCACTCACGTAAGTAAGTGGACAGGTTTAAATGTTTGGCGATATAATAATCCCATCAACAGAAGATTATGTAAACAAATAATTCTAACCAATAAAAACAATCTTGTTTACTTATTTAGCAAGTATAAACTTTGAATAATTAGCGGATAGTTCATTTTAGGACAAAACTTCAACTTTCCTTCAAATTCTCTTTCTTATCTTAGCCAAATGTAAATTAAAATCTAAATTAATATGAAATTATGGAACTGGAGCTGTCTGCTCCTATTACTGTTGAGCGGTGTGTTATCCGCACAAAAAATGGATGTCGAACAACTGAAAGGACTAAAAATCAGAAATATCGGTCCGGCGGGTATGAGTGGACGAATAACAGCGATTGATGTGGATTTGAGCAATCCTGATCGCATTTATGCTGGAGCAGCATCTGGTGGAGTGTGGCTTTCTGAAAATGGCGGTATTGATTGGAAACCTATTTTTGATGACCAACCGAATCAGTCTATTGGAGCAATTACAATCAATCAGAGCAACCCTTCCGAAATCTGGGTAGGCACAGGCGAGGGTAATCCTCGTAACTCTCAGAATAGTGGCGGTGGCGTGTTCAAAAGTTTAGATGGTGGAAAAACGTGGATGATGATGGGCTTGGAAGAAACGAAGACCATTCACAGAATCATTATTCATCGAGACAACCCAGATGTGGTGTATGTCGGAGCGCAAGGTTCAGCCTGGGGACCAAGCGAGCATCGAGGTGTTTATAAAACTACTGACGGCGGGAAGACGTGGAAAAAAATACTGTATCAAAACGCGGAAACAGGTATCGCAGACCTAGTAGTTGATCCTGCAAACCCGAATAAGTTGATGGCTGCCATGTGGGAATTTGGTAGAAAACCATGGATATTCAACTCTGGCGGGAGCGGTTCTGGTATTTTCGTCTCGCACGATGGCGGCAGCACTTGGAAGCGACGTACTGAAAAAGATGGTTTACCAAAAGGTACTCTAGGAAGAATTGGCTTAGCGATTGCGCCTTCCAATCCTAGTATCGTTTATGCCCTAGTAGAAGCCAAGGAAAATGCACTTTATAAATCAACTGATGGTGGTGCAAACTTTAAACAAATCGCAGACGACAAGAAAGAAATCGGTAATCGCCCTTTTTACTATTCCGACATTTTTGTTGACTCACAAAATGAAAACAGAGTTTACAGTTTGTATTCGTTAGTGTCAAAAAGTGAAGATGGCGGTAAGAACTGGGAAGTGATATTGCCCTACTCTGGTGAGAATGCCGTGCATCCCGATCACCATGCGCTTTGGATTCATCCGAATGATCCGAGCTATATGATTAATGGCAATGATGGTGGCTTGTATATTTCCAGAGATCGTGGAAAAAGCTGGCGGTTTGCAGAGAATTTGCCATTGGCGCAGTTCTATCATATCAGCTACGATATGAGCTATCCTTACAATGTAGCTGGTGGTTTGCAAGATAATGGCTCATGGGTAGGTCCGAGTGCTGTTTGGAAGCCGGGTGGTATTCGTAATTCAGATTGGCAAGAAGTCTTCTTTGGTGATGGTTTTGATGTTGTATTTCACCCCAAAGATAGTCGCTACATATATGCTATGTCACAAGGCGGGAATGTCGGTTTCGTGGATCGTGAAACAGGTAATCGCCGCTTCATCAAACCCATCCATCCCGATGGCGAAACGTTGCGATTTCACTGGAATGCTGCCATTGCTCAAGACCCCTACAATGATTGTGGGGTTTACTATGGTAGCCAATATGTGCATAAAAGTATAGATTGTGGCAGAAGTTGGGAAATTATTAGTCCTGATCTGACTACAAATGATTCAACTAAGCAGCAGCAAGCCAAAACTGGCGGTTTGACTATTGATGATACTCAAGCAGAAAATCATACGACGATTCTTGCTATTGCACCTAGCCCGATAGATGAAGGCACAATCTGGGCAGGAACGGACGACGGTAATTTGCAATTGACTAGAGATGGTGGTAAAACTTGGACAAATCTAGCAGATCGCTTGCCGAGTGTCAAAGCTGGTAGTTGGATTCCTTATATTGAAGTGTCTAAGGACAATGCAGGAGAGGCATTTGTGATTGTAAATGATTACCGCCGAAACGACTGGCAACCCATGGCTTTTCACACCAACGACTACGGCAAAACGTTTAAAAAAATAGTGGACGAAAAACAGGTGAGTGGTCATGCACTCTCGATTGTGCAAGACCCCGTAGCGAAAAATCTACTATGGTTGGGTACGGATTATGGACTTTACTTTAGCATAGATAGCGGTAAAAACTGGAACAAATGGATGAACGATTTTCCTTCAGTTTCTACGCGTGACTTGAAAATTCATCCTCGAGAGCATGATCTAATTGTAGGTACTTTTGGTCGCGCTGTCTGGATTTTAGATGATATTCGTCCAATCCGAGCCATTGCTCAATCAGGTGGCAAATTACTAGAAGAATCATTCAAAGCCTTCGACGCTCCCGATGCTTACTTGGCCAATTACCGCTCTTACGACGGCACACGCTTTGTAGCTGATGGAGAATATCGTGGCGATAACCGTCGAAATGGAGCAATGATGACACTTTGGGTGAAGCCCGATACGGCGCTAAATGTCAAAAAAGAAAAACTAAAAGTGCAAGTAATCAACAGCAAAGGTGATACCATCCGAACTTATACGACTAAGTTAGATACACTTATGAACCGCATTTATTGGAATATGCGAAAAGATGGTGTTCGTTTTCCTTCTCGTCGTGAAGCGAAAGAGGATGACAATACGCCTTCAGGCTATGAGGTACTTCCTGGTGAGTACAAAGTGCTATTCACTTATGGTAAGCATAAAGATTCAACCACTGTAAAAGTGCACTTTGATCCGCGTTTAGATGAAAAAGACTACGATTTAGAACAAATGGCAGCTACTTATGATAACTACTACGAAATAGTGGAAAAGGCAGCCAAAGGGTATGAGAAAATTCGCTCTGCCAGAAAGACGATTGATCTAGTAGATAATGCAATAATACACGTAGCAGACTCTACTAAAAAAGAAATTAAGGACATGGGTAAATCCTTGAAGGACAGTTTAAAAACGCTTGATGAGCTCTATTTTTCACCTGAGAACTTAAAAGGTATTCAACGTCGATTTGAGAATTTAAGTTCTACTCTAGGAAGCGTGTATAGCTACTTGGGTTCAATGGAAACCGAACCAACACAAGCAGTGGAAACGCTTATGAATGAAGCAAAGCAGGAGACAGAAGAAGTACTAAGCAAGGTTGAAACATTCATGAATAGTGATTTTAAAGCGTATCGAGATAAAGTAGAGGAGATTGAATTCAGTCTATTTGAAAATTACTAATCAACTAAGAAGTCAGATTTACCGTTTTCAAGTCTGACTTCTTAGTTAACAACTATTGATTGATGCAATACACAAAGAAGATAGTTTTGTCGGAGAAAGATCAAAGTAGTTAAACCCTCATCGTATTTGTTCTGTTGCTGTACTAAATAGAAGAAACATGATAAAATGGATTGTTGTAATAGCGGCTTTACTTGTGTTAGTTCAGTCATGTATAGTTATTGACAATCAATACGTAGCTGTGCCACCGGGAAAATGGCGAGGCGTGCTGAAACTAGAAAAAAGTAGTGCCGTTCGGCAAACGATCGAATCAGATTTTCAGTTTGAAGAAGTAACCGAAGGAAAATTACCTTTTAACTTTGAGGTCATTTACGACAGCCCCACTACTTTTCATTTGGTGGTAATGAACGGGGAAGAGCGAATTGTAGTTGATGACATTACCTATGGTAGAAATCCAACAACTAACCAAGATACCATTCGCATTGAATTTCCTATTTTCGATTCATATATTACTGCACTTTATGAAGAGGATGTAATTGAGGGGCAGTGGGTCGTGAATTATAGAGATAACTACAAGATTCCCTTTGTCGCTTACCACGGTGAAAATCATCGGTTTACCGAATTAAGGAAAACGCCTTTCATGGATATTAGCGGCAATTGGGAAGTCTATTTTGAAGTAGATACTGAAACGCCTTATCCAGCAGTAGGAGAGTTCAAGCAGGAAGGCAATAACCTCACTGGAACGTTCCGAACAGAAACGGGAGACTACCGCTATCTAGAAGGTACTATACAAGCTGATAAAGTTTATCTATCTTGCTTCGATGGTTCTCATGCTTACTTGTATGAGGCCAAAATATTAGCTGACAGCACTATGATTGGTACATTTCTCTCTGGAAAGCACTACAAGACTACTTGGGAAGCTAAGCGAAACGATTCATTTGAATTATCCAATCCTGATAGCCTAACTTTTTTGACTAGAGATGAACCTTTTAGCTTTGAACTAGAAAATGAAATGGGAGAAGTAAAGTCCTTGAAAGATTATGGACAGAAAATCAAGCTAGTGCAGCTATTCGGAACTTGGTGTCCTAATTGCTTGGACGAAACTTCTTTTTTGGTAGATTATCTTGAGGCAAATCCTGAACTTGAGGAGGAGCTAGCCGTCATTGGTTTAGCATTTGAACGATACAAAGAAAAAGGTAAGGCAAAAGAGCGATTAAAAGTATTCAAAGAAGCATTAAATGTGCCGTATGATTTGCTACTGGCGGGTTATTACAACAAAGAAGAAAATAGTAAGCAGTTTCCTGTTTTGAACGAGATTAGTGCCTATCCAACCCTACTTTTTATTGATCGGAACAATAAAGTGAGGAAAGTACATACAGGATTTTCAGGACCAGCTACAAGCAAGTACAAAACGTTTGTGCGTGATTTTGACCAAACTATTAAAGCATTAGTGCAAGAAAACGCATTATGAGAAAAGAGACTCCAAAGATTAAGATAGTACAAATATGTAACAAGCCCAATTTATGCTCGTAAAAATAAGCTATACAATATAAGACAATATAAAATTAAAAAACTCCCTTCCAATAAATCGAATAAACGTAGATCATGACAAATAAAACAATACTGCTTGCGTACCACTCCATCAATCAAGAGATCGCTATAAAAATAGATCAAACACTCTTTTCGACTGGCTACACCTTCGAGCATCTTGCTTGCAATGAGGAGTCTCCCTATTTGCATGATAAGTTGCGAGGAAGTGCTTACCCTATTCTATTGCTAATCAGTGATAACTTTCTGAAGTCTTCCAAATGTATGTACGATCTGCTACCCGTATTTCAAGATCTAATTCGCAACAATAAGGTGAAAACTATCATAACCGACGGGATAGCTGTGAATCCAGAGACAGGTGAGCAAGAAATAGTGTCAACTTCTTTTGATCGAGTCAGTAATGTCATCAAATACATGAATTATTGGCAAGATGAGTACTTAGCAGTAAGAAGAAGAAAGCGAGAAATGACAGAAGAAGAAGAAGTAATGCTTAATCAGCAGTTGAGTGTTATCCGCAGTATTTCATCCGAAATCGGAGAATTTTTAAGATTCCTTCGCAACAGAGACCATAATTTATTAGAAGATTTTGAAGCGGATGCTTACGGGCAGTTTTTTGCGTTTGTCGATGACGCTGCCGGGCATGAGGTGCTGCAAGCAAAGGACGAAAGTCGATCAAAGACTAAAGTTGCTCAAAATGAGTTAGCGAGTACGAATGGTCAATACGCTCACGAGTCAGACGATCTAAATGTCGATATAAGTGACATACCAGGTATTACCCTATTGCCTAATGAAGAAGAAAATCTAGTTGATGACAACGAAGAAATGGATTTTCTTCAATTATCTGCTGACAATACACCTAGTGCCGATTCTCTAGTTGTGCTCGAACAAAGGGAGGATATTCAAGAACAAGCACCAGCCGTCGAAACGCTAGCTGCGGATGACTACCACCGCAAAGCAAATCAAGCACTGGAGCAAGGGCGTGTAGAGGAAGCTATGAGTGATTTTGAGCAGGGTATAGCAGTACATCCAGATAATGAAGCATTGCAGTACGGCTTTGCAAAAGCATTAATTCAATACAAGAATGAAAATAGTAAGGCAAAAGTAGTGTTAGAAAGGCTCATTCAAATTAGTGGCGATAATAAAGATGCTCATTTCCTGTTGGGTGAATTGGCAGAAATGAGGGAAGATTATCATACTGCTAGATTTCATTTTGATAGAGTCATTGCGATAGATGAGGCATATCCAGAAGTGCATTATCGTTTGGCTAATATTTTAGCGAATCAGTATGATGCCTCACAAGCACAGGCAGCAGCATTGTTTGAGCAAGCAATTCAATCCGATCCCAATAATGCAGATGCACATTATCAGTATGCCGTCTTGCAAGATGAATCGTATAAAGATACTGTAAAGGCAGCGACCTATTTTGAAAAAACATTAGAACTAGAGCCCGATCATCCTTTCGCCAACTACGATTTGGCTGTACTTTTTTACAAAGAAGGTCAGAAAGAGCAAGCTACAAGAGCCTACCAACTTGCCGTCGAGATCAATCCAGAATTGAAAACAGCACAAAACGATCAAGTTTTCTTAACGGAAGCAACTGTTTCTGATGAGTCAGAAAAAATTGAAGCAGGAGAAGTAGACTTATTAGCACCAAATCAAGAGGATGTAGTCGAGGATGATACCGCAGATACATCACTAGAAACGGCATTAAAGGTGCTAGAAGAAACGCCTGATGTTGAGGTTACTTATGCAGCTAGCCAAGAAGAAGAGCCTGTAGTAGCCGAAAATTTGATCACTCGTCTTCAATCAGATATCAAGCGTTTAGAAGAATTGGTATTAAAAAATCAATCTATACTTCAAACAGCACAAAAGAATATTGCAGCTATACCAACAAATGAAGTGGAAGTGCTAGACGAAGAAGAAGGCAAAGAAGAAATATCAATAGCAGAATCAGTCGAGGAGGCAAAGTTGGTGGTCATTACAGGAGCGACATCAGGCATTGGAAAGGCAACAGCGGATTTGTTTGCTGCCAATGGCTACCGTTTGATTTTGACGGGCAGAAGAACAGAACGCTTAGAAGAGATCAAAAAAGAATACGAAAAAAATTATAATGCTGATGTGCTGTTACAAGCATTTGACGTTCGCGATCCATTGTCTGTGGAGGAAATGGTTGAAAGCCTAAGTGAAGAGTGGTCAAATGTTGATTTACTCATTAATAATGCGGGATTAGCAAAGGGCTTTGAGCCTATCCATGAGGGTAAGCTGGAGGACTGGGAAACGATGATTGACACCAATATCAAAGGATTACTTTACATGACTAGAGCAATTGCTCCCAATATGGTGAAGAACGGAGGAGGTCATATTATTAATGTTTGCTCTATTGCCGGTCAGGAAGTTTATCCTAATGGCGGCGTTTACTGCGCCACAAAACATGCCGTAGATGCCTTGACAAAAGGAATGCGTTTGGACTTGCACAAGCACAACATTCGTGTAAGTCAAGTCTCGCCTGCTCATGTAGAAGAAACAGAATTTGCATTAGTTAGATTCGATGGAGATAAAGAGCGGTCTAAAATTTATAATGATTTTCAGCCTCTGAAATCTTCTGATGTAGCAGATACCATCTTCTACATTGCTACTCGTCCTGCTCATGTCAATATTCAAGATATACTGGTCTATGGCACACAACAAGCAAGTGCAACGGTAATTGATCGAAGTGGGCGATCCAGTACTGCAACAATATCAGAAGTAACAGAAGAAGTACAATCGGACTCAACTGTTGATATAGAAAAATAAAAACCAATAAATTTACTCGCCTAACTAATGTTTGACCTTAGATATAATTTTAATAGTTATATTCGTTAATTACACTATTTTTTTCTGTCAAATTCCTAAATAAAAAACAATTCAATAGATCATAAAACATCCATAGCATGATAAAAAGCGGAAAACGAAACGGATTTTTACTGTTGATATTAATGTGCCTTTTGGTAGGGCAAGTACAAGCTCAAAGAAAAGCGGATAAGGAATATGAATTAAAAGCATTTTCAAGAGCAATACAATCCTACCTGCGTTATATCAACCAAAATCCTGCTGATGGAGAAGCTATGGCAAAACTAGCGGATTGTTATCGGCACCTCAATGAGATTGAAGAAGCTGAAGAATGGTACGAACGTGCTTTTTCTGCACCTCAAACGGTTGATCCTATTCATTATTTATATTACGGTAAAGTCTTGATGTCGGCAGAAAAGTACGACCTAGCTGCACGAGAGTTTAGACGCTTTGGGCAAGTTAGCCCTGAGTATGGCAATCATTACTATGAAAGAGCTATTTATGCCAGTAGAAATAGTCGTCGAGTTGCTCGATACGATATTCTACCTTTAGATGGTATCAATACCTCTGCTTCTGATTTCGGGCCTACTTTTTTCAAGAATAATCAAATTGCTTATTCCTCTGCTCGCCTAGATGCTAACGCTTCCACTTCTTCTTGGACGGGTAAAGCTAAAAATCAAGTATTTGTCGCCAATGATGAACAGGGAAGTTTAAAAACAGAACGATTATTACGCCCACAAGCCAATATCCGAGATGGTGAAGGGCCTATTTCGTATGCTTCTGATGGAAGAACCGTGGTCATTACAAGAAATAATTTTGTAGATGGCACTCGAATGATCTCTTCAAGTGGCATGAAATTAGACTTATACATTGCTGATGTTGGCTATGATGGAAATTGGTCAGAGGAACGCGAGTTTCCTTGGAATGGATCGGATTTCTCGACTGGTTTTGGACATTTGGCTGCTGATGGCAATACACTGTATTTTGCATCCAATCGACCAGGAGGAGTAGGAGGTTTTGATATTTATGTTTCTTACAAAACAGCTAATGACTGGTCGCCACCAGAGTTGCTCCCCAATACCATTAACTCGTTAGGTGATGAAATTTCACCTTATTTTGACGGGAGGACACTCTATTTTGCTTCTACTTGGCACGAGGGATATGGAGGCTATGATATATTCCAATCGGAGCGCAATAATCAGGAATGGTCAGTAGCAAGAAACATGGGGGTTGGTATCAACTCTTCTTATGATGACCTTGGGTTTATTTTCGACGGTGTTCGCAACTTAGGCTACTTCGTATCGAACCGAAAAGAGGGGCGAGGTAATGAAGATATTTATAAAGTAAGTAGAGAAACGAATGAAGTGATTGTTAGGGTGCTAAACGCAACAGATAATATGCCTATTAACGGTGCAATGATTGATTTTTCAGATTGCCAAAAAGGAATTTACGAAACAGACGCTAACGGTATTTTCAATTTCAGGGCAGATGAAGAACTGAATTGTCGCCTACTTATTCGCAAGCCAGGCTACACAACAGCAGCGCTACAATTGTCGGGTATTAGTATCAGAGATAACAAAAACTACGAAGTTGTACTAGAGAACGAAGCAGATCGGTACGAGGGTTTAGTCGTGGATGTAGATACACGAATCCCGATAGATCAGATGTTAGTGCAAGCTACTAACCAGCAGAATAGATCAACTTATGAAACTTATACTGACCAAAAAGGTAACTATAAATTACCATTACAAGTCAATGCCTATTATACAGTTAGATACTCTAAAATAGGATATGCCGATAGAAGCCGAAATGTCTCAGTAAGAGATGGTGGACGAAATGTGCTGGGTATTGTAGAAATGCGTAGAACTAGTAGCACCACGCCAACAACTCCTGCTGTTGATCCAGTTTCTCCATCAATTGACGATCTACCAGACTTGGGTTATGCTGTGCAAGTTAGTGCTACTGATAAGTTGGACTTAGATAAATATGCCGTTCTAAACGTACACGGTAACGTATATTATGTGAAAGATAAAGGGCTATTCAAAATTAGAGTAGGCGTATTTTTGTCCAAATCAGAAGCTGGTATCTTAGCAGAAAAACTAGGGAGCAGTGGTTACAAAGGAGCATTTGTAGTAGAGGAAGAAATGCAGAATGTAGCAGATAAAGTCATTGGAAGTTCAAGTATGGTAACAGGCATTGATAAAGGAGGCAATGATGTTGAGATGAGTGATGGTTACAAAGTGCAATTAGCTGCCTATCGCGATCCTAGCAAATATTTTGATGAACGCAAAGTGGAAGGTCTAGGCTTTGTTGAGCAGCATCGAAAAGGACAACTTACCGTAATGCTCTTAAGCGGATATAGAACAGAACAAGAAGCGCGTAATGCACTCACAAAAGCAAAACGAGCTGGTTTTTCAACGGCTTTTCTAGTTTATGATCGAAATGGACAATTGCAAAAGGTGAATTAAAGAAATCATCTTTAGCTCAAAGTCAAACAACCTCTTAACATGGATCATTGTTAAAGTGTAGGAACTATTGAGCATGACAACAGAAGATTACAAACAACTAGCACCAACACTACCAAAGCAGCCAGGAGTCTATCGCTTCCTTGATAAGGAAAATGTCATTCTTTACGTTGGAAAAGCAAAGAATCTTAAGAACCGTCTTGCTTCTTACTTTGGAGCGCAAAAAGATAAACGCAATAAAGTAAGAACATTAGTTAAAAATGCAGACCGCATTGAATATACGATCGTCGAGACAGAGCAAGATGCACTATTACTAGAAAATACGCTCATCAAGCAATATCAACCGCGCTACAATGTCATGTTGCGAGATGATAAGTCCTATAATTACATCTGCATTAAGAACGAACGATTCCCAAGAGTATTCATCACCCGCCGAGTCATTAAGGACGGATCACATTACTTCGGTCCTTATACTTCAAAGGCACGGCTAAAGATCATTCTAGATTTAATTAAATCGTTATTTCCTCTTCGTACTTGTAAGTATTTACTTTCAGAAGAAAATATTGAAAAAGGGAAATTCAAACTTTGTTTAGAATTTCACATCAAAAATTGCGAAGGTCCATGCGAAGACTTAGAAAGCGAAGAAGCATACAACGAAAAAATTGAGCAGATCAAAAATATATTAAAAGGTCGCATGGGGAGTGTAAAGCGGCATTTCAAGCAAAAAATGCAGCACTATGCGAAGCATATGCAATTTGAGCAAGCTCAAGAACTCAAAGAAAAACTCACAGCTTTTGAGGGGTATCAAAGCAAATCGCAGGTAGTCGCAATGTCAATCGAAGATGTAGATGTGTTCAACATCGCCAAAGATGAGAAATGTGCCTATGTCAACTATTTGAAAGTGGTAGAAGGTTCAATTATCAATGCCTACACACAGCAGGTTATTCAAAATTTAGATGATAACGAAAAAGACTTACTGGAATATGTCATCCCACGCATTCGCGAGCGATTCAATAGTATTGCCCCTGAAATTGTTGTGCCTTTTGAGATTGCTCCTCCTGAAAAAGAAATTGCGGTAACAGTACCTCAGCGTGGAGATAAGCGCACTTTAGTAGAGCTTTCAGCAAAAAATGTGCGCTACTTTTTGAATCAAAAAAAGCAGCAAGAACTCAACAAAATCAAAAAGCAAACTTCGGCAGAGCGCATTGTGAAGACCATGCAAAAAGATTTGCAGATGAATGTGCCACCTATCCACTTGGAATGCTTTGATAATTCTAATTTACAAGGCACAAATCCTGTTTCGAGCTGTGTTGTCTTTAAAAATGGTAAACCTAGCAATAAAGATTATCGGCACTACAACATAAAAACCGTGGAGGGTCCGAATGATTTCGCCTCAATGGAAGAGGTGATATATCGTCGCTACAAACGACAGCTAAGTGAAGGTAGAGATTTACCTCAATTGATCGTCATTGATGGAGGGAAAGGACAATTAAATGCAGCCATGAAAATCCTGCGCACATTGGATATAGAGGATAAGATCACCGTTATTGGTATTGCTAAACGATTGGAAGAAATCTTTTTTCCCGATGATCCAATACCGCTCTATATCGACAAGAAATCAGAAACACTAAAAGTAATTCAACACGCCAGAAACGAAGCTCATCGCTTTGCAATTACTTTTCATAGAGACCAGCGCTCCAAAAATTTCATAAACACCACACTGACAAATATTTCAGGCATCGGCGAGAAAACAGCCGAAAAACTGCTCAAGGAATTTGGTTCTGTGAAAAAAATTAAGGAAGCTGACATTGATGCTGTTGCCACAGTGGTTGGCAAGAGTGTTGCTGTAAAACTAAAAAAATGGTTCGAGGAAGAAGCGTAAACTTCTTACTCCCTCGTCATTTGCTGCCTCAAAAAATGGTCTGCAAGCACCAAAGCTGCCATCGCTTCGACAATAGGAACAGCTCGCGGTACAACGCAAGGATCATGGCGACCTTTGCCTACCACTTCAACCGTTTCTCCCGCTTCATCTACAGATTCCTGTGCCGATACAATAGTTGCCACAGGCTTGAATGCTACTTTAAAATAAATATCCATTCCATTTGAAATTCCGCCCTGCACTCCGCCAGAATGGTTGGTTTTAGTCTTGATTGTTGTGTTCTCGTTGTAAAATATATCATTATGAGCAGAGCCTCTCATTTTTACTCCTTCAAAACCTGAGCCATATTCAAAACCCTTGCAGGCGTTGATATTGAGCATTGCTTTTCCTAGATCAGCGTGTAGTTTGTCAAAAGCTGGTTCGCCTAAGCCAGCTGGGCAGCCTTTTATAATGCAAGCAACAACACCACCGATTGTATCGCCTTCTTTTCTAACTTGCTTAATATGCTCAATCATCTCTTCTGCCAATTTTAAATCTGGGCATCGAACGGCAGTTTGTTCAATTTGATCAAACTGAATATTTTGGTAGGTGGCTGCCATCGCCAATTCCCCCACCTGAGTAACATACGCCTTGATAGATATACCCTGTTGATTTAAAAATAACTTCGCAACTGCTCCCGCAGCTACGCGGGCTGCTGTTTCTCTCGCAGAAGAGCGACCACCACCTCTGTAATCTCGTAAACCATATTTTACGTGGTAGGTATAGTCTGCATGAGAAGGACGAAATTTTGTAGCAATATGACTATAATCTTTGGAGCGAGCGTCTTTATTGTTTATTAAAATCATAATTGGAGTGCCTGTCGCTTTTCCTTCAAAAACACCAGAGAGTATCTGAGCCTCATCACTTTCCTTTCGCTGTGTTACGATTGCTGATTGTCCTGGACGACGGCGAGCTAACTCCGCTTGAATGAACGCTTCATCAATTTCTAAGCCTGCTGGACAACCATCAATAATAACGCCAATGGCTTTGCCATGTGATTCTCCAAAAGTGCTAATTGTAAATGCCTTACCAAAACTATTTCCCCGCATAATAACTCGTAATGAATTTTAATAGCAGACTAATCGAAAGGTGTCTGCTGATGGCTAAATAATCAGAATAACACAAATATATCCATCTAGGATAAGTAAATGTACTGAATTAAGACACTAATTTTGAAATAAGTCCGCTCTCAAATAAGATAATAAAATGAACTATTTGATCCACCTTTCTCATAGCACTCAGAACCATATCGACATAATAAAGAATCGTTACTAAGGGTAGGCTGAATGTTGTTTATGCCTATTGACCAGTCATTAACACCAAATCGTTTGTTCAATTCGTTTTTGTTCTATAATTTCACATAACCTAATAGCAAGTTTTGTTGTTACTCGATTGTAAATAGGACAAGTTTAAGTCTGAAGAGACGATAGTATGTAACCAATACATAAAAATTTACTTACCGACATGACACAGGGGAATTACCAATTATTAATTCAGAAACTCGATCAGTTCATTAGAAAATATTATACTAATCAATTGATTAGAGGCTTTTTATACACGACTGCTTTATTGCTTATATTGTATCTAGGTCTCAACTTCTTGGAGCGATATTTCTATTTGAATAGTGATGTTCAACTAAGCACGACGGCTCGAAAAGTACTATTTTATTCTTTTATTGGGACGAGCATGTTGGCTCTTGTTGGATGGATTGTTGTGCCGTTGACGAAGTATTTTCGTCTGGGAGAAGTCATTTCTCATGAGCAAGCAGCAAGTATCATTGGTCAACATTTTGGCGATGTGAAAGATAAATTGCTCAATATTTTACAACTTCGTCAACAAGCAGAAGAGTCAGGCAATCAAGATCTAGTACTCGCAAGTATTGACCAAAAATCAGAAGAAATCAAGGTAGTACCTTTTAAAAATGCGATTGACTTTGGGCAAAATCGTAAGCATTTGCGCTATGTGTTGCCGCCGCTTTTGTTGTTAATTGTCATCTTGTTTGCTGCTCCTAGTTTGTTAAAAGATAGTACTAGTCGCTTAATTAATAATAACATTACTTATGAACGACCTGCGCCTTTTCAGTTTATGGTAGATAAAGAAAACCTAGATGTGGTGCAGTATGAGGATTTTCCACTGACGATAAAGGTAGAAGGGGATGTGCTTCCAAATGAGGTGTTCATTGATGTAGATAATTATCAATATAGAATGGCGAAAGAAGATGCCAACACATTTTCTTACCGCTTCAATAATGTGCAAGAAAGGAAATCATTTCGACTGCTTTCAAATGGGATTAATTCTGAAAAGTACGATTTGAATGTCCTAAAAAAACCCAACTTACTCAATTTTACGATCAAATTAGATTATCCAACTTACACAGCTATCAAGGATGAAGACTTGAATAGCGTAGGTGATATTGTTGTACCACAGGGAACAGACTTGAATTGGATATTTGATGCTCAAAATACAGATGCTATTGATTTAGCCTTTTCAAGCGAAGTTGAAAAAATGGAGACTAAGCGACTTTCTAACAATACATTTTCCTACAAAAAGAAAGCACTAAAAGGCGAGGGCTACAAGTTGTACATTTCTAATGAAGACTTGCCTAATGCAGATTCAATAAGTTACTCGATCTCTGTTATTCCAGATAAATATCCGAGCATCAGTGCAGAAAAATTTGTGGACAGTACACTGCAAGAACTAGTTTACTTCGTTGGAGATGCTTCGGATGATTACGGCTTGTTGAGTCTTTCATTCAATTATCAAATTAAAAATAAGAATGGAGAGGCGAAGGAATTACAATCGATCAAACTGCAAAAGCCAGCAGGAAAGCAGATTGAATATGACTATCAATTTGACTTAAATGAATTGGATTTGCAGCCAGGAGATCAAGTAACTTACTACTTTGAAGTATTTGATAATGACGGTGTTAATGGTAGTAAATCAGCTAGAACCAATCTCATGATCTATGCTGTACCTACGGTAGAGGAGTATGAAGCGATGGAGGAAGAAAATGATGAGCAGATTAAAGACGATTTGAAAAAAGCTTTGGAAGAAAGTAAGAAGTTGCAGGAAGACATGAAGAAGATGCGAGAGAAAATGCTGCAAAAGAAGGAGTTAGATTGGCAAGATCAGAAAGAATTGGAGAAACTGCTAGAGCGTCAAAAAGAGTTGGAAAAGCAGATGAAGGAGGCGAAAGAAAAGTTCGATGAGAATTTGAAAAATCAAGAACAGTATAAGCAGCAGTCAGAAGATATTATGGAGAAACAGGAACAACTGCAGAAGATGTTCGAGGAAACCATGAGTGAAGAGATGCAGGAATTGATGAAGCAGATTCAGGAATTGATGGAAGAATTGCAGAAGGATGAGGCGTTAGAGATGGTGGAAGATATGGAAATGAATGATGAGCAGCTAGAAACAGAGATAGATCGCTTGTTGGAATTGTTCAAACAACTGGAACTAGAAAAAGAAATGACGGAGATGGTGGAAAAGTTAGAAGAGCTAGCAGAAGAACAGGAGCAACTGAGCGAAGAGACAGAAGAACAAACTGAAAATCAAGAAGACCAAAGCGAGCAAGAACAACAAACCAAGCAGGAAGAATTGGAGCAAAAGCAAGAGGAGATCAATGAAAAGTTTGATGAGTTGCAAGAGAAGATGGAAGACATAGAGCAGAAAAATGAAGAGTTGGAAAACAAGCAAGATTTAGGCGATCAGAGCGAAGAGATGCAAGAGATTGAAGAGCAGTTGGAGCAAAGTCAAGAGCAATTGCAACAACAACAAAATCAAAAGGCTTCCGAATCTCAGAAAAATGCAGCCCAAAAAATGCGGCAATCTGCCCAGAAGATGTCACAGCAAATGCAGAGTATGCAAATGGAGCAAGCGCAGGAGAACTTAGAAGATTTGAGGCAGCTGTTAGAGAACTTGGTTGCTCTTTCTTTCGATCAGGAAGATTTGATTGAAGAATTTACACCGACAGAAACAACAACGCCGAGATATGTAGATTTGGTGCAAAAGCAATTTAAGCTCAAAGACGATTTCCGCTTGATAGAAGATAGTTTAGTAGCTTTGAGTAAGCGAGTCGCACAAATTGAAACTTTTGTTATAGATAAAGTAACAGAAATCAAAGCAAATATGAATGAATCTGTTGAAGATTTAGAAGAGCGACGTAAGCCACAAGCTGCCGAGCATCAGCAGAGAGCTATGAAAAATGTCAATGATTTAGCACTGATGTTAAGTGAGACTATGCAGCAAATGCAGCAGCAAATGGCGAGTATGATGAAGGGGAATCAAATGTGCAACAATCCTGGGCAAAACGCTAAACCTGGAGGGAAACCTTCCGATAAAATATCACAAGGGCAACAGCAGCTCAATCAGCAAATGCAGCAGATGAAACAACAAATGGAACAAGGAAAAGGTAGCATGGGAAGCAAGGAATTTGCTCAGATGGCTGCTAGACAAGCTGCACTGCGCCAAGCATTAAAAGAAAAACAGCGGGAACTCCGCGAACAAGGCAAAGGCAAGAGCGGTCAGGAATTACAAGACATTATTGATGGAATGGATAAAATTGAAACGGACTTAGTGAACAAAAAACTGACGAATGAGATGCAAGAGCGGCAGAAAGAAATCTTGACGCGCCTGCTAGAGCATGAAAAAGCAGAGCGAGAGAAAGAATATGATAATCAACGCAAAGCCGAGCGACCAGAAGACATCGCAAGAAAAGTGCCACCTTCACTAGAAGAATACTTGGAAAAACGCAAGCAATCCGTTAATCCATATCAAACAGTGTCTCCCAATTTGAAGCCTTACTACAAGTCTTTAGTAGAGAAATACGTACAGTCATTAAAAGAGGAGCAATAAGAGGAAAGCCTCCTGTAATTAACTTTTATATTACAGGAGGCTTTTAAAATTGTAAATCTAGTTGTGCAATAAATGGGAAAATTACTTTTTAAATAAGCCACCGAGCATACCACCTATTCCGCCTTTATTGCCGCCTAGCAAGCCTCCGACGATATCTCCTAAATCCAAATTTTTCATGAGGCTTTCTTTCGTTACTTCTCCGCCGTCATTACTTAAAATGCTACTTAGGTTTCTGATAATACTCTGTAAACCCGTATCTGCTGCAAGACCTGCAATAGCATCTGGCACCCCTGCCTTAGCTAGTAAGTTTTGGAGGAGTTGACCTTTCAAGTTACTGAACAGCCCATTGCTTTCGAGATTTTCTGTTTTTGTATTAAACATATCAAGAATGCCCGAGATGTTTCCTCCTTTCACTTCGTTCATCAAACCACTTTCTAGTGTTTCTTTTGCCACGGGCAATACTTTTTCCGCATCCTCTTGAGTGATGCCTGCTTGCGCTGTTAATTGACTAATCACGTTACCACTAACAGATTCAAATAATTTGTCTAACATTTTGTAAGTTTTAAATAAAATAAGAAAATATATTGTTCTGACCAATTGATCTGATTAGGTCACATAATAATTTTTATTTGTGCTAGGAAGATCAAAATAATTATAATACCAACGCCTAACATTATACCTGCTTGCATCCAAAAATTTTGTTCTGCTTTAATGCTACTTTCTATAAAGTAAGGATTACCTGCATTTGGGGTACCATCTCCTTTTCTAATCGTCCAATTTTCAGTTTGAGCATTATCCAAATGAGGGAGTAGTAAAGAAAGCGTAAATGTAGAATCAGTAGGAGCGATGGTGTAATTTACACTATCTATGGCTGTTCCATCAGCTGCTAAAAGTTGCAGGCGCTCATGGTGCTTATTTATACCAAAGGTCAAGCCCTCGACAAAGTTATAAGCATTGGGAAACGTCTCTAAAAACTGGCTAGCATTTTGGCAGACTACTAAATAATCTCTAGCTCCTATCTCAACAGGAGGTAGGCTAAAAGTATGTTTGATATCTGATAATTTCCAATTCTTTAGGTTAATGGCCTGATCAGAATAATTATAAAGTTCTATCCAATCTCCTGCATGACGGGCATTGGGATTGATTTCATTAATCATTAGCTTATCTGCTAGTGGATGACGATAGGGCTCAAAGACGGCCTTGAGCCTAAAGGTATCACGAAGCGAAATAATAAGTTCTGATGCTTTGTCGGGAAACTCCTCCCAATGTGAAAAACGATAGCCATAGTCAGCGATTGCCTTTACTCTAATTGGAATATCCTCAAAGTAAATGCCTGAAAAAGAATGCCTTACCTCGATGTGCTGATTTAGTGTAACCTTGCCACCCTCAGAAGTGGAAAGCTGGAGTATAGCCTGTGCGCCGAGTTTGAAAAAATCCATTAAGTGCATTCGCATTATTTCAGGACGCTTTTCCGCAAAAGTATGCAGCAGCGCCACCTGTCGCTGCCAGTTAGTTTCTTCTAAATTCCACCGCTCAAGGTGTCGTGGAATTTCTAACTGTAAGACATGATGAAAAGAATCAATCCGCTGCTGAACAAAAGAGGTAGAAAAAGACCGATTAAGATGATCGGCAAAGCGATTTACAAAGAGGTTTTGAAAATCTTTATACTCTAGTAGTTTTCTTAATATAAATGTACTCCACGGCGGATTTGGCCACTCAGCTCCATTGGGTGCTGTATGGAATTTTAGACTGTTATTGTTGTAGGCATAATAGTCATTCAATCCAAAGCCCCAGTCTGTATCAAAGAGTATCCATCGCCATCTGCCGTTGGGTGTTTGAGGTCGCCAGAACTTGATATTTCCACCAGCATCTTGATTATCAAAATAAATTTGAGCAATTTGGTAGTCCATAAAATTATTTACTTCCATTTGAGTGGCTACATAATCAAAGTGTTCTTTTTTGCTCAAATCATGACTTGCTAAGTAGTGGAGTAAATTCAAGTAATGTTCATCGCTTCCTTTTTTAACAACAGAGCGGTGCTCCAGTAAGTCGATACTATCTTTATCAATATCGTGATAAGCATTCAAAAAATGCTTATTGATTTTTTCTCGGATATTATAAATTCCCCAGTAGATGCCGTTCAGATAAACGTGTGCTGGGCGGTAGGCTTGGTAGTCCATATCCCAGTTTTCTACTAAACTCGCCATTAAAGCATCCCTGAAATGTGTTTTTCCAAAATCACTACCAGCGTTTCGCAAGACTAAAAATTTATACTTTTGAGGCTTGCTATTTCCAAATACAGGGTGCTGAATGCGCTTTTTGCCATATTTTTTTCTAGTTACGATGGTTAAAGACTTTTGAGGGAAAAGGCGACTGAAGCCTCCAAAAAGTCTAAATCCTGTTTCACTATTGAAGACAGCAGTTCCGTCTGACTCAAAGATTTCTGTATGTGCGGGAAATTCATCGCGTGTCCAGAAGTTAGCATTGGGTTTCGACCAAATGGAGTCACTAACGTATCTGCCTGCCACAAATAAGCCATAGTCTGCATCAAAAAGTAAAGTTGGTTCAATGGCAAGTGAAATGACGGGTAACTGAGTTGGTGGTTCGTCAATAAAAAAAGTAGCTGCCCATGTGCTGTGTTCATTCAAGCTCTTTACTGCTAATGCCCGCAGAACAGTTGTTGATTCAATAGTTATAGGGCTTTGGTAAGGTTTGGAGTGTGGAGTTGGTACAGCACCGTTGGTAGTGTAAAAGATTTTGACACCGATTGGTGCATAAAGTTCGACGGTTACCGCTTCTTCATAAAACCCACCTTGGAGGTTACTCTTTAGATAGAATGGCTCAACTGTGGCTTGCCCATTCAGATTAAGCCAACAGCACAACAAAATGATATGTAAAGTTAAAGATTTCAGTAAACCATTTTTATGACTTTATAAATAACGCATACCGAGCGTATTCTGTTACGCTTGATACTAGTTCTTCTGTATGCTTTCAACGAGCTCTGAAAAGTAAGTCCAATGCTGCGCTGTAATTTCAAAATCAGAGACTTTAGCTTCTTCATCTATTCTACGGATGTGAATAGAATCTTCAAAAAATGGCTTACGCTCAAATATTTTTGCTTCCTTTTCTGACATCACGCCTCCCTGATAAGTCATTGTTTGCTTACTAGCGTCTGAGAGTTGCTCAAAATAGGCTACATCGGCATAGCACAAATATCGTTTTGCATCAACATGGTTTCTAACTGTTGCAATTAAACGATCTGAAAAACCTTTAGCTTTTAAGTACAACTCCCCCCACTTATCATGGGCATCTACTCCAAAATCCCCCATGCGTCCAAATTCTTGCTGCATTTCCATTGGACAAATATGGCCTATGTCATGTAAAAAGGCTGCTGCAATAAGTTCGGAATCGAATCCTTTAGCTTTTGCTATTAGTCCAGCTTGTACTGCATGAGAAATTTGCGACATATTTTCTCCATAGGATTCATGCCCATGCTTTCGATACAATGCTATAATTTCTTCTGTTGTTGTATTCACGATTTAAACTTGTTTTAATTTACGAGGCATTTAGTATTGATGTAAAATGTTGTTTAGTCGAGTTCTATGCGTTTCAACCAAGTGTAAACTTACTAATCTTTCACATCAAATTAAACAAGTGTGTTATTGAGATTTGCTGACAGAAGAGTTCACTGGAATAATACACACATAGAATAAATATTCCAACAATATACAGAAAAGTACCATATTTACGTTAATTTTAGGCGATCTACTAAAGACGCTACAACTATGCCAAAACATATATTCCTAACTATCATTGTAGCTGCTAGCACGGCTCTTGTGACGAGTATTATTTGTTTCACATTCTTTGAGTATCAGATCAATGCTAAATATAGAATAAAGTCTTCACAGGTCAAAGAGGTTCAGCTTGCTAATCATGTTAATGTAAAACCATATAGCGATATTGAAAATTTTGTTGCTACTTCAAAATCAGTAACTCCCTCAGTAGTAAGCATTACCGTTTATAGAGGAGATTATAAAGTATCAGGCGGCTCAGGAGTAGTCATCTCTAGAGATGGTTACATCATCACAAACAATCATGTTATTGAAGGAGCTTCTTTCTACGAGGTTATTCTTTTTAACAAAAAAGAGCTAACTGCAAAGCTAATTGGAACAGACCCTAGCACCGACCTTGCTTTATTAAAAGTTGAATCGAATGATTTAAGTCCCTTGAGAATTGGGGACTCTGACGCTTTGAGCGTTGGGGAGTGGGTGCTGGCAGTTGGTAATCCCTTCAATTTAAATTCGACGGTAACAGCAGGTATAGTGAGTGCCAAAGCTAGAGACATTCAGATTTTACGTTCGGATTATAGTATCGAGAGTTTCATTCAGACGGATGCTGTCGTGAATCCCGGCAACAGTGGTGGTGCGCTTGTAAATGTAAAAGGGGAATTGATGGGGATCAATACAGCAATTATTTCCGAGAGTGGTGGATACGAAGGTTTTTCGTTTGCCATACCGTCTAATTTAATGATTAAAATAGCAAGTGACTTAAAAGAGTTTGGCGAAGTTCAGCGAGCGGTATTAGGCATTACAATTAGTGATGTCAATAGTCAAATTGCTCAAGAACTCAAACTAAAAAAAGTAGAAGGCGTCCATGTGAGGTCAGTGATAGAAGGTACTTCAGCAGCCGATGCAAAACTAATGTCGGGTGATGTTATTACTGCAATCAACGGCGTAGAGACAAAATCCATGCCAGAACTACAAGAGCAGGTAGCTAGATACCGCCCTGGCGATATTATCAGTATTGACTACATTAGAGCGGGCATTACTTATCGAAAAAATAACGTTACATTAAAGTCAATCAAGGCCTCAAGTAATGAGTAATATGAAAGACCATAGAAATACTTTAAAATACTACTTTAACCACTTTCGATAGGTGCGAATCATTTTTTCTTGTGAAGCTCCGCTCCAGAATAGTAAAAACATCCATAAATTAACCAAGTTAACCTTCCAATAAGCATTGGATTGGTACTTTCGTGCGGATACAATGACATCATTGCGAATGATCGTGAAAGGTAATTTCCTTGCTCTTGCTCGTTGTGTAAACTCAAAATCCTCCATGATTCGATACGTTTCGTCAAATCCTCCTAATTGCTCGAAAGTAGCTTTTTTAATAAAAAGCGTTTGATCGCCACCCCCAGCGAACATTCCGTCGAATTTAGTATAAAAGGCATTTAGCTTCAGCAGCAGCTTATTGGTGTTAAACTGATAGCTAAAAAAGCCCCATTCCTTTCCATCATCAATAGCAGACTGAATATCCAACAAGTAGCTCGCTGGTGGCAGCACGTCTGCATGTACGAAATAGAGCAATCCCGTCTGTGCATGTACTGCTCCTAGATTGAGCTGCACTGCTCGGCAGCACTGGTCGCATTTTACTACTTTAGCTCCTAACTTAGTAGCTACTTGTGCTGTGCCGTCTTCGCTCTTAGGAGCGTCCACCACAATAACTTCCACAAGCGCATCTCCGCTGTTTTCTTGTAAATAAGGTACGAGTTGCTCAATATTTTTTGCCTCGTTTAATGTCGGGATAATGATACTTACTTGCATATAAGCCAGATTCACTGAACATTCATTCCGTTGTAACTTGTTCTACAACAAATAAAAATTAATTAAATGACAACCATCGTTTTATTAGTGCTTTTAAATGTAATGAATACAACAAATACAACAGAAAGCGAAAATAATATTTCTACTGCTAATAATGCACTTGATCTTTCGACACAATTACTGGAGTCAGTAAGGCATGATCGTCCTTACGAAGCAATACAAAATCAATTGGCTACTTTTGATTTGAAGGCACTTAGCAAGCAGTTAGATACAGATACGAAGAAAAAGGCATTTTGGATTAACATCTACAACGCCAATATACAATTGCTTTTGAGCAACAATCCTGCCTTATTTGAAGATAGAGGTAACTTTTTTTCAACCCCACGCACTACCATTGCAAATAAAAAACTGAGTTTTGATGACATAGAACACGGTATCATCAGAGGCTCGCAGTCAAAATTGGCACTTGGCTTTTTGCCTAAATGGTTTGTGAGCAGCTACGAAAAGAAACTGCGTGTTAGTGAACGCGATGGACGCATTCATTTTGCCTTAAACTGTGGAGCTAAAAGTTGCCCACCAGTGGCTATCTATGAAGCCGATCAACTAGACAAGCAACTAGACGAGAGCAGCCGTCGCTACCTGAATGCGACTACTACTTATGAAGCATCCGAAAACAAAGTCTATGTAACGGCACTCTTTAGTTGGTTTAGAGGCGATTTCGGTGGTTTGTCGGGTGCAAAAGAAGATTATCTGAAAAAATACAAAGTCATTCCTCAGGATAGCGACCCAAGCCTTTCATTCAAAGACTATGATTGGACGCTAGATTTGGGTCACTACATTGACTTGTAGGCTAAAAAAACAGCGTAACTATTGATCGCTCGTTGGAAATATAGACACTAAAGGCGATCAATAGTCATCATAAACCTATTTGCACTACTCTTTTTCCCATCCCATTGTACGTTTTACGGCTTTTTGCCAGCCCTTATACAACTGGTTACGTTTAGAAATTTCCATAGCTGGTTCAAAGCGTTCATCGAGTTGCCAGTTTTGGTTAATGTCGCTCATCTGCCAAAATCCAACTGCCAAACCTGCAAGGTAAGCTGCTCCCAAAGCAGTCGTTTCAATCACCTTGGGTCGCTCAACTGGCACGCCTAGCATATCTGATTGGAACTGCATTAAGAGATTGTTGGCACTTGCGCCGCCATCCACCCGAAGGGCTTTTAGTGGCACGCCCGAGTCTTTCTCCATAGCATCCAAAACGTCCTTAGTTTGATAAGCCAAAGATTCTAAAGTAGCTCGGATTAAGTGCGACTTTTTGGTACCGCGTGTCAATCCAAAAATCGCACCTCTGGCATACATATCCCAGTAAGGCGCACCCAAACCCGCAAAGGCGGGTACAACATACACGCCGTCCGTGCTAGGCACTTTACTCGAGAAGTATTCAGAATCGGGCGATGAGTCAATGATTTTTAAACCATCTCTAAGCCATTGAATGGCTGCACCGGCTATAAATATACTACCTTCTAAAGCATAGTTCACCTCTCCGTTCGCCCCGCAAGCAATTGTAGTCAATAAACCTGCTTTCGATTGTACGGGCTTTTCACCTGTGTTCAAAAGCATGAAGCAGCCTGTGCCGTAGGTGTTTTTTGCCATTCCTTTAGTGTAGCAGGCTTGTCCGAATAAAGCAGCTTGTTGATCGCCGGCGATGCCAGCAATTGGAATTTCGCTGCCAAAGAGATAGGAGACCGTATGGCCATAGACTTCGCTAGAAGGCTTCACGGTGGGCAGGATTTGCTTAGTTATATCTAGTTGTTTCAATAAATAATCATCCCAGTCTAGCTCATTGATATTATAGAGCATAGTCCTAGATGCATTAGTGTAATCTGTGATGTGTTGCTTGCCACCTGTTAGTTTCCAAATTAGCCACGAATCAATTGTACCAAATAACAAATCGCCATTTTCTGCTTTTGCTCTTGCGCCATCCACGTTGTCTAGTAGCCACTTGACTTTAGTGCCTGAAAAATAGGCATCAATGACCAAGCCTGTATTTTTGCGAATGTAATCAGTCTGTCCGGCTGCCGTCAAGGCATCGCAAATATCTGCCGTTCTTCGATCCTGCCAAACGATGGCGTTATGAATGGGTTCGCCAGTATTTTTATCCCAGATAAGAGTTGTTTCACGCTGATTGGTAATACCGATTGCTGCAATATCGCTAGCACTTATTTTTTGCTTTTGCACTACCTCCTGTGCTACTTTGAGTTGCGTTTGCCAGATTTCATTGGCGTTGTGTTCTACCCATCCTGGCTTTGGATAAATCTGCGTAAATTCCTGCTGTGCCACATTTACAATAGTGCTGTTCCTGTCGAAAAGAATAGCCCTTGAACTCGTTGTTCCTTGATCTAAAGCTAGTATGTATTTCATCTTGTTTTATTTGGTAAAGGTTATTAGGTAGAAGGCAGAAAGCACCTGTGAGGTCTTGGTCTTATCTTCTTACCCTCTACCAGACACCTTTTATAATTTAGTCAATTCTATATTTCGCCAATTAACTTTAATGCCACCACCATCGTGAATTTGTAGGGCAATCTGACCTGTAGCTGCGCCAATTTTTTCATCTTTCAGATGTATCATTTGAATGCCATTGAGCCAAGTTGTTACTTCATCCTCTACTACTCTGATACGCATTCTATTCCACTCGCCCATTTTCAATGCCTCATCCAACTTGGGACTTGGCTTGATAAGCCAACCTCTGCCATAGGACTCGTAAACGCCACCAGTGCTGTTCATAGGTGGAGCAACTTCAGCTTGCCAACCCGTTATTTTTGTGCCCTCAATAGAAGAACGAAAAAAGACACCGCTATTACCATTAGCTTCTTGCTTGAACTCAAGCGTGAGGTCAAAGTTTTTATATTCATCCTCGGTAGCTAAATAGCCATAGCCTTTGTCTTTCCCACTTTCACAGGTCAGTAAACCATCTTTGACATACCATTTTTCTGTGCCGTGGATGTTCCAACCGTCTAGGTTTTTGCCATTGAATAGGCTTGTTGATTGTTTGCCCTCTCCTTGAGCAGCTAGGACCAGATTTAAAAACGCTTCTAGCTTTGATGGTGCTAACCATCTAGTTACAATGACTAAGTCATTTTCATTATCCACCACTATGTAATTACCGCCAAATCCAGCAGCATAATAAACAGATGCTGGTACGCCTTCCATGTTTCGATTGCCCGCTTCATTATTTAACCACCACATATAGCCGTAGCTTGAATTGGCAGAAGAAGGCTGTTGAACCATTTCTACCCATTTTTCAGAGATGAGCTGCTCGCCGTCCCAGTTGCCCTTTCTTTGGAATAACAAGCCGAATCGAGCGTGATCGAGTGCAGAGATGAAAACACCACCGCCTGAATGACCACCTCCACTCACGGATTGCATCTGAATGCCATCTACGTTTACGAAGGACTGGTCATAACCATACCAACGCCAAGTCGAAGACGCCCCAATTTTATCCATGATGCGTTCTTTCAGTACCATTGGCAAAGGCTTCCGCCATATTTGCAACAAGGAATAAGCCAGTACGTTTACGCGCACATCATTATATTCATAAACGGTGCCAGGTTCGTTCAACGCTCGGTACTTCCAGTCATCAAGATCGCCATCTTTGGGCGGACGGTCTGCCCAATCTCGCATGCCGAAAAGCTCGCCTTGCCAATCCGAAGACTGCGTTAGTAGATGATCCCAGGTGATTTTGCTGTTGTGCCTGCCTCGAAACGTATCATCCCAGATGTAGTCTTTTACTTTATCTCGCACATCGAGCAGCCCATCGTCCTGTGCTAAGCCCGCCACCGTTGAAAGGTAGCTTTTGGTTACGCTAAAAGTCATATCTACCCTTTCGACATCGCCCCATTTGGCTATGATATAGCCATTTTTTACAATCAGACCTGCCGGTCCGCCTCGGTGCTTAGTGGGGCCAGCTAAATAGTGGTACGGTTCGTTGGCAAAACCTTTTAATATGGCACGGCGCAGGTCCCGATCACCGCCATATTCGTTTTCTTCTGCGAAATTGATTGCTTCTTGTAATCTTTCACTGTTGAAGCCCATCGCATCGGCAGAACGTTCTTCCCAAAACACTCGATCAGGGAAATAATCTGCTTGTGCAAAAGAGGCTACTTGAATGATCAGTAAAACATAAAAAGATAAGGCATACTGAAAACACTGCTTCATATTTATTTTGTATTTATTCATCTGCTAAGTACAGCATTCTGATTAAGTTATGCAAGAAAGTGTGCCTTTTTTAGGAAATAGAGTAAGGTATCTTCTTTTTACTTAGGCAGCGTCTTAATCATCTTGTGCGTTAAGATAAGTATTGCATTTGTATGGATGTAAAAACAACATTGTGAGTTAATTAAAATGCTACTTTATTGTTTTGTATTTATGCAACAATGCAATATATTTGTATTCAATTAATTGTTATTAGAGAAAAATTTTTAAAAAATTTAGAAAATCATGAAACAACTTTCACTCATTTTTGCGATGATGGTACTATCTGTAAGTGCTGTATTCGCACAACGTACGGTCAATGGCATCATTTCGGATGCCAACGGCGATCCGTTAATCGGCGCAAGTATATTTGTTAGAGGTACTACTTCAGGTACAGTAACAGATATTGACGGTAATTATTCCCTTGAGGTGCCAGCAGAAGGCAATACTCTAGTGGTAAGTTACACTGGTTTTGAGACACAAGAAATCTCACTGGGAGCATCCAATGTTTATGACATAAAGATGTCAGAAGGTGTTCTGATTGACGAAGTAGTCGTAACTGCACTGGGTATTGAGCGCGACGAAAAATCACTCGGTTATGCTGTTCAAGAAGTGAGCGGCCAGGAACTCTCCGACGCTAGAGAGACTAACATTGTGAACTCCCTACAAGGTAAGGTAGCTGGTGTTCAGATACAGGGTAGTCCTTCCACCATAGGAGGTTCTTCAAGAATTACCATTAGAGGTTCCAATTCATTCTTAGGAAACAATCAACCATTATTTGTGGTAGATGGCGTTCCAATTGATAACTCTAACTTTTCTGGAAGTGGTCAGCAGCGAGGTTTCGGTGGCAATGGTGCTTATGATTATGGAAATACGGCTCAGGATATCGATCCAGAGAGCATTAAGTCAATGACTGTATTGAAGGGAGCAGCGGCTTCAGCGCTTTATGGTCAGCGTGGTGCAAACGGTGTCATTTTAATTACAACCAAGGACGGTAGTAGTAGAAAAGGCTTAGGTGTTGAAGTGAATTCAAGTGTTGCTTTCGATCAAGTACAAAATCTAATTCCTCATCAACAAGAATATGGGGGAGGAGCAATTAATCCAGGAACATCACATGGTTTCAATGAGCTAGTTCAAGATGGCGTTACTTATTTGTATCCTACTTATTCTAAAGATGGCGCATGGGGACCAAAATACGATCCAAACTCTCAGGTTCGTCATTGGGATTCATGGGATCCAGAATCACAAAATTACAAGGAAACGCGTCCTTGGGTAGCTCCTGGAGCGGGCTATGAAGATTTCTTTGAAACAGGTGCTACTATACAAAATAGCGTGGCATTGACTGGAGCCAACGAACAAGGTTCTTTTCGTTTGAGTTACACCAACTTAGACCAAACTGGAACAGTTCCTAATGCTAATTTACAACGAAATACGCTTTCCATTAATTCAAATTATCAGGTAAGTGATAGAATTAAAGTGGGTATTGCTGGTAACTATGTACGTACAGACGGGGAAAATAGAAATGTAACAGGTTACAATAATAATAATCCAATGCAAGCTTTCACTCAATGGTGGCAGACTCAAATAGATATGGATAGATTGAGTCAGGATACTTGGGTGGACGGTACACAGGCAACTTGGAACTTCAAAGGTCCGGTAGTAGATGGAAATAATAATTTACTATTTTTTGACTCAGAGCCAACGTTCTTTGATAATCCTTATTGGGTAAGAAATAATTTCTTACAAGAAGATACTAGAAATCGTATTTATGGTAATGCTAATGTAACAATCAATTTATTAGATGGGCTTGATTTGTCTGGTCGTGCAGGAACTGATTTCTATCAGTTTAGCCGTCGTGATGGAGTTCCTTTTGGGTCAGTAGATCTTCCAAGATACAATGAAAGTGAGAATAGATTTCAAGAAACCAACTTAGAGCTAAAATTGAGCTATGCTAAGGATTGGAATAGAATATCTTTAAATACGGTAGCAGGTGTCAATCGGATGCGTCAATTCGACAGAAGTACTTCTTTGGGTACTGTTGGAGGACTGAGCTTACCAGGCTACTTCAATATTAGTAACTCTGTTAATGATCCTACTGTTTCTACTAATGAAAGGCAGTGGGGAATCAATAGTGTATTTGGTTTAGTTTCTGTTGGTTTCGATAACTGGGTTTATTTAGATGTAACCGCTCGTAATGACTGGTCTTCTACTTTACCTGAGGGGGAAAATACTTATTTTTATCCTTCTGCTTCCTTAAGTCTTATTCTCTCGGAATTAGATGGATTGAACAACTTGAAGTGGTTATCTTTTGCTAAGGTTCGAGCAAGCTATGCAGAAGTAGGAAACGATGCAGCTTCTTACAGATTGGCAAATGTTTTCCAACCTATTACGCCTAATTTCGATGGTTCACCTAGATATATTGTGCCTAATAGCCAGAATAATCCTAATTTGAGACCTGAGTTGACTTCTGAATACGAAGTAGGGCTAGATGTACGCTTCTTTAACAATCGCTTAGGTTTTGATGTAGCTTATTTCGATCGTTCCACATCTGATCAGATTTTTTCTGTTCCTTCTTCTGCTGCTACTGGTTATACGTCTCGTTTATTAAATGCTGGTGAGATGAGAAACTGGGGGGTTGAAATGCAATTAACGGCAACGCCTATTGAAACAGATAATTTCAGTTGGAGTGTTGGTATAAACGCATTCCGCCAAAACAATGAAGTAGTATCTTTGGCAGAAGGTATTGAAAGTATTGCAATGGGTGGAACATGGGCTGCGGACTTAAGAATCGCAGAAGGATTTCCTTACATGGCTTTATTTGGTCAAGATCATGTGTATCACGAAAGTGGCGAACGTCTAGTAAATGAAGATGGTAATTACGTATTCACAAACGAACGTGTATTCTTAGGTTCTGCTATTGCAGATTGGACTGGTGGTTTCAGTACAAGTGTTAATTACAAAGGATTATTTGCTAGTGCTCTATTTGACTTCCAAGAAGGAGGTATTATCCACTCAACTTCTTTGCAGTGGGCTAAGTATTCTGGAATGCATCCTGAAACAGTGAGCTATAATGGCGTGGATGATGTACGTGCAAGTGGATTAGTGTTGCCAGGTGTTCAATCAGATGGTTCTGAGAACAAAGCAGCCGTTGATCCACAAACTTACTATCAGACTTTTTGGAATAGAGCTGCACCAAATGTATATGATGCTAATTTCATAAAGTTAAGAGAAGTTCGTTTAGGATATAGAGTCCCTAATAGCTTATTTGGTTCTAAGGCACTGTTTAGAGACATGGTCATTAGTGTGTATGGACGAAATCTAGGTATTCTTGCAGCGGACTTGCCTTATTTAGACCCACAGGTGATTAATGGAGCTGGCAACAGACAAGGATTAGAGAATGCACAAGTGCCTTCTACCCGTTCTTTTGGAGTTAATTTACAATTTAAACTGTAACTGAAGGGGAGTCATTTTAAAATTATTGTTAAATCCAAAATGTAAATATTACAATGAAAAATATATTAAAAAATAAACTTCTGATCTTGTTAGGGGTACTAGCCTTGACTTTCACAAGTTGTAATGAGGATCTTTTAGAGTTGAATGTAGATCCAAATAATCCAACTGTTGTTCCAGCGGTAAATATTGTTACTCAAGCGGAGTTCAGTATGAATGATTTATTATCTGGGGGCGCTTTGAACTATGGCTGGACTATGCTACTGACGCAGCACTGGTCGGAGAATGAGTATGGAGAGTCTTCTCGCTACACAGTGGATGGAAATGATTTTAACGGCATCTGGTCTACTTTTTATGCCTCTATATTATCTGATCTACAAGTAGCTAAAGAATTGATTCAAGAAGATCCCAACGTAGTTGGAGGACGTCAAGCTAATCAAATAGCAATTATCGATATTTTGATGGTTTATGCTTATCACAATTTAGTGGATGCTTTCGGAGACATACCTTACACTCGAGCCTTAAATAGTACTGAGTTTCCATTACCTGCTTATGATGATCAGGAAATGATTTACAAAGGCTTATTAAATACAGTAGATGCAGCAGTAAGTTCCATTGATATTAATGCACCTTCTTTTGATGCTGGAGAATTAATCTACAATGGTGACATGAGCCTGTGGAGAAAGTTTGGTAATTCTCTAATGATGCGTATAGCAATGAGAATGGTTGATGTAGATCAAGCAACTGCTAGCACTTATGTAACAAAGGCGGCTAGTGATATGATTTCTAGTAATGATGAAAATGCACTATTCGTATTTTCTGATAATCCTAGTTTAGCTCATCCAGCATGGAGAAATGTCAATATTGGTAATCGCGATGATTATGCCGTCTCTGATGTTTTGGTAGATAACTTAAAGTCCTTCGGTGACCCTCGTTTAGAGGTATTTGCTAATCCTATTCCTTCTGGTGAAATAGCAGGAATGCCTTATGGGCTTACGGATGGAGAAGCATTTTCGTTGAAATCTACCACCTCCCGACCAAGTGATTATGTAAGATCTGCTACATTTCCAGCTGTGATGATGGACTATGCAGAAGTTCAGTTTTTAGCCGCAGAAGCTTTCCAAAGAGAGTTACTTTCAGGCGATGCAGCAGCAGCTTATGCAGAAGGTGTTAAAGCATCAATGAATTACTGGGGCATTTCAGATGAAGCCGCTATTGATGCTTATGTAGCAGCAAATGCCTACGATGCTGGAAATTGGAAAGAGTCTTTGGGATGGCAAAAGTGGATTGCGTTTTATATGAATGGACCTCAGGCGTGGGCTGAGTGGAGAAGATTGGATTATCCGCAGTTGGAAGTACCGGCGGCGGCTACTAATCCTGTAATTCCTGTTCGTAATGCTTATCCAGTGGATGAGCAAACGAGAAATGGCTCTTCTTTATCCGCGGTTACTTCTAATCCGGATGATTTGAGTACTAAGATGTGGTGGGATGTAAACTAGTGTATCTAATTGGGTACATTTTGAGAACTAATTTTATCAAAGAGAACTGCTCCTACTATGAGTAGTTCTCTTTGTTTTTGAGCTTGTGGATAATTTTATCCACTTACTTGGATACTTCTTACCAAGTAGTAGGGCTTTCTCCTTCCTTATGTCAACTGCTTGACATTTAATGAAATAGAGAATTAATATTTTTGATGTAAGAAAACAAATTATACACTATGCTCGACTCACCGATAAAGATTATTGTTTTTGTATTGCTGTTCTTCCTTTGCTGGAGTTGCGATAAAACAGACGAAATAACGCCCCCAGAAATACCTACAAATAGTACGGGAAGTATTAGGGTTATCCAAGATGAAGTAGAGGGACAACCAATTGTGCTAGCGGGTAGTGTAGCCTTCAATTTTATAGTTTCTTACAGCAGAATACTAGAGGGCGATACGCTTTCCTTCACTCCTACTTCCACACTTGAGGGGCTTCCAATTGTGATGAAAGATCAGGCAGGAGGTAACTGGGATATTTTCGGAAGGGCTATAAGCGGTCCTCACACTGGCAAACAGTTAGAAACATTTTTTTCAACAATGGGCTACTGGTTTGTATTTAGCGCATTTTATGAATCCGTAGCAATATATAACGAGCTACCTGCTGAGGTTCATTCTTTGCCAAGTTCACAAAACGACAATTGGTTAATTCCATTCAATTTGGTCTTTGATGGCGGACCTGGCTTTGATGGCATTCCCGCTTTGACGGACCCAGCGTTCTCCACTTACAGCGTTCCAAGAAATATTGATGATAACATATATTTGGAAGATAAAGACCTCGTCATAGGCATTAAGCAGAAAGACCAATTGAAGCTATATCCACATCCCATTTTAGATTGGCATGAGATCGTCAATGATGAAATTGAAGATGAAGCATTTGCCCTGATTTATTGTCCTCTGACGGGAACAACCACTGTTTGGGATAGGTGGATCGGAGGAAATAAGGAAGAGTTTGGAGTGTCTGGATTTTTGTACAACAGTAATGTCATTCCTTTCGATAGAGCTAGCCAAAGCTTTTGGTCTCAACTATACAACAAAAGCATAAATGGTGCAAAACTCGGAAGCTCCACCAACAATTACGCTCACGTAGAAACAACCTGGTCAACTTGGAAAATTATTGCACCCACTGTCCAATATCTATCAGAACAAACTGGTTACAGTCGAGATTATAATCGCTATCCTTACGGAAGTTACAAAACTAACAATAGCCTCTTGTTCCCCATCACGTATGAAGACGATCGGCTTCCACCAAAAGAGCGCGTTCATGCTGTAATCGTAAATGATAAAGTTAAAGTGTATCGTTTTGAACATTTCGATTAATAAGATACAGCAATTGAAGAATAGAGAACATACTTCTTTGCTTAGTAACTATTAGCTTTACAAGGCTTATATATTTTACTCAATATGTTAAGGAGCAACTCGCTGCATAGCCTGAATTTCCGCCAAACAGGAATATCACACAATTTTTCCCTCTCTAAGCAGCACTTTAACAAATTTTAACATAATAAAGACAATAACTTTTACCAAATCAAAATTAGGAAAAGCCCTTATCTAAAAAATACATTTTGTGTAAATTGATGAAAGGTTAGTTTTATTTGGGAATTTCAATTTATCATAAATTATCTGAGCATCTGTTAATTAATTGTTATTGAAAAATTAAATAAATAATCTACATTTGCTATTGAAAATTTATTTCTGACATAATTTTTGTTTAACAAAATCTGAATTAGTATGAAAAAACTCTCACTCATCCTTGCGATGACGGTGCTAGCAATTAGTGCAGCCCTCGCGCAACGTTCAGTGACAGGTACAATTACCGACACAAACGGTGATCCGTTGATCGGTGCAAGTGTATTTGTAAGAGGTACTTCCACGGGTACAGTAACTGACATTGATGGTAGTTACTCCCTTGATGTACCAGCAGAAGGCAACACTCTAGTAGTGAGCTACACTGGTTTTGAGACGCAAGATATTGCGCTTGGAGCTTCTAATGTGTATGACATTATTTTGTCTGAAGGAGTTGCCCTAGACGAAGTCGTAGTAACAGGGCTTGGTATTAAGAAAGAAAAGAAAGCCTTGGGATATGGTGT
>CAYWKD010000008.1:0-88054 GCA_964458705.1 uncultured Saprospiraceae bacterium | reverse complement strand
TGATAGTCTTTAGCTGTAAGGCGATGCTCTTCGTGTGGTCGAGAACGTGGCGACCAAGTGTCATCGCCTCCGACGCCCATTTGCAGATCATCAATCTGAAGGGTTATGAACTCGCGCTGCGGCAAATCAATTGTGTGCTTGGCGGCTTCTAAGTCGGCAGGGGTGTAATCGTGTGCAGTGATATTCAGATTGCTTCCTTCTATTCTTAGCCCTACGCCTTGCTCGTTGGTGAAGTTGATCCATTGCACACTGCTTCGGTTGCCATTTTCTTGTGGGCGAATATAGGGAGTGTTCCAATCAGCGATAGTTTGTTGATAAATACCCATTTTATTGCCCAAGTTTCGATCTAGGTAAGATTCGTGTGGTCCTTTTCCGTAATACTCAATGGCTTGATAAGTAGCAGGAATTGCCAATTGCACGCCAAATCGCGGCAAGTCGGGTAGATCATCTGCTTTAGGCTCGAAAGTAGCTTTTGCGCTTACGACACCATTCGCCATCACATGATATTCCATGTATAGCTTGGCTTTGCCCTCCATTAAGTTGTAAGTAGCATTGATGGTCAATCCGTTGTTGTCCTCCTTGATGACGTCCATTTTATCTAAGTCAGCAGTAGAAGCGGCTGCTTTCCAAACACCGCTCATTTTAGGCATTTGCCAAGCTAGGTCATTATCGGTGGGTACTCGCCAGAAGTTAGGCTGTATCGGCGACAGTAAGAGTTCCTGCCCGTTTAGCGTATAAGTATTTAAAGCGGCTGTTTTCTTGTTAAAGCCAATTTTGTAGTCCTCATTTATTACGGTGATGCTTTCATCGCTTTCTTCCACTATAATAGGTGTATTGATAGAAATATCACTATCCGTTTTGGGCGCTAGTAGGAATTGTTCCCAGGCTACCTCATGACCCGCTTTTGCCCAGTTAAGATCCGATTTGGTTTTTATGCTTATTGATAGAACGTATTGAGCGTTTTCATTCATTGTCATTGCAGGTAAGTCTATTTTGCCCGCATCATTAGGTTGAATGGCGGGGATGTCCACGTTTCCTAATTGAACCGCCTTGCCATCAGCGAGCAATTGCCATTCTAGCTCATAAGCATCCAAATTGGTGAAGTCGTGCAGATTCATCAATGTTACACTAGCATTAGCATAATCAATTTCGATAGGCTGAAAGACTTTCTTGCACTCGAACAAAGCAGGATGTGGCGTTCGGTCGGGAAAAATCAATCCATTTAGGCAGAATGCTCCATCGGTATATTCTTCGCCAAAATCTCCACCATAGGCAAAGTATTTTCTGCCATCTTCCGTAGTTTTATACAAACCTTGATCTACCCAATCCCAAATAAAGCCACCAATGATTTGCGGATGCGTTCGGAAGGCTTCGGCAAACTTGTACAAATGTCCTGTTGAGTTGCCCATTGAGTGAGCATATTCACAGTACATGATCGGGCGATCCTCTTTTTCCATTTGCTGAATGAAGCGCTCTAGTTTGGTGTACATGCGACTACGGACATCGACGTATTCAGCATCCCCCCCTTTTACTTGCGCTCCTTCATTGTGAAGGAAACGACTTGGATCACGATGCTTTATCCAAGCAGCCATGGCTTCATGGTTGGGGCCTGTTCCAGACTCATTCCCCAGTGACCAAGAGATAATGGACGGATGATTTTTGTCGCGTTCCACCATTCGAATAGCTCGATCCAACATCTGACCAGCAAAATCTGGACGACTGGAAATGTAATTGCCGAAATCATGGGTTTCAATGTTAGTTTCATCCATTACGTACAAACCGTATTGATCGCATAGGTCATAAAATTTAGGATCGTTGGGATAATGCGAAGTACGAACAGCATTGATATTGTAGCGTTTCATTAGCAATATATCTTCTAACATGGAGGCTTCGGAAAGGGCTTTGCCTGTTTCAGGGTGATGATCGTGGCGATTGACACCAAATAGAATGAGCTCCTCGCCGTTGATTTTCAGACCTTTTTTGTCCCATTCTATTTCGCGGAATCCAATATTTACGGAGCGCGATTCTACCAGTTTTCCATCGGGCATTTTTAGGCTCAATACGACTCGGTAAAGATTGGGCGTTTCCGCTGTCCATTTTAGAGGATTCTTAATGGTCTTTTCCATTGCTGGCAAATTGGGATTGCCATAAGGTGCTGGATATTGGGATTGAGTGAAGTATCTCGTAATCTCATTGACATTTAACTTCATTTTATCTTCCAAAACTGGATTGGATTCAGCGTCGTACAGTTGCGCCTCAATTACCCAATCTTTAACGGCGTCAGCATCTTTGAAAAAGAAGCGAGGCGTTATTTTTAGGCTCGCATCCTTATAGTTGTCATCCAGATCAGTTTCTACAAAAACATCTTCAATATGGTTTTCTGGCATTGCGAGTAGCATGACTTCTCTATGGATGCCACTCATGCGCCAATGGTCTTGATCTTCCAAGTAAGAACCATCACTGAAGCGATAAACCTCTACGGCTAACTTGTTGTTACCGACCTTTACCACATCTGTGATATCGAACTCTGCTGGTGTTCGACTGCCTTGTGAATAGCCGACCATTTCACCATTTACCCAAACGTAGAAAGCGGAACTTACTCCTCCAAAGTGCAAAATCAGTCGCTTATCCCTTGCCCAACTTGGTGGCACATTGAAGTCGCGCAAGTAAGAACCTACGGGGTTGTTCTGATGTACTCCTTTACCTTTTGTAGGAATGAAAGGAATGACCGCAGGCGTAAATGGCATTCTGATATTGGAGTAAATAGGGCTTCCAAAACCTTGCATTTCCCAATTGCTCGGTACTTGAATGGTCGAGAATTTAGAAGCGTCAAAATCTGCTTTGTAAAAATCAACCGGTCTTGTCTCAGGGTTTTCAGCATAATTAAATTTCCAATTGCCATTTAGGAATTGCAGCCAATACGATTCGGTTCTATCTCCTTCAATGGCTTGCGCCTCTGTTGTGTAGGGATAAAAGGTTGCATGTGGTTGGATTTTACCAATGTTGAATACTTGTGGATTTTGCCAGTGAGGCTGTGCTTGCAAACAGAAAACCAAGCTAAAAAGGGCAATAGTTAAGGCGGTATTTTTCATTTAAAATTAGTTTTAGCAATAAATATAGCGTTTGTGAGGGTCTTAGTTACCAAGATTTACTTCGCTCACCGCAAACAGCATCTCTCTGGCAATCTGACGACTGCACTCATCATATTGTTCAGCCTCTTGTGGGGTTCCATCAGCCACTTTGGGGTCTTCAAAGGGCAACGAAATCCTTGCTGCTGCTCCAAAAACGATTGGACAAGCCTCGTCTGCATCCGTGCAAACCATGATAGCTGCAAAGTCTTTTTGAGGATTTGCGGCATGATTGTATTTTTTGGAGAATAAAGTCTGAGCGGGTAATGCTTCCCCTAGTTTTGCTTGGTAGTTAGGGTTGCTTGTAGTTTCGGTAGTCGTAATATCAAAACCTGCACGTTGCAAGGCAGCAATTGTATTTGGATGCACTGCTGTCCCTTCTGTTCCGCCAGAGTAAGTCGCTATATTGGTGATGCCCTTCCAATACGCAGCAGCTAGCAACCATAACTGTCCTAAATGACTACGCCGAGAATTATGCGTACAAATTACGATAGCATTGGTCGTTTGCTGCTTATTGAATTGCTCTTGAATGTATTGTGATAGCTTCGTTAACTTCTGCTTGCGTTCGTTTGAGATCAAATCAAACTCTTCCATTCTAGCAGCTAAATATTCTTTTATTTGTTCCTTCATAATCAGAATTTCTAAGTTATTGGTTGTGGCCTGTTAGTATTAATTTGTATATCCAACTCTTTTCTAAGCGTTAAATCTTTATTCTGAGTATCTACAATTAGAGATTGTTAAGCATATTCTGTTGGCGTTGTATAAAATTGAAAGCTTCCATCAAGGTGTATGAAAGAGCGTTTTCTAAATTGCCGTAGTGCTTTTGATAATCTACCTGACTACGGCGAATAACTTCAACGGCTTCCTCCCTGCCGTAAATATGCGTGATTTTACATTTTGGAGCTTCATCGGGAAGTTGCTTGTAAGTTAAAAAGTAGTGTTGCAATCTTTTTATGATTGTGTTGGGCAATTCATCAATATTTTTCCACGCACCATACACTTCATCGCTTTTTAGTACTGCTATGATTTTGTCATCTGCCTCTCCTCCATCTAGCATTCTAAATCCACCAATTGGCACTGCCTGCACAATGATGTTTCCATGCGTTACTTCTCGCTCTGTTAAGACACAAATATCTAAGGGATCATCATCTCCAACAATATGATCCATACCTGTTTTCTCCATGCAGTACTGTGCGACTTCCTCTTTGCAATAAGTCTGAGGAATAAATCCATAGAGTGCAGGCACGATGTTGGAAAATTTTTGCGGTCGGTCGATTTTTAGATATCCAGAGGCTTTATCTACTTCATATTTGACCGTGTCGGAAGGAATGACTTCTATGAATGCAGTTATAATATCTGGTGCTGTTTTTCCTATTTCTACTCCGTGCCAAGGATGTGATGTGTAGCGTAAACCAATCATTTTCCATAGCTTCTCGAATGCTTCTTGTCCCATTTTTTTTATTTATTTTTCTGCATAACGCTTCAAAACAAAGTTAGTTATTCTATCTGATATTAGTCGATGGCGTCTCCTTTAATCTTTACACTCAAAAAATAGCTAAGTGCAATTATGACTAAACCCACTGCGACTCCAAAGTTGAGTAAGTTTTCCTTTCCATCCCAAGTAATAATACGCCCCATGAATGAGATACCTATGACGACTACAATTACTTTAACGAGCATGCTCTTGAGTGCATCTAAGTCTTTTACTTGAACCCATGCTGGCAAGTTCTCTATCGGTTTGACGAATAATTCGTAAATACCTACGGAGGCGATAAATATACTAAAGCTCAACAAAATCAAATCAACTACGCCCATTGCGCCATAGATAACGGTATCCTCAGCGGCAGAGAATTTTAATATTTTTTCGACGACATGAAATCCTTCTACAAAGCTATAAATCATAACTGCTAAGCCCAATAACAACAAACTAATGGAAGCAATTATGCCTATTCCACGAAAAAGGTACGCTAGAAGTCTCATGATAAGAAAATTTGTAAACAATGCTTAAAAATACTAAATTCTTTCTTACTCAGCCTCATTTCAAGATTTACTTTTGTGTTATCTCTTCCAAAGAAGCCTACCCTGTCTGCACCAAAAGCGAAAACAACTGAAAAATCCATTTTTTCTCTTATATTACTAACGTTACGCAAAACAACAATAAATAGCTATTCGACCTTATTTCTTTTAGTGGAAAAAGGGTTGAAAATACGTTAAAAACAAAATACTGTTTGAGCGTTAGCGAGTTTATTTTGTTTAGTATTTTCAATGCTTTTGGAGCGTTAAAAAAGAAATACAGTCTTGATTTTTTGGTTCTTTTTTCTTGATAAAAAAGAACCAGAACTTACAGCAATCAACACTTGCACCAGTAAATTATGAAATTGTGCGTAACATCAGTTATATTAGTCGTTCAATAAAACAAAATTCGCCATGCGCCGACTTATTTTTTTAGCTTTTTCATGCTTTGTATTTCAGTTAGCAGGACAGGGCCCCGTAGAAAAAGCACCTGATCGTTACAGAGGGGAAGGCCCCTGGAGTCAACTCATTATTCGAGGCATCACACTTATCAACGGCAATGGTGCGCCCCCTAGAGGGCCTATTGATATTGTGGTTGAAAACAATATTATTAAAGATATAAAAGTCGTAGGCTATCCCGGTGTACCGATTGATTCCACTCGCCGACCAAAATTAAAAGCAGGCGGTAAGGAACTAAATTGTGAAGGCATGTATCTGCTGCCGGGATTTGTAGATCTGCACGGGCATATTGGTGGACGAATGCAGGGTGCAGATGCGGAGTATGTATTCAAACTTTGGATGGCACATGGGATCACAACTATTCGCGATCCCTCTTGTGGCAATGGCTTAGACTGGGTGCTAGATCAAAAACAACGCGCTGAAAAAAATGAAATCACAGCTCCTAGAATTTTTGCTTATACAGTTTTCGGGCAAGGCAGCTACGATCCAATAAGCACTGCCGAGATGGCGCGAAAATGGGTACAGAGCAATGCTGAAAAAGGAGCGGATGGCATTAAGTTCTTCGGTGCAGCACCCGAAATTATGGCAGCAGCACTGGAGGAAAATAAAAAATTAGGACTCCGCTCGGCTTGCCATCATGCACAGATGGATGTAGGCAGGTGGAATGTTCTCAACTCGGCTCGTGCCGGCTTGACCAGTATGGAGCATTGGTACGGACTGCCCGAAGCCTTGTTTGAAGATCGAACGGTGCAGCATTATTCGCTAGATTACAATTATCAAAACGAGCAGGATAGATTCTCGGAAGCTGGAAAACTGTGGGAGCAAGCAGCCAAGCCCTATTCCGACCACTGGAATAAAGTGATGCAGGAAATGCTCGACCTAGATTTCACAATTGATCCTACTTTTAATATTTATGAAGCAAGTCGCGATTTGCACCGTGCCAGACGGGCAGAATGGCACGAAGAGTACACCATGCCTTCTCTTTGGCAATTCTATCAGCCAAGTCGCATTTCGCATGGCTCTTACTGGCACGATTGGGGAACAGAGGAGGAAGTCGCTTGGAAACGCAACTATCAACTTTGGATGACTTTCATCAATGAATACAAAAATCGTGGCGGCCGTGTAACGGCTGGCTCTGACTCTGGCTTTATTTATCAGTTGTATGGCTTTGCTTACATTCGCGAGCTGGAGTTGCTCCGAGAAGCTGGTTTTCATCCTCTGGAAGTCATCCGTTCTGCCACTTTAAATGGAGCAGAAGCACTCGGCGTGGAAGATCAGATTGGAACGGTTGAGGTGGGCAAACTGGCTGACTTTGTTATTGTAGCAGAAAATCCACTTCGCAATTTAAAAGTGCTTTATGGCACAGGAGCTGTCCGATTGAATGATAACAACGAGGTCATAAGAGCAGGCGGCGTCAAATATACCATCAAAAATGGTGTTGTTTATGATGCCAAGCAGCTCCTGGAAGATGTTAGAAAAATGGTGGAAGCTGCTAAGTCAAAAGATGACTTTGAAATTACACAGCCAGGCATGAAAAGAAAAAAGCCATAGCCCCAAAACAATATTCCAATCAGGCGAATCGAGTCGTCTGATTGGTTAAAAAAAATCACTTGTCTATAATTTTGTCTAGTTGAGTTTTGAGTTGCAATTTCAAATCATTCATATCATCAAAATTATCGTAAAAATGCCCTTCTGTACTCAGGTACTTTTTAAATTGATCCAACTTGCTTAGTTGCTCAATATTCATAGTGCGAGTACTGATTTGTGCATTCTTGAAGTAGGTGTAGATATATTGAGTAGTGCCGCCCTTTTTGAAGTTTTGATAAGCTGTTTCAAATTCTTCTTGGGTGTATTGCCCAACTTTGGTGGCAAAAAGGCTAATGAAAATAGGACTTTTTAAGATCACTTCGTTGTAGTCGTCTTGCTTTCGAGTTCGGCTCATGGCAGAAATCAAATCTTCCCAAAGGTTTAGTTTCAGGTAAATTCCTTTTTTCGCTAAGCGATCATTTTCTCTCCGAATAAAAATTTCTATAGCGTCGCGCTCTGCTTTGAGTTCATTAGAAGAGGCTAGAAATAGCTCAATCGTTTTTTGCGATGTCGCTTCCAAATCCGATGGTGTTTTTTGCATTTCGCGCACAAATACTCCATCCAGTAAGCCTTCTACGGATATATCTTCATAACTGACCTCGCATTCAGTTGTCCTCTTCCCGAGTTCTTTTCGGCGTTTCAAGTTACTGTAATCGTAAAAATGTGGTTGCTTACTTTCTTTACACAGTTTGCAGTTGCAAGGAATCAATTTCTTGACCTTTAGTTTGCTGCCATAGCTTTCATTGATGTTATCCAATGCTTCCACAATCAAAGTCATTAATTCTTTCGGATGCGCTCCTTTTACGCGTATTCTGATTTCTCTGCTGCCATAGGTTTCTCGCACCAGCGCAGCGGTATTCTCGCGCTGCAAGAACACGCCACTTCGCCAAGCCTTGTCCAAATCCTTCACATAGTGGTTCGTGCGCACCATGAAGCGACTCAATAAGCCTTTGGGCATGAAGCCATACCGATAGCGCAAAAGGAGGTTATCCTCTTTGTTCCATTCGTAATCGGGGGTTTCGATAGGAAGCAACTGCGGCGCTAGCCAAGTCTTTTCGCTGCGGTCTCTGAGCGCAAAGCACAACTGAAATCGCTCCATCAATGCCAGCAATTGCAACTGCTTGAAGCGATATTGCTTATCTCGCCAAATGAATTCCAAATCTTTTTGGGTGAAATAGCCTCGCGCTGCCTTCACTTTTGGATTGTCCAGCACCTTATATACTGCATCGGTTGCCCAGTCGTTGCGTAGAATAAAAAAATCTCGCAACACCAAGTCGTCTTGAAAATGCAAAAATGCCCCCAAGTCGTGTAAATAGCTACTTAGCATCAAGGCTTTTTCTTCTTCTTCTATTTCGTACTTGGCACAAACCTCCAAGTAATCTTCCAAACTAAGGTAGTTTTTTGTACTCGCCATTTGCTCTAGCGCCGTCCTGATCTCCACCCATTGCTTGGGGAGCTTGTTGCCTATGTGTGGTAACTGCTGAATATGGTATTGAAGGGCAGTGCGCACCTTTTCCAAATTTCTGCAAGTAAGGATATTGGTAGTTAAACTTTTTAGGACGTTCGGGAATTGCTTTTTGATGCCCGCCATATCCAATTCCTTCTTTCGATCTGATTTTTCATTTTGCACAATCAAGACTGGACTGCTTTCGCTGAGTAGCTCTACCACTTGCAGCCAATAATCAAAGGTAGCATCCTTCACGGTTTTGTCATCTTTTAGGGTATCGTCTAGCAAGATATACAAGGAACGCTTGGTCAAGAAAAACTGATGGGTGGCATGATAAATTTCCTGCCCACCAAAATCCCAGATATTGACCCGAAAAGAATCCCCCTCTGCGGTGCTAAATTCATAGGGGATAATATCAATCCCTTCAGTGGATGCTTTTGGCATAGCGACTTTTTCGTCTTTTATTCTTCTCGCTAGACTGGTTTTGCCAGCACCGCCCTCGCCGATGATGAGTAGCTTAGCCTCGTACAAAGCCACTTCTTCCCCTTTTTTAAGTGCCTCAAAGTAGTTCAGTATCGCCGCATTCCCTCGTGCTACAATTTCAAGCGGTGGAGTTGTGATAGGATTATCATGAATATTAATTTTTCTATACCAGTCAGCAATTTTTAAGCTAGTGGGAATACCCTTTTCGATCAATGGAAGTAGCGGCGAAATATCTGAAATTTGATTAGCTTCGAGGTTTAAAGATTCTAACTGGGTGAGGTGTTTTAAAGCGGAAATATCTGAAATTTGATTGCCACTGAGGTATAAATCTTGTAATTGGGTAAGGTGCTTTAGAATAAAAATATCTGAAATTTGATTGTCCATGAGATCTAAATATTGCAATTGAGACAAGTGCTCTAAAACAGAAATATCTGAAATTTGATTGGAGTTGAGGTATAGATACTGTAATTGGAGCAGATGTTCTAAAACAGAAATATCTGAAATTTGATTATAGCGGAGGTCTAAATCGTGTAATTGGGTCAAGTGCTCTAAAACGGAAATATCCGAAATTTCATTGTACCTGAGGGATAAAGTCTGCAATTTGGTAAGGTGTTCTAAAACAGAAACATCCGAAATTTTATTGAATCTGAGACCCAAAAGCTGTAATTGGGTCAAGTGTTGTAAGGCGGAAATATCCGAAATGCTATTGCCTCCAAGGTCTAAAGTCTGTAATTGGGTCAGGTATTTTAAGCTAGAAATGTCTGAAATTCCATTACCATTCAAGTCTAAATTCTGTAATTGAACCAAGTGTTTTAAAACGGAAATATCCGAAATTCGATTTCTATCAGCAAACAGCGCTTTTAAGTGTTGAAACTGCGCCATTTTTGGTGGCAGTTCATAGAGTTGATTGCGCTCGCCTTCGTTTGGGCTATTTATCCATTCCTTTTTTTCCTTATCATAGTAGCTTTCGCCTAAGTAGAGTTCCTCTAGCCAAGTGCAGTCAAATAGAGCATCGGGCAGGGTGGTCAAGCCGCAGCATCCGAGGTCGAGTTTTCCTGTGCGGGCTTGTTGTTCTTGTGCTATCAGTTGTAGTGCGTCTGCCATGGTTTTTATGTATTATAAAGGTTTGATTCAGCTGCTGCCTTCACAAAGCCAAAGAAAAGTATTCACGAATATACTACATTCTTCAAAATCTTTTTTTACCATAGTCTTGCTTGTAGGCGTTTCTTTGGTTTTACCTGGAGCGCAGCATCTGCCATTTCATGTATTTTCGGCAGGAGTAGCGTTATTCCAATTATCCGTTCTAAAGGAGGACAAGGGCAAAAGGCTGGCATCCAGTAAGATTGCTTGAACAAAGTTATCCTATTCAGTCAATTGTAACTTTGCTTCCCCACCAATCTTTATTAGGCTGAAAATCCTTAGACAGCATTTCTTTGCGTTGTTGCTCTAAATTTGGCATTCTTTTTTCTAGGATGTTTTTCATGTAGTCGGCTCGTTTTTGTGGGTCAAATTCTGGATCAGGTTGAGGAAATTTTGCTCCGACTTCTTTCAAATAATTCATCAATTGTTGGTGCATTTGTTGGGTGCGTTCGCTTTCAACTGCTGCTAAATTCTTTTTTTCATAAGGATCCTCAGCTAAATTGAATAATTGTTGCACGTCTTCTTCGTAATAATGAATCAGTTTCCAATTGCCTAGTCTAATCATCGACGATGGGTCGCCACCTTGATTGCCGTAATGTGGGTAATGCCAATACAAAGGTCGTTCTTCGAGTTTGCCATTGCCTTCAATCAGCGGTTTTAGGCTTTTTCCATCTTTGTGTTGATTGGGTAGTAAATCTAAATTTGCCAAATCCAACAAGGTCGGATAAAAATCAGCTCCTGCAACTGGCGTAGCTATTTCTTTGGGCTTTTGGTTCGGTACATAAATGAAATAAGGTTCAAGAATTCCACCTTCCCATTGGTAGCCTTTCCCGCCGCGATAAGGCGACATGGATGAAGAAAAACTGTCGCCAGAAGCCACCCCACCATTATCTGAGGTAAAAACTACAATGGTATTTTTATCTAAATTTAAACGCTCTAATTCGTCCAATACCAAACCTACGGCTTCGTCCATATTTTCAACTAACCCAGCATAGACTGGATTATCTTGGTGTTGGCGAATGGGTAAATTCTTTTCTAGGACAAAGCCTTTTTCGGCGATGCCTTGTGCTTCTACTTTATCTCGGTATTTTTCCCATGTTTCTTGTTGGGTTTGGATAGGCCCATGCACGGCATAAAAGGATAAAAAAGCAAAAAAGGGTTTGTCCTTATTGTCCTTCAAAAAATTAACTGTTTCCTTAGCTAGGCGATAACTAAGTTGCTCACCATTTTCTCTGTCTTCCAACTCCGGATTATTGAAAGGAGCAAAATATCCACCTCTTGGACTCCCGCTGTAATAGCCGCCTTTATTGAGGTCGAAACCATGATCTTCAGGATGATTGCCTTCGTCTCCGAGATGCCATTTACCAGCATAAAAAGTGGTGTAGCCATTTTGCTTAAAGGCTTCTGCGATAGTTGTATCTTTTTGATTCAAGTGATGATTGTACTCCGCTGGAAGCAGTTTATCGTGTCTATTGGTGCTTCGCCAGTCCTCGCCAGACTTTGCACCAATCCAGTCGGTAATACCATGTCGTGGAGCGTTTTGCCCTAGCATAATACTGGCTCGCGAAGGACTGCACACGCGGTTGTTGGCATAACCCTGAGTAAACACCACCGATTTTTTTGCCAACTGGTCGATGTTTGGAGTTTCGTAATATTTACTTCCTGTGAAGCTCAAATCTGTTATGCCCAGATCATCTACTAAAATGAATAGAACGTTTGGTGGTTGATTGTCGGTTTGAGATTCACCTGCATTTTGACAAGAAGTCGCCATAGTCCAAGAACAAAGCGCAAAAAAGAGAATACTTAATTTTGTTTTGTGCTGTTTGCTTTTACATAAAATCATAAAGTTGGATTTAAAGCATAAGAAATTAATGGTTCTTATTTGGTTACTTCTCAAATTTTGCTGGTTTCACCTTTTCATAAGGATTGCCTCTTAGTTTTCTAAATTCCTTTTTCAATTCCTGTAATTTTTCAGGATTGGATTGAGCCAAATTATTTTGTTGCGAGGCATCCTCTTTAAGATTGTAAAGTTGATAAGTGTCGTCATTTGCCGTTTCAATATTTTTACCTTCAAATACTTTTGGCCCATTGTAAGGCGGTATCATAACCCAATCTCCTTTTTTGTAGGCCGTTCTAGACATGGCTTCAATAACCATATTATCTCTGCCTTCAGCAGATTTTCCCATGAAGACCTCAAGAAGATTTTCGCCATCTTCTGTTTTTATCTCACTACCAACCAAACTGGCAATGGAATTGAATAAGTCAATTTGAGAGACCATGGCATCAGAAACACCGGGTTTTATTTTACCTTTCCAATAAGTTACAAAAGGAACTCTTGTTCCAGCTTCAAACAAGCTGTACTTTCCGCCTCTGTAAATGCCCCAGGGTTTGTGGTTGCCTAATTTTTCTATGGCGTCGTCCTCATAACCATCATCGAGCACAGGACCATTATCGCTTGAAAACACGATCAGTGTATTTTCTAATAAATTATTTTCTTCTAGCGTTTTGATAAATTCACCTATCATCCAGTCGGCTTCCACAATAACATCACCTCTTGGTCCCAATCCAGTTTTGCCTTCAAATCTTGGATGTGGTGTTCTGGGAACGTGGGGTTGTTGAAAAGCATAATACAAAAAGAATGGAGCGTCCTTATCTTTTTGGGTGTTGACATAATCTTTGGCTTTTTCTAAAAAGTGGTCTGCCATATCGACATCAGACCATCTTGCAGCTTCACCACCCGTCATGTGTCCTATTCTTGGCACACCGTTGACGAGGGTATTGTTATGTTGTTTATCGGCTTTCATGGTGACCAATTCTGGATGGTTATAACCAGTGATTTCACCTTCAAGTTCGTTGTCATAGTCTATTTCAATAGGGTCGCTAGAGTCAAGATTAACGACATGACCATCTTTAAGATAAACCGTTGGTACTCTATCTTGTGTAGCAGCCATGATGTAGCTGTAGTCAAATCCAACTTCATTTGGTCCGGGACTCACTTTCGTGTTCCAATTGACATTCCCTAAACCTAAACCCAAGTGCCATTTTCCTACTACCGCTGTATGATAGCCTTCTTGTTTAAGCATTTTGGGAATGGTTATTTCTGTGGTATCGATAATTAATGGTGCTGTGCCAGGTAAAATGGCTGCATCTTCATTTCGCCACGGATAAGAACCAGTCAAAATGGCATATCGGCTCGGCGTGCAAGTGGCAGAGGAAGCGTAACCTTTAGTGAATTTCATTCCTCCATCAGCCAGCTTATCAATGTTTGGGGTTTGTAATTCTGTGGCACCATAAGCACTAATATCTCCATAGCCTAAATCGTCCATGTAAATAAAAACGATATTGGGTTGGAATTTTTCAGGTGTAACAGTATTTTTTTGCTGGATTTCATTTTTACAGGAAAGCGTCATTAGGATAACAATAAGCGACAAAAATTTAGTTGATTTCATATCAGTTGTTTAAAATTGGAAAATTAGAATATTTCAAAAACGTTAATAATTTAACTTAAAAACAAGTTATGAATGGGTCTTATGAATTACTTCTTTCTTAGAGTATTTTTAGCAAAAAAAAGGCTGCCCAAAAAATTTTGGGCAGCCTCCTCTCTTTTATCACTTTAAAGGAAAACTGATTCTAGCGCTAATTATTTAAAATCAAAGGTAGCCCATCGCCTGTACCACCAACTATAACTACCTTAGCATTAGGTGATTTTGATAGCTCAATAGTCGCTTCAATACCTTTATCCCGTAGGATATTTTCAGATAAACTGGCATTCAAGATACGATTTGATTCTGCTTTTGCTTCTGCTTCGATGATTCGACGTTCGGACTCTTTGCGCTCCTGCGCTAGGATAAACTCATATTTCAAGGCAGACTGCTCCGCTTCCAACTTGTCTTCAATTGCTCGTTTTACCTTCTCTGGAAGCTCAATATCTCTAATCAATGCTGCTTTTAAAATAATATAATTGTTACCTAGTATTTTTTCTACGTCTTCCTGAATTTGAACCTGCACTTCATCCCGCCTTGTAGAATATAACTCTTCGGGCGTAAACCGACCTAGCACTTCTCTTACTGCAGAACGTACTTCTGGACGAACTAAGGACTCCCAGTAATTTTCTCCAAATTCCTCGTGTAAGTCCCCGATCTTATCATACTGGGGATGAAAACGAAATGTTACATCTACTCTGATATTCAGACCATTGCTAGAGAGTATCTCCATCTCTTCTTCCAATTGCCTTTCTCGCACGTCATATATGTACATACTATTCCAAGGTGCAATGACATGAAAACCTGAATTAAAAATATTTTCTTTATCCAGTCCTCCACCAAAACGCTTAAACAGTACGCCACGCTCACCCGCATCAATGGTTAAAAAAGTAGCATTAGAAAAAATAAGTATGACAATTAGAGCGAGAAATACAATGATTCCTGTAGTGACTAATCTTCCTTGTTTCATTTTTTATAGTATTTATTTTCTGAAATTTAACTTTATCTATTTTCAATCGCTAAAGTTATATATTAAGTGTAACCATTCTAGTACCATAGAGTTGTCTTTTATCTATGAACAATCAATTTTTAAAGACAAATGGTAATAGAAAAGGCTTCTGCTGTGTAGCAGAAGCCTTTCTTTCGTTGCTTAGCGCATAGTGATTTTTTCTAAACAAGCGTTGTATGCTTGCTGTATTCTAGCACATCTTGTACAGTCTTTGATGATGGGTAGAACATCACTTTTGGTAATTGTTGATACGATTCGATCAATCGCTCGTACTCTGCAAGCAGAACAACATCCTCATCTAGTGATCCTAGTATGTCTAGTGTCTCTGCTGCGTTTGTTTCTCGATAGATCAGTCGCACTAAGTCTTCTTTCGTAAAGTTAACCTGCATAGGCATCGTTTTAGTGAGTGTGAGTTACTATTTCATGAATTCACAGATAAAACAAACCACTCAAACAAAATATTGTCCTCGTAATTACAATTTTATTAGAAATCCAAATTTTTCGTGTAAAAAATAAGAGAAATGAGTATTTGGTTAATTTAAATGAGTCATTGGCACTGTGATTGAGTAAAGTGCAGTACACAAGCTAACGAAGCAATTCTGAAGGATGCCAAAACAAAGATTTAAAGTTTACCACTTTATCATTTTGTACCTCAACCCCTTCTTGAAGGAGCAACTCTGCCATGAGTGTTGGAGTAGCGAAGTGATGTCGCCCACTTAGTTCTCCTTTTCGATTGACGACCCGATGAGCCGCCACTTCTATTCCTGAAGAAAAACTCTTATTTAGTGCCCAACCCACCATTCTAGCAGAACCGAGTGTTAAATAATCTGCAATAGCACCGTAGGTAGGAACGCTTCCGACAGGAATTTTATTGGTTATTTCATAAACTCTTTCGTAATAAGTCTTTTCCATACTCAAAATTAATATTTTTGTCGCGCTCATTAAGGTCATTGGCTAACTATTATTATTCAACTTCCAGTTTAGAAGACCATAACTATGTTAATTTGTGACCTAATTCAATCAAATTATGCTTAGAACAAAAGTAAAAGCAAGTTCAATTACTAATTTAACAGATGCTCGATACTTTGCAGCTTGGGAAGTAGAGTGGATCGGATTCGATCTCAGTGTAGGCGGTATAAATCCTTTAGAAGTTCATGCCATAAGAGAATGGCTAGACGGTGTGAAATTTGTAGGAGAATTTGGTATGCAGCCAGTAATTGATATCCAATCGGCAGCAGAAGAATTAAATTTGGATGCGATTCAACTCGATCATTTTGCGCCCTTATCTATGGCTCAAACACTCCAAGATTATACCCTTTTCAAAGAAATCGTAATAGAATCATTGGAGGAATTGTCATCACTATCTAGTTACTTGAGTCCTTTTGCACCTTATGTCGAATATTTCATCCTGAATTTTGCGAAAAATGGATTCTTAATGAATGCGATTGAGCTAAATCAATTAGTCTCTATATCCAATAAATATTCTGTATTGCTAAATGCTGTTTTTGAAAAAAGTGAACTATTGCATTTATTGGATACAGTTCCTGTCAAAGGCATCGCAGTCAATGGAGGTGAGGAGGAAAAAGTAGGCTATAAATCTTTTGATGAGTTAGATGAAATCATGGAAGCGTTAGAAATTTTAGTATAGAATCCTATCGTAATATTTAGTGATCTCCGTATCTATTTTTTGATAGTGGATCTTTGCAAAAAACATTAAGCTAGCTGATGTCAACAAAACATACCAACACTGCAATCCTACTGGCTCATTGTCCCGACCAAGCTGGCATTATTGCGGTTGTAACTGATTTTTTGCACAGAAATCACGGCAATATATTGAGTTTAGAGCAGCACGTAGATCAAGAAATCAATCAGTTTTTTATGCGAGTAGCGTGGGATTTAGAGGGTTTCTTAATCCCCAAAGAAAAAATTGATGATTACTTCCAAACACTTGTGGCAGAGCGATTTCAGATGAAGTGGGAGCTACACTTTTCGGATCGAAAAGCTAGAGTGGCTGTGTTTGTTTCCAAAGTGTCTCATTGTTTATATGACATTCTGCAACGCTGGGTTTCCAACGAGTGGAAGGTGGAATTACCGCTCATCATCAGCAACCATAGCACTCTCCAGCATATTGCTGAACGCTTTGATATTCCATTTTATCATTTTCCCATTAATAAATCCAACAAAGTGGAACAGGAGCAAAAAATACTTGAATTGCTTAGAGAAAATCATATTGATTTAGTTATTTTAGCAAGGTATATGCAGATTGTCAGCCCTCTTTTAATAGCGCCATTTCGGGAAAACATGATAAATATACATCATTCATTTTTGCCCGCTTTTGTTGGGGCAAGACCCTATCATCAAGCCTACCAAAGAGGCGTGAAAGTAATTGGTGCAACAAGCCATTTTGTGACGGAAAACTTGGATGCAGGGCCTATTATTGAACAAGATGTGGCTAAAATAACCCATAGAGAGAGCATTGAGGATTTGATTCGCAAGGGGAAAGATGTAGAAAAAACAGTACTTTCTAGAGCAATTTGGCTAAAAATCAATCATAGGATGTTAGTATATAAGAATAGGACAATAATTTTTGAATAAAATTAATTGTTCTGTTTATTGTTGAAGACTTGAGAAGCCTTAACTGGCAAATAAGAAGACTAAAGTAATGAGAATTATTTTTTCGTTGCCTATCAACCAACTTTCAGATAACTTATTTTATTCCTTTACTAAAACGAATATGTTTCTTTTTGAGCAAGACTATAAAACACATAAATTTACGCCGTAATGAAGAACTATTTAATCATTTTTTTTGCTGTATTATTCACTGCTGCTTGTCAAGAAGACCAAGACAAGCAAGCCTCCAAAACAACTACGGCAGCAGAAACTAGAAAAACTGTGAATGTGCCAACTTTCGATAGAGATAGTGCTTTTCAATATGTCAAAAAACAAACAGATTTCGGACCGCGTGTTCCCAACACAGAAGCTCATCAACAGACTAAGCAGTGGCTTGTCAATAAGTTGAAGGAATTCAGAGCCGATGTAATTGAGCAAAACTTCGAAGTAACAGCCTACACTGGTAAATTACTCAATTCAACAAATATTATTGGGCAATACAACCCAAAAGCTGACAAGAGAATTATTCTTGCTGCTCATTGGGACAGTAGGCATATAGCTGACCACGACCCAGATGAGGGCAAACAAACCAATCCAGTAATGGGTGCAGACGATGGAGCAAGTGGCGTTGGCATTTTATTAGAAGTGGCAAGACAACTCAGCCAACAACCCACCGATATAGGAGTTGATATCATCTTTTTTGATGCTGAAGACCATGGCGATGGTAGCGATGAAGGCGACTACACCACTTGGTGTTTAGGATCGCAGTATTGGTCAAGAAATCCACATGTAGAAAACTATACAGCCGATTATGGCATCCTGCTAGATATGGTGGGAGCACAAGGAGCTAGATTTACAAAAGAAGAAATCTCCATGCAGTTCGCAGGTAAAGTAGTTAACAAAATTTGGAAACTAGCTCAAGCAATGGGCTATGGTAATTATTATGTTAACACAACTACAAGGAATTATGTGGACGATCACTACTTCGTGAATACAATAGCAAAAATTCCTATGGGAGTTATTATTAATCGTCCAAACGATACAGAAACTCTTTTTGTAAAGCACTGGCATACCATAGAGGACACCATAGATAAAATTGATCCACGCACCCTCAGAGCAGTAGGGCAAGTGTTATTAGCAGCCATTTATAGAGAAGACGCTGGATTATTGTAGCTTTGATACATGAATAGCATTTTGATATCTTTTATCGAAAGCAAGCAATCACTCTCTTATGGCGATCGAAAAATACATCAAGAACTACATCAATGGTGCCTTAGCACCAGCTATTTCTGGAAAATATCTAGACAATATCAATCCCGCTACTGGGAAAGTCTATTCTCAGTTTCCTAATTCAAACAAAGACGATTTAACTCAGGCTATAACATCGGCTGAAAAGACATTTCCCGCTTGGTCAGCCATGCCCATAGAACGTCGGTTCAGAACGCTAATGCGAATTGCAGACATCATTGAGCAAAACTTGTCTGACTATGCTCGTGCTGAGTCCATAGACACCGGTAAGCCAATGGCAATGTCTATCAGCCAAGATATCCCCAGCGCACAAGACTATTTTAGATATTATGCAACTGCTCTGCTTCATAAGCCACATCTGGCTAGATATGACGAACAAGGAAGTTTGCAATTCTCCCTTCGTCAACCTATCGGAATCGTAGGCTGTATTGCACCTTGGACAATGCCACTGTCCATACTTTGCCAAAAAATTGCACCTGCACTAGCCGCTGGCAACTGCATTATTGCTAAACCCTCTGAGCTTAGTCCTATGACCGCTTATCTACTAGGGCAGGCTTGCGAGGAAGCAGGTTTACCTAAAGGTGTTCTGAATATCATTCAAGGTAAAGATGAAGAACTCCATAAACAAATTGTACAGCACCCAAGCATCAAGGCTATCTCTTTCACTGGAGATACTCGAAGCGGAAAAGAGATAATTACTGCTGCTAGGGAGCATTTCAAAAAACTAGCGGTGAACATGGGAGGTAATAATTCTAATATTGTTTTTGAAGACTGTGATTTTGATGAAATGATGCTAGGCACACTTCGCTCTTCTTTCTCGAATAACGGTCATCATTCGCATCATGCTTCGAGGATATTAGTAGAAAGAAGTTTGTACGAAAAACTAAAAGAAGAATTAGTAAAGCGAACTCAATTTTTGAAAATAGGCGATCCTTTCAGTAGTGTAACTGATCTAGGAGCTATTACTGCTGAGGCTCAAGTCGAACAGCTAGAAAGCCTACTTGAGAAAGTAGAACTTGAGGGGGGGGCAGTACTATGTGGCGGAAAGCGCATCAAGCAAAGTGGGGACTTGGAAAAAGGCTTCTTCTTTCGACCTACAGTATTAGAAGGTCTTTCCAATGATTCTGTCATCAATCAAGCACCTATACTAGGTCCAATTGTGAGCCTACAAGCATTTGATACAGTAGAAGATGCTATAGTATTAGCTAATAAAACCCAATACGGGCTTTCAGCTAGTATATGGACAAAGGACAGCACCAAGGCTAACGAATTAGCTAACAGACTGAAAGCTAGAACGATATGGATAAATGATTGGCTTACAGCTCAACTGACAGTGCCTTCTGGAGGTATTATACACTCTAGTTTTGCAATGGAAGGCGGGCAGGCTTCACTTGACTTTTTCACAGAAGAGAAAACCATTGTTACGAAATATTGACTCATACCATGGCTTGATGCTTCTTAATCCTTAACCATTGTGTAGTTGTAAATACTCAATAAATTGAATATCAATGAGAAGAATCCTCCTACTATCCATTTTATGCTATACTAGTCTTCATACAAAGGCTCAAGTTGAGGTTTTCCCAGCTAATATGTACCTTGATACTTTGCATACTCCTTTTCTAAATGGCGTAGCATCAGGCGACCCCATGAGCGACCGAGTTATCATTTGGACACGTCTTGCACCAATCGAATCATCTGAAAAACTTACTGGTACGTGGTCAATAGCTACGGATGAAGCATTTATCAATGTTGTTAATAGCGGTGATTTTGTAACATCTAGCGATCGTGATTGGACGGTGAAGGTGGATGTGAGCGGATTAGAAGCTGACCAAGTTTATTTCTACCGCTTTGAAGACGAATTCGGACAGGCATCAGCCACTGGGCGTACCAAAACTGCGCCCGAATCAAATACAGAGCAATTAACCTTTGCCATAACATCGTGCAGCAGTATATACAGTGGATTTTTTAATGCTTATAGGCACATTGCTAATCGAACCGATTTAGACTTATTCATTCACCTAGGTGATTATGTCTATGACTTTGTCGATCAAGATGAGCAAGTACGAGTACCTGAACCATTTCCAACACAGCCAGAGACCCTAGAAGAGTGGCGTAATTTGCATAACTATTATCTCACTGACCCAGATTTGAGGGCAGCACGCCAGCAGCATCCTATGGCAATGATCTGGGACAATCACGATGTAGATAGAACAAATCCAAGTGCCAGTACTCAAGCATTCTTAGAATGGAATCCTATTCGCCTGCCTGATACCTCTGATACGGATCGCATCTACAAAACGCTGCATTATGGCGATCTGGCAGACTTGATTTTAGTGGATATCTGGCGATACCGCAATCAAGATACTCTTGCCAATGGTGAAAACAGTACATTGAGTAATGCACAGTTTGAATGGTTAAAAAATGAACTGACGCAATCAGAGGCGCACTGGAAAATCATAGGTAATCAAAAACTATTCGCCAATTGGTCAACAGAAAATGTGCCAGCAGGGCTTCCAGTAGATGGAGCAGTTTTCGATGCTGATAGCTGGGATGGGTTTCCAAACGAAAGGGAGCGTGTGCTCAATGTAATTAAGGAAAATAATGTGGAAAATATTATTATCATTAGTGGGCATTTACACGTCTCCATAGCGGCAGATGTGCCCAAAGACAAAGATAATTACGACCCTACGACAGGTGAAGGAAGCCTAGCAGTAGAATTTTTATCTCCTAGTGTGAGTAGAGGTAATTTTGACGAAGCGGGATTTGGTTTATTTACTGACTTGGCTATTCAACTTACCTTAGCCCAAAATCCACATCACAAATATCTCAATCTTACCGAACATGGCTACGGCATCTTGCGTATTGAACCCCAAGTCGCTCATGCTCAATATTGGTACACTGATATTCTCAATCCTGACTCGGAAGAGTGGTTAGCAAAAGAACTGAAAGTATTCTCTGGTGAATCACACTGGCGCAGTTCCCTACTTGATATCAGTACATTTTTACCGAAAGGCTATGAAGTATCGAATGTATATCCTAATCCTAATGATAGCAATTTCGCCTACATCAATATTACGCTGCCTCAACGAGAACAGATACAATTTGTCGTTTTTGATACTAATGGAAAAGTTATACAAGCATTTGAGAGACAAATAGCCGCAGGAAAGCACACAGAAAAGATAAAATTGCATAGCTCTTCTACCGTACAATGGCTTCTAATAAAAGGGGAACGATTTATTCAAGCCAAGCCTATCGTAATGAATAGAAAATAGCTACTATTAACTGACCTTAGAATAGCTTATTATGAATTGAAAAGCACTATTATGAAAAAAATATAGTTATCCGTTAAAAGCTGGTCTTTGTAGAAAAAACTTTCTCTCTTTCTGTATTTAACTTATTTTTGCTTTGCAAAAGAAATTCAATAATAAATTGTAAATTACTATGGTCAAGATACTTTTTAGACTGCTATTGATTATTGTAGCGGGCGTATTGATTTATAATTTCTTTCTAGGCACAGATGCCGAAAAAGAGAATGCCAAAGATGTGGTAGAAGAGTTTAAAGATGTTGGAAGGGCAGTGAAAGACTTACTCACTAAAGAGAAAGAAAAGTTAGACAATGGCAAGTACGATGATGCTTTGAATCAAGTTGGCAACTTGTTTAACAACATCAAGAACGCCGTAAAACCAGAGGACACCAAATCGCTTGATGAACTAGCAAATTTGGAAGACCGTCGAAAAGGAATAGAACAGGAGTTAGAGGATATTGAAAATAAACCTACGGCAGATAGCGTGGAGCAGGAAGAAAAGAAGAGAAAACTGAATATTGATTTGAAAAAATTGATTGAGGATACCGAGCGGTTTCTAAACAAAGTGAACTTCAAGCAAGAAGAAACTCAATAGTAACTAAGGAATTGTTCAATGACCTTTTTCAAAGGAAATAAATAACTTTGGCACAGGTTATTGAGCAATTCCAAAAAAAATCTGACCTTCTGCCTGTCTTATCTCCCATCATTTTTTTTATCTTCGTCTTGTGGCTTATTTAAACCTTAATCTTACTTACCTTTCTTATTTGCGTCAAAACAATTATCTTTCGACTTCGGAGTTATAAATATTGCAATGGAAGGAAGCGATTTCAGCCAAGCAATAGTGCAAAATAACGTTTATGAAAAAAATTAGACTTCTACTCTTCATTTTATTGAGTTGTTTGGGTGTTGCAAACCTTCAAGCACAGGATATTCACTTTACCATGTACAATATGTCTCCATTGACCTTGAACCCCGCCAACACTGGTGCTTTTTTGGGGACAGTTCGGATTGGAGGTATTTATCGAAGCCAATGGACAGACAATATTTATCAAACACCTTCGCTTTACGCCGATGCGCCGATTTTAGCTATCGGTAAGAAGAAGCGAGATTGGATTGGCGTAGGAGCTGCCTTTTTGAATGATCGGGCAGGTACAGAAGTGAAATTGAGAACTAGTTTCTTTATGCTTTCTGGTGCATTCCACAAGGTGCTTGATAAAAAAAGTAATCATATTCTGACGCTAGGAGTGCAAGGGGGAACAATGAGCAGAAGTTTAGAAACTAGATTTTTAGTGTTTGAAGATCAACTACAAAACACAGGACTAAATCAAAGTGAGGACTTGGGGCTATTCAACGAACAGCGAAATGAACGAACTGGAGAAAATGAAGGTGTAGCAGATTTTCCGAGCTACTCAGCTGGCTTATTGCTGACTTCAAAAATAAACGAAGATGTAAATCTTAGAGTTGGGCTAGTCGGTAATCATCTTGTTAATCTTGGGAACGATTATGCCTTAACAGGCACTTCACAATCAAGTCAAGATTCTACGGTTACTTCAATTGATCGAGATGCCCCAGAGCGCAAGCGTCCGGCAACCTTAAAATTTCACACGACAGTTGATTATAAAATCAATGACCAATTTAGTCTGCACCCATCTGCTTTTTTTCAAACAACAAAAGGGCTAACAGAAGTGATCGCACAAGTACCTGTGGGATATCAGTTTAACAAAGATTTGCAACTGCTGCTAGGTCCGAGTATGCGATTGGGCGATTCGTTCAATATGATTGGAGGCGCACAGTACAAAGACTTATCCGTAAGGGCAAGCTATGATTTTACAACATCTGCTTTAGCAAATAATGCTAGAATCCGTAATGGATTTGAAATAGCAGCTAGTTATATTATTAAGATATACAAAGAGCCACAAGTGAATCCAAAGATTTTATGTCCTAAATTTTAAGTGAACACTTATTTACGAGGACGCAAATGAATTCGACAAAGATTTAGAAAAATAAACAATGAAAAAAGTTGCTTTCATCATTTTGTTAATAAGTATTTCGGCTGCTATTTCTGCACAGCCGATCAATAAACCAACCTTAGAAAAAACACTAGCAACGGCAAGGATGCTAGAAGAGCAAAAAGATTATGTCAATGCCATAGAATGGTACGAGAAGGCTTATGACGAAAGTGAGGACAGGGCATTGCTGTATCCAATTGCAATGATGGCTTACGAAATTAGGGACTATCGAACAGCCGAACGTAGGTTAAGAACGTTGCTGCGTAGAGATGAAGGTGCTTTTCCCGATGCAAAATATTACTACGGTAAGATGCAAAAAATGAATGGCAACCCATTAGACGCCATTACAACGCTAAAAGAATTTATGATCGAAACCTCTGATCCTAAGTTAAAGCAACTAGCGGAAATTGAATTGGCAGGAGCAGAACTAGCAAGGGATATGCCTCAAAATCCTAAAGTAACGGTGACTCATGCAGGAAAGGAGTTGAACACTCGGCAGGGTCAATATTCTGCGGTGCTAGTTGGCAATAACGAGGTTTATTTTGCAGGATTTGATTCAGACGATGTGCTGGAAGCATCAGAGGAAGATACCGAAGTCTTTTCCAAAATATTCAGCTCATCAAGGTCAACAGACAAATGGGACGCTCCAGAAGTACTAGACCAGAAAATAAATAGAGAGGGCTTTCACAACAGCCATGTTTATATCACGCCAGAAGGCAATCGAATGTTTTTCACGCGCTCCATTTTATATGGAAACGATGTGCAGGAAAGCAAAATATTTATGAGCAGAAAAGGCAACGATGGTTGGCAGGGTGCAGAAGAAGTGCAAGGCGTAAATGGTGATTGGATTGCTAAGCACCCAGCAGTGGGAGAGTTGTTCGGGCGAGAGGTTTTGTTTTTTGTGTCCAATAAGGATGGCGGACAAGGTAGCTTTGATATTTACTACGCCAATTTAAACGCAGATGGTACTTACAGCGATCCTACGAATCTAGGTACGACGATTAATACAATCGGAAATGAGCAAACTCCATTTTATAGAGATGGAACGCTTTATTTTAGCTCCGATGCTCGACCGAGTTTAGGCGGCTTTGATGTTTACTATGCGGACTGGGACGGTACGAAATGGAGCAGTCCAATCAATATGGGAAGAGGCTTTAATTCAGAAGTGGATGATCTTTACTTTATGGTAGATGAAGAGGGTTACCATGGTTTTTTGATTTCTAACAGAGACGAAAATCGCTCACCAACTGGGACTGGCAAGACTTGCTGCAATGATATCTTCGAGTTTGAAATTGCTAAAATTACGGCGGATATCGTAGTTGGAACATTCACCAAGGACAAGGAAGTGCTAAAAGGAGCAACCGTTTCTATTGCTGAAATTATTGGTGGCACACCTGAAAACGAATATCCTCAAAGTAATGAAACGGGAAATGTATTCCAGTTCCCACTAGGCATTGAAAAATCATATAAATTATTAGCTAAGCATCCAGGCTATTATCCTGATTCTGTGGAAGTTGCTACCGTGGGACTGACCGAAACAAAGTCTTTTGAGCATCGCTTTTATCTTACTCCGCTTCCACCTCCACCCCCACTAGAACCTGAATACGATACAATTTATATAGACCAAGCCATTCAATTGAGTAATATATACTACGATTTCGATGATGATGTCATTTTGAAGGAAGCAGAACAAGACTTAGAGTTGATTTTAGAATTAATGACAGAGTATCCAGAGATGAAAGTTGAGCTGCGTTCACATACAGATGCGCGTGGTAATGATGCCTACAACAAGCGACTTTCGCAAGCACGTACCGAGTCTGCACGTCGTTGGCTGATCCGCAAGGGACTAACAAGGGCTCGAATTGATGCTAATGGCTATGGGGAGACGGAACCGAAAGTAGTAACGGAGAAAGATGCAACAGCCTATCCGTTTCTGAAAATTGGTGATTTATTAACCGAGTCATATATTGATTCTTTGGAAACGACAGAGCAACAAGAAACAGCACATCAGCTAAATCGTAGAACCGAGTTTAAGATTACAGAAGGACCGACTTCTATTCGCATCAAGCGTACTCGCTTGAAGAAAAACAGGACGGGCAGCCTTGATCGCCGCAATAGCTCTGAAGAAATCGCTCCATCTAGGACAGCTATTGCAAGAAAAGTGAGCCAGCAACAACCCATTAAAATCCATAAATTGTCAACATTGTACGGTAAGGATGATTTGACAGGTGTACCCATCATGCACTTCGAAAAAAGAGTGGTTGATTTTGGAAAAGTGAAGAAAGGAGAGAAGAAAGAGTATGTTTATAAATTCACCAATCTTGGAGATACTCCTCTAAAGATTGATAATGTGGATCATTGTGAATGTACAGAAGCAGATTATCCACGCGGAACTTTTGAGATTGGTGAAAGCGGTGAAATCAAAATCATTTTTGATAGCACAGAAAAAGATAAAACAGAAAATATAGCCTACATTAATATTATGCTCGTACAAACAGACCCTGCCAACGGTTATCCTATTATTGAAGAATTACAGTATAAGTTTGAGCTAGAGGAATAAAGTGCTGTTAGTATCCAACTTTCCTATTGCTGTTTATTTTGATCCACAAAAGTTGCCCAATCGCTCAAAGCACGACTTCCACGAGCAGCAAAAGCGTTGAGCGTACTGTTGGGAATGCCAAAGTGCTGCTCAATCTCGTTGAATACCGTAGTTTTAATGGTAGGATTAGAAAAGACAAATTCTATCGTTTGCTCATTCACCTCTTTATTTTCTACACCATCAGCTTCATCAAATATTGCTTTAAGTGTGTTGTAAGTCTTTAAAGAACCTTGAAGGATACCGACCCACTCTGCTGCCGATAGATTATCATCACTTTTACTTTGCTTGACATTTTTGTAAAACTTAGCTTCTTCTTCTGAAAGTCCCTTTTCTCGCAATGCCTTTGTATTTGTCATGCGTTCGTCACTATCCGCAAATCGTTCTGCTAATTCTTTGACAACTGCATCGGTGGATTCATCATATCTGGAATCTCTTCGAATGGGTTCACTAGGACCGTTCGAGCGATCCAAAAAAGAAACTTCTTCGCTTCGCTTCATTGAATCCACTCCTAAACTTTGCAGTACAAAATAGACAATTAGCAGTAATGCAAAAATGAGTAGCAGTAGTTCATAAGGTCGGATGAGCTTCCTTCTCTTTCTTTCGTTTGCCATGGCTATTTAGAATCTAATTTTTTAGTTGAGTATCTTTAATTTACAAATTTCTTATTTGATTAGCTTCTTACTAAAGTGTTATTTTCAACAGAACTCTATACACTAAATCCATTTCCACCCAAATATAATTCCTATTAGTTGAAAAGATGGATTTATATACCGTTAAAAACTTATTTTTAAATAGTGGCGAAAAATAATTTTGGAATAAAAACTGCTTGTAACATCTACTTAGAGCGGCATAAAAATATGGAAGATTAAGGCGGTTGAAGTAATTTCTGTGAAGTCTGATAAGTGGCTGCTAAAACTCAAACTTCAGTCGCAAGTTTATACGCCTTGAAGTCAAGTAATTTGGAACAGCATATTGCTGCTCGAAGATAGTTTTTATCCATGTATTCGCAGCGATATTTTGCACTTGCATTAAATTAAAGATTTCAAGACTCAACCAAGCATTATCCGTGAAACGCAACAAATGATCGGGGTTTGCTGCTTTTTTCTTTGGACTCCAAAGTGCATAAGCGAATCCAATATCAATTCGATGGTAAGCATTGAAGCGATAAGTGTTCCTGTAAATCCGATTATTATTAGGAATACCATAGGGCAAGCCTGTGCCAACTGTGAAATTCAAATTGACTTTAAAGTCTTCATTTTTAGGAAGATAATCTTGAAAAAAGATAGAGAGCGTCATAAATTGATCGGTTGGACGAGGGACATCACTGACGTTTTCGCCCTCCAAACTACCAATTTCTCTGATTTTATGCTGAACGCCATTAAGGCGCTCTCTCGCCCGTAAGAAAGATAGGTTGAACCACGATTCTGCACCTGGCACAAATTCTCCATTCAATCTTAAATCCAATCCCGCAACATAGCCTTCCGCATCGTTCAAACCAGAGTAGCGAATACGCACATTTTCAATGTCGTAAGAAACTAAATCCCACAACGCTTTATAGTAGGCTTCTGCAATCAAGCGAAATGGTCTTGAGTTATTTTTAAATTTGAAATCCCAAGTCAATCCCCCAACAACATGTAGCGACTTTTGTGACTTTAGATCAGTATTGACGATGCCTTGTGGATTTCGCATTTCTCGATAAAAGGGAGGTTGAGCATAAAGTCCTCCTGCTAAACGATAAGATATATCAGCTTCTGTATTCAGTGGTTTATAAAGTAGTTGCGCTCTGGGCGAAACGACTAGTTCATTATTCAAATCCCAGTAAGTCGCCCGCACTCCAGCACTTAGACGCAGTTCGCCCATGCTGTCTTTTCTGAATGTGTAAGTATCTTGAAAAAAGCCACTAATTCTGTTAGACTCCAGCGCATTTTTTGATTTTAGCACATTTAGAATTTGCACTTCATCCTCATCATAGCGAAGCGAATATCCTGCTGAGTCCAATCGCTCCCATTCATTAATGCGATCGTCAATAAGTTCGTATTGGTATTTGGCACTCCATTGCAAAAAATGACTTTTCTCGACGTCGTCTTTCTCTGTATCAATTTCCAACTCCCAACCCCCTCGAAACTCAGTATTTGTAACGTTAGCATCTAGCGTATTCCGTACAAACTGATGTTGCGTTCCTCTTCCAAGTTCTCCCACCACATCACCAAATCCATCACTACCCAAATCTGTTTCGATTTGTTGCAAAGCATATTGACCAATAATATCAAAACGCTCATTTTCAAGACTAGTAAATCTTGAAGCCATCCACTTCAAGAAAAACGGATTGCGACTACGTTCTGGCAAATAAGTCAGCGAGACACCTGTCATTTGAGTGGTAAAATCATCCAACTCCTGCCCTTCAAACACAGAGTTAAGGTTCAAGCCAAAGTTGACCAGTCCAAAAGCAGAATTGCGCTCCACAGGACGAAATTGATAAACACTTTTGTTGTAATTTGCTAACACCCCCACCTGCCAATCGGGATTGAGATCATAAGTTACGTAAGCCTGAATATCGCTGAAGTCGGGGAGGTACTCGCCTGTTACATCTAGCGTGCCCAACAAATAACGAGTTGTTTTGTAGCGTGCGCCAACCAGATAGCGGATCTTATTCAGATTGTTACCTACACCAAAACTACCTTCTATGTGGGCAGAACCACCCAGGAAACTCCCACCAACTGAGCCTTTGAACTCCTCTGGAAGTTTGTATTTTATATCTAAAACGGAGGATAATTTATCTCCATATTTTGACTCAAAGCCACCTGATGAAAAGGACAAACTCTGAATCAAGTCAATGTTGGCAAAGGTTAAGCCTTCTTGCTGTCCTGCTCGAATCAACTGAGGACGATATATTTCAAAATCGTTGACATACACTAGGTTTTCATCATAATTACCACCGCGAACATTGTACTGTGAAGTCAGTTCTCCACCCGTACCACTACTTGCTCCCAGTGCAATATGAGGCAGCACACTTTCTAAATTTCCTGTCGTGCTAGGCAGCGACTTCAACTGATCCAATCTTTCCTGCACCATGCCTCCACTTTCGAGCTTAGAATCAATAATGGTAACATCCATATCGAGCCTAGTCTCTTGCATTTCTACATTCAAAGTGAATACTGTACCCACTTTTTGTGCTTTGACATTACGCTCCACTCTATCGTATCCTGTTCTCGTATAAATTAATTTCACAGCCTCATCCGCTGGCACAGACAGCGTATAAATTCCATCATTATTAGAATTGACCGCTTCGCTGGCACCATCTATATAAATTGTTACAAAATCAATAGGCTGCTGAGTAACCCTATCCTTGATGACGCCTCTGATAGTTGCTTGTTGTGCAGCTACTTGGAAAGTAGAAAATAACAATAAGGAAAGTAATGTCTGTTGCATATTTGGATTTCACTTGCTTTAAAATAAGCATTTTCTTGCATCGATAGCTAAAATTTCTGCAATTCTAAAAAGGATTTCTCAATACTTAATTGTAACGTTGACCAATTTTTCAATTAACCCAATTTAAGTGAATACTTTTCTTCCAAAACGGTTTCTGTTCGAGTCATTTTAAATCTTTAATGATGGCTTTCAAAGATAGTGATAAAATTTAAGCATCCCGTAGTATGATTATTTTTAGTTAGCCGTAAATCTCTGTTGGGTCTCGAACAAGTTAGCTTAAAAAACAACATGGAAGAAATAGTTTATTCGTTAGTTAGTAAACATAACTACTATTTTGTTGTCTAAAAAGTAGTGCATTACTTAAATATTAAAATGGATTAGTAATGAAATACTTAGAAGACATCACTTTTTTACTGACCTCAATAGCCTTTTTTATTGGGATACTAGAGGCTAAAAGTCAGCCTGTTATTGAAATTAACCAACTCGATGGTGTGTATTCAATAGGAGAACCTATCAACTTTACCATTGCTTCCACTAGTGACTCCGTAAAGTATGATCTGTTTTATGATAGATTTACGCCAACCATAGCATCGGGAAAAATACCCGTACAAAATGGTAAAGCGACTTTCAATTTTACGGTAAATGCACCTAATAGTTTATTTTGTAAAGTGACAGCAGCGGAGGGATCATCGACTATTGGTGTATTGGTTGAGCCATTCGAGATTGATGCTTTAGTAGAAGAGCCTAGTGATTTCGATGCCTTTTGGAATAATGCCAAAGCGGCATTAGCCTCCATTCCTATTGATCCTCAATTGACCTTTTTGAAGGAGGATGAATACAGCACGTCTTATCGCATCAACCTTGCAAATATCGACAATCGCCGAGTATATGGTTATATTTCCATTCCAAAAGCAGCGGGCGTCTATCCTGCCGTGTTATCATTACCTGCCTTTGGTGTACAGCCAAATATTGTCAATCCTGACCCCATTCTAACGCGTGATTTGGGTGTCATTTCCATGACCATCAGCATCCACAATACAGAACCTAATGAGTTGGATTCACTTGCTTATCAGCCAGATAGCAAAACTGTTCCAGAAGGGAATTATTTAAGACAAGCTGTTTTGTGCGGCGTTAGAGCAGTTGATTATTTACATACTAGAGATGATTTTAATGGAAACATAGGTTTGATTGGAGTGAGCCAAGGTGGGGGTTTGGCAATTTTAACAGCTGGAGTAGATCAAAGAGTAGATTTTATTTCAATAAGTGGAGCTGTATATGGTCAGCATGCTGGCTTTGCTTTTGATGAGGCTAGCGGATTCCCTTACTATCTGCAATCTGTAAGTAACCAGGAAGAAGCCTTACAGGAAGCCGTTTTGGCAGCATCGCTGTACTATGACGCTATCTTTTTTGCAAGAAGATTTAGAGGAGATGTATTTGCTCATATAGGTTATCTTGATGATATTGCTCAGCCAGCCACTCAACTAGCAGTATTCAATCAGTTTTCCAGTAGTAAGGTGTTGATTTTTTCTAAAGATTTACCACATGCCCACCCCAGTCAGTACTGGTCGGGCAAAATAAATACTATTCGCCGATTGCTACCAGAGGCTAAGGAATATGCTTGGCAATGGGCGGGTAGTGCCACAGGATACAGCATTGATGCGGGAAAAGATACAACTATTGCGCTGGGAGAGACGCTACAACTTGATGGAGTAGTTTACCTTGATGGTCGCCTTAGGGCTTTACCAGCTGAGTGGGAAGTGCTTGAGGGGGTAGAAAATGTCGGTTTCAGTAATGATGGAGGGCGTGTAGTTGCTAATTTCGCTGATACTGGAAAATACGTTTTGCAGTATCGTGCTTTTGATTACACAGAACTAGAAAGTAACCAAAAATATTATGTACTTCTCGATCAAGTGGAGGTCATAGTAGAAGCGGTAACAAACACAAATCATATTTCAAGCGAGGCGATACAGCTGTATCCCAATCCCACGAGTGAAACTATTGTGATTAAAACAGATGCAGGCACACCAAATTTCTACACCTTTCAAATCTATAGCCAACTAGGACAATTGATTAGAGCAGGATCATCTGATGCACCAATTAGTATTCTTAATGTCGAAAGCCTAGAAAGAGGTACTTACAATTTGGTATTGACTACTTCGGATAAAAGGGAACTTGTGAAGTCATTTGTGAAGTTATGATAGAACGTTGGAGCTATTATCCTCCGTTATTTTCTCAATCAAATATTGGTTTCGATCGGCGGAGCTTCTAGTTATCAACTCTGCCAAAAAGCCTGTAACAAAAAGTTGAGTACCAATAATAATAACTAAAATACCTAAGAAAAAAAGTGGTCGTTCCGCAATTCCATATTCTTGATACATTATTTTATTAATGCTGAGATAAATCAAAATAATGAAACCCACCAAAAAGAACATCATACCCACTAAACCAAATAAGTGCATGGGCTTTTTAGCAAATTTTCCTAAAAAAACGACGGTCATTAAATCTAAAAACCCATTCAGATAACGTTCAATACCAAATTTGGTAACGCCATATTTTCTAGCTCTATGATGCACTACTTTTTCACCAATTTTTTTGAAGCCTGCTGATTTTGCCAAGAGCGGAATGTAGCGGTGCATTTCCCCAAACACTTCGATGGCCTTGATGACTTCTTTTCGGTAGGCTTTCAATCCGCAGTTAAAATCGTGCAACTTAATCCCACTCACCCATCGAGTAACACCATTAAAAAACTTAGAAGGAATTGTTTTGGTGATTGGATCATGACGCTTTTTTTTCCAGCCAGAAACTAAGTCGTAGCCCTCTTCCTGTATCATTCTGTAAAGTTCCGGTATCTCGTCTGGGCTGTCTTGCAAGTCTGCGTCCATTGTAATCACCACGTCTCCCTGAGTGGCTACAAATCCAGTATTTAAAGCTGCTGACTTACCATAATTTCTTCTGAATTTGATGCCTTTTACGTTGGGATTAGCTCGGCTCAACGATTCAATAACTTTCCATGAAGTGTCACTACTGCCATCATCTACCATAATGATTTCATAGCTCAATTGTTGGGCTTCTACTACTTTTCTGATCCATACTTCTAACTCTGGCAAGGATTCTTCTTCGTTAAAAATAGGGATGACAATGGAAAGGTTCATGCTTTGTGAAACAGATAAGTTTTTATAAAAGATGCCACTCATCAAGCATATTTTGATGATTGGTCGGTAAGGCTAAGAAGGGTTTTATTTACTACGCCTGATTGAATTCCTCTGGTGGATTTTTTCTCATGATTGCACCCGTAATTGCAGAAACAATCAAGCCTGTAAAAGCGCCTCCCATCAATGCACCACCTAGTGCAGTAATTAAGCTAGGTTGTTGCTGCATATCCTCAACTGTTCCCGTTATTTCATCTATCTGATCTTCATCCATACCCATTATCTCATACATCCAACTCATACTAGCAGTTTGTTTGGCTAGCAATTCAGGATCAATCATAGTCATATAAATATACCCAAAAATGCCACTCAACAGCGAGGCAATCATAACGGTTACAATACCTAAACCTAGCGCCTTTCCCATTGTAATGTAGCCACCTAGGTCTTTGTCTCTGTGCTTTCGGATGGCTAATGCGACCATTCCAAACCAAACAGCAAGCGTCAGAGCAAAAGCGGCCACAGCCCCACCTATACTGGAGGTGGAAAAAAGGGTGATGTAATTAACAAGATTGAATACCACAATTGCCAGACCTCCTAGAACTCCATAAGTAAGGGCGGTTGGCATAAAAGAAACAGACTTTTCGTTTGACATAGTTCGTTGAGTTAGTTAATGAATAATTTTGAATTATTTTTCCTTCGATGAAATTTATTCGATTGAAATCGGTTAGTTTTCTCTTAGCTTATCAAAGTGAGCATATCCAACTTCGAATCGCTCCAGCACTTCTTCTTTTCCTAATAAGGCTGCCATTTTGAAAACATCTGGCCCCTTGAGCGTACCTGAAATAGCCACCCGAAATATTTGTAAAATATCCCCCATTCGCAGGTCATTTTCTTTGATGAAGGCTTTTACTTCCGCTTCTATAGTTTCAGCATTAAAAGGCTCAATAGCTGCTAACACCCTTACCAACGCATCAAAATGTGAACGCATATCAGACTTCCATTTTTTCTTAATTGGCTTCTCATCGTATTCCTTGACCTTTTCAAAGAAGTAATAACCCTGCTCCCAAAATTCTGACAATCGAGCAACGCGCTCCTTCATCAAACTTACAAAACTTTCCAGAAAGTCATTACTCGGTTGGTAACCATTTCTCTCAATGATTGGACGCACTAATTTTACTAAATCCGCATTAGGAGCTGCAACAAGGTATTGCTGATTGAACCAAGCAGCCTTTTCAATATTGAATCTTGCGCCCGACTTTCCTATTTTCTTAGGATCAAATGCTTCAGTTAATTCTGCTAAAGAAAAGATCTCCTGCTCCGTACCAGGATTCCAACCTAAAAATGCCAAAAAATTGACTAGCGCATCTGGCAAAAAGCCAAACTCTCTGAATCCATCAAAAGCATCTTCGGCAGTCTTACCCTCCCACGCCAACGGAAACACGGGAAAACCAAACTTGGCTCCATCGCGCTTGCTCAACTTTCCTTTACCTGTTGGTTTCAATATCAGCGGTAAGTGAGCAAACTTCGGCATGGTATCTTCCCAACCCAAAAAGCGATATAACAATAGATGGTGTGCCGTACTTGGTAGCCATTCTTCTCCTCTAATGACGTGCGTAATTTTCATCAAATGATCATCCACAATATTTGCTAGATGGTACGTTGGCATTCCATCCGCTTTCATAATTATTTTATCATCTAATTCTTTGCTGTCAAATGAAACCGATCCTCGCACTTCATCCTCTATCACGATTTTCTCCTCCACAGGCACTTTAAGACGAATGGCATAATTGCTTTCTTTTAATTTTGCCACTATCGCCTCCTCCGTCATGCCTAGGCTATTGTCCAGATTCATACGGACACTGCTATCGTACTTGAAAGTCTTTTTTTCTGCTTCATACTCCTCTCGCTTAGCTTGTAGCGCTTCTGCGGAGTCAAAGGCGTAGTAGGCATGCCCCGAAGCGATCAATTGATCGGCGTATTGCCGATATATTTCTTTTCGCTCCGATTGGCGATAAGGTCCGTAATCTCCACCATGCACAGGACTTTCATCAGGCGTCAATCCGCACCATTCTAAAGATTCTAGAATATATTGCTCTGCACCTTCTACATATCTTGTCTGATCAGTATCTTCAATCCTCAAGATAAATCTGCCCCCTTTTTGCTTGGCAAGTAAGTAGTTGTAAAGTGCCGTTCTTAGTCCTCCAATGTGTAATGCTCCCGTTGGGCTTGGAGCAAATCGAACTCTAAAATTATTCGCCATAAGTTGAATACAATATTGTTTAGCTGCTTGTAACTATTTACTTCGATGTCTGAATAACAAGTAAATACTTGTCAGGCTTAATTAGAACAACTTCCGAAGTTCACTTTTAGTGAATACAAACAAAGCTAGATCAGATGGTACTTTTTGCAATACTAAACTTCTGGAATCTTCGCTTCTAAACAGCTACCACTAATTAATGCACTGCCTGCTCTTAACAAAGGTAAGTATTTGGAAAAAAGTTCAACTATAAATAGTGCCTACTATTTTTCTGCTTCCTCCATAATTTCTAAATTCACAAAGATAAATGCCTTGCCAAGTTCCTACATTCAACTGACTGTTTGTAATAGGAATATGAATGGATGAGCCGATCATAGCTGCTTTTATGTGAGCAGGCATATCATCAGATCCTTCGATGGTGTGAGTAAGAAAAGGAATATTCTCAGGAACGATTTTATTGAAAATACGCTCAAAGTCAGTACGGACGTCGGGGTCGGCATTCTCGTTAATAGTAAGGGCAGCAGAGGTATGCTTTATGAATAAGTGCAATACGCCTTGATCGGGTAGTACAGGGAGGTGTTGTAGTACTTCTGATGTAATAAGATGGTAGCCTCTCGGGCGCATCTGTAAAGAAAACTCAACTTGTGAAATCATAGAATACTTAGTCTGCTGTGATAATACCCAACTCGTACATGGCTTTTTCAGAAGCGGTTTGCTCCGCACTTTTTTTATTGAAGTCGTCTGCTGTTGCTACTTTATTGCCATCTACCATTACTGCAACTCTAAAACGATCTCGCTTTTCATATTTGTATCTCGCTAATAGTTTATAGTTGATGGATTGTCCATTCTTCTGACACCATTCTAGTAATTGACTTTTATAGTTGTCATCTACTCTTTCTAGTTCGTGAATATCTACATAATTGCGAATAATTTTTTTAACTACAAATTTTTTCGTCTTTTCGTAGCCCTGTTCCAAATAAACCGCTCCCACTAGTGCTTCTACTGCATTTCCCAACATGGATCGACTAATGCGAAGATGATTTTGATGATTGAGCAGTATATCCAACTCCATCTTGTCCCCTACTTGATTGAGGGATTTTCGCTTCACGATTTTGGAACGCATTTTCGTTAAAAACCCTTCATCGGCATTGGGGTATTTTTTAAACAGATACTCCGCTACAATTGTACCCAAAACAGCATCCCCCAAATACTCCAAGCGCTCATTATTTTGGACAGCGTAGCCTTTCTCTGAGCTATTAGACTTATGAGAGAAAGCCAATTTAAAGGTGCTAATTCTGATAGGTGTAAACCCTAAAAGCGGTCGCAGCCTCCTAACTAGTGCTCTATCAGGAGAAAAATAATAGTTGTACAATCTAAATAAAAAACTCACTCAACTATGCAATTTGAATGTTACGCCTACATCAATGTAAATATTTTACATTGAAAGCAATAAATACAGTCTGTCGTTAAGCCATACAGGTAATTACAGGTCATGCTGTATTACTTGCATGCTTAAAATTGTATTTGAAGGACTAGCTCGCTAGTTAAGTTTGAATGATGGCATCCGATGGCGAACCCCGCTGTTCGTGAAGTTCGCTATCAGTTACTATTGCGTTTTTAACTCCAATCAAACAAGCTCATTAGTCTTCAAATTTTTTTATTAATAAAGAAGCATTATGCCCACCAAATCCAAAAGTGTTGCTCAATGCTACTCTTACGTTGCGTTCTTGGGCTTCGTTGAATGTTAAATTAAGTTTCGGGTCAATATCAGGGTCATCTGTAAAATGATTAATCGTTGGAGGTACAAATTTATGATTAATGGCTAATACACAGGCTAATGCTTCAATAGCTCCAGCAGCTCCAAGCAAATGCCCTGTCATGGACTTAGTTGAACTGATATTGATATTATAAGCATGATCGCCCAGTAGCTTTTGAATAGCTCTCACTTCAGCTAAATCACCAAGTGGCGTAGAAGTACCATGTACATTGATGTAGTCCAAATCTGTAGTATGGAGTTTTGCATCATCCAATGCCATTTGCATTACACTATTTGCTCCTAGCCCATCTGGATGTGGCGCAGTGATGTGATGAGCATCTGCAGTTGCACCATATCCTACTACTTCTCCATATATTTTTGCACCGCGCTTTTTGGCGTGTTCTAGTTCCTCTAACACTAAAGTAGCACTTCCCTCCCCTAGTACAAAGCCATCACGATCGGCATCGAATGGTCGAGAAGCTGTTTTGTAATCGTCATTTCTAGTGGAGAGTGCTTTCATGGCATTAAATCCTCCCACTCCAACTTTAGTTACTACACCCTCTGAACCACCAGTGATGATAATATTATTTCTGCCCAAACGTATGTAGTCGAATGCCGTTCCAATAGCATGAGTAGCGGAAGCACAAGCAGATACCGTAGCATAATTGATACCTCTGAATCCATACTTAATAGAAATCAAACCTGGTGCTAAATCAGGAATCATTTTAGGAATCATGAAAGGATTGTATCGAGGTGTGCCGTCGCCTTTGACAAAACTTTCTACCTCAGCTTCCAAAGTGCGTAGTCCTCCAATACCAGAACCCCAGATTACTCCAACTCTATCCAAATCCAACTGCTCTGTATCTAGCCCTGCATCTTCAATTGCCATATCTGAAGTAATCACAGCATATACTTGAAACTGATCCATTCGTCGTATTTCACGTCGGTGAATATAGTCTGTCAGTTCAATATCTTTCAACTCGCAAGCAAACTTTGTCTTGAAGTCAGTAGTGTCAAAGTAAGTAATGGGATTAGCTCCACTTACACCTTCTTGAAGCCCCTTCAAATAAGTCTCTGCTGAATTACCAATCGGCGTGATTGCTCCTACGCCTGTTATGACTACTCTTTTCATGAAGAAGACATTAATTTAGCAATGTTTGATAGACTGTATCCACAGAAATAAATTTTCATTCAGATGACAAAAATATAAAACTTTAGATGAAATGATCGAACTTGTATAGAAAACGAGATAAATCAGCAGAATCAAGAATAGCTGGAGGGACTACCCAAGTAAAAATATCAATTCTTTTTTCAGAAAGTTAATGTCTGCTTTTTCGCTTTTGAATTTTAAAAATCATACGTTACATTTATTGAAAGATTATATTTATTTCAGCAATTAACCCTTTTATCAAAATGAAATATCTACTTTCCTTTATTTTACTCATAGTGCTAGGATTTTCGACTATTCAAGCACAAGAAAGTGATAGCCTCTCTCTTTGGAAACTAGAACTCCAAAATGGTAATATTTTCATAGGTGAGTTACTTGAGCAAAGTATGGATAGCATTCGCTTCAAGGCGCAAAGCATTGGAATCATTAACGTCAATAAAATCGACGTAAAATATCTAAAAAAGATAAGTGGAAGCAAAATAGTGGAGGGAGTGCTGTGGGAAGAAAGCCAACACTTCACTCGCTACTTTTTTAGCCCCAATGCCTACAATTTAAAAAAGGGAGAGGGCTATTATCAGAACTCATGGATATTCTACAACCAAATAAGTATAGGAGTAACCGATCATTTTTCGATGGGAGGTGGCATCATACCGCTATTTCTATTTGGTGGTGTACCTACTCCCGTTTGGATTACACCTAAAGCATCCATTCCCATAAAAAAAGAGAAAGTTAACTTAGGAGTAGGTGGTCTGTTTGCTACGGTAATTGGAGAAGAAACTGGTTTTGGCATCGCTTATGGCACTTCTACTTTTGGTTCAAAAGATCGGAATTTCACTACTGGGATAGGTTATGGGTATGCTGATGGCGACTGGGCAGTATCGCCAACTATTATGCTAGGGGGCATCTACAGAGTTGGAAAGAAGGGTTACTTTGTAACAGAAAACTACATTATAGGAACAGGAGACTCGCCATTCGTGCTGCTTTCTGCTGGCGGAAGGTTTGAAGGAAAAAACTTGGCAATTGATTATGGAGGAATACTACCAATAGGTTCAGAAATAGACGTTTTCGTTGCTATTCCTTGGCTAAGTTTGACTTTCCCTTTTGGAAATAAATAACCTGCATTCTAACAAGGTTACCAATTGATTAAGAATCTTCCCATTTATCTTTGCTTTAAAGGTCAATACATCAAAACTGTTGGTAAATTTATACTTTTCCCTCATAGCTTGCTTAACTTTGCTAAGCTAATGATTCAAATTGTTAATTTAAGTGCTATTTAAAAATTACTTTATAAGATGATTACAGCATCCAATATATATATTCAATACGGGGAACGCATACTACTTGACAATATAAACTTAGTGATTAAGCCAGGAGAAAAAGTAGGTTTAGTAGGAAGAAATGGTGCTGGAAAATCAACGCTCATCAAAATTATTGCTGGGTATAACCCACCTCAAAAAGGCAATGTTACTCGACCAACAGAAAGCACCCTAGGCTTTTTGCATCAAGAAATGAATGTACCCAAAGGCAAAACTGTAATGGAGGAGACGCTAACCGCCTTCGATCATCTAAAAAAAGTAGAAAAGCGCATCGAAGCGCTGAATGATGAAATTGCTACTCGCACCGATTACGAAAGTGAAGGATATACAGATCTATTGAATGAATTTGCGGAATTGAATGACCGCTTTCAGATGATGGGTGGCGAGGCAATGGAAGCGGCAGCCGAAAAGGTGCTGAAAGGGCTAGGATTTAAGCAAAGAGATTTTGCTCGACTCACGGATGAGTTTAGCGGAGGATGGCAAATGCGAATTGAACTAGCAAAAATGCTGTTGCAACAACCCGATTACCTACTACTGGATGAGCCCACCAACCACTTAGATATTGAATCTATCATCTGGCTGGAAAAATTTTTAAAGACTTATACAGGAGCTGTTGTAACGATTTCTCACGATAAAGAATTTTTGGATAATGTCAGCAAACGCACCGTCGAAATTGAACTTGGTAAACTCTACGACTACAAGGCTTCCTACAGCAAATTCGTGGAGTTGCGTGCAGAGCGACGAGAAAAAATGATGGCATCCTACGAAAACCAACAAAAAGTAATCGCACAGCGAGAGCGTACCATCAACCGCTTCATGGCAAAAGCCACCAAAACCAAAATGGCACAATCCATGCAAAAGCAATTGGATAAAATGGAACGTATTGAGGTGGACGAAGAAGACATACAAGCAATGAATCTGAGATTTCCACCTGCCCCGAGATCGGGACAAATCGTGGTGGAAGGAAAGAATGTAGTGAAGCAATACGGCAATTTACTGGTGCTTAATGGCGTGGATGTCAAGCTAGAACGTGGTGAACGGGTCGCTTTTGTAGGGCAGAATGGACAAGGTAAATCGACATTAGCAAAAATTATCATACGAAATATCACTGCAACCAAAGGCGATATTGATCTAGGCCATAATGTCGAAATCGGATATTATGCTCAAAATCAATCCGATGCACTACACCCCAATTTAACGCTTTTAGAAACAATGGAAAATCACTCCCCTGCTGAAATGAGGACTTCGCTTCGCAATATCTTAGGAGCGTTTCTATTTAGTGGTGAAGATGTGGATAAGAAAGTATCCGTGCTTTCAGGTGGCGAGCGCGCCAGATTGGCATTGGCTTGTTTACTATTGCGTCCATTTAACTTGTTGGTATTGGATGAGCCGACTAACCACTTGGATATGATCTCCAAAGAAGTGCTTAAGCAAGCATTGATAGATTACGACGGCACTATGATTGTCGTATCGCACGATCGGGATTTTTTGGCAGGACTGACAGATCGCACCATAGAATTCAGAGATCAGCAACTGCACAGCTATCTAGGGGATGTCAATTATTTTCTTGAAAAACGTGCCTTAGATGATATGCGCTCCGTAGAAATAGCCTCAAAAAATGGTACGAGTGTTAATGGTACACCTAAGCAAGAGCTGAGTTTTGAAGATCGAAAACGCTTAAACCGCGCCATTTCTAAGGCGGAGAAAGAAGTAGAGCACCTTGAAACTAAGATTGAAAAACTAGAAGTAAAAATGGCTGATCCTAGTTTTTATGAGAAACCCGAAGCAGAGGAAACCATGAAAAAACACGGCAATTTGAAAAAGAAACTAGAAGAGGCAATAGAAGCATGGGAAATGGCTCAATTAGAACTAGAAGAATACGAATTTTAACCTTCAATATTATTGAATATCTTGTTTTATAGCACATCAATATTGCCTACCGCTAAGAATAGTTGTTCAGAATACAAATTTCATGTACTTTTGCCCGTCGTTATTTAATGAAAGCGAATATATTAGCTAAATTGGAGTGAGTTGCCTGATTTTGAGCAAGTAATAGATTTTAGAAGTCTTGGTTTTACTGCTAAACTTACAATTCACACCACCTAAAACTTAACAAACAAAACATTGATTATGGGTCAAATGATCACAATGGCGGTGCCAGCGTTCGGTATCTTGGCATTACTTTACACATTTATTCGATCTTCGTGGGTATCCAAACAAGAAGTAGGCTCTGAAAAAATGGGCAAAATTGCAGCAGCAATTGCAGAAGGAGCAATGGCATTTTTAAAAGCAGAATACAAAGTGCTTGCCATCTTTGTAGCAGCAGTAGCTATACTATTGGGCTTCACAGCAAATGCAGAAGACAGCTCACCACTTATTGCATTTTCCTTCATCTTAGGCGCTGTTTGTTCTGCATTAGCCGGATTCATAGGAATGCGTGTTGCAACAAAAGCCAATGTCCGCACCACTAATGCCGCTAGAACTGGCTTGGGTAAAGCACTAGAGGTAGCATTTGCTGGTGGTTCGGTGATGGGGCTGGGTGTAGTAGGACTTGGTTTACTCGGATTGGGTGGCTTATTCCTAACCTATCAAACCACAACGGGCTGGGACATCAATAGAGTAATCACTGTATTGACAGGCTTTTCTTTTGGGGCATCTTCTATTGCTTTATTTGCGCGTGTAGGTGGCGGTATTTACACCAAAGCCGCTGATGTGGGAGCAGACCTAGTCGGTAAAGTAGAAGCTGGTATTCCGGAGGATCACCCCTTGAATCCCGCAACTATTGCTGACAATGTAGGCGATAACGTCGGTGACGTAGCAGGTATGGGTGCTGATTTATTCGAAAGCTATGTTGGTTCAATCATCGGTACCATGGTACTAGGCGCTGCATTTATCGGCATGAGCGGCTTTGAAGCAACTAATGAATTTAATGGTCTAAATGCCGTTTTGCTACCTCTGGCTCTTGCTTCCGTCGGTATTATTACTTCCATTTTAGGTACGTTTTTTGTAAAAGTGAAAGAAGGCGGCAATCCTCAATCAGCATTGAATAGAGGAGAATTCCTTTCTGCTGGCTTGATGCTGGCAGCCACTTATCTTATTACACAATTTATGCTGCCAGAAACATGGACTTTTGCTGGCAAGACTTATGGCTCAATGGGCGTATTTTGGGCAGTAATCTTCGGTCTAGCGGCAGGTCTATTGATCGGCTTAGTAACGGAATACTACACAGGGTTCGGCACAAAACCCGTCAAATCAATCGTAAATCAATCCATAACAGGTGCGGCAACCAACATCATCGCTGGCCTAGGCGTTGGTATGATTTCTACGGCTATCCCAATCCTCATTCTAGCGGCTGCCATTATAGGTGCAGACGCTATGGCAGGTTTATACGGCATTGCAATTGCAGCAGTTGGTATGCTCTCTAACACAGGGATTCAACTAGCAGTAGATGCCTACGGACCTATTTCAGATAATGCAGGAGGTATTGCGGAAATGGCAGACTTACCAAAAGAAGTGCGTGAGCGCACAGACAAGTTGGATGCCGTAGGTAACACAACGGCTGCTATTGGTAAAGGATTTGCAATTGGTTCGGCTGCTCTGACGGCTCTAGCACTTTTTGCTGCCTTTATGCAGACTGCTAACATCAACTCGATAGATATTTCTAAGCCAGTCGTGATGGCAGGGCTTTTGATTGGCGGTATGCTGCCCTTCTTGTTTTCTGCGCTTGCCATGAATGCGGTCGGTCGTGCAGCAATGGATATGATTCAAGAAGTACGTCGCCAGTTCAAAAATATTCCCGAATTGAAGGCAGCTCTGGGTGTAATGCAAAAAAATGAGGACAAAGACTTTATTACTTGGAGTAAAGAAGACCAAGCAACTTTTGACGCAGCAGAAGGAAAAGCAGAATACAGCAAATGCGTAGAAATATCTACTCGTGCATCTATTCGTGAAATGGTTTTGCCAGGACTAATTGCGGTAGTAACACCAGTAGTTGTTGGTTTCGTACCAAGTTTATTTGGTTTTAATGGCGCAGAAATGTTGGGTGGACTACTAGCGGGAGTAACCGTTGCAGGTGTACTGATGGCCATTTTCCAATCCAATGCTGGTGGTGCTTGGGATAACGCTAAAAAAATGTTCGAGGATGGCGTTGATATTCAAGGAGAAACATACTACAAGAAATCTGAACCGCACAAAGCAGCTGTAGTAGGTGATACAGTTGGTGACCCATTCAAGGACACCTCTGGACCTTCACTCAATATCTTATTGAAGTTGATGTCTGTTGTGGCTTTGGTGATTGCTCCAATGATTGCGATAGAGATAGACAAAGTAGGTTCAGAAGAAGTTGAGCCTAAGCAGGAACAAATTGGACAATTAACAACTGATGATTTGAGTGATGCAGCAAATTTGTACGAGTAAGCAATAAAGAATACGAGCAGATAGTCTTGATAAAAAATGCTGTTATTGGAGTAACGGCATTTTTTATTGATAGTGCATCCCAGTGATCGCTAACTGATTTATCTACAACTTATCACCTCTTTTTTGGAGCGTTTTTAACAAGAGACTAGATACTCATTCCATTTTTATTCTTTTGATGTTAAAATTCATATGCTAAATAGGTGTTCAACAGCTAAAAATAGTTGACAAAAACTAGAAAAATTTTTATCTTTGCGATCCATTTTTTGGCTTTGTTCATTCACTAAAAACAAAATATGCTAGTAATTAATGTAAAAGATGGGGAATCAATAGATAGAGCTTTAAAGCGTTATAAACGCAAGCACCGTCAAGTACAGTTAACAAAAGAATTGAGAAGAAGAAAACACTTCACAAAACCATCAGTAGATCGCAGAAATCAGGTATTAAATGCTGTTTATAGAGATAAATATTACAATGAAGAGTAATGGAGGGAGTGCAATTGCTCTCTTTTAGTATTTATTAGCACTATTCATTGAGGTGTAAGGTTATAACATCTTTTTTATGTTATGCTTCCATAGTAGATTTAGGATTTGATAAACCCTTACTCCAAAAATCTGTATAGTAAAGTGGTTCATGTCAGCACTGCACAGGTATGAATATTAGAAAATGGAAGTTCACATAAAAAACTTAAACGTCAATGGATTCGATACCATGTAAAGAACTCAACCAGCTTATTGCTACAAATGAAGAAAGATAGATATAACCTTATGAAATCATTATCATCATTTATCTAAGTCTGACGGACTATTAATGTAGAAAGTATATCACATGAATTCTTTATAGATATATAGGAAATTCAATCTTATTGTTCTCAGTTTAAGCTGCGAAACCTTCCCTTGCTTTTAATATTACGTTCTACAACTATCTTTTATACATTTCTGTTTTATTATGTGAAAAAGTAGTTATTGATTATGCCAGAAATGAAAGAAAGTAGGAAGCAACTTAAAGCAAAGCGCATCTTAGATTGTGCAGAAGCAATAATGCGCCGCGAGGGCTTGGATGGGCTGAATATGGATGCTTTAGCAGAAATGGCTGGTATGGCAAAAGGTACGCTCTACTTATATTTCAACAGTAAAGAAGATGTGATTGCACATTTAACCATTCGCGCGCGAAAAACTTTGCTGGAGGCATTCACCCTAGAAATACAAAAGCATCAAGACCCCTTAGAACAAATAAAAGGCATCATGTGGGCAAATTTTAGATACTATCAAACGAATAGACTTCACCATGATTTGAATGCCTTTTATGATGTAAACAAACATTTGGATAACACCTCAGCACTCAGAAATATGGGGATAATTTTCCAAGATTTTATAGTCTCTGTAATCAAAAAAGCAAAAGATGAACAGTGCATCAAGGCACACATCAATGAGGAAGAATTGAGTTTTATGATGTGGGGAATGTCTTTTGGAATGCTCCAACTGATAGAAACCAAAAGTGAATTAATGAGAATATATATATCTTATGATAGCGAAGTGCTGTACAAAAATTTTATTCAAATATTCATTGATGGCATTAAAACAGTTTAAATAAATCAAAACTAGATTAGTGCTTCTGCTTAAATAAGCAGAAGCACTAATCTAGTTAACTCCTCACTTACACTAACCAATATCAGTTTTACTACTCGCCTTAATTTTCTAAGTTTAGAAAATATTTTTTAATTTTTTAAAGAGCAAATGAACAAAATGACCAACAGTCAGTTTATATGCTGAATCTAAAAATGACTGTCAGTCATTTTTTACATAAAAAATAGTTTTCACCTTTAAAATTGTTATCATGAAGCTTTTATTTCTTTTAATGGCATGGCTTGCTGTTGCTATCACCTTTCAAAGTTGTAGCGATGCTAATGCTAAGCCAGACGATAATGCAGCAAAAGAACTTGAAGCCAATTCTACTAATTCTGCTGCGCTTATTAGTAAGTCAGATCTACAAATTCAACAAGTTGTACTAGAGGAAATGCCTTTGAAAAGCAAAGTTTCGGGTAGAGTGATTCCTCAAAACACCACTGCACTTTCCGCAGAAGTGCAAGGAAAGATTTTACCCAGCAGCGTTGCCCTCAAAGAAGGTGCGAACTTTGACAAAAATGCACCAATTATCTTGATTGATAGCCGTGAGTTCGCACTGGCGCTGGAGGCTCAAAGAAGTGCTTTCTTGAATTTATTGACCAATATGATGCCCGACATGAAATCCGACTTTCCAGAAAGCTATCCTGACTGGAAAACGTACATCGAAAATTACAAGGCAGGAATATCTCTGCCTGAGTTGCCAGAACCTAAATCTGAAAAAGAAAAGTATTTTATCATCACCTATCAGATTTACAGCCAATATTTTAATATTAAATCTCAAGAGGAGCGGCTCTCAAAATATACCATTCACGCACCTTATGCTGGCACAATTATTCAATCCAACATTGATGTCGGGAGTTTAGTCTCCCCTGGTCAGCCACTTGGCACGATTGCTCATCGCAATAATTTTGAATTAAAAGCTGGTCTGAATACGGCTGCTGCTAATGCAATCAAAATCGGTGATGTGGTTACTTTTTCAAGTAATGAGGGTGCAGGGAATTTTCAAGGTAAACTCGTTAGGGTGAATAAAACAATTGATCCGCAGACACAAAACATGACTGCATTTTTTCAGGTAAGGGGTACAAAAGTTAATGCTGGTATGTATCTCGAAGGCGATTTGAATACTTCAACACTACAAAATGTAGCGATTATCCCAACTGCTGCCATCAATCGAGATAACGGCGTTATGGTGCTGGAAAACAATACCATCAAAGTGAAAACGGTTGAGCCACTAGAATACACCACTCAGTATGTGGCAGTGAGAGGGCTTAACGCAGGCGATCAATTAATTTTAAATCAATTCAATGTGCCTATGGAGGGTGCTTTGGTAAAAGAATAATGAGCAATGAAGGATATAATTAAATCAATGGTGCAACTTCCAACGGTTGCCAATACTATGGTGGCTTTGATTTTAGTGGTCGGCTTGTTGACCCTTCTTTCAATGCGCTCCAACTTTTTACCGCCCGAGCCAGTCAGTTTTATCAATATTAACGTGGTGTATCGCGGTGCTTCCCCACAAGAGGTAGAGGAAGAAGTAGTCAATAAAATTGAAGACAATCTCGATGGCTTGAAAGGAGTTGATCGCGTAACGTCAACTTCCAGTGAAAGTTTTGCCAATGTTCGAGTAGAAGTATTGGAAAATGCCGTGGTAGAAGAAGTCCTGTCGGACATTAATAGCGCAGTGGATAAAATCAGTACTTTTCCAGCAGGTGTAGAAACACCAGCGATTACCAAAGAGGAAATTCTAAATTACACGATGACTTTGGGCTTAGTCGGTGAAGTTCCACTAACGACACTCAAAGACCATGCAGAAAACATAAAGGAAGAGTTGATGTACTCGCCTAATCTTTCCCAAGTGTTTCTAAGTGGATTTCCAGAGGAAGAAATTGAAATTACCGTTAGAGAGCGCGACTTGAGTGCTTACAATCTAACTTTTGACGACATCGCCAACGCTATTCAACTAACCAATCTCAAGGCTTCCGCAGGTGAACTGAAAACAGAACAAGGTAAAGCATTAATCCGACTAGACAATCGTGCGTATTACGCAAAAGGACTTTTGGATATTCCCATCAAAACCAATCCCGATGGTAAAGTGGTGAATTTGAGAGATGTTGCCGATGTTCAGAATCGTTTTTCGGATAAGCCTAACCAATCTTATGTGAATGGTAAACCCGGTGTGATTATGAAAATATTCAGCCGATCGCAGGAAGATATTTTACAAAATGCGGAAGACATTAATGCTTATATCGAAAAGTTCAATGCTTCACATAGTGGCGTTGAAATGGTTATTGTCGAAGATAGAGCGATTGCACTTTCCGATGCTATCGGTACTTTGGTAGATAATGCTTGGCAAGGTATTTTACTGGTACTGATTGTACTAGGTTTATTTCTAAGTCCTAGAATTGCTTTTTGGGTAGCCTTTAAAATTCCAGTAGCCTTACTGGGAATGTTCATCTTATCGAACTTTTACGACTTGACTATCAACCAAGTATCGCTTTTTGGATTGATTATCGTACTAGGCGTTATTGTGGATGATGGTGTAGTAGTAGCAGAAAATATTTATGAAAAATTTCAGTCTGGAATCAGTCCGCTACAAGCAGCCATAACAGGCACGATAGAAGTAATTCCTTCTATTATGTCCTCTCTATTTACTACGGTGTTAGCATTTTCGATGTTCTTTTTCTTAGATGGACAATTAGGTGATTATTTTTCAGATATTTCTTTTGTGGTTTGTGCCACACTTTTGGTCGCATTCTTGGGAAGTTTGTTCATCCTACCTGTCCAAATTGCCCGCTCTAGGGATTTGAATAGAAACAATAAACCTTGGAAACTCACTCAATGGACGAACAATTCACTGCTCGTTTTCAGAGATAAAGTGTTTTCGGTTATCATCAATTTTGCTGTGAAATATCCGATAGTAGGCGTTTTGGCAGTCATCGTAACGATGTTCCTCACCGTGGGTGCAATGAGTAATGGCACGATTAAAGGCACGTTTTTTCCTACACTAGATCAAGATGTTATTACCGCTAGTCTTGAACTTCCTTTGGGTACAGATGAATCCATTGTGAACAAAAAGCTAGAAATGATAGAAGAAAAAATATGGCAAATCAACGAAGAATACAGTCAAAACCGAACAGATGGACTTCAAGTGGTGAAATACGCAGAGCGCATTATAGGTCCAAGTTCTAATGAAGGCAAAATCAATATTTATTTGCTTGAGGGAGACACCAGAGGAATTATGTCCTTTGATATTGCCAACAAAATTAGAGAGGCAGTTGGTCCGATTCCAGAGGCAGTAAATTTATCCTATGGCAGTATTGCTATCTTTGGAAAGCCTGTTTCTATTGCTTTGGTAGGCAGGAATTTAGATGAACTGCGCATTGCAAAAACGAAGTTAAGAACTTGGTTAGAAGGAAAAAGCGACCTTAAAGACGTAACCGACACCGATAAACGTGGAATGCCAGAGCTGGAAATGACCTTGAAGCCTAAAGCTAAATTCTTAGGTTTATCCGAAGGAATGGTGTTTAATGAACTTCGAAAAGGCTTTTTCGGCTTAGAAGTACAAAGTTTGCAGCGCGGCGACGATGAAGTCAAAGTTTGGCTTAGATACAGTGAAGCCGATCGAAAATCGTTGGATGATATCAAACAAATGCAGTTCAAAACGCCGCAAGGTGCGGTGTATCCTGTTGAAGAATTGATGGATATTACGTTCAAAGAAAATGTAGCTGAAATTAATCATCAAAATGGGATTAGAGAAATAAAAGTAGAAGCAGATGTCATGAACCCTTTAGTCTCCGTGCCTAGTGTACTTGCCGAAGCAGAAAATACGGTTTTGAAAGCTATTGTAGCAGAGTTTCCCAATATCCGCTACACCTTAGAAGGCGAGGCACGACTTTCTGCCAAGACACAAAATTCAGCTCAGACACCAGGCACGCTAGTATTCATTTTTATGATTGGTATTTTGATGCTCAACTATCGTTCCATTAGTAAGACTTTAGCCATTTTATTCATGCTACCTTTTGCCTTTGTGGGAGTCGCTTGGGGCACTTATCTGCACAATATTCCAGTGAGTATTTTCTCTATCTTAGGCATGATCGCTCTTTGGGGTATCCTTATTAATAACGCTTTGGTGTTGATTTCCACTTACAATGACTATCTCAAAGAAGGGCATTCTGTGGGCGATTCGCTCAGGATGGCAGCTACGTCAAGGTTTAGGCCAATTATTTTGACAACTATCACTACCGTGTTTGGATTGATGCCACTGCTATTAAATAATTCCTTAAGTGCACAATTCTTGAAGCCCACGGCTATTGCAATTTCTTATGGACTCATCTTTGGGACGGTGCTCTCTTTGATATTCTTACCTAGCGTACTGGTGCTTTTTGCCAATTCAAAATATTGGTTCGCCAAATATTTGATGCGCCAAAGGGAAGTTACGCCAAGTAGTTTGGATGTGGCATTGCGCGAAACAAAACGCGAATTGGTCTAATTTTTTCATTTTAAAACGGAAATACAATGCATATAAATATAAAACCTTGGATGAAGTGGATGGCTATTTTGGCTTTTCCCATAGCGGTTAATGCACAGGTTGCATTGAATTTAGAAGATGCTATTAGTAAGGTGCTTTCAGCAAGTGACCAACTGCAAATTCAAGCACAGTACGTTCAACTGTCCGAAAACAACATCAATAAAGCATTGACAGGGCAACTTCCAGAGGTCAATGCTGTTGCTACGGGCAGTTACACCAACAATAGAAGCAATATTGAACTGCGTACCTTTCAGCCCGAGCCACCAACTATAGACATTGAGGAATGGGGCGTGGAATCCGTTCTAACCAATGTAGGGGTAGAGGCGGGCTATGTCCTTTTTGATGGTGGGCAAGCCAAATTAAGGTATCGCCTTTTTGAAGGATTGAACGAGATAGAGCGCAACAAACAAGCAGTGATTGCCAATGAGCTCATTACTGGAGTGGTTAATCTATATTTTGAGTTGTTCAAACTTCAAAAGCAGCAAAATGTCCTTTTGGAAAGTATTGCTGTGAACGAGGAACGGGTACAAAAACTCAATAATAGTGCTGAATTTGGCAAAGCGGTTAGTTTAGATATTCTACAAGCGCAAACTAATATCAATAAGGATCGCAGTGCTTTGGAAAACATCAGGCTTGCTGAAAGTCAATTATTGATAGAACTCAAAATGCTTATGGAGGATGAATCAGAAAATACTTATCTAATGAGCGACATCAATCAAGACATTATCTTTCCGAATCGAGAGCAAGTATTTTCAACTATTGTTCAGCAAAATCCTACTCTGAAACTTGCTCAAAGTGGCATTTATGTAGCCGATATTCAGGTAGAACAAAGCAATCTTGTCAGCATGCCAATCGTCACTGCTTTTGGCAACGCAGGCTTTTTTTACCAGCAAAATGATGTGCAGCAATTAAAAAGCATTCAAAATATTGGTGGCACTATTGGTATCACGGCAAAATACAACCTTTATAATGGAGGAGCAAACAAGATAAAGCTGCAAAATGCCGCTATTGATCGGACTATTTCAAAAATGCAGTACGACGATCTAAAGGAATCGCTCTACGCTAAAGCGCGTAAAGAACTGACGACCATAGAAAAAACCAATGCGCTGATTGCTCTGGAAACCGATAATCTTAAAGTGTATGAGGAAACATACAGCAAGATTAAGGAGCGAAACGCTGTTGGGCAAGTACCTGAAATTACGTTGCGAGAAGTACAACTGGCAGTTATTAATTCAAAAATATTACTCAACACCCTTCAAGCGGATTTGCACAAATCATTTTACCTATTAACCTTGATTATGGGTAACGCTGTGGAATAAAATTAGCTCAACATGAGGAAGTATCATGGTATTGAAAACAGAATCAAACAAGTGATAATCAAAGAATTTAGACTCGTAAAACGTTATCTTTCTGCTGAAACTAATCTGGAAGAAGATTTGGCACTAGATGAATATGATATGATTTTTTTATCCTTAGCACTGGAGAACGAATTTAAAATTATTTTGGAACATCAAGTTCACAATACGTTCAATATCAGTGATATTGTTCATTATATTACTAATAATTTATTAAAGGCGAAGGAGTCTGAAAAATACTCAGATAAGATTCTAGAAACTGCCTCACTCAGTCGATAATTCCGATGATCTTTGGGCTTAGCGTGTTTCTTCTTCCTTTTTTGATAAGGAGCATGCTGGCGGTTAATTATTATACTAAAATTTACATAATTTAAAGATTTTATTAGTCTTACTACCTTTATTTTCAATACTTTATAAGTATAAGACTTCTCAGGATACTTAGCTTTTTTACATATTACTTAACTGTAAATCCAACTTAATCATCATGGATTTACTTAAATATTTATAAAATGAAAAAAATATTTTTTGCTTTATTATTTTTAGGTGCCATTTCGGCAAAAGCACAAAAAGCTTCAATAACTATTGAAGTAGAAAACTTTAGAAATGAGAAAGGCATTTGCCGTGCTTATTTATTTGATGATGCTAAAAAATTTCCTTCGGAAAGCAATAAAGCTGTTGCTTCTAAATCTGTAAGAATAAATGGAAGTAAAGCGTTTTTGACTTTTGAGAATGTTCCAACAGGGACGTACGCTATTGCTTTTGTCCACGATGAAAACAGCAACAATACATTAGATGTGAATTTCTTAGGTATTCCCAAAGAAGGCTTTGGTGCATCAAAAAATGTGCTGCCGAGTATGAGTAAACCTTTGTTTAATGATAATGCTTTCAAGGTCAGTAATCAGCCTTTAAAATTAGCTATAAAAATGAAGTATCAATTATAACTATTAAAAATAATGAGTATAAAATAGTAATGTTTTCTAGTAGTGTTTTTATCTTACTAGACGACCAAGGGAGCAACAAATGAAAAGCAGCTCTATTGCCATTCAGGTCAAGCACATCAAAATAAGTTCTGATTATCAATAATTTATAAAATTATATCTTTATAGCTCATTTTCATTTGATTTTATAAAGTATTGGCAATCAAAGCTGAAAAATTTTGGTGCGTTTGTCCTAATTGCCATTTAATCAACTACTCTATTAACAAAGACAAGTGAGATATGAACAACAACGAAATAGTCTTAAATTTCTTAAAAGATCTAAGACAAAATAATAATAAGGAATGGATGGACAGTAATCGAAAAAGATACGTTCATGCAAAAAAATGTTGGCTTGAAGAAGTACAAAACATACTGACTATTCTTCGTAAACATGACAACGAATATTTTAGTCGTTTTGACCCAAAAAATTGTATTTCGAGGATTACAAATAACAGAATGTATAATCCAAATTTACCCATCTATAAAGATTTCTTCACCTTTTCTATCATGGATAAAACTGATATTTTTTCTCCCCTTCATATTTCAGTAGGTATAGAGAATTCATTCGTTGGCTGTGGTTATCATAATCCGGACAAACAAACATTAAAAAATATTAGAGAAGCAATAGACTATGATGGACAGTCCTTTAAGGAAATCTTGGAAAATAGTGCGTTCAAGGCATTCTTTAATGGTTTGTCAAACTTCACCAAGTCACTAAAAACCAGCCCTAGAGGTTATGCAAAAGATCACCCTTTTGTCGGTTATTTAAGATATAAGAGTTTTGTTATCTCCAGAGATTTAACTCAAGAGGAGATAATAAATGATGAGTTTACGAACATTATAGAGCAAGCATATATTTTGTCAGAACCATTTAGAAATTATCTAAAAAAAGCCAATTCCATATAATGTAAGTAAAATACAAATATATTTATACGCTAGCAGGTGTTTTATGCTTTCTAAAAAGCCAAATACAACCAATGAAATTCAGTGCTGAATCAAAATTCTCATTTCCACAACGCTTTACAAAAAGATGAAGTATCCGCACACTAGATAATGAGTTCGCAAAAGAAGCGTACAGTTAGCAGACAAATCAATTGACTGCTAACTGAAACTGAATCTGTATGGTGGAATTTAGCTAAGTGCCTTACCTACTTTAATCAATAAATCCCTTGTTGCAATGATTCCCTCTTCTTCTCCTAGTTCGCTTCCTTCATATTCTACTCCTACAAATCCATTATAGCCAGCCTCTTTCACAATCTGCATCATCTTCTTATAGTCCGTGTGAATTTCATTGCCATCTTTGTCAAAATCATGTGATTTGGCACTCACTGCCTTTGCAAAAGGCATCATTTCTGTTACTCCCTTATAGCGATCATATTCTTCCACACAATTACTTTCCTGTCGCTTGATGCAAAAATTACCGAAATCGGGTAGTGTCCCACAATTCTCCATGTTAATTTTTTTCATGACATTCGTTAACCACATTCCATCAGAAGAGTAACTTCCATGATTTTCTACAATCACATTTAGACCTGCATCCTTAGCGTATTCGGATAAAGAACCTAAGCCATCCACTGCTGCTTGTGCAACTTCTTCGGCTGTCCCCTTACCAAAAGCGTTTACTCGAATGGAGTGACAGCCTAAGTATTTCGCTGCATCTACCCACTTATGGTGCTTCATCACTGCTTCTTTTCTTGCTTTGTCATCAGGATCACCCAGCCCACCTTCTCTGTCTATCATAATTAATAAACTTTGGACGCCATTGTCCGAAGCTCGCATTTTCATTTCCTTCAGATAATTTTTATCTTCTGCTTTATCAAAAAAGAATGAATTCACGTATTCAATCCCTTCAAAGCCCATACTCTTTGCCTTCATAGCAAACTCTAAGTTGTCCATTTTTTTGGCAAAAAGGGCTTTGTGCAACGACCACTGTGCCAAGGACAGCTTGAAAAATAGCCCATCTGTGTCTTTCATTGTCATAGTCTTGTTGTTGCAGGACGCCAATCCTAAGACACCTACTCCCAAAGCAACTTGACCTGTTTGCTTGATAAAAATTCTTCTAGTATTCTTCATTTTATTTTGTTTTTATAAGTGCGTTAAATTACAATAGTTTAGTTAGTTTTTAGCTTAAATTTAACAGTTTTTTCTTTAGTTACTCTATTATTGAACCAATAAACAACTTGAATCAAAATAACAAATAGAGATACTACCTTTACCTTATGAATAAAGTGGCACTTGGACAGCTCTTTTATCAGGAGTTGGAGAAAATAGGACATCGCGAATTGGCAGCAACGCCAAAGCTAGAGGCATTGTATCGTTTGCTTAATTTAGTAGTGGTAGAAGCTACACGTAAGGAGCGACTTCAATTTTCGACTTTGTTTTCAAGAATCGTGTATGCAAGTCAGAATTATCATTTAGATAAACTATTGCAAATACAAGTACATCGTTTTCGGAAAGGAGCGCAAGAAACACTATTCAAGGGAAAAACAGATGATGTAGAGCTACTAGTGGAAGCAGGTATGTTTGTGATAGCTCGATTGATTGTTTCTATCTTTGAAGTAGCTATTCCGGATGTATTGAAGTCATTAATGCAAAAGGAGTTCCCACTGCCTTTTTCAGACGTGGCGGTTGCTGAGTTTAGAGCAAGTACAAAAGTGTTAGCTATTGCAGAAGACAGAGCCGAAGAGCAACTGATTGTACAGGACGAAGATCACCCTGAAGCCAAAATTCGAGTTCAGTATAACATTCCGGAGCGCAATGAAAATTTTAATCCAACGATTTGGAGTATTCGCAAAGTGTTTGGGTTTCCAGTAACTTTAAATTTATTGGATGTAGAAATAGATGAAGCAGGTGTTTATCGCCCAAGAGCTTTTGTAGTAGAACCTGATTATCTAATGGATGTGTCTGTTACAGCTAATTGCTTCAACGATTGGGGGGCAGAGCCGTTGTTGTATTTATTGAGGAAGTATTTGCCTGTTCCTGCTAATAAGCATATCATGCTGGGAAATATTGCTAACTTTTTTTTAGACGAATTGATGTCTAATCCCGAGCGATCGTTTCGTACAATTTTCCCTAAAGTTCTTACTCTCAATCCACTAGCATTTTGCTTGTTTGAAGATAGCGAAATTCGTACCATCCAACAAATTGCTCAGCGGCATTATGTAGTGTTGAAGAGAATGGTGATGCGAGACTTCCGAGAGGAGGGTATCGCTCCTGAATATTGTTTTTTAGAGCCGTCTTTTTTTTCAGAGCAATACGGTTTGCAGGGGCGTTTAGATGTATTATTTCGACATGAAAACCGCGCTGCTATCATCGAACTAAAAAGTGGAAAAACCTATAAGCCCAATCAGTATGGTATCAGTCACGCTCATTTCACGCAGACTTTGTTGTATGATTTGATGATTCGCAGTGTTTTTGGCAAAGGAATTGATCCTAAAAACTACATTTTATATTCTAGTTCAATGCAGCAATCACTTCGATTCGCGCCTAGAGTAAAGGCGCAACAATATGAAGCCCTACAAATTAGAAATCAACTTGTAGCTATTGATTGGGAACTGAAAGACTTAACCAAGTGGGTGAGCCAAAAAGGGATGACAGATTTAGTTTTGGAGCGTCCGATTCTATTTTCTAAGCTCTCCAGCAATCGCTTTGCTCATGTAAAAGGCTTTTTAGCAGAGGACATTGCACTATTTGAAAAAATCTATAAAAGTCTATCGAAACTGGAGCGCAAATACTTCAATGCCTTTTCTGGTTTCATTGCTAGAGAGCATCAACTTTCCAAGACGGGTGTTGAGGGGATAGACGGTATGAACGGACTAGCTGCCCTTTGGCGAAAGGCTTTTGAAGAAAAAAATGAACAGTTTGAAATACTAAGTTACTTGATTATCAATAACAATCAATCGAAAGCGGAGCAACCAACGATTCAATTTGAACGCACGGAGCGAACTCACCCTTTGGCCAATTTTAGAAAAGGTGATATTGTGGTACTGTACCCAATTGAAGAAGTTCCTTCCACTCGATCTGCTATTTTGAATCATCAGATTTTCAAATGTACCATTGTTGATTTAGATCAGCGGCAAGTAAAAGTGCAGTTGCGAAGCCAACAATTTAATACCTCTATTTTTGAAAAATATAAAAATTGGAATTTGGAGCATGACATGATGGATAGTTCTTTTTTAGGCTTGTATCGAGGCTTATTTCAATTTGCTCAGCAGCCCGTGCATAAACGAGATCTGCTACTTGCCAAACGACCTCCCAGAAAAAGTGAACCTCTTACTATTGATGCTCCGCCCGAACTAACGGAAGAACAACAAGCTATTTTTAGGAAAGCACTAGCCGCAGAAGAATATTTCTTACTTTGGGGGCCACCTGGTACTGGCAAAACCAGCATGATGCTCAAGTATTTAGTAGCACATCTGTTAAAGAACACCGATGAACATTTGATACTCATGGCTTATACCAATCGAGCAGTGGACGAAATCTGTGAAGCCATTGAGCGCATTGACAAAACCATCCGTACACAGTATTTTCGCATTGGTTCCCGTTTTTCAACAGATAAAAGATTTCAACCACAACTGCTTCAATCCAAAATAGCCGATGCAAAGTCTAGAGATGCCATTAAGGCAATTTTGAAACAACATCGGATTGTGGTTGGTACAGTGAGTTCGATTGCTAATAAGCCCGAATTACTACAACTCAAGATCTTTCATACTGCTATTATTGATGAAGCCTCACAACTACTAGAGCCAACCATTATAGGACTATTGCCTCACTTTAAGCGTTTTATACTCATCGGAGATCATAAACAGCTACCTGCCGTTGTTCTACAAGATGAAGCTGAAAGTCGAGTGAGAGATGAGGATTTGAATAGCATTGGTCTCGGAAATTTACGCAATTCGCTTTTTGAGCGTTTTTATCATCAATGCAGAAATAATGGCTGGCACTGGGCTTACGCTCAATTGAGCCATCAGGGAAGAATGCACCAGAATATCATGCAATTTCCTAATGAACATTTTTATCAAAGAACGCTGAAGATTCTTCCTGCTAGTATTGCTCATAGCTTAAAACAACAGACGGCAATTGAATTAGATTCACATTCACAGCTAAATCAATCCTTAAAACAATTGCTTCAACATCGCATTTTATTTTTACCTAGCCCTGTAGATGAAAATAGCTTGACGAAAAAAACCAATAAACAGGAAGCACTGCTTATTCAATCGTTACTTGCCCAGATTCATGCTTACTACCAGGAACAAAAAAAGCCTTTCACGCCACAGACCATTGGCATCATCACGCCTTATCGAGCGCAGATTGCTCAAATTAGAGAGGTGCTGCAAGAATTGAAATTTGATATTGACTTAATCACCATTGACACCGTCGAACGCTACCAAGGTGGCGCAAGAGATATTATCATTATTTCCCTCTGCACCAATACAATCCATCAAATGGATACTCTCGTTTCCCGCTCTGATGAAGGTGTTGACCGAAGGCTTAATGTTGCGCTTACAAGAGCGAAAGAGCATTTGGTTATCATTGGCAACCCTGAAATCTTGAGAACGAATGAAACTTACAGGGCTTTAATGAAGCAGTTTCAGCATTTACCAAATTAATTCGTACTCAACGGCAGTGTTTCCTTTCATTGGCACGATAAGTAATTGTCCATTTTCGCTATTTCTAATTGTAGGCTTTTCGTTAACTTTATTGGAATAACTAACGTAATACGCTCCATCTATGCTGTAAAGCCCATTTTCCAGTTGCTGAATGGAACGAGCCTCAGCGATTCTAAAATAATAATTGTCTTCATCATCCGACCATGAGACAGTTCGCCTCAGCTTATTGCCGTTCGGTTCGATGGCGTCTAGCCATTTTATCTCTCCAATTTGATATTCAAAAATCGGTCTTCCCGCATTGTTGATGCTGTAACCTAATGCTCTAAAGTCTTTAGGCAGTTCATCTGACCAAACGGCTTTTTCATTCGGCAGTTGAGCAATAGGGACACCCGCTGTCGCTTCCATAATAGCATTGAGCGGTTTCAAAAGTTGAGATTCACCCCGCCCTCGCCACATTTCTGTTACGTCAGCAAAGCGACCTTTCCAAGCATTCAATAATGCTCCTTCCCTCAAGTCGTAAGCAAAATGAATTCCTTCGGGATTACCTACGGCAATAGTGTGCGTACGTTTTTCGTCGGCATAATTAATGAAAGCTCTCACCATCTCTGGTGCATCGTCAGGAGTTATTTCAATGATATCTGCTACTGTTTCATCATCACTACCTAAGGCAAGCGAGGCTAAGGGCTGCTTTTCAATTTCAGGACCTTCCACCCAAATTGTAATCCATGAAGACCAGACTTCTTGATAATAGGTCAATTTAAAAGTATGTTGACCAGCAGTGAGGTCAATTAATGCTCGTTCTGTTCCAAATCCAGGTTCTCCTTCATTATGCACTACAAGTTGATTATCAATATAAAGATCACCACCATCGTCAATTTGTGTTTCAAAAAGATATTTTCCAGCAACAGGTATGTTTAAATCACCTTCAAAAACTAGCCCAAAACGATCTTCTAGCCCTGCTATGTCTTGTAACTTTGTAATCGTATCAATACTACCCTCTGCTGCCATTGTTAATGTATCAAAATTCGGGATATAATCCCAGCTACCTTCATACATTTTGTAGCGAATATTATCTAATGCAACCCGCTGATTACCGAACTTTTTAATTTTTAAATTTCTGAATGCCACAGGTTTCTCAGCCTGTAAGACTAAATTATTTGGTGTGTTTTTGTTGCTACTTACGAGTTCGATTTCACTTTGAATCAACATGTCGTTCAGATAAACATATTCGATCTTGGCAGCATCTATTTCATTTCCTTGTTCGTCAAGAGTAGGCGCTCTAAATAGCACTTTTAGCGTTTGCCAAAGTCCTGGTGCCATGCAAGCATTAAAGGCAGGTAGATTTTTTCCAATTGTTCCACAAGTATTTGCATTGATGGAAGCATCATTCCAGCTATCCTGCAGAGTGATGCCATATTGCCCTTGCAATAGAAGCCTTGCCTCACTATTTTTGGATAGTAAGAACTCTAAAGAGAGTTCTAAATCACCGTGTTCTACATTAGTTCTTAGAGTGGTAGAGGTATTTTCTGTCATAGCAATAATCCCTGTTCCCGCTTCGGTAGTGAGTGTTTGGGGTTTATCCAAATCTGCTAGTACATTCCCTACTACTTGCCAAGCTGCATCAGGTGATTGAAATTGAGATAGGTCATTCATTGGAATCAATGAAAGTGGTAGTAACTCAGGAGTAGATGTTTCTTTTGTCGTTGCTACTGTTTCATCTTTAGTGGTTGTTTCATCTGCTTCACAACTTATTATACTCAGCGACATTGAGAATATAATGAGACGCAGTGCTGTGTGAAAGGAAAACAAGTATTTCATATCTCTTACTTTTGTACTCAGTTGGTATTTTTAAAAAAAAGCATCGTTACTAAAGTAAAAATACACAAATAATTCAACTTAAAATGTCTGATCTAAAAGAAAAGCTACACGAAATCATTTTTGAGGCAGATACGCCAAAAGGGAAAGCATTTGATATAGCACTATTAATTCTTATCATCATAAGCTTATTGAGTGTCATGTTAGAAAGTGTAAGTAGCATCAATAATAAGTACGGCACAGCACTTTCTCTATTAGAATGGGGGCTTACAGCGATTTTTAGTGTAGAGTATTTACTTAGGTTGTACAGCGTTCAGCGACCTTGGAAATATGCTACGAGCTTTTATGGCATTATTGATTTACTCGCTATTATCCCTAGCTACTTGAGTATTTTCTTTATCGGTTCAGAATCTTTATTGGTTATAAGAGGCCTGAGGCTACTAAGGGTTTTTAGGATATTAAAATTAGGACATTTCATTAAAGAGGGCGATCTTATATTGAAAGCCATGAAAGCAAGCCGAACGAAGATCATAATATTTCTATTCTTTGTAGTCATTTTAGTAACCATCATTGGTTCTATCATGTATCTGATTGAGGGAGGCTACGAAAATACAGGCTTCACGAGTATTCCAAAAAGTATTTACTGGGCAATTGTAACCTTGACAACAGTGGGCTTTGGTGACATAACACCACAAACTGATATTGGCCAATTTTTATCCGCTATTGTGATGATCTTAGGTTACGCTGTTCTAGCTGTGCCAACAGGTATTGTATCAGCCGAAATGGTAGAGCAGTTTAAAATACCAACTAATACGCAAGCCTGTCGTTCTTGTGGAGAAGAAGGTCATGCAGACGATGCTAAGTATTGTAAATATTGTGGAGAGCATTTGTAAAAAGAAGCCTTCCAGAATTATTTTTTTCTGAGAGATGGACAAGGTTCTGTTGTTAGATAAAACTTAGTGCTTTAATAACCTTTCACATCTCTTAACCATTGTACGCCATTTTCACCAATGTTTTCTGTCATTCGTTTAGCCCGAACAAGTGTATTAAAACGATCTTCGTTGAAATCGGAATGATCTCGATTCAGACTTTCAATTCTAATTGTCCCTGATGAATGAATGATTTTTCCATCTCCCAAATGAATAGCAACGTGCGTGATTCGTTCTTTTTGAACTTCTGTTGCTCTTTTACCAAAAAAGAAAAAATCGCCCTTTTTGTGCGTTTGCCAAGTAGTATCTAAAGTAATTGCTTCTCCCACATACACCTGTTGCGAAGCATCTCTAGGCAGTAAAAGTCCATTCATATAATAAACGGTTTTAGTGAAGCCACTACAGTCCATGCCTTTACCAGAAGTGCCACCCCAAAGATAAGGTCGCCCCATGAGGCTTTGAGCGGATGCCAAAATACGCTCAGTGGAAGTAGAATCTACTGATAACCAATCAGTGTAATTCATCAAGTGTTCGTTTTTGATATATGCCAATCGTTGATCGGGGTAGCGCACACGAGAAAAATCAATCCCCGTAGAATCTAAAGCCAGAATATTGCCTGCAACTAAGTCGGAGACACGCTGCGTTTGCTCGTCGGGAGTGGCATAAGAAAAGCCAAAATCTTTAAGATAAACTACTTTAGGTAGTTGTTGCCAAGCATCAAACTCAGCTTGGTTCATCAATATAAATCCTCCAGCATCCAGCCATCCCAAGTATTGATCGGGTGTTTGTACGCTATACCATCCATTTTCTGTTTTATAAACTCGGAGGGGAGTGCCTAGAGTTGACTGAGTAGCAAGTTCTGCGGAGTGTTTAGGATTCGAGCGAATATTGCAAACGGACAAATTCACAACACCATAAATTTTTCCTTCTAGCGATTCAGTAGGTAATAGTTGAATGCTATCTATGCAGTCAATCCCTATATCTTTTAATTGTTGAAGCAAGTCCGTTTTAGCTTCTGGCAAGTTGGATTCGCCTTTTAGCTTAATAATGCCCTGCTGAGCAGTTGCTTTTACATCAAAGATGGCTATTCGTTTGTCTGGAACATACTCGCTTCGGATTTCATCAACCAATTGATTTACAATAGTAGTAGATTCTGAGCAATTCGCTAGACTAAGGCAGCATATTAGATAAAAGAGCTTTTTCATTGAACGTCGCTTTTTTCAAATGTGTGTTAAGATATATTTCATTTGCGATATTGATTACAATAGATCAACAACTTGTCCCTTATTTTTGTGGTTAACAGGATATAACTATTAATTCAAACTTAAAATTTATAATAACATGACCGTTAAATTAGGAGATATTGCACCAGACTTCACAGCACAAACCACTATGGGAGAAATTTCTTTTCACGAATGGCTTGGCGATGGCTGGGGGATGCTTTTCTCTCATCCTGCTGACTTCACGCCTGTTTGTACAACAGAGTTAGGAAAAACAGCTTCTCTAAAAGCAGAATTTGACAAGCGCAATGTGAAAGCAATTGCCCTGAGCATTGATCCACTAGATAGCCACATGGAATGGCTAAAAGATATTGAAGAAACGCAGAATGTGGAAATGAATTTTCCAATCATCGCAGACGAAGATCGTAAAGTATCTGAGTTGTATGATATGATTCATCCAAACGTAACGACCAAAGTAACAGTGCGTTCTGTATTTATTATTGGCCCTGACAAGAAGGTGAAATTAACCTTGACTTATCCACCTTCTACGGGTAGAAATTTCCTCGAGATTCTTCGAGTAGTGGATTCTTTACAGTTGACGGATGAGTACAGCGTAGCAACGCCAGCAGATTGGGAAGATGGACAAGATGTTGTTATCTCTCCGTCTATTCCAGATGAAGAAATACCGAGCAAATTCCCTAAAGGTCATACAGTAGTGAAGCCTTATTTAAGAATGACACCACAGCCAAATAAGTAGGAGTTTTGATAAACACTTAGAGCTAGATTTCCGAAGTCACTCAGACTTCGGAAGTTGTAGCTCAAATGAAATTGATGGGTGATTTCGTTTTAGATTCCATCACCGTCAATTAAATTACCCAAACCACCTAATAATCCACCACCTTCGCCCTTGCCACCTCCAAAATTTGCGTTGGCGAGCACTTTGCCTGCTAATCTTGCAAAGGGTAATGATTGAATCCAAACACTACCTGGTCCTTCCAAGCGAGCAAAAAAGAAGCCTTCCCCACCAAAGAACATGTTTTTTATGCCTTTTACTAACTCAATATCGTAGTTAACATGGCGCGTGAATGCTACCAAACAACCCGTATCTACTTTCAAGACTTCTCCGATGGCGAGTTCTTTTTTGACGACTGTCCCGCCAGCATGAAGAAAAGCCAAACCATCCCCTTCCACTTTTTGCATAATGAAGCCCTCACCACCAAATAGACCTCTGCCCAATTTCCGTGAAAATTCAATGCCCACGGAAACGCCTTTAGCGGCGCACAAGAAAGCATCTTTCTGGCAAATGATCTTGCCCTCCTGCTGAAATAAATCTAATGGAATAATCTTACCTGGATAAGGTGATGCAAAAGAGACTTTTTTCTTCCCATTTCCTTGATGTGTATAAGCAGTCATAAACAGGCTTTCACCCGTTATTAAGCGCTTGCCAGCAGACATTACCTTTCCCCACAAACCTCCACCGTTGCTATTGCTGCCATCGCCAAAGATAGTCGCCATTTCAATGCCCTGCTCCATCATCATAAATGCGCCTGCCTCTGCGATAACTGTTTCTAAAGGATCTAGCTCTATCTCGACATATTGCATTTCTTCTCCAACAATCTGATAGTCAATTTCATGTGTACTCATAAATGATTAAGTCTTAATTTTTTCAAATATTGTAATTTAGACAAGAATTATTATTGCTGCAATTATAATCTACTAACTCAAACAGTAGATAGATTAACGCTGCCTGCGCTCCCGAACCATCGCAATATGTGGAATGCCATCTTCTAGGTAACCCGCTCCAACAGTCTCAAAGCCAAATCTCTGATAGAACTTTACGAGATACTGCTGAGCAGAGAGTTTAATGGCTGTTTTTCCAAATAAACGTTCTGATTGTTGAACGGCTTCTTGCATTAATAAGAGACCAAAGCCTCCTCTTCTAAACTGGGCACTTGTAACCACACGACCAATGGAAGGATATGCTTCATAAGAAACGCCTACAGGCAATAGCCGAGCATAAGCACCTAGCTGCCCTTCATCATATCCTAACAAATGCCATCCAACTTGATCTTTGCCATCTGCATCAAGATAAGGGCAGTCTTGTTCTACCACAAAAACGGCTTGTCGCAGCATCATTGCACTATATAGTTCTTGAAGTGTGAGCTGTTGAAAAGGCTTGCATAAAAAATTCATTAGTCAGCTTTTTGTATTGAATTACAATTTTATTGGTTAATTAGCATATTTTAGCAATATTTATACCTGAAAAGAAAATTTTACTATTAATACCTAACACTAATGAAGAAATTACTTCCACTGATGCTTTGCTTATTTACTTATGTTGGATTAATCGCCCAAGACAATACTAAAGAGAGCGACAAGAAAGCAACAAATGAATCATCTGATTCAACTAAGCAGAAGAAGCATCCCTACGAAAAATTAATCCTCGATGCGAAAAACATTGAAACGGATTCTGGCTTGTTTATAGTCCACAAAGTTAAAGATAAATACTACTTTGAGCTATCGAAAGAGATACTAGAAAAAGAGATACTGGTAGTCAGTCGAATCTCGGGTCATGTCAAAAACTTAAACTTTGGAGGAGCGGGCATGAAAGCTCGACCTCAGCAGGTTATTCGTTGGCAGAAACACGATGACAATATATTACTGCGCTCTGTTTCCTACAATAGTGTGGCTAATCCCGAAGACCCTATCTACGAGTCTGTCAAAAATAATAACTTTGAGCCAATCATTATGAACTTTAACATTGAAGCTCCCAATCAAGATACATCTGCCTACGTGATTGAAGTGAGTAAACTTTTCACAACAGATATACCAATGATTGGGGCATTGTACGATTCAAGTCGGAAGCGTTTCGGCATTAAAAGTTTGGATAAGTCTAGAAGTTTAATTTTATACACCAAAGTCTTTCCAAAAAATGTGGAAGTGCGCCATGTTTTGACTTACAATGGTACAGAATTGCCAGACAACCAGTTGACAGGTACACTTTCCATTGAGATGAATCAATCTTTCATCGAGCTACCAGATCGTCCAATGCAACCGAGATTGTATGACTCAAGAGTAGGTTATTTTTCTATACAACAAACGAATTATAGCTTGGATGAACAAAAGGCAGCAAAGCGCAGGTACATCACGCGCTGGCGTTTAGAACCCAAAGATCAAGCTGCATTTGATAGAGGCGAACTAGTAGAACCCGTCAAACCAATCGTTTACTATATTGATCCTGCCACACCAGAAAAGTGGCGTTCTTATTTGAAGCAAGGCGTAGAGGACTGGCAGGTCGCTTTTGAAGCAGCAGGCTTCAAAAATGCCATCATCGCTAAAGACCCACCATCAAAGGAGGAAGACCCCGATTGGAGTCCAGAAGATGTGCGTTATTCGGTAATTCGCTATATTTCAACCGATATTCAAAATGCACAAGGTCCGCACGTTCACGATCCTCGTACAGGTGAAATTTTGGAGTCAGATATTCTTTGGTACCACAATATCATGAATTTGCAACGCAACTGGTACATGATGCAGACAGCTGCTGTCAATCCAGAAGCTCGTAGCACTAAATTTAAAGATGAGGTCATGGGGCCGTTACTCCGTTTTGTGGCAGCGCATGAGGTTGGACATACTTTAGGCTTACCTCACAACATGGGTTCAAGTACAGCTTATCCTGTAGATTCACTGCGCTCACCAACATTTACGCAAAAGTATAATACGGCTCCTTCTATCATGGACTACGCTCGCTTCAATCACGTAGCACAGCCTGAAGACGGTGAAGTGAAACTAATTCCGGATGTCGGACCTTATGATATTTGGTCTATTATTTATGGCTATCAGCCCACTGATGCTACTTCACCAGAAGAAGAACATAAAAAGTATCTGAACGAATGGGTAAAAGAGCGTGCTGATGATCCAATGTATCGATATGGTGCACAAACTTATAATCCCACTGACCCAACTGCTCAAACAGAAGATTTAGGGGACGATCAGGTGAAAGCAAGCGAATATGGCATTGAAAATTTAAAACGCATCGTACCTAATTTGATTGAATGGTCAGCAGAGGATGGCAAAAATTATGATGATTTAGAAGAGTTGTACGGGCAAGCAATAGGTCAATTTAACAAGTATTTGCGTCATGTCGGAACGATTGTGGGAGGCGTTTATAATTATCAAAAAACAGCCGATCAAGCAGGTGTGGTTTATACGCATGTGGAAAAGGCAAGGCAAGCGGAAGCCATTCGCTTTCTCAACAAGCACATTTTTCAAACGCCTGATTGGCTATTGGATAAAGAAATCCTTGCTAGGATTCAATCGGATGGTGTAGTGGATCGCATTAGAACATTACAAGTCAGCACGCTGAATCGCTTATTCCAGTCAGACCGCTTGCATCGTATGATGGAAAATGAAGCACTCAATGGCAATGATGCCTATAAGATGTTGAGTTTATTCAACGATACAAGCAAAGGTATTTTTGCTGAGTTAAATAGTAAAAGTAAAATTGATCCATATCGCCGAAACTTACAAAGAGCCTACATTGATGAGATGAAAGACTTGATGGAACTTAAAAATAGCAAATACGATCAATCGGACATTAAAGCAATGGCGAGAGGTACACTTACGACATTGCACAAGCGATTAGAAAAAGCTGCAAAAAAGCAAGATGATACTGCTACTCAATACCACTTGGAAGATTTAAAGAAACGTACAGGAATTATACTAGGAATGAAAGAGTAGAATAGTAAGTAAGTGGTAAAAAACTAGTATTTTAACAATATGAAATTAGCTAGCAGACAGCTTAAAAACTATCTGCTAGCTAATTTTTTTAACTGTCTAAGCGAACTGTATTCGGACTAAACTCTAAACTTAACAACCCAATGATCGCCTGAGGTTCTTCTCCTTCATTAGCTTTGAATACAACATAGAGATTATGTTTGCCTTGCGTTGCTTTAAGATTTGCAGCCATTGGTACAAAGCCGAGCGCATCTGTTCCAACTTTATATTCAGCAATAACATCGCCATCTGTGCTGTCTGTCCTGATTTCTATTGTACCACCACTAAAAAATTCAGGATTGAAGATAGTATTTAACCGAATAGACTTAATACCCGTCAAATCAATATTATTATACACAACATGAGACGCTGGTGTTCCTATGATTAGTTCAGTATCTTCCTTTACTAAGCCCTTTGACTGCTCGGGTGTTACGGTAAATTTCATTGCTTTTTCTATACTGCTGAAGTCAATCGCTTGAATCACAGGGCTTCTTAGCACTAGCATTTCTTGAGCCGTTAAAGAGCCTACTTTCTCTCCTCCTTTATCCGTGTAGGATGCCGTAACTAAATAAGTTCCATCTTTCTTGCTGGCTTTCTTATGTAAATCAAATGCCATTGCACCAGTAGTTGGTAAACTATTTTCATCTGACTTGGCTAAAGAAAGAATGTAGCGCGCCATTGTTCTTGCTTCACGATCAGTCAGCGTTGGATGAGCAGCCATCGCACGATCACCCCAAACACCACCGCCACCATTGATGATTTTGTTTCCTAAATATTGCACCGCCTTATTATCATCCTTATACTTATTAGCAACATCCACATAAGTCGGTCCGATAGATGCTTTATTCACTTGATGGCAGGTATAACAATCAGACGATTCCATTAAGGATTCTGCAAGAACAGCTAGAGTAGCTTCCTGATGTCCTAGTGCTGCCATGTTAGCATCGTAGCCTTCTTCCAAGTAATCTATTGTAATAGCTACTTTTTTCGGATCAATACCTTCGCCTAATTTACCATCTTCTTTATCAGAGACTTCAACATTGTATTCCATTGGCATATCACCAAAAAAGAAAGATGTGTTTCCTTTGACGTTCCAAGCGAGTTGTGGCTTCTCATTACCTACCAAAATTTTCATAGCTTTTTCAGAACTTGCTCCAGACTGGTCTTTTACAATTAGATGTACACTATACGTTCCCGCTTCTGTAAAGGTATGAGAAGGATTAGCCTCTGAGGATTGCACTTTATCGAATCCCTCAAAGTACCACTCGTACTGCAATGCTTCATTATCAAAATCTACTGATTTCGCTGAATTAAACGCTACTGTCAGTGGAGCTGCTCCGACTTTCTTATCTGCCTCAAAGTCGGCAACAGGCTTTCTATTACCAGAAATGTACTCAATATGTACCAAGCGAGCATCAGGATTTCGGCTAAACCAAACTGTTCCGTATTCCAACATGTAAATATCCCCTTTAGGACTCATGACAATATCCGTAGGATTACTGAATTTATGACTTGGCATGATGCGTTCCATACTCATAAAATCACCTGCTTCGTTCATGGTTACCGCCATCAAGAAGCCTCTTATCCAATCGTAAGTGATAAGTTTTTCGTCATAATACACGGGGAAACGTCCAGGATTATCTTCATAATCATCTGCATAGAAAACAGGGCCTGCCATTGCATTTCTACCACCTGTACCCAACAATGGAAATTCTTCTGATTTACCATAAGGATACCATATAAAAGCAGGTTGTGCAGCAGGCAGAACCTTTGCGCCAGTGTTATTGGGCGATTCGTTTACTGGCTGAGCAGGATCGAAGGCTTCATAAGCCACTTGTTTAGCAAAACTTCGCTTGTGGTAAGCCTTGTTGTTACCTACAAAAAGTGGCCAACCAAAAAAACCAGCCGCTCTAGCTTGATTTACCTCATCGTGTCCCTTCGGTCCTAAGCCTGTGCTATCTTCTTGTGCATCTGGCCCTACATCTCCCCAATATAGAAATCCTGTTCGCTGATCTATGGCAATACGGAATGGATTGCGACAGCCCATCACATAAATTTCTGGGCGACCTTCTTTACTATCTGAAAACAAATTTCCTTCTGGAATGCTATAAGTGCCGTCTGGTTCAGGATGAATACGAAGAATTTTACCTCTCAAATCCATTGTATTGGCAGAAGTCCTACGTGCATCAAAAGATTTTCTACCTGCTCGCTCATCACTAGGAGAATAGCCATCCGACTGAAATGGATTGGTGTCGTCACCTAACGAAATAAATAAATTACCATTCGGACCGAACTCCATAGATCCTGCCGAGTGACAGCAGGTTTCTCGCTGTGTTGGCACTTCTAGTAGCACTTTCTCAGATGCTAAGTCAATGGACATATAATCGCTGCCAAGTGTGAAGCGAGAAATATTTTGTTGCACTTTTTCAGGATGCGAATAAAAAAGATAGACCCAATTATTTTCTTCAAATTTTGGATCTAGTGCTAATCCAAGTAATCCGTCTTCAAATTGACTAAATACATTCATTTCTTGGATAGTCGTCGTGCTATCCACTTTAGGGTCATATACTTTAATACTACCTCGTCTTTCAACAAAAAGAATCTTTCCATCTGGCAATAGTTCTAACTCCATTGGCTCTGCTAAAAAATCATCCAGTGTGTGCTTCACAAAGCGATTTTCTTCTGGCGCAACGTTAGGTAAGTCATAATTCACTTTACCATCACCAGCAGCATATTGAATCCCCCCCCAGATATGGGTTAAGAACTCAGGCTCATCGAAGGACTCGGATGTGTGTCCACCACCAGTGTACCAAGCACGACCTCCATCAAATTCATGATACCAAGCAATCGGATGGCTCTCGCCGTTAGTTCCACCTTGATAAGTGCTTTCATCCAAATTGAGCAAAACAGTCATATTGGGATTCAAATTTTTATAATTATACCACTCATCATTTCTATGCCATTTGTCTGGCAAATGGCTAGTAGAAATGTGTTCCTTGTCAATGCGCTGAATATCTGCCTCTCGCACATTTGGATTGTTTGGATGACCATTGAAATAGCCCCCAACTAGCTTGCCATACCATGGCCACTCATACTCAGTATCCGCAGCGGCATGAATACCAACATATCCACCACCTGCTTGTATAAATCTTTGAAATTCAAGTTGTTGTGATTCATTTAGGATATTTCCTGTGGTACTGAGAAAAACGACAACATTGTAATTTTGAAGTTTTTTCTGCTGGAAAACACTGGCATCTTCTGTTGTATCAATAGTAAAGCCCTTTTCCTTGGCCATCGCCAACAGAGCTATCTTCCCATCTTCTATCGAAGCGTGTCTAAATCCTTCTGTTTTTGAAAAGACTAACACTTTTAGGTCTTGCTTTTGAGTACAAGCGCTAAGTAGTGCACCTAAGGCTATTACCCAAATGATTAGATAATTTTTCATGTTTTGACTATTCGTAATAAGTGTAATTTTAAAAATAGAATACAGTTTGGAAATAAGGGAATTATACCATAGTAATTATGGATTGTACAAAGATAACTAAACAAATGACTTTTGTTGTGTTTAGAATGTCATTAAATCAAGTACTTATTTATCGTAGATCAACGCTAAGGACGAACCCTCAAAGTTTTCCCGCTCAAGTTAGAGCAGCATACCGATATCAATTTAGTGAATATGACAAAGGTTGTTTGAATAATTCCTAATTTTGCAGAATACAAGTCATAAAAGTAGAATTAATGCTCATTGTACAGGATATATTTGTCAGCGCTGATGTAATAGAAGAACATTTCTTATGCAATCTAAATGCGTGTAAAGGCGCATGCTGCTGGGAAGGAGATTTAGGAGCACCCTTAGAAATAGAAGAGTTGGCCACTTTAGAGCGTATTTACGAAGAAGTGAAGCCCTTTTTAAGAACTAAATCCATAGAAGTCATTGAATCATCAGGACTCTATGAATACTACGAGGAAGAAGAAGAATACGGCACCAACTTGATGCCTGATGGAGCATGTGTCTTTATGACGTATGATGAATTAGGAATTGCTAGATGTGGCATAGAACAAGCCTATCGGGCGGGAAAAACAGATTTCTACAAGCCTATTTCTTGCCATCTTTATCCTATCAGGGTGCATAAAAGCGAAGAAACGGGTTTTGAAGCACTCAACTATGATCGCTGGGATATTTGCGCTGCGGCTTGCGAGGCGGGCGAAAAAGTAAAACTACCTATCTATCGCTTTGTTAGAGAAGCTATTGTGAGAAAATATGGCGCAGCCTTCTATGAAGAGCTAGACGCTGCCACTGATTATTTGCATGGCTAGAAAAAGACTCCTCAACTAGGTTTCCTTGTATAAAAAAAGCACTAGAAATGGATACGGAGCTCATAGGTCAAGTGCGTTATAGCTTTAATCAGTTACCTTCTACCAATGACTTCGCTGTACAATTGTTGAAAACACAATCTGTAACCGAAGGAACGCTAATTACCACAAGCTATCAAACACATGGCAAGGGGCAAACTGGTAATCAATGGCTAAGTGAGCCCAGTCAGAATATTGCTATGAGTATCCTATTAAAACCCGGCTTTCTACTCCCTACACAGCAATTCTATCTAAATATCATAGCAGCACTTGCCGTGAGAACTGCAATAGTGCAATTTGCGGACTTGCCGATTATGATAAAGTGGGCAAACGATATTGTCGTGCACCGGAGGAAACTCTGTGGTATTCTCATTCAGAATACATTGAGTGGCGAAAAGATAAAGGACAGCATAATTGGAATCGGCATGAATGTCAATCAGACTACTTTCGAGGCGAACTTGCCCAAGGCAATTTCCCTAGCAGTAGCAACAAATCAATCATTTAACATAGACCAAATTATTGAAGCGATCTGCCAGCAATTGGAACGATTTTATTTAATGTTAAAGGCTCAGCAATTGGATTTATTACGTCAAAAGTATTTTGAACACCTTTATCAATTTGAAGAGTGGGCATGGTATCAGCGACCAACAGGCGAAACCTTTAAAGGTAAGATTACTGGAATTTCGCCAACTGGAGCCTTAGTGATAGCGCATGAAGAAAGAATAGAAAAATTTGGATTGAAAGAAATTGTTTTTCTGTGAAAGATTATTTTCAGGGTTATCAAGAATCAACCAAATAAGCAAAGTAAACAAGGCTTAATCTAGCCTCCCAGCTACCACAAACTCCTGCTGAAAGACTGCTGTTCTTCCTTCGGGGGTAAAATATTCCACATGGAGGATATAGATTCCCAATCTAGCTTTCGTACCATCTTCCGATGCGCCATCCCATTTAAAACTGCCCTCTGTAGAAAGAATTTCACCTTGTAATAGAAGTTTCACCAATCTGCCATTGGCATCAAAGATATTCGCATTAGCTACATAGCCAGCTTGATCTAGGCTGTAATTGATCTGTAAGAAATCTTGATAACCATCATCGTCAGGAGAAATAGTAGGTGCAGTCAATGAAAAGGTAGTTGGCGAATTGGACTTAACTTGTAAAAATTGTGAATTTTTGAAGGTTGGTGTGGCATACCCAACGGCAGCAGCAGCCGAATGCCAATTATTGGCACTTTGGGTCGGAGCATCTGGATTGATGCGCTCTAGTGACACCCCATTTTCATCATCCAGAAGAGCATTGTGAAACGTGTTGCTGTATTCAAGTTCATCCAAAATAATTTCAGCTACATCTCCTGCTCTGTATAAAACTACTGTTCCTGTTTTATCTGAAAAACTCGGCAGATCTGTTTCTATTAAAGCGGTCATTTGTTGAACTTGATAGCGACTTTGAATATCCTCTGCGGATTCTGTCAGCACCACATACTCATTAGGAAATATCAAATATCCCGTTTCGATTACCCTCGCTTCTGAGAGACTTTTGCCTGCACGAGTTGCGATTACCAAATCGCTGAGATTGAGTATTTTCTCAGAGCGATTATAAATTTCTAAGAAGTCACTTCCGCCTGTTTCAGGATTGAATAAAATTTCATTGATGACTATATCTAAAGCACTAGCTTGATCGGGAATAGCAAATTCCGCAGAGCGACCATTCTCTATGGCATTGCCTAAACAATCGCTTACTTTATTATCCAAACTAATAGTGTAAACTTCATTTACAGGAATCGCTTCATCAAATTCTAGCAAAACGGTATTGAAAAGTGGTGGCTCGGAGACTGCATTTGATAGGCTCAAACCTGAAATAGTATAGCTTTCAACATTATTAGCTGTTGGGACATCAACAGCCTCATCAAAAAATAAGCGCACTGTTTTATCATCTAAAGGCAACACACGCAGCAAGCCCGCAAAAGTTTCATCAGGTATAGCATCCAGCACTGAGTTTTGATTGCCGGGAGTACCTCCATTGCCGTTGTCAGAAGCTCGCCAGTTGTCGCTGCTAGTATCGCAAGGTTTTTCTGGATTGACGAGTTCTAAACTCCATCCTCCATCATCTTTGCTCGTGTTTCTGTACCAATCACTTGAATACTGCACCGAATGAATGATCTCTCCCATTGATGAGATTAGTGTCAGATTATCTCCTGTGTTCCCCAAGCTCAAAAAGTCTTCTAATGGCAAACTAACACCATTGAAAATACTACTTTCCCCCTCATAAAAAGCGATGTATTGCCCAGGAAGTAGAATATAATCTGGCAATTCAATTTCCTTGCTGGGATCAGTAAGCAGGAAGCCTTTAAGATTAAAAACTTTATTGCTTCGATTATAGAGTTCAAGGTACTCCACTTCAGGTAAACCAATTGCTGGATTTGGATCAGCCATGATTTCGTTGATGAGTAAGTCATAAGGTTTTACTTCATCCACCTGAATAAAACGGAAATTCGCTGTTGCATTTTGTAAAATGTTACCTGCTTGATCGCTGATATTTTGGATGGTAATTGCATAGTTTTCCAAACTGATAAGGTCTTCGCTCAAATTAACTAGCAATATATTCAAATCACTTTGCTCAATTGAGACAACATTCCGACTGGGCATAACGACATAATCGTCAGTATTGCTGTTGAGGTCAACTGCTTCATCAAATGTGAGTTGTATTACATTTGAGTTAATCGCCTCTGCCGAAAGTAAAGCGGGTGGGGTTGCATCAACTTCTGTTTCAATACGAATATCATCAAAATAAAAACGATCCCTTCGAGTGCTCGTGTAACGGCATTCTATTCCAAAATAGTTGCCTGTTGCGTAGGTGTCATCAAAAGCAGCACCTTCTTCTACTAAGTTGTTTGTACCTTCATAGTCTGCTAATATTGTCCAAAATCCTTCACGGTCTCTAATCACTTGAACCCTAAGTAAAACAGGGGAAGCTCCGACTGCACCCGCTGTTCCAGTCATTAATAAATTGGATTGATTGCCGTCTTGACGATACAATTCTAGCGCGTCATCTGAACCAGAAATTCCCCCTATTTTTAGCCAGTAGCCATTGAAAGCCTGAGAAAAATCATTACTATCAGAAGAAAGGATAATTTTAGAAAAATTGGATGTAGAGGGAGCAAAATCCATAAGCACCCAAAAATCCCAGACGGTACGACCCAAAATATTGATCGGGGTGAATAATTGAGCAGGTGAAGAACTTGTAGTATCGTTTAGCTGTAACTGCTCAGAGCTATTGACCACAAATTTTGTTGTCTCCCCTTGCCACCTTGCAGTAAAGTCGCTATCAGAAAAGTCATCCTGAAATTGAGCGATACCAAAAATTGGATACAAAAATAATGCAAATAAAAGCACTTTTAATCCTCTACATTGAGACATAAAAAACGAATAGGTTTGTTTGAAAGACATCGGGATATTAAATATAATTTACCCAAAACTAAAACCTATTTTTTAGATATTTGCATGAATATCAAAGAAGATTTATCATCAAACTCATCCATAAGAGAGAAATTATTGAAGAATGAAAATAGCAGTTGTAGGAATTACAGGATTAGTTGGCACTGTGATGTGTCAAGTATTAGAAGAGCAGAACTTTCCAATAGACGAATTTCTACCCGTCGCCTCGGAGCGTTCAATAGGAAAAACGGTTAACTTTAGCAGAAGAAACTATCAGGTAATCGGTATGAAGGCTGCCATAGAAGCCCGTCCAGATATAGCTATTTTTTCTGCGGGTGGGAACACTTCACTAGAGTGGGCACCTAAATTTGCAGCCGTCGGAACGACCGTTATTGACAATTCTTCGGCATGGCGAATGGACGCAACTAAAAAATTGATTGTACCAGAGGTGAATGCTCATCTTTTAACAACGGAAGATAAAATTATCGCTAACCCCAATTGTTCAACTATTCAAATGGTAGTAGCACTTGCTCCATTACACCGAAAATATGGTATTAAACGCTTGGTAATTTCTACTTATCAATCTTTTACAGGCACAGGTGTAAAAGCGGTAAAACAGTACCGACTGGAGCGAAAGGGCTTCGATGCCAAGCCGGAAGAGATGGCTTATCCTTATCCGATTTTTGAAAATTGTTTGCCGCATTGTGATGTTTTTTTGGATAATGACTATACCAAGGAGGAAATGAAATTGGTGAACGAAACTCGAAAAATTCTTTCTGCTCCTGACATCAAAATTACAGCAACTGCTGTGCGTGTACCAGTGGATGGAGGACATTCAGAGTCTGTAAATGTGGAATTCTTTCAACCATTTGAAATAGAAGAAGTGAAGCATATTTTGAAGAATGCTGATGGTTTGGCAGTGATGGACGATCCGAAAAATAATCAATATCCAATGCCTCTTTTTGCAAAAGATAAAGACGATGTTTTTGTAGGAAGAATCCGCAGAGATGAATCCGTTGAAAATGGGATAAACCTTTGGATTGTAGCAGATAATCTTCGCAAAGGTGCTGCTACAAATGCAGTACAAATTGCAACGTATTTGATAGAACACAATTTGGTGAAAACGACAGCAATAGCACGAAATAGTTAGCACAAAATAGATTTTCCATTGCTTTTTGGTATTTTAGCGGTTCAATGTAAATTAAAGATTAATAGTATGAATATGCTACAACTGCATATTTATTGAATAAGCGATTAGGAGTTTTTTAGATCATAACATTTTAGAGACATGAAGACGAAATTAGTACTTTGGGGTAAAACAGGAGAAGAACAGCGAGTTTTAGCCGCAATTGAATTGAAAGCTGAAGAAAATCGAGTAGGTACGTACATCTTTCCACAGGAAATTATAACGGATGAATTTACAGAAAAGATGATGCAAGAATGGCGTAACAATAAAGAAGTAGCTTTTCCAGAAGGCTTCAATTATAGTGAAACCGCACTTTCTGTAACGGAGTCAATTATACCTAAACACCTAGAAATGGAACGTCCAGATTTATTGACTAGAGCGCAAACAGAGTGGCATTTCGTAGTGCTTTCTTCTAAACTACACGACGTTTACAAGTCCGAATTATCAGATATAAAAGACAAAATCAATCAACTTGAAAAATATGATTCCAAGCTATGGGAGCAGCTCAAAGGCTACTGGAACAAGGTAAGGCAACAGATTAAAGATCAAAATTTATTTAAAGAGCATGCTGATGAATTACAGAGTGGCGTAAATGAAGCCTTCGACTCTATGAAGCAGATGCGTGCTAAGTTAGAAGAACAATATCAAGCCCGCTCAGTAGAATTCAAGCAGCAGTTCATGGAGCAGTTGAATGAAATTGACAAACAGATACAAGAAGGTGGCAAGCTTGGAATGGTATTCGATGAGTTGAAGAAGTTGCAGCGGAAGTTCCGAGAGACTAAATTCACAAAAGAAGATAGAGAAAAAATCTGGCAAAGACTAGATGGCGCATTCAAAAACGTCAAAGAGAAGCGTTTCGGACCTGAAACAAATACTGATAACTCTGCATTGGGTCGCTTAGAAAGAAGGCTAGGTGGATTGGAAAATGCAATGGATAGAATGCAAAAATCTATTCAAAGAGATCGAGATGACTTAGGTTTCCAAGAGCGTAAAATTGCCAGAACAGATGGACAGTTGGAAGCACAAATCCGTCAGGCTAAAATCAAGATGATTGAGGAGCGTGTTCGTTCAAAGCAAGAGCGATTGGATGATATGGAAAAAACAAAAGAACAGATTCTCAAGCAAATCGAAAAGCAAAAACAGCGCGATGAAAAACGTGCAGAAAAAGAACGCATTGAGCAAGCTAAAAAAGAAGCAGAGGCTAAGATCGAACAAGAAATGGCTGCTGCTGCTGAAAATTTAGATGAACAAAAAATAGAAAAGGCTGCTGAGGCTATCGCAGATACAAAGAAAAGTCCTACCAAAGAACAGAAGAAAGGAAACGATCCTTCTGTGGCAGAGGAAATGAGTAATATGATTTCGGATTCAGTAGAGGATGCAGTTGATACCGTAAAAGCAGTGGCTTCGGTAGTTTCAACTAAAGTAAAAGAAGCCGTAGATGACTTTGTTAAAGGAGATGAGGAAGTGATAGAAGAAGCCGAAGCAGCAGCGGAAGAAAGAGTAAAAAAAGATTTAACAATTGCTGAAGAAGTGAGAGCGGAAGAAGAAGCGACTGAAATAACTGACCCCACCACAGACGTAGAGGAAAAAGTGGAACAAGTGGTGGCTAAAGTCAAAGAACAAGCATCAGAAATAGCAGAATCTACTGCCGAAAAAGCAGAAGAAGTAATAGAAACAGTAGAAGAGAAAGCTGAAAGTATAGCAGATGCCATCGAGGACGCAGTGGAGGAAGTGAAAGAAGATAAAGACGAAGAAGTATCGTAAAACAATTGATGGACGAACAAAATTCAAGTTAGTCCGTCCATCAAAACCTCAATCAATTTAACTTCTTTTGTAGTAATTCTTTCAATTCTTGAATCTCTGCTTGGAGACTATCAATTTTTGATTCCAGCAGTCTGTTATTATCCAAAGTCATTTCGTCCACAAACACTGCATTGGCAAGCGACATACCAAATATTCCACCCACTAGCACAATCGCTCCGAAATAGAAACGCATGATCCAAGCCAGCGCAGGACGATCTAGCTGAAGTGATAATCTTGAGGGAATTTCATTCCATCCCTCCACCGTAAACATCTGAAAGATGGAGTAAAAAGAACGCAGCGGATTGCCAAACAACTCTTCATCGACAGCACCATAAAAATGACAACTAAAAATAGCTAGTATAAAGTTCAAGAAAAATAGTGCAAGCAAAACAAAGACAGATGACTTTATAGCCCGCCCCAATCCTTCCAGTATTTTTACCATGTTGGGAATAAACGTGATAAAACGAACAAGGCGAATCAATCTAAATAGACGAAGAACTAATAAAATTGATGCATCAGGAATGGGAATGAAATTCATCAATAAAGAAGGAACACTGATTACCACTAAGAAAAAATCAAATCTATTCCAAGTGCTCGAAAAATAGATTTTTGCACCAAGTTCTCTAATCTTTATGATCGCTTCTATTAGGAAAAAGATAATAAAAAAATGATCTATACTCTCTAACCAAACATTGTGCATAAGATTAGGAAAATAGAGCAAAGAGATAATGACTGCATTGAGCAAAATAGCAATCATCATGTTCTTTTCGGCGAGGAATAGTCGTCTTAGCATTTGATTAGTCTGTTGTCTTTTCTTCAATAGCGAAAGTAAGAAAATACTAAGAGATTTGTTGTGTTTCTACTAATTCAAGCTATCAACTATTAACCGAGTAAAGTAACGATCAAACATCTATCTATCTCGGGCAGAACAACTTATCAAGTTATGACGGTATCTTTCACGCTGATGTTCCATCAAAAAAACCTTCTGTTTCATTTATCCAGCAACTATCTTTATGAATGAATGGTTACATTGCTAAATTACAATTATTTGTTACCAAATACCGATCAGGAAATAAGTATTGTGTTTTGACCGAGCAGATTTTAGAAATCTAATAGCTATTTATTTGAATTTTAATTGAACAAGACAAGTGTAATAAGTAGTTGCGATAAAGATAAGCAATGATAACAAGACAAGCAGAAGCAATAATTCCGACTCATTGGGGTAACTTCAATATGGTGGCTTATGCCAATAGCCCTAGAGAGCAAATGCCTCACCTAGCAATGGTACATGAAGATTTTAATGCTTCCATGCCGACTTATGTTCGCATTCATTCGGAATGTATGACTGGAGATTTATTTGGCTCGAAACGCTGTGATTGTGGTGAGCAATTGGATAAAGCGATGGAGTTAGCTGCTAAACACGGTGGCGTTGTTGTTTATTTAAGACAAGAAGGACGAGGCATTGGACTCATCAACAAACTCAAAGCCTACGAATTGCAGGATCAAGGGGATGATACCATTGATGCTAATATTCATCTGGGTTTAGAAATAGATGCTAGACAATATGACGTAGCAGTACAAATTATGCAGGAGTTGAACATTCGCTCCATTCACTTACTCACTAATAATCCCGATAAGATAGAGGCTATTGAGCGATCGCCTGTTCGCATTATTAGTAGAATACCACTTGTTATTCGACCCAAGGCGGAGAACCGCAGTTATCTAAAAACGAAACAGCAAAAAATGGGACACTTGCTAAATGGTATTCTATGAATGATTTTTCAGGGCATTGCTGAGCATAGAAAACAGGCTACCTCAGTAGCTCCAGAAACGCTTCCTCCGTCAAAATTTGAACAGTCCCCAATGCTTCCGCTTTTTTGAGTTTGGAACCTGCTTTCTCTCCAACTACTAGAATATCTAATTTAGAACTGACCGCACTGATGTTTTTTGCTCCTAATGCCATAGCTTTTTCTTGAGCAGCTTTTCGGCTCACGGTTTGGAGTGTGCCTGTGAAGAGAATGGTTTTCCCTGCAAGCGGTGCATCTTTGGCAATGGTTATTGGACGATCATCATCAGTTTGCTGCATGTTTACGCCAAGTTGTTCCATTTCTTCCAGTAAGGCAACATTTTGAGGATTATCAAAAAACGCTATCACATTTTCCGCCACTATCGGTCCGATATCTTTGATGTAAGTAAAATCTTCAATTGTCCATTTTTTTAAATCCTGTATATGCGTAATCTCCGCAGCGATGAGTTTAGAGGCTTTTTTTCCAAGATGATGAATGCTCAGGCTATGCAGTAAACGGTGGAGCGGATTCTGTTTAGCTTTTTCAATTGCAGTGAGTAGATTCTCGGCTGACTTTTTGCCAAATCCTTCTAATTCAGCGACCTTTCTTAAATCCAACCGATAAATATCCGCTAGACTTTTTAGCCAACCCAATTGATGAAACCGCTCCACATAAGATTTGCCAAAGCCGTCAATGTCCATTGCATTTTTACTAACGTGATGAATCATGCGCTGCAATACTTGTGCCTCGCAGTTGTAGTTGACACATCGCCATGCTGCTTCTGTTGCTTCTCTCACAAGTGGTGTAGCACAAACAGGGCAGTTACTCGGAAACTCAATGACTTGTTCCGAACCATCTCGAAGCTCTTCCATTGATTTGACGATGTAAGGAATCACGTCCCCTGCTCGTTCTACAAGCACTGTATCCCCTAAGCGGATATCTTTGCTGTTGATAAAATCTTCGTTGTGCAGCGAAATCGAACTTACCACTACACCAGCTAACGGTACAGGTTCTATTTTTGCCACAGGCGTAATAGAGCCAATTTTTCCCACTTGAAATTCGACACTCAGTAGTTTGCTGGTAGCTTGTTTGGCTTTAAACTTGAATGCAATTGCCCAGCGTGGGTGATGGCTTGTGCTACCGAGTTCTTTCTGCAGTGCTAGGCTGTTTACCTTTACAACCATGCCATCCACCTCATAAGGGTAATCCTCTCTTTTTGATTGCCATGCTTTACAATAATCAATAACCGATTGAATATTTTTACAAACTGCACGTTCGGTGGGCTTTTTGGGCACTTTAAATCCTATGTCTTCCAGCAATTCCATCATGCTATCGTGTGTCTCAATATGGTTGAGCATCTGCTCACCTGCTTCATTTTCTGCGAACCCTAGTTGATACAAGAAGGCTTCCATCTGTCGTTTAGCAGATGATTTAGGGTCTTTCATGCGTAAACCACCTGTGGCTGCGTTGCGAGGATTAGCAAAAAGGCTAAGTCCCTCGGCTGCTCTAGCTTTATTCACTTCCCTAAAAATATCTTTTCGTATGAGTACTTCACCCCTCAATTCCACTTTGTGAAAGCCCGCCGAAGAAAAAGCAGCTTTCAATGGTACGGAAGGCATCACGCGAGCATTATTGGTCATTTCTTCCCCCATTTTCCCGTTGCCTCGAGTAGCAGCTCTTACTAGATAATCATTTTCATAGATCAAGGCAATACTTCCTCCATCAAATTTGGGTTCTACAATATATTCTACCTCTTCTTCTTGCTCTAAATTAGCCATGCGTTTTACTTGTTCATCCCATTCCATGAGGTCTTTGGCATCGTAAGAGTTGGCAAGTGATAACATGGGGGTCAAATGTTCCACTGTTGGGAACTCGCTGGTTAAATCATCTGCAACTCGCTGTGTAGGAGAGTCTGGTGTAATTGAGTCTGGATAAGCTGTTTCGAGTGCCTCAAGTTTTTTATACAACTGGTCGTATTCAAAATCACTGATGATAGGATCATGCTGAACGTGATACCGCCATTCATGATATCTCAATAAGGTGCGAAGCATCTCTAGTTGGTCAATTTCAACTTCAGACGCTAAGAATTGCTTAGTTGTGTTGTAGATTTTATTTTGTTGTATTGGTGTGAACATGAACAGTAAATTTGAGCAACAAAATTAAGTTCATTTGATAAGTGAATCAACTCTATGGTAGCAAAAAGGATAATAAATACTGCTTTTTTTGCTTAAACAACTACTATTAAGTAGCTCCAATCTGAGAAAAACTTCTTTTGTAGTTTTTCTCAGTATCTCATGATGAGTTATTGCCAATTTTATATTAGAACAATATTTAGTAAGCGGATTGTATTCTAATTCGTTAAAATTTGAAATTTTCCTGATTCGTTCAATTTGATATTTTCCTACTTTTGTGATATGAACGTCTATCACGACTTAAATGATTTACCCGCATTCAGAAATGCCGTCTTAACGATTGGGTCTTTCGATGGTGTGCATCAAGGGCATCAAAGCATCATAGAGCGCATCAATTTGCTCTCGAAGGAGTATGATGGAGAGAGCATTGTCATTACTTTTCATCCTCATCCTCGCCTTATTCTCCATCCTAAGGATAAAAGCCTACACCTTATTACAACTATTGACGAAAAAATTGCGCTTCTGCGTCAATATGGCGTAGATAATGTGGTAGTAGTTCGTTTCAGTGTGGCGTTTTCGCAGATGAAAGCAGATGAGTACATCGAAAAATTTTTGATCGAAAAATTTCATCCCGCTTGTATTGTTATTGGTTACGATCATAGATTTGGACTCAACCGACAAGGAGATATTAACTATTTAAAGTGGTACGGCGAAATAGGAAACTATAAAGTACAAGAAATTGAAAAGCAAGAAGTAGAGGCGATCACAGTCAGCTCCACCAAAGTCCGACAAGCACTTCAAGCAGGAAAAGTAAAGAAGGCGAGTCAACTGCTGGGGCATTACTTTACGATCAGCGGAAAAGTTGTATATGGTCAGCAAATTGGTACGAAAATCGGATTCCCTACGGCTAATATTGAAATAACTTCGCCTCATAAACTCATTCCACCCGATGGTATTTATGCGGTTTATGTTACCCATCAGAAGAATCGCTACAAAGGAATGTTATACATTGGCAAACGCCCAACTGTGGATGGTGCTCTCGACAGAACTATTGAAGTTAATATTTTCAACTTTGCAAAAAATATTTACGGCGATAAACTCCTATTGGAGCTAGTAGATTTCATTCGAGAAGATCAGAAGTTTGATAGCCTAGAAGGCTTAAAAACCCAACTTACAATTGATGAGCAGCACACCTTAGCATGCTTAAAGTATGAGGAAATTCATTTACTGAAAGCTCCTGAAAAGCCACAGCCTTCAGTAGCAGTGGTTATCTTAAACTACAATGGTGAAAAATGGCTAGAAAAAATGCTGCCTTCTGTACAGGCAAGTAATTACGCTAATTTCAAAATTTATGTAGCAGATAATGGCTCTACGGATGAATCAAAAACATTGATTAAAGAGAATTTTTCGGATGTTATTTGGTTGGACTTAGAGGAAAATCATGGCTTTGCCGAAGGCTACAATCAGGCTCTGAGACAAATTGAAAGTACTTATTATGTGCTACTCAATTCCGATGTAGAAGTAGCAGAAGATTGGATTACGCCTATCATAAATTTGATGGAGCGCGACCAAACAGTTGCAGCCTGCCAACCTAAAATATTGTCCTTCAACAATAGAGACCAATTTGAATACGCTGGTGCTGCCGGTGGATGGATAGATAAATGGGGGTACCCATTTTGTAGAGGACGTATTTTTCACATAGTGGAGCAAGATCAAAGGCAGCACGATGACACACAAGAAATCTTCTGGGCCTCAGGTGCAGCACTTTTTATTCGTGCAAGTCTTTTCCACAATATCGGAGGATTTGATGGAAGTTATTTTGCTCACCTAGAAGAAATTGATCTGTGCTGGCGATTGAAACGAGCAGGGTACAAAATCATGGCACGCCCTAAGTCAGTTGTTTACCACGTTGGAGGAGGAACACTGGATTATGAAAACCCTAAGAAAACTTATTTGAATTTTCGAAATAGTCTATTTACACTGATGAAAAATGAAGCAATTGCTAAACTCATTTGGCTCATTCCATTACGATTATTCTTGGATGGTATAGCTGGCATCTTATTTTTAGTGAAGGGACAATTTGGTAATATTGCTGCAATTTTTCGAGCGCACTGGCATTTTTTTCCTAGAATAGCCCAGCTATTACAACAACGTAAGGCAACTCAAGAGCTGATTGACAAAACAAGTATTAGCCAAGTTCCCAATAAGAATGGAAGACTAGACAAAAGCATCATTTGGCAATTTTATATCCGTAGAAAAAAATATTTTAGACAACTGAGAATGAACGCAATAAACGCAGCTACTAATCCATAAGTTCAATTACTAAAATGACAGCACTTTATCAATTAAGAATCGTTCTTTCAGGCTCAAAGCCCCTAATCTGGAGGCAAGTTGTTATTTATAACACTACTGAATTAGCTGATCTGCACCGCATTATTCAAACTGTAATGGGGTGGGAAAATCAACACACCTGGGCATTTGAGTTTGAGCAAGGTACTTTCGGGCTTGAGAGTGGACAACATACGCTGCAAGATTTCATCAATGAGTCCAATAAGAGTTTTCAATACATTTATGACTTTGGCGATCACTGGCAGCACAAGGTTACAGTAGAACAAATAATAGCTAAAGGTCAATCAGCTACACCGCCTTACTGCATAGCTGGAGAAGGTGCTTGTCCACCAGAAGACTCTGGCGGCATCTGGGGCTATGCAGAATGGTTGGATGCTATGGAAGATGATCTTCATCCACAGCACGAAAAAGCAGTCAAGCAGTTAGGTCGAAACTTTGATCCTTACACTTTTGACGTATTAGTTGCAAATCAAAAGCTAGATCAAATGAAGTAATCTTAATTCAAAGCCTCTGCGTCAAGTGCTTGCATCACTATTGTCAAAATATCAAATATTTGATTGGCTGTACCATCTATTCTTCTTCTTATCCAAAAGCCTGGTGCAGTATTCGCAACATACCAATCTTCGCCGAGCTCTTCCTTAGTATTCGCAAATGCACTAAAAGCTCCTTGAATGAAATCACCTGCGTTGCTGCCTTGCTTCATAGCCAATTCATAATCACTTTGTACATTTTTAGCAAAGGCTTCATTGGCTTGCAAAAAAACATAGCTGTCGTAATAAGTGCGCGCAATATGCTTCAATTGTCGGTCATAAACATACTTGCCCAATCGCTTGAAATTGTTATCATTATCTAAGCTGTAAGCAATGACTGTTTTTGCTTTGGTCAAAAAATCAGGATTGTAATACCCAAATGATTGAGTAGCATAAAAATTCAATCCATCTTTATGGGTATCTGATAGAAATATTTTTTCTCCAACTGCATTTTCTAAAATTTCAATGGAAGCTATATCGCTCAATATGCCGTAATTATAACGCAGCCCTGTTTCAATCCAAGTCTCGTATTCATCATAAAAATTGCTACTCACATTTGCTGAGCGAGACTCCCACAATCGAAATGCTTCTTTTATTTTGTACTGCAAAATCGTATTGGTAACTTTGGTAGGCGAAGAGGTTACTGGTGAACAAGCCATCGCAAAACCTAGCACTGCTGCTAAAACTAGCGTGTTGATTAATTTCATTGATTTGATATTTGATCACAATATACAATCATTGTTACAACAATGAAGTGTTAGTAACAGAAATATTGCAACTACTCAGTAGTTTCGATATCCCGCTGATAGCTATCTTAGCTTGAGCAAAAGGCAACCCATTCAAGATGAGCAGTTCTTAAATTATTGCATAACTTATCAAATGCAAGCCTAATGACGCTCTAGCTAAGTGAAGCTATGTTCATTTTTTCACTACTTTTACGCTCCATAAATAATATAAAAGTAAATGCTTATAGATATTGTAAGAGGATTGCTAGGTGTGGCAGTGATGCTACTAATATGTTTTTTGTTGAGTAATAAACGTTCAGCTATTGATTGGAGATTAGTGTTTACAGGCATCGGATTACAGATTGCCTTAGCGATTTTAGTCCTTCAAGTACCACTACTCAATCAAGCATTTGACGGAGTAGCTAAAGGATTTCAGCAAATTATACGATTTACAGACGAAGGGTCGGAGTTTCTATTTGGCTACTTAGTAAATGGTCAAGAACTCAGCGCAGAGCAAACACTTGGCAGTTTGGTTGCTTTCAAAGTATTACCTACCATCATATTTTTTTCCGCCTTAACGGCTGTTTTTTACTATTTCGGCATCTTACAATGGATTATTTACGGTTTTGCTTGGCTCATGAAGCGCACTATGCGACTCTCTGGAGCAGAAAGTTTAGCAGTGGCCGCCAATGTCTTCATTGGACAAACAGAAGCACCGCTTGTTGTGAAACCTTATCTGGAAAAAATGACTCGTTCAGAATTGTTCTGCTTGATGACAGGAGGCTTTTCGACCATTGCTGGAAGCGTATTCGCAATTTATGTTACCTTTTTAGGGGGTAGCGATCCCCAATCACAGCAATTCTTCGCTAAACATTTACTCATTGCTTCTATCATTTCTGCACCTGCTGCCATTGTAGCAGCAAAAATGATGTTTCCAGAAATGACAAATAAAACTATTAATGAAGAGGTGAATATTAAGGTGGATGCTGGAAACAACTTACTAGACGCCATCTCAAGAGGAACTACTGACGGACTAAAGTTGGCAGTCAATGTTGGCGTGATGCTACTAGTCTTCACGGCATTGGTTTATATGGTCAACTTCATCTTAATAAATGGCCCAGGCGAATGGTTTAACCTAAACAAATCTATCACGGAAGCCACTAATAATCGTTTTGAAGGTTTTTCTTTTACTTATATCATCAGCCTAATTTTTGCACCTTTTGCGTGGCTATTAGGTACGCCAAGCGAGGATATTCTAGTAATGGGGCAATTGCTAGGCAAGAAGACCGTCATCAACGAGTTCCTGGCTTACGCTGATTTCCTATCCTTACGAGAGGCAGGCGTAGAGCTACAAAGAAAATCTATGATAATTGCTACTTATGCACTGTGTGGTTTTGCCAATTTTGCCTCTATTGGTATTCAAATTGGAGGCATTGGAGCAGTTGCACCGGGACAGCGAAAAGCCCTAACTGAACTTGGATTCAAGGCAATGATCGCGGGTACAATTGCCAGTTTTATTACTGCGGCTATTGCAGGAGTGATTGTGCAGTGATGCTAAATACGAATCATTTTCATTCCTCTAAATTCCAACAAAATAAGTTGGATATTTGTAGTAAGCCTTTAGTGAACAAGAAGAAAAAAAATGAAGAAAAAAACAATCATACTGCTTATACTTTTTGTAGTTCTCGGTGCTGGAGTGATCTGGATGATGCGAAAAGGGACTGAGCAACAAAGTTCAACTATGTTGGGCTGGGACAGGCAATTTAAAATAGAAGAGATTAGCAAGATTCATAAAATTTTTCTGGCACAGCGATCAGGAGAAACTGTTACACTAACCCGAAATGGCAATCATTGGCTAGCAAATGATAAATACCGAACTCTAGAAAATGGCATAACCAATCTTATGCGAGCATTTGCAGAGATGCAAATCAAATATAAACCAGCAGACGCCGCCATTCCAAACATAGTAAAGAATTTAGCAACACAGGGCATCAAAGTAGAACTATACGATAAAAATAACAACTTACTCAAAGCCTTCTACGTCGGAGGTGCGCCACCTGACGAGCGTGGCACTTACATGATAATGGAAGCGGCAGAGCAACCTTATGTAGTGCATCTACCAACTTGGGAAGGCAACTTGCGGCGCAGATTCGAACTAGTGGGCGAACAATGGCGCGATAAAACAATATTCAGAACAAAAGTAGAAGAAATTGAGTCTATAAGCATCGAATATCCCAGACAGCAAAATCATTCTTTTATAATAAAGCGGTCGAGAAAAAATAAATTTGACGTGAGCCCTTATTACGACTTTTCGCCAAAACGTAGCGAAACTGTGGCTCAGGGCATCATAGAATCTTATTTGGTAAATTACAGCAAAGTTGGAGCAGAGGCTTTTGAAACAACTAACCCTAGAAAAGATAGCGTTTTGCAAACCATTCCCTTCTGCACAATTAACTTAAAAAAATTAGGAGGCGACTCCACTCAAGTGCGGTTATTTCCTATATTGAAAGAAGCTCAGACCTTTGACCCTAAGTCGAATACAGAAATTAGTTATCCTTATGTGGAGCGATACTTTGCAGATATCAACGGCGAGGATTTCATGTTGGTGCAACACAGAGTCTTTGAGCAATTATTTTGGGGCTATTCTTTTTTCTTTGATTGACCACACAATTCCAGCCAATTCTCACTAAGCAAGTAAGCAGCTAAATTTAAGAAGGATAAATCTCGTTGCTCACTTGTTTAGATTGACTTTTCTAGATGTGCAATAGACCTTATGAACGATAATAATGCAGATTCGCATGCACGCACAAATTAGCGAGCGTATAGGTCTCTTTTCGATATCGCACCCTGAAGTTATGAAGCCCAGCGGCGACATGGAGCATTTGATCCGACTTTTCCACAGTAAAGCCTCTGATTT
>CAYWKD010000007.1:80060-93333 GCA_964458705.1 uncultured Saprospiraceae bacterium | reverse complement strand
AAGAACCATTGATTGTAAAAATAAAAGTGCAAATATCACCAGAAATTAAAGTTTTTATTGGTGAGCCTATTATTCAATAACACTATTTCATAAACCTATACCGTATTGCTGGAAATCACAAGACGTATACTTTGCTACAGGGGCAAAACATAAATTGATCTATTCAGGCCAAAAAGCATCTACTAATTTCACAATCACTGTGAATTTAATTATATTCCATACAATCCATATTGCTAGTGCTTTCCAACCATACTTTTTAAGAAAGGTCTTGATTTTTAGGAATACACTATTCATTTATTATTCATTAAACTTTGTAATATGTGATAAATAGGTAATCATAACGAACAGAGAACGTTAAATGTATTAGCTCAGTTCTGCTTTTCGTCTAAAAAACATTGCGTCTGTATCCTACTAGTAATCAAATATTTATGAAAATTTACAGTATCTTATTCTTTTTTTCTGTAATGAATTGTCTAGCCGTCAGCCAATCACAGTCCATGGTTTTACCCATAAAAAAATCAGGAAAGTGGGGGCTAATTAACGAATCTGCTCAAATAATCACACCAGCTACTTTTGACGCCATGACTAGCTTTGATGAATATAGTTATGCAAAGGTGCAAAAAGATGGAGCGGTTGGATTACTCCATCAAGATGGACAGCTCCAGCTACCTCTACAATTCGATGATTTACAGGTGTTAGGAAAGGAATTTATAGAAGTCCGTTCTGCTAATAAGATAGAACTAGTTAATGCAACTGGAAAGGTAATTTTAAAAGATTACGACGATCTGCAACTATGGAATGAAGAATTGATGTCCTTCAAAGTGGAGGAATTATGGGGATTAATAGATAAAAATGGAGCACAAGTTGCAGCAGCAGAATACGAATCTCTTGAATCATTCAAGTCGTTCATCCTAGTACAAAAGAATCAACAAAAAGGCTTACTTAATGAAAATGGAAAAGTAATTCTGCCTTGTATTGCAAGCGATTTAAAAATCTTATATCAAAATTTAATTCTATATAAAGAACAAGGGAACTGGGGCATTAAAAATCATAGAGGAGATGCCATCGTAGAACCATCCTACAACTCCTTTAGAGAAATAACGCCCTATCTAATTGTGTTTCAGCGAGAAAATGAACTAGCTGCTTTTTCCTTGCTAACCAATAAATTAGTGAGTGCTAAAGCAATAGAAAGTTTTGAGCCGTTCTCAAAAGAATATCTGCTCGTGAAAAAGGAAAATAAATATGGACTTATTCATCTGAATAACAACTGGGTAATCACGCCAAAATATAATGAAATCTTAGCTTTTACTAATGATTTGCTTCGTTGCAAGAGCGAACAGGGATGGGGCATTATTGACTATCAGGGACGCATCATATTGAAAAATGAATTTGATTATATTGCTCCAGTTCAACAAGGAATAAGTATTATCAAAAAGAATGGAAAATATGGCATCCTAAACGCTACGGCACAGTTGATACTGCCTCCTCAATACGAAAAAATAGAAGTAAACAAATTGCAAATTAAAGCCTTTAAGCAAGGAAATCTAACGCTGCTCTACAAAAATGATGATGGAACAGTAAGCAACAAGCAAGTCAAGCTCAATAATCACCTAACTTTCAACATTAAATCCCAAAACGATAAAACAGAAGACCAAAAACGCCGCCTTGATGAATTTGAATGGTATTATAACAACCTTGAAGGAAAATGGGGACTACGCAGTTTAGAGGGTGGTGATGATAGCATAGAACCACAATTTGATTATGTGGAAGTCAAAAAAGAACTGGGTTTCACTCTTGTTGGCTTAAACAATGGCACTCGCTATGAATTTAACCGAACGACTTATCAATTTGAGCAGCTATTTGGTTTAGTAAATAATAAAATTGGCAAACTCGTTACGCCAATTGATTTTCTACATATCTATTTTGAAGATTTTGAGCAAAATTATCCAATAGCACGCTGCATTTTTTCCAATGGCAAATTCGGTCTAGTGGATACTATTGGTCGAGTATTGCTCCGAGATGCTACTTACATCGGCGATTTTCAAGAAGGCTTAGCCCCTACGGCTTTTTATGGTAAGCTATCAGGAGCTACAAACACTCCGTTTGGATTGCTACCTCTCATGCCTTTTTTACAATCTTTACAAACCCAGTATTTCATGTTTGATTATACTGCCGATGATATGGCATTTAATGAAAAGGCTTGGCTAACCTGCGAAAGTTGCATCTGGGGCTACATCAATACAAATGGAAAAATGAGCGTTCCAGCCAGCTATGAGTTCGTCTTGCCATTTGAAAATAAAGTAGCACTAGTGCTACAATCTGATAAGTGGGGAGGTATAGATAGCAAAGGAAAAACAATTATTAATTGTGAATACGATGCCCTAAATGTATTACCACAAAATGAAAAACAAGCTGCTTTAATTACCCATAAATCCCTTCCCAAATACGGTGTGATTGATACTTTAGGCAATATGATTATTGAGGCAAACTACGACGAAATAGGTGATGTTAGCGAAGGAAAAATTGCGATCCGAATTGGCGATCTCTGGGGCTTTGTAGATCAAAAAGGAAAAGTTGCTATAAGCCCAAAATACGATAAAGTAGCTAACTATTCCGAAGGCGTTGCAGCAGTAGAATATCGTGGAAAGTGGGGACTAGTTGACCATCATGACAATATCGTTTTATCGTTTCAGTATGACGATATCGGTAATTTAAAAGAGGGATTGACTTGGGCAAAGCGTGGTAACAATATTGTTTATCTCAACAAAGCAGGAGAGGTTATTTTAAAAGTTGCTTATTCAAAAGTACATGATTTTAAGAATGATGTAGCTAGAGTGGTACAAGCTGGTAAGTGGGGCTTAATTGACCGAAAAGGCAATGAAATAGTATCCCCAAAATTCAACCACATCAGTCCGTTTAATGACTTCGGCCTAGCAGTCGCACAGTATGGGCGTGAGCGATTTCGATATGGCATTATTAACACTCAAGGACAGATCATCACCAACCATCATTATCGCTACATTTATCCTTTTTCTGAAGGATTGGCAGCCGTTAAATTGAAAGATAAATATGGCTACATTAATACAATTGGCAACCTAGTTATTCCAGCGATTTATTCACGAACTTCACCTTTTATAGAAGGCAAAGCAGCCGTTCAGCAGGATGGAGTATGTGGCTATATTAACCGGTTGGGCGAAGTAGTTGTAGATTTTAAATACTCCAAATGCCTAGAATTTAGTAGTGGGAAGGCAGTCGTTTATCAAGGCTACCGAAAAGCGGGTTTAGTCAATCAAAAAGGGCAGCAAGTCATACAGCCGAGTTTGAACCGACTACTAAACTTCGAAGAAGGCAGAGGATTGATGCGTGATGCGAGTTATCGTTTTTACTTCATCACGGAAGAAGCTAACTTGTACGATGGCTATTACGAAGCAGCTAGTTCTTTCCAAAATGGTGTAGCTATTGTCAGAATAGGAAATAAATGGGGAGTCATCAATAAAAAAGGTATTAAAGTAATTCCACCGAAATACGATAATATCACAGCATTTAAAAATGGTTTTGCACAAATCAGAATTAAAGGACTCTACGGCTTAGTGAATAGCAACGGCGACCTGCTATTACCTCCAAAGCACGAGCAAATCATACCTGTTGGAAATGATATTTTAAGGGTGGAAAAAGGCAATGCCATTGGCTACATCAGGACAAATGGAAATTGGTTTTGGCAGCTTCAAAACTAAACAATCGAAATCTTCTATCATGAACTGTAGTGAACACTCAGGTAAATACTAATGCTGCTCAGAAATAAAGTTTTACAGTATAGATTAAACTTGTTATTTCAAAAAAGAAAAAAAGTGCCAAGCTAGACCTAATTCAAAGCGATTTACGGTAAAAATACAGTTATGACTACGATGAAACGTTGGAAGTGAGCTATAATCGTTTTAGATGGCTTGAATGAAATGAACTCACTCACTTACCGTTCTATTTTGGAATTTTCCATCTCTTTAAATCTCAATCTCGCTAGTTTTTAGTGTTTCTAATGCTTCATTTTTAGCGATTAAAGTTTGCTGCTCACTTTGAAGTGTCTCTAGACTAATTTGTAAGTCTTGCTGTGCTTTTTTTAGTTGTGCAATTGTTGCTTCTAGCTGTTGCTGTTCTTTTTTCAAAGGTGACATTTGCTTTTCTGCTGTCTCGCATTGCTCTTTTAGTTGCAGCAGTGTTTGCTGTGCTTTGACTTGCTCCTGCTCAAGATCAGTTAACTCATCTTGGCGATTTTGAATGGCAGCATCTAAAACGGTCATATTTTCTGCTACTTTCCGTTTGGTCTCCTCATATTGTAGCTGTAATTTATTGCGCTGTTCTACCAACTGCTTGGCAGATTGACTTAGCTTTTCACATTCATTTCTTAGATTATTATAGCTGTCTTTTCCTTGTTCAAATTGATTATTCAAATAAGCATATTTTCGCTCCAACTGCTCTGTCATTGATTCATAGCTTGCTCCAAGTGAAGCCAATCGCATGCTTTTCTCTCGCTGAACAAAATCAATGATAGCATTATCGTCAGTAGCATAAATAGTTGTAAATGGTTCTAAGACAGTCCCTCCTAGTGCTTGGTCTAAAAAGTTGGCTTTTTCTCGAAAGTCATCTTCACCTCCTAGATTAATCAAAATAGCTTTGTTTGTCAAATTAGAAGTATCAATTGTTCTTGTAGTTAAGTTGCTTTCTAGCCCTTTTAAACGGCGAAACTCAGGTAGGCTAATTCGATCAAACTCAGCCCGGAATCTTCCGTCGGTTGCGATATATGCTCGTAAATTGGACATCAACTGATTTAGTACCAGTAAGATTGCTTCAGGTGGAGCAATTGCATTTTTTAGTACTAGTGCACCTCCAAAGAAAGTGCCTGTTCGTTCTGATTCGATTTCTTTAGCATATTCATATTGAGCGATAATGTAGTAAATATCTTGTTGGCTCACTACTTTTTTGACCATTAGCAATTCTGTGTTGGGGAACACTCTAATCTCGCTACTATTCAGATCAACAAACTGGCGAATGTCTGCACTTTTGATAGCCCCGCCATTTTTTGTTTGTAATCCCTTGGGCGTACCAATAAAAGCATATCCTACTTTCATAATAATTCGATAGTGATTGGTGAGAAAAAATATTAAGATTGCCTAAGCTGTTCAATATCTGAAGTGCTAATAGGCTTAGAACCAAGATTTCATCTTGTTCCAAATGGACTGGCTTTCGTCTTTGATTCTTTTTCCAGTAATGGTATAGTACAACCAACGTTTGATCGTCTCTGGTCGCTCTTGATTTAAGTTGACAATGAATTGATTATCTTCGGTTACTTCACCAATTGAATATCTGGCAATTGTTCCTTTATTAGCCTTAAGCCTCGAATAGGTGCGTGGCATTTGTTCCTTTACAAATATATCTACTTCATCTTTTCGTGTTCCTTCGTAGCGATCCCACTTAGAAATTAGTAGTAATACTTTTGAGAAATCGAAATTAGGTTTGCGTTCTGCTAAGTAATCCAAAAAGTCAATCACTAGATAGTCATGGTCGCTAGCATCTTCATAAGGCACAACGATCATAAAGAGCAGATTCAAATTTGGACATTTCAGATAAATATCAATGTTGCTAGGAAGTTGACCTGCAGAAGTCTCACTCAATTCTACTTTAGTCAAATCCTCGCCCGACATCTCAAGAAAGGTGAAATTCATTGGTGTATCTGGCTGATGAGGTGTGTACTTTAAGTCTAATTCATACAAAGAACCCACAGCCGTTCGATTCATAAACCGTCCTTCTCTCACTGATTTATATAACTGCTTTAGATAAGCAGCTCCCTTTAAATTGTCTGTGCGTCTTCTCGTTTCCAACACACCATTTTCATCCACCCCCATGTGATAGGCTAGGGATGAAAGTATGACTGTTTTTCCCGCTTGTTGACGACCAAAAAGAAAGACAAAGTTAGAGTCTCGATCCTGCAATCGACGAAACTGAGGTAAGAGTGATTCAGGACTTTGTGGCGCTGCTTCGTTTGATGAATTTGAGATCGGTGCAAGAATATTTATTGTGTCCTCCTCTTCGCCGATGGAGCTGCCCCCATCATCAAATAAGATAGGAGACAACTCCGTTTGTGCTGCGGCTGTATATTCTTCATTAACTTGATTACTACCTTCCATCATTCTTCGGTACGCCTCGTCCACATCTTCTGCTGGTAAATTATTGAAGTCAATAGCAGGAGGCACCTCGAATAGAGGTTCTTCCGATGAAAATTCTATTGGTTGTAATTTTGAGTCGATATTTTGTAAGGGTAAACTTGCTTTTGTATTCCTGATAGGAGCATCTTCTGTTTCAGAGATTTCCTCTTGACGAGTGGATGCAAATGTATTCATCAATGCTTCGTCGATATCAACCTCTTCCATCTTACTGACGGGAGCTTGCTGCTTCTTGCTTGGAAGCAATTCTGAGTCTGAAGCGTTGAGTATATTTTCCGTATTGCTCAATACCTTTTTGTTGTCCAAATCCATTTTTTCAGCACTTTTATGATCCATTTCCTTAGCAGGAGTATCTTTTTTTTCAGTAGCTGCCAATGGCATAATTAAATGGAAAGCGGATGTTTTGTTCTCTGACATTTTTGTTCTGTTTAATTAGAATGAATGAATATTGTGATTACGAGCGAGTAGCTACAATACTTCTACGCCTTCGCTTCTTTTGCGCCCCGACTTCTTAATGTACGGCTGATGATCTTCTTCTTTTCTTCCAATGGTCAATAAAAGATAGATAGGTACTAAAAAGTCCACTGCTAGGCTAGCCAGCGTAGCAATGATGGTTGCCTGCGGATTGTCACCTTTGACAAAAGCTGATTTAAAGGAGTGGCTAATTTTACCTACTTGCAATTGTTCTGACTTGATCGGCTCATAAGAAAAGGTTGAAGTAAAGCCCTTGGTCATTTCTCCAATCGTGTTGTAAGTATTGTCTGCCAAGTCAATTCCTGAACGCCCCATATCATTGATGTTAGCGGGCAGAAGCGTTTGGCGAATCACTGGCATTACGCTATCTACCTTAGTATTGATTTGGCTGATAAGTGCATTGCCGTCTTGTGTCATTGCTTTTATTTTAGTTGTTAGTACTTGATCTATTTGCGTAGTCATCTTACTAGCAATATCAACTGGTGCACCGTCGTATTGTGTCAATTTTACATCAAGTAGGTCTTCGATTTCGCCTTTTATGTCGGAGGCGCGTTCACCGAAACCTGCATTAGCTGGATCAAGGATTTGAGATTCCAATGAAAATTTCAATTGGTTCACTTTAGTCTCTACTTCTTGTGCATCATTTGTTGCTCTGATAGTTTGTATAGCTTTCTGTTGAATCGCTGGAATTTGTGTTTCGTAATTTCTAAGTTCTGTTTCGTAAAGTTCGTCTTTCATAAATTGACTGTAAAAGGCATTGAAATTACCAGCAAAACTGAAAAATACTATGATTACATAGAATGCAGCAATACCCCATACTGCCTTTCCATCGCTTAAAGCCTCCTTTAATCTGAAATTAGTCAGTAGCATAAACGCACTGATAATTAAGGAAAATAGCCAAGTAAATACAGGACCTGCTAGTAACTCATATCCTAATGCCGTCTGAATAAAACTTATGGATACACAAATAACTGCGATTACAGCAAGTACAATACCAGTGCCTGCATTTGAATTTTTTATTTGACTCATCTATTGTTGTGATTAATTTTATTCAAAACTAAGGGGAATTAAGATGGCATGCGACACTGACTGAGCATATCGTCTATCTCACTTAGGGGTTTGCAGAGTAGGCTTAGAGGATTGTTTAAGACGTTAACATTTTTTTATTTTGGCGTGTATAGCCTTATTATTATTGCATAAATCGTTGACTATTAAGAAAAAAATAGAATAAAAACACCAATTGGGTTTTGAAACATAAAGAATTTTACGAAATTTGCCACACTTTAAGAGAAAGGGTGAATTACCATTCATAACTAATTATAAATCAGTTACTAATATGAGGAAAGCCAACTTGGTTTCAGCTATTTCAGAAAAGACAGGTGTACCAAAAGTAGATGTACTTGTAGCATTGGAGACCTTTTTTACAGAAGTGAAAGATTCATTGGCTGAAGGAGAAAATGTTTATATTAGAGGCTTCGGTAGCTTTATCGTAAAGAAAAGAGCTAAAAAGGTCGGGCGTCATATTAAAGAGAACGTGGCAATAGAAATACCAGAGCATTACATTCCTGCTTTTAAACCGGCAAAAGTGTTTGTAGAGCAAGTAAAAGAAAATGTAACTTCACTGCCTGATGATAAGTAATGATGCTCAATAATAGATAAGATTTGTATTTATGACAAAGCTACAAATTGCAGTAATACTTGCATCAATATTGCTTTTCGGAGTGCTCTATCTAGGATTTGATCGCAAACCCAAAGAAGTAAAGGCAGCAGAAAAAGTAAGGTCTTTAGAAGTAGAATCTACTAGCATAAATGTTTTGCTGAATGAAGCGAAAAAGGATTTAGAAGTAGAAGCATCTAACACAATATTAGTATTAGAACAGCAACTTTCTTTACAGCAAGATTCAACAAAAACTTCCGTACTCAAAGAGCTTTCAGGAGCTTGGTATCGTTTGGGGAAATATGCCATTGCAGGATATTATGCTCAAGATATAGCGGAGCAGGAAGATACAGAAGAGGCTTGGTCTATTGCAGGTACTACCTATGCCATTTGTGTGCAAAGAGCAGAGGAAGAGAAAATTAAGCAGTTTTGCTCTAGTAGGGCAGCCAATGCTTTTGAAAATGCTACATCTATCGCACCAGATAATTTGCGACATAAAGTAAATTTATCGCTAGTGTATGTAGAAAATCCGCCGCCTGAAAATCCTATGAAGGGGATACAAATGTTACTCGACTTGAACCGAAGCAACCCTAATGATGTATTAGTATTACTTACTTTAGCGAGACAAGGAATGCGTACGGGGCAGTTCGATAAGGCTGCAGAGCGGTTACAAAAAGTGGTTTCAATTGAACCTAATAATTTGGATGCTAATTGCTTACTAGCCCAAGTGTATGAGCAACTTGGAAAAACCGACGCTGCTCAGCAGTTTGTAGAACAATGTAAAATACTGTCCAATAGTTGATTTTGACGTCTTTTGAGTACAGTGATATTTTAAGCTAAAGTTTAGCAGATTAATATCATCGAATTGATACTAATTCACAACAAAAAATATTTAATTTAAATTTTTTAATCATTAAAGAGACAAAATATGCCATGTGGAAAGAAGCGTAAGCGACATAAAATTGCTACACATAAACGAAAAAAGAGACTGAGAAAAAATAGACATAAAAAGAAGAAATAAAAACACAGAAACCACTACTTTTACTAGGAAAGTAAAAGTAGTGGTTTCTGTGTTTTTTTGTTACGAGTCTTTCAAGAAAAAATTAGATTATCTCAAAAAACAATTCATATCATAGAGAGTGCTATAAAGTTAGCATTCAATTTTTAGGTCAAAACTTTTAGGATTGATATTTTAAAGGAAGTCAATAAACACTCTGAGGTTTTTTTTGAGAAGTTAGAATTAAACCATAAACTTTAGTTCTTTTAAGAATATAAGTGCCAGAAACCTAGTTAAACAAGCAAGATATTTTAGCCAAATCACTAATTTTAAGAGTGTATTAAAGCCAACTAGTGAAATGATTCATAACCAAATGAAACTATTTATTCGGACATAGTTCGCTATTGTTAATAGATTAAGACTAATGGAGCGTTAATACAAACTAAAGTAACGATAATAATTGTACTTGGTTGATGAATGATTGAGGAGCGTGAAAAGGGAACAGTGTATCAAATGTTCCTACTTACGAAAACAGGAATAACATTCAAAACAAAAAATTTTAGTACAATAATCATTAATACATAAATATTAAAAATTTTCGACTTCACAGTAGCTATTCTTCCTTTTCCCTATCCATCCTAGTCTAAATTTTAAGATTGTGGAAAAAGAATTGATTATCAATTCAAATGCTAATAAGGTGGAAATTGCCTTATTAGAAGACAATATGCTGGTAGAGCTACATAGCGAACAAAATGACAATCAGTTTATTGTAGGGGATATCTTTTTGGGGCAAGTAAAACGTTTAATGCCTGGTTTGAATGCTGCTTTTGTAGAGATTGGACATAGCAAGGACGCTTTTTTACACTACACGGATTTGAGTCCCAAGCTAAGATCAGTAGCTAAGTTCACGAGAGATTCTATGAGTGGAAAGTTAGCAACTCATCGTTTAGAGAACTTCGGGATTGAGCCAGAAATAATCAAGACAGGTAGGATAGACCAAGTATTAAACAAGAAGCAACCCTTGCTCGTACAGATATTGAAAGAGCCTATTGGCACTAAAGGGCCTCGATTGACTTGTGAGATCACCATACCGGGGCGTTTCTTAGTGCTTTCTCCATTTTCAGAAGTAGTAGCTATTTCTAAAAGAATTAGTAATGCTGAAGAGCGCAAGCGGTTAAAGAAAATAATTGATAGTATTAAGCCCAAACACTTTGGGGTGATCGTCAGAACAGCCGCAGCAGGAAAGAATACAGCAGAGTTGCACGAAGAGCTTTCGCATATTTTGAGTAAGTGGGAGCAAATACAAAAGCAGCTATACAAAGCTAAATCTCCTCTCAAACTGCTAAGTGAACTGGATAAAACCACTAGTTTATTACGCGATCTTGTTACAGACTCTTTCAACAAGATTGTAGTGAATAATAAGGAAGTATATGAAAATATAAAGCACTACTTAGAATCCAATGCGCCCAATCAGACAGGGATTGTGCAGCATCATCGCTCCAATCGTCCCATTTTTGACTCAAATGGCGTTACTAGGCAAATTAAGTCTTCCTTTAGGAAAACGCCCACGATGGATAGTGGTGCTTACATTATCATTGAGCATACAGAAGCTATGCACGTCATTGACGTGAACAGTGGTCACAAAATGAGTAGTAAGAACCAAGAGGATGCAGTGCTTGCCGTCAATTTAGAAGCAGCAAAAGAAATTGCTAGACAACTTCGATTAAGGGATATCGGCGGAATTATCATTATTGATTTCATTGATATGCGGAATGCAGAAAATCGCAAGAAACTGCAACGTGAGATGAAGCAATTTATGAAAAATGATCGAGCTCAGCACACTATTTTGCCATTGAGTAAGTTCGGGTTGATGCAAATAACAAGGCAGCGAGTTCGACCAGAACTGAAAATAAATACAGCAGAGCAATGCCCAACTTGTGCAGGTTCTGGTAAAATAAATGCCTCTATTTTATTAGTAGATGATATAGAGCGCGACTTGAACTTGATAATGCAGTCTCGATCTAAATCAAAGGTTCTCTTGTTAGTACATCCATACATAGAAGCATTTCTCAAAAAAGGATTTATTACTAAGCCAATGCGTTGGTACCTAGAATATCAGAAATGGATTCGTGTTAAGGGGGATAATACTTTCCACATCATGGAGTATAAGTTCTTCGATGAAAACGAAGATGAGATTCGGATGACGATGCAGGATCAACTAGAAATAGAGCAAGATGAAAAAGACTAGCATAAATAAAAAAGTAACTATTTTTAAGTAAAATCTTTGCAATTATGAAGTTTATTTTTGCTAACTATTTATGATGTAAACCATGAGGCACTCATGTCAATTGAGATAAAAGAGATAAAGCAACTGCCTATTGAGCAAGTCACTGCTTTGTACAGAGCTAACAAATGGTCAGCAGGGGATAAGCCTAAAGAATTGGAACAAGCATTGAAGCAGGTGAGTACGCTAGTAACTGCTTGGGATGGTAATCAACTGGTTGGCTTAGGTAGTGCCTTGACGGATGGATGCCTAGTCGTTTATTACCCTCATTTATTGGTGCATCCTGACTATCAAGGCCGAGGTATTGGAAAAACTATCATGCAGCATATGCAAAAATACTATGAAGGTTTTCATCAACAGATACTTGTGGCTCAGATAGATGCAGTCTCTTTCTACGAAAAATGTGGATTTCAAAGGGCAGAAATGACAATTCCTATGTGGATTCATGAGAGAAGAGGTTGAAGAAAAACTATAACCAATCTAAAATGACTCGATCCAATATATTTATTACTGGAGGAACTGGATTTTTAGGGGCTTATTTATTACACAATTTGCTAAAGAGAGATTATCGACCTATTCGAGCATTGAAGCGGGCAAACAGCCCAATGAATTTAGTAGAAGATATAGCTCATCGTATCGAGTGGGTTGAGGGTGATATTTTAGATATTCCGAGTTTAGAAGATGCGATGCAGGGTATGCAGCAAGTGTATCATTGCGCAGCAGTAGTTTCCTATGATCCAAGAGATCGTGAAAAATTGATGTCCGTGAATGTTAAAGGAACAGCTAATGTAGTGAATATAGCACTTGTTTCAGCAGTTGAAAAATTAGTTCATGTTAGTTCCGTTGCGGCACTAGGGCGTTCAAAAAGAACATCACATTTAAGTGAAACAGCAAGATGGGAAAATAGCAAGCGGAATAGCCAGTACGCCATCTCTAAACATTTAGCAGAATTGGAAGTATGGCGTGGAGTAGCCGAAGGGTTGAATGCCGCAATTGTAAATCCGTCTATTATACTAGGTAGTGGCTTTTGGCATCAAGGTACTTGCAAGTTTTTTATGAATGGCTGGAATAATTTTAACTTCTACGCACGAGGAGGAACAGGCTGGGTTGATGCAAGAGATGTTGTAAGAGCAATGATTGACTTAATGGAGAGCAATATCTCAGGAGAGCGATTTATTTTGAATGGTGAAAATATCACTTATCAAGATATTATGAATGAAATATCGGATGCACTCAAGAAAAAGCGTCCTAGCATCAAGGTAAATTATCTCCTACAAGAATTAGCATGGCGTGGAGCTTGGTTGCAATCTCGAATGACAAATAAGCAGTCATTTATTACCAAAGAAACAGCTAGGCACTCTAGCAAATGCTACTACTATGAAAATGATAAGTCGATTGAGCAGTTAAATGTAGCTTACACTCCTATTCGACAAACCATATCTGAGACAGCAGCTCAGTTAAAAGAAGCGGCTAACAATAATTTTAACCCCATGCTGCTACCTTTGCACTAAAGCACATCTCCTTCCGTAGTGAAAAAAGATAATTTTAATTGGTCAGTGTACTGACTTCTGTATTGTTGAATGGTCTGTTTGATTGTAGCTAAGTCCGTATAATTTGCTTGAAAGTAATGAACAGAACCATCTGAA
>CAYWKD010000007.1:0-79960 GCA_964458705.1 uncultured Saprospiraceae bacterium | reverse complement strand
ATCAATGCGATAGCTAGTGTTATCCACAATTAATCTACCTCTATTGATTACGTCATTCTGAATGTTTATTTGTAGATCAAAGTATCCTTTCGCCATTACGCCTGCTTCGGCGATCGAAATAGCTGGTGCGTTACCGAGTTCACATTCCCCTTGCGCTGGTGGAATCAATTCTTGCATCTTGAGTATGATTCGATTATCATAGACTTTAAGGTCAAATTCAATACTGTAATTTTGGCAAGATTGATTCAGTAGGGACTGTAATTTGAACTGAAGTGGACGCTCCATTGGGGTGAAGGTCTCTTGCATATCTACTACAAATTCGTTGTCCACGTCTGCTACGATCACGGGATCGTCTTGCAATTCATTTTTACAACCCAAAAGTAATACGCTGATAACAATTGAATAAATACCTATCCTCATAAGTCCTTTTAATTCTTAACTCTTTAACGACTATCGGGGCAGAACGCTGCTAAGAGTATCAAATCTAAATAATCTAAGGCTTATGACAGGTTTTATGAATAAATTTTCCGAATTATTTTTTATAATTTTGAATTAATTCAAAATTATCTATCTTTACCAGTAAGAAACAATACGAAAATTCCTTTTTAGACAAGTAAGCGTTTAATTTCCAATAAAACTTTTGACTAATTAAAGTGAGATAGTAAGTCGTTCAATGATATAAAATTGAACGGCTTTTTACTTTAAAGCCCTTAATTTTAGAGGATCTTCAGATTGAAGTACTTCAATTGCTTTCAGGATAGAGCGGTCTTTCTGATTCCATACTTTGTAGTAATCATCGTTTCCATTTATTTGCTTTGCTAATCTGGCTTTTAATGATCGGTTAAGTGCTGGGCGAAACATTTCAATTTGGGTAGAGTCCGAAATTATCCCTTTCTGCTCAGCATAAATTAAAAAATCATCAAAAAACGCACTGCTAATGTTTTCTTCTTCATTTACATTAAGTATTTCAGTATGTTGCTCGATATAGCGAAATACATACGCTGGAATAATATTTTGGTAGGCTATAAATTCAGGCTCAAAGTAAGTAGTATCGATTGGTACGAATACATCTGGCGTGATGCCGCCGCCACCATACACTAGCCTTCCTTTTGAGGTTCGGAATTTCAAAGAATCAATCACTTCTACGCTGTCCTTATAGACAAATTCTCCATGCTCGTATCTATTAGCTAAGTCATTTTGATAGCCTTCTGAATTTTGATAGTCTCTTTGAATGGAGCGACCAGAAGGAGTATAGTAGCGTGCAACAGTTAATCTTAATGCAGACCCGTCATTTAGATTGTACTGTTCTTGCACCAAGCCCTTACCAAAGGAACGTCGCCCAACGATCATTCCTCTATCTAAATCTTGAATAGCACCTGCAATTATTTCGCTTGCCGAAGCAGAGCCTTCATTGATAAGAACGGCAATATTATCAATTGAAAAGAAGTTTCGACCGGAGGTTCTATATTCTGTCTTTTTTACCGCCCTACCTTCAGTATAGACGAGTAGTTTATCCTTTTCCTTGAATAACTGACTAAGTATCTTAGTAGCTTGCTGCAAATAACCGCCTGGATTATTCCGAAGATCAAGAATCAAATCCTTTATATTTTCTTCCTCTACTAGTCGCTCCAAATGCTGCATAAATTCCTGATAAGTCGAAGCACTAAAGCGATTAATTTTAATATACCCAATACCAGGTTTAACCTCGTAAGCTACATCTACACTATTGATGGGAATTTCATTGCGTATAATGGAAACTTCTTTCAATGCTGATATTCCTTTTCTCAAAATACCGATTGTTACTTGAGTTCCTTTTGCTCCTCTCAATTGCTGAGTGATCTCTTCTACTTCCTTGTTTACACCAGATACAGTGCTATCTTCGACTGTGATAATCTTATCTCCTGATAGAATACCTGCTTTATGAGAGGGGCCTTCTGGCAGAGCAGTGACAACTACTAAAGTATCATCAAGCATCATAAACTCAATACCAATTCCTTCAAAGTTTCCGGCTAATTGTTCATTAATGCTTTGTAGTTCTTCGGCAGAAATGTAATTAGAATGAGGATCAAGATCATCTATGACTGATTCGACAGCCTGACTCATCAAAGCTCCTTGTTCAACTACATCAACATATTTTGCATCGACATAGCGCAGAATCTCCTCAATTTTTCCTTGACCTAGACTAGGAAAAGCCTCATTGCTTGATTTTACAGAGATAAATGGAGCGTTATTATCTAAGAAAGTACCTACCAATACACCAATAATGAACAGTAGTGCAAGCAGTGTAGGAAGCCAAATATATTGTTGTTTTTGATTTGCCATGCTGAAGGATCAGATATTTTATATTGGGTTTATAAGCCTAAAAGCTGCTAATATGTTTTCAATATGAGTGCTTTTTTGCTTGTGGTCTAGTAGTAATTTATGTTTTAAAAGTATGGATTTGGCTTCATTGAGCGACATTAGCACGAATTATTTTCCTGTATGCTTTACCATTTGGATAGCTTCCATTTCAATATTTACCTTTCCTTCTATGCCCAATTGTACGTTAATTCCTTCAGGTGTTAGAAAGACATCCGTAATATTCAAATCATTCAGTTCACTATTTAAAATAATGCCAGGAGCTATTTCGTAGCGTTCAAATTGTGTTTTAGCTTGCTTTTTTACGGATTCGATGTTGTAGTCGATAAATAAATTGAGGTTCTCCCTAATTTTTTTTCGCATATTACTTTTAATCAGCCATCCTGCTGTTCTGAGTAAAAAGTTTTTAGTACCTAAGGTATAGTCTAAATCTTTAATATCTATCTGATTACGAAGTTTATTGTAGTAAGGCTCACCAATTAAATAAATGCTACCCCGATAGCTACCTGATAGCTTAGTATTGATGACTAAGCGGTTCGCCTGACCGTACAGCTCCAAATCTTCAATGCGCACTTTATATTTTCCTGATGAAAAAGACTCTCCTTTAATATTTTCCATTGCTAGTGTCTCTGCTCTTTCGTAAGAGATAGAAGCAGGCAGAATGACTCTGAAATTTTCATCTTTTGCTTCGCTAAATTGAAAAGAGGGCAATTGACTGGCGAAGTGGCTAGCTGGAGGCATGCCAATGGACACTTCTGGTGAGGAAGAAACGGCAATTGTAAATTCCACAGCATTGTTTTTGCTCACGATAGGTGACAGGGTGATTTTTTGTGGATTAACGTTGATCCACGTTTTGTATTCCTCTGATATTTCAATAGGATTTTGGAGCTGTTTCCAAGCATTTGTAATAGATGCACGCAGGTTTAAGTTATTTTTAATTTGTTCATCAATTGTTTGAGTAATGAGCGTTCGGCTTCGATCAATAATCATATCGCCGACGAATCCCGCAGGTAAGCTGATTGCGCCCATTCTAAGTTTGGGTTGTTCAAGCCATTCGTAAGTTTCAATAGAAGAGTTGGTCTCAAGTGTCCAGTCCTCTTTGATGTCAAAATCGGTAAAGAATTGAATAGCAATAGCTGCGTCTGCTTTGACTGTACCAAAGCCAATATTTTTGGCAATGTTTAACTGTAGAGGTACTAGATATTTAATGCGTTGATCCGTTAGTGCTAGCTTTACATTGTCTAATTTTGCTACTTTTATTCTATAACCATCTTGTTCAAAAGCACTATTTTCTGCTAATATGACATTAAATTCATCATTCACCAATCGTTCTAGTTCAGGTAAACTAAGCTGAACGGGAATATTAACAATAGATGGTTTTATGATTGGAGTATCCGTAAAACTATAACTTTCCACAGGCTTTTCAATTTCTTCTGTCGTAATAATATCGAGGTATGCTTCTGTTGCCTCATCGCTCGATTGAGGTTTTTCATTACAACCCAAAAGCAAAAAAGCTACACCGATTAATCCAAAGCGATACTTCATACTATGTAAATGTCTTTTTGGACTTAAAAGTTAAAGGTGAATAGCTGCTGCTTCATCCAAGTACCAAATTAAGTTACCATATTGAGGGATAATGTGTGCCGCTGGCAGAAACATCCAGTTCCGTTTATGATTAATGACTTCATCCACTTTTTGGGCTTTGCCTTCACCTGTTACAAGAAAGGCTACTTTTTTTGCATTGTTGATGATGCCTCCAGTCAATGTAATACGAAATTGCCCTGTTTCTGGATGCCGTGCTACAGCACAGATTTTTTCAGACTTGAGTAAGTTAATTTGATTGGGGAAGATAGAAGCTGTATGCCCATCATCGCCCATACCAAGTATTACTAAGTCAAACTGAGGTAGTCCGTTGGTATGGTGTAGGCCATAGTTCACTTGTTTGCTGTATCGTTTAGCTTCTTCCACAGGTTCTTTTTCTCCTCGTATGCGATAAACATTCAACTTATCAACTGGTAGGTGTTTGAGTAATAAATCATAAGTCATTTTGAAATTACTGTCTATATCATTTGGAGGAACACAGCGCTCATCACCCCAGTAAAAGTGAATGTGCTGCCAATCAATGCGATACAAATATTCTCTAGCCAATAGTTCAAATAGCACTTTGGGCGTGCTGCCACCAGAAAGGGCAATCGTATATTTTCGTTCACTAGCTGTCCACTGCAAAAGGTCTTCTGCAAATTGTCGAGCTAGGGCTTGTTTGTCTGGAAAAATGTGCTGCTGTATGCTCATCATTGCTGAATTTGATAACTGTGATATAACAAATTTACTAAAGTAGTGGATATAAGAATTAAAACACCTCACTCATTTTTTCCAATAAAGCCGATCGCTGCCCTTTTGATAAGCTGGCAGACAATGAAATGTGATTTTTTAGCTCCGCTTCAAATACTTTTTGCCATGCTGTATCCAGCGTGATGACTGCATTGATGAAAGGAAATAATACCAGTACAGCTTCAAAGTTGATGCGTTGACGATTATGGCGTTGTAGCAAGCGATATATTAAATTGATTTTACTTTCTATGCGACCCTTGGGATGCTGCTCATTCTCTAAATGCAAGCGACAGGCAGCAATGGCAAAAGCTATTGGATTGACCATCTCCCAGAGGTCATCTAAATATTGTTCTCGTACAACGTAGCTAGGAAACTGCATTTGCATTTGTATTTGGTCGTAGCTGTATTCGTATTGCTTGGCATCTTTGGGAAGTGAGTTAGCTAAAAAAATAGCTTGAACAGTAACGGGCATCTTGTTTTCAAACTCAGCTAGCGTTTTAGTAAAATCTTTGAATAACTGCTTGCCAAACGAACGATTATCGTAACCTAATTGCTCCAAAACGGTAAGCAGTAAAATAATATCACCTGTTTTTTCTCGAATACCAATGACGAGATTCTGCTGTGGAGCGTGTGGGGTGGTTTTAGCTACATCTAGTGGAAGATTCAAAAAAGTAGGTGGGCGAGTGAAATCAATACGTTCTTCCCAGTTAGGACGAAAAAAAGTAATAAAGTCAAAATATAATTGCTCAATCAGTGTTTTCCAAAGCTCCTGCCAATTCATGGAATAGATTTTTATAGGTAACGATTTATTAGTAAAAGTGGTTTCAATGTTAGCAGGCAGACACTTCGATTCGTTGGATACCTACACTCCACAATCATTCTTATATTGTCGCATTATCAAATTTTATAATTAGATGAATCTAAGTTTAAAGACAGCACTTCAAGACCTTACGCTATATCTTCATCAACGAAATTGGATCACCGCTGAGGATGCTGTGCTAGCATTGGAAAAGCCGGGCGAAGGGAATATGAATATGGTACTAAGAGCCAAAACGCAGCAGTCAAAGCTCATATTGAAACAGGCAAACCCCTATGTACAAAAGTACCCCGACATTCCTGCACCTGTCGAGCGCGTGGCAGTAGAAGCAAAATTTTATGAATTTGTTGCGTCAGTCCAAGCCTTAGATCAATTTATGCCAAACTTGATTGGTTTTGATGCTGCTAATCGGATGCTGGCAGTGGAAGATTTAGGAGAGGGTGCAGATTTTACAACCTTGTATCAGAAGGGTCAGTCATTGAGTAAGGCACATTTGGAGCAAATTATTTTTTTCTTGTCTGTTTTGCATAATACTAATTTGAATGCAGCACAATTTCCCGATAATCTTGCATTGAGAAAATTGAATTACGAGCACTTGTTTGTGTATCCATATATGGAGGACAATGGCTTAAACCTAGATAAGATTCAAGAAGGGCTGCAGGCAATGGCGGAGACGTATAAAACAGATGCAGCCTTAAAAAAGAAAATGCAGCTACTTGGTGAGGTGTATCTCTCGGAAGGAAAAGCATTATTGCATGGAGATTATTACCCAGGAAGTTGGTTGAATGTCAATGGAAATTTTAAGGTGATTGATCCTGAGTTTTCTTATTTTGGTAGCGCAGAGTACGACCTAGGGATATTGATCGCACATTTGAATATGGCACAATTACCTAAAGAGCAAGTGATGTATATTAGGTCAACTTATAAATGCCCAGCAGGCTTTGAGTGGGCGCTTTGTATGCAATTTGCAGGAATGGAGATCATGCGCCGCATTATTGGATTGGCACAGTTGCCCTTGGATTTAACTTTAGGAGAGCGAGAGCAGCTATTGAGCAATGCTTACGATTGGGTAATGAATACAGAAAGGTAGTTTTTTTTCTTTTCTTCGACAAAAAGTCCTTTTTAGTCTAAGAATAATGCACTTGAGCTTGAAAAATGTTAAGATTGTTTTAACACTTCAATATGGAAGTGTCTTATTCTATCAATAAAAGATTAAACGTAAATAAATGGATGCTATAAATGTAATTATTGTAGATGATGAGCCTTTAGCTCAAGATGTGTTAGAGACTTACATTGGGAAGATGCCCAATCTTAACTTAGTCCAAAAATGTAGCAATGCTATTGAGGCCAATCAAGCTATCAATGAGCATGCTATTGATTTAATGTTTTTAGATATTCAGATGCCTCAATTGATTGGGACGGATTTTTTGCGCTCTTTGTCCCATCCGCCTAAAGTTATATTCACAACAGCCTATTCAAGTTACGCTATCGAGGGGTTTGAATTAGATGCTATTGATTATTTATTAAAGCCAATTTCTCTGGATCGCTTTATGAAGGCAGTGAATAAAGCAATAGACCAAATCAATTTAGAAAAAGGGGAGGTTACAGGAATTGCTGAGGTGGAGGAACAGGATTTTATTTTTGTAAAAGCAGACAAAAAGCTCGTCAAGATCAAATATGATGACATTATTTATGTAGAAGGATTGAAAGATTATGTTATCATCCGGATGGGGGATAATCGAGTGATTACGCTACAAACCATGAAAAGTCTGGAAAGTAAACTGCCTAGTCATCTATTTCGCCGCATTCATCGATCCTATATAGTAGCTTTGGATAAAATCAATGCCATTATTGGTAATATGGTAGAAGTAAGAGAAAAAGGGCAAGAAAAACATTTACCTATTGGCAAAAACTACAAAGAAGATTTACTGAATATCGTCAACCAAAATCGAATTTAAGCCCAATTCACTTGTGCATTAAATATTGGGAATTGGGTTTCGAATGGCAGCGCAAATAATGCCTGTAGCAACTGCCACATTCAAAGATTCCATTTCGCCATTCTGATAAGTAGGAATCGTTATTTGATGATTCGTTTGTTTTAGAATAGGACTTGCAATACCTTGACTTTCGTTACCCATTACAATAATACCAGCTTGTGATGGCATTGGTTGAAACACGGATTGTCCATTGAGTGTAGTGCCGTATATTGGTACTTCAGGATAAGTAGATCGCAGTTGTTCAAATGCTATCGGAATGCACTGAGTACGCAAAAATGCACCCATCGAAGATTGAATAACTTTGAAGTTGTAAACATCCACGCAGTCAGGAGAGCAAAAGACATATTGAATGCCAAACCAATTGGCAATTCTTAGGATTGTGCCCATATTGCCAGGATCTTGGATGCGATCAAGGTAAAGCGACCAATCTTGACGAACTTTTGCGTCATTTGCTATCACTTTAGGCTGCTTTGCAATGAGCAAGACCTGATTAGGAGTACTAAGCTGAGATATTTTTTTTAGCTCCTTAGCAGTAAGGACTTCTAAGACGCCCTGATATTTTACAGCAATAGCTTTATTATTATTTACCCAAGTTCTCATAGCATATATGTTCTCTATCTGAATCTCTTCATTCGATAGAACTTCTGCTGCTAGTTTGATACCTTCAGCAGTAAAATTATTGTACGCTTGACGATTTTTCTTATTAGAAAGACTGCAAATATACTTTTCTTTGTTCTTTGAAAGTGGCATTATTAATAGAGCATGAATTTACAATATATTATTTGGCTTGGCTTTCTTTTGCTATTTAGCGCATGCAGTAGTACCAAATTTCTGCAAGATGATGAACGACTATTAGTCGAGAACAAAGTTAATATTATTGCAGAACAAAAAATCACCAATAAAGCCTATTTGAAATATGAGCTATCTACCAAAGCACAGCAGCAACCCAATAGTAGATTCTTTTTTATTCCTCGTGAATGGCTATACTACAAATCCATAGATACCTCTAGAACAATCAATAGGATGGTGTCTAAACGCTTGGCAGAGCCACCCGTTATTTTTGAAGAAGAAAAAATGGATTACTCTGCCAAGAGAATGGCTTTGTTTATGAAAGAGCGTGGCTATTATAATGCAGAAGTAGTTACAAGCACAAAAATTCTCCCTGATAATAAGCGACTTAGTGTTATCTATGATATTTATCCTAAGCAACAATACTTTATTGATACCATTACTTATTTTAGTCGAGATACAGCTATTCAAAAACTGCTCAGTGCCAATAGCAATAACCGATTTTTGAAGCAAGGCGTGCCAGGATCAATAGAGCTGTACAATAAAGAGGTTAAAAGAATTGTGAGTTATTTGCGAAATGAGGGGTACGCCGAGTTTAATGCTAGATATATCAGAGATTTAATTGCAGATTCTTCGGATAGCTTAAATATGCGTTTGATGTTAGAAGTGATGCCTCCAGCGAAGGGGAGGCAACATCAGAAATTTACAGTTGGAAATATAACCGTCTTTCCGAATTACGAACCTTTGGATTCAATCGCCTTTGTAACCGATTCGATTCATCCTATTCACGAACCTAAGAGCCCGATCACCTACGTTCGAGATACACTAATAGAGGATATTCATTTTATGTTGACGAATGAAAGGAATTATATTTATCCTAGCACACTGCTTCGAGAGATCACACTTCGATCCGGGCAAGTCTATGACTTAAGTAAACAAAATCAAATGTATGAGGGTCTTAGCTCTCTGGGTGTTTTCCGAGATGTGCTGATTCGCCCTCAAATTGATTCTGTTGTGGATACAATTATTAATTACAATATTTTTTTAACGCGAAGTGAACCAATTTCAGTCGGTCCAGATATTGATGCGAGTTATTCCAATCAGTATAATACTTCCAATAATCGTTTGAATCTAGTAGGGCTAGAGACGAGGTTATCTTTAGATGTTAGGAATGCCTTTAGGAGGGCTGAGTTGTTATCTAGTAACTTATCCTTAGAGCTAGAATTCGATATTTTTAATAATTTCAAGTTAAACACAGTTGATATAGGAGTACAAGAAGGTTTGGATATACCTAGATTTATTGACTACTTGAAATTATGGTCATTGTTTAAGCCCAAAGCTAGGGAAGCCAAGCTGTACGATTTTTTGTATCAGAATGCAACCACTCGTATTGGACTTAATTACAATTTTTTAAGACAACAAAATTTTTACGCTTACCAATTGCTAAATGGAACGTTTGGCTTTGACACTCAATTCGCTGGAAAAAATCGCTTGATTGTGAATCACATTGGCATTGACTATTTTAATCCTAGAGATATTGACGAAAATTTTCAAGAAGTATTAGATGCCAACCCCTTTTTAGAACGAAGTTTTGGAGATCAACTATTTACTGGGTTCTTGTTTCGTCAGATTAATTATTTCTACAAAAATGTTCCCAATCGTTATGGTCGCTCTTTTGTTGTTAATCTGAACCTTGAATTATCAGGACTCGAAGTAGAACTAGCCAACGTGATTTATAACCAGTTTGCACTTGAGCCTCAAGTATTTAAAATAGGAGATACGGATTTTTCGAGGTTTGTCAGAGGAGAAATAGAGTTTAGCTTTAATAATGTATTTGACCCGGCGCATTCCTTAGCTTTCCGCACTAATATTGGCATAGGAAGCCCCTTTGGCGGAAGTACTGATGTGCCTTATGTAGAGCAGTTCTTTATTGGAGGCCCTAATAGCATTCGAGCTTTTGCAGCTAGAGAAATCGGTCCGGGAGCCTATTGCAGCGCAGATGTGCATGGAGCAAGCTGTGGTGAAGATACAGATGTAGAGAATAACAATATTCCGTTTTATCAAACAGGAACAGTCAAATTAGAAGCCAATTTAGAGTATCGCTTTGATGTAGCTTCATTTTTTGGCAATACAATAGAAGGGGCTTTATTCTTGGACGCTGGTAATGTGTGGTTAGCTAAGCAAGACACTAGTAGAGCCAATGCTCAGTTTCTCTTCTCTGCATTAAAAGATGAAGATGGTAATGTTATCAATGAGCCTTTTTACAGGCAACTTGCTATTGGCACAGGGCTGGGGTTTCGTTTTGATCTTAACTATTTTATACTTCGTCTGGATGTAGGTTACCCATTAAGAACACCTTATCGAGGTAGTGATGCTTGGCAAAGTGCTAAGAATTTTTCGTTGAGTAGTGAAACTCTAAATTATAATCTAGCTATTGGCTATCCATTTTAATTAATTTTTTCCAGTTGAATACAATTGTCAACAGGATAATGATTATTTACTGACGTTATGCAAAACAGCAATAACTAGGCTATTCGACCTTATTTCTTTTAGTGGAAAAAGGGTTGAAAAAGAAATACAGTCTTGATTTTTTGGTTCTTTTTCCTTAGAGAGAGGTGTAATTGCAATCTCAGTTGTGAAAGAGCATCCTCTTGATAAAATAATTCATACCTATATCCAGAGCAGAAATTGGATCATCCAGACCGTCGTAATTACCTGATTGGAAAGCTACATAGGGCGTGACTTTAGCTGATTTGACGAAGTAGCCAAATTGCTTGTAAAAAGCAGTCCCTGTGTCTGCCCAGCGACTTACGTAATCATCGCCGAAATTAAAATTGGTGAAAGACGCATGAGCATTTATATCACCTCCCTCAGTAGGCATATCCAAAAAGGCATCCAAAGGAGAAGGGCGTATTCGGGAAAATGTAATTGTTTGTCTTCATAAAGATAAAAACCCCCCTCCGTATAATGGAGAGAGGCTATCCCAAAAACCGATTACAAGTTAAATCTCTTGAAGTTTAAATGGTGCTAACTAACTCTGCCGCTAATATATGAGATTTATTTATGATGGGACAGTTTTGGAAGGATATATTTAAAAAAAAATCAATTGTTTATTTGGCTTTGCACTATATTATATTGATAATCAATTACTTGTGGCTATAGGAATTTAAACTAAAAAGGGTAGCTACTCACCACTATTGATATTTAGTAAGTAGCTACCTAAACAGAAATCCTAGCCTTGTTCGGCAGGATCTTCTTTTAGTGTAAATACTCGTTCTACGGGATTGAGTGGAATATCATGAGGTTCACCCATTTTGTCAATTAATGTCAGTTTAATTTTATTATCTCCTATTGGTAATCCTTCGATGTAGTAAGGTTGCCAAGCATCTACAATAAATTCTTGTTCTTCATTTATCTCTACCTTCACTCGGTAGTCATCTCCTAATTTAGCATTGACCAAGAAGAAATCTAGCATTACTTTGTCTGTATTGGCTTTACCTACATAAGTTCCTTTTGGACGACTGTAAAACAGCATCGGCTCTTCAATTGGTGCAGTTTCTGTAAAAGATTGATTTTCCACCTTTACTTTTTCTGCAATATAGGCTATGTCCGTCTTGATACTTTCATGGTAAGACCTAGATAAGAAAGCTAGGATATAGTGTTCACCATCTGGTAATTCCGTATTAAATTCATTCACATAATGCGCTTCGTAGGGAGCATCATTAGCGATAAAATGAATATGTTGTCCTTTTCCTGAATTGTCACACATTTTTGTATCTGCATCTGGCGTTTGTATGCCTAATTCGTAGGTTTCGCTCTCATAAGGAATGGTGATCTTACCGTCTTCGTAAATCATATCTACGACCTTTGCATCAGGATATTGAGTAGAATTAGAGAATGGAGTGATCGTATATTTTTCCTCCGCCGTTGTTACTTCGGTTGTTTCCGTAGTGGTTTCTTCTTTAGTCTCTGCTTCGCAAGCTACAAAGAAGATGGTCAAAGCTAAAAGCATGAATAGTTTAGAGTGTATTTGCATCATAGTTAGTTTTGATAGCGTCAAGGCGCTATGTGATTTATATAATAAAATTTATTAGATCGCTAAATTACTTTTCTTATAAAAAAAACACAAACTCGCATTACAAAGTTAATAACAACTACCGTAACGCTTTATGTTAATTAGGAATAGTTTTATCTGATTATTCAATCCTTTTGTTATTTGGCTTACCTTACCAACATCACTTTTTTTGTTACCGTGCTACCGTCATTCATGATAAAAGCAACATAGTAAACTCCATTTGGCGTATCTTCCGATAAAGTGATGTAATTACTCTCCCACTCAAAATCAATAGCTGCTCCTAGTGGCGCATATACTTCAATGGACTTGATACTCTGATAGATAGAAGCTGGTGTATCAAAAGAAAACCTTCCATTATTTAGACTAGAATGTATGCTTATCATCTTTTTGTTAAGATTCGTTGTGGATGTTCCAACCGAAGTATTACTGGGTAGATGCGTAAAAAAGGCACTTAGACCACCCCTCAAATTTCCTAAGATAGCCTCTAAACGACCATTGGCATTTATATCTGCAAAAGCGATTTTTGTTTGACTACCTATTTTTAAATTTCCTAGTTCAAGATCAACTGCTTCAAAAGTGGCGTCTAGTTGTTCTGTACGAATTTGGTATAGCTCTACCTGACCGCGTTCTGTGCCTGTTGCGATATAGCGATTTCCACCAATTTCTAGCAATACTGGTGCGCTACTGCCTGTTACAAATCCGGGAGTTCTAGCATCAATTCTGCCGAATAGTTGAGTGTTGGGTGCTTGTGTTGGTGAAGCATTGAAAATGGGATTCTGAGCGGTACCAATGTTTTGGAAATAGTTAATGTTGCCATTGCGCTCACCAATGAGCAAATCTTGTAGTCCATCTTGATTAATGTCAGCGATGAATGGCGCACTTGCTTGACCAACATCAATGCCTTGCCAGTTTGGACTCAAGTTGTTGATTTTAATTCTATTATTGACAGTGCTTTCGTTTTTTCCAAAGAATAATGTTCCAAACGCTTCGCCAATCAACAAATCCAAATCGCCATCGCCATCCAAATCGCCAAAAGTAGGGGTGTAGTTCCAAGCTACTTCATTGAACTGACTCAATTGTAGATAGTCTTCATCCACTAATTTAAAGATCGGTTGAGTAGCTGTACCAGTATTTTCAAACAAAAAAAGTCGGGCATCGCGCTTGCCTAGACCAACATAAATTGTTCCATTGCCTACTACCAAGTCCTGCAATCCATCACCATTGTAGTCAACAAAAGCAGGAGCAGTGCTGCTGCCTAAATCCAATATTTGCTCCGCTAAAAAATCTTTTTGCTGCAACTCAAATTGTGGGTTCAGCTCATTCTGAGTATTTTTGTAGTACCATATTGTAGCAATATTCTCAGCGTTATTTGGTACATTAGGCGATACGGCCAAATCTCGCACGCCATCACCGTCTAAGTCTAGATAAAAGGAATTAGGAAAAATAGCTACTTTAGCAGGGGTGTCATAGCTAGGGAAGTCAATGTCTTGCTCTGTTGACCAAGCTAGATCGCAGCTACCAGCATTGTTCACATAGATTAAATTATCAAATGAAATATCTCCCAGCAGTAGCTCTAAATCACAATCCTCGTCCAAGTTTAAAGCATTTACTGTTGAGCCAGCATGACGACTTTCAATAGTATAAGCATCATTACCGCAACTTCCAGGCTGATTAGATAAGTCAACATCTGGTGCTATTCCGCTTTCAAAAAAGCCACCCCAGCAAGGATTTTTCAAAGTCATAATCAAGCTATCTAGTCCATAACCTCTTTCCACTGATTGATTTTGAAAGTACTCTAAAAAACCACCACCTACATTGAATGTTAGCACGTCTAAGTCGCCGTCACCATCTACATCCTCAATAGCGGGATAGTCAATTCTACTAACAAAAATTTGTGTTTGGTTGCCGCTTTGTAGCTGAAAACGAAGCACATCTGCTAGATCAAAACGATTGATCTTAAGAGGTTGGAAATGTAATGTATCTGATTCAAAGTAGCCTGTGTAAACGCTAATACCATCAATGCCAGGCGTGGCGGAGTAGCTAAACATATCTATTACATCATCACCATTGTAGTCTCTGAGCAGCACCCAGTTTTCTACGTCTGGAAAATACTTGGCATACTCAGGGGCAAATTGATAGTCTGTACCATTAGTAGCTTTGTTGATGAATGGCAAATGCACATTACCTGCCCGATCAAAAATATATAAGTCTAAAATACCATCATTATTGAGGTCAGCACTAGAAAGTTGTGGTGCATTTAGACCTCCTGCTAGTGCATTTCTCAAAACGCTTTCGTTTGAAATGATCGGTATATCAAACGGCTGGTATGTTTGAGCCAAAGCGATGTAATTAAATATCAACAGTATAAAAAGAAGTTTCTTCAATCTATTGTGATTTTTAAAAGTAAACAAAAACAGTATTTTGAACAGAAAATTACCCTAAATTTTGAAATAAATAAAATTGGCTGCGAGGCCAAATTACATCAAAACTATATACGACCTTGAGCATCAAATTGTTATCTGTAAATACAAGGAAATATCTAAATCTGTAATCTCGGTCTCGAGAACTTAAAAACTTATAGCTACGCCAACCTGTTGCATTGGACAAAGTAAAAAGACAAAATCAACTCGATGAAAGCATACACACAAACTGACCAACAGCTACACTTCCTAAGTCAAATCATTGCAAAAGCCAACCGAACTTACGTTTCTAAAAAAGACGATGATAGTCACACAAATCTTTGCTTTGACACGTTAGGTAAGTCCATTACTGGTCATTGGATAAAGGTTGGAGAAGAAAAAATATTATTTACCCTAAATTTAGATACTCAAACAATAGAAATACTTGACAAATCAAGAAATATTGTTTTCTCCGTTGATACTATTTCAAAACACATCAAGGAGGTAGAGCAGGAGATTGAGGATGTTTTGCCAAAATTAGGACTAGAACCGAAAGGATTTGCCGAAGACCTACATTTTGAAATTCCACATTATGACTTTGCTGAAAACCCCATTGGCAAGATTGATAAGGAAGGACTCAAACAATGGATAATCTATCGCAACCTTGCCAACCAAACTTCCCTAAAGCTACTTGAGTATACCCAAACTTGGGAAGAAATTCGCATCTGGCCACACCATTTTGATACAGGTATTTATGTTGTTCTCAAAGAAAATCTGGGCTTAGGTTTTGGACTAGCAATGGAAGACAAAATGGCTGGAGCGCCCTATTTCTATTTGGCAGGCTATGGACTCAAAAGCGAAATCTCGTACAACAATTTACCACAATCAGCACATTGGCAATGGAAAACCGATGACAATTGGAAGGGAGTTATTCTTACGCTCGCAACGCTTTCTAATTATGCAGAAAAACAACAACAAGATATTATCAATAACTACCTCCTGCAAAACCTACAATGGTACTTAAATAAGTAAAATTTAGCCTTTTCAAAAATGCTCATTTATTAGCTGTTCTGGAGTTAAACCTTTCAAGTACCTGTATTTAAAGATAAAGCCCAAGAATGAAGATTTATCTTATCACTAAGACCTCAGCAATTCTTGGGACTTTATTAGCTATTCAGTTTTCTTAGAATTGAATTGGCACTCTAGCCATTGTATCATCCCAAGCAACGATCATGTGTGCGCCATCCTCTACTGCTTGAAACATAATTGATAATGCTTCTACTGTTTCAGGCGTTTTCTCTGTTTCTACTTTAATTGTTCCTACGCCAGTTTGTTCCGGCTTGTACGCATAATGTCCCCAACCATCAAGGTCAGTGCTAAAGTGGAACGTCCATGCCCCTTCTTCTACCACGGCATACATTGTGTAGCGCCCTTCTTGAAAACGAGTGTCACCAATAGTAACTGGTTGAAAAAATTGAATTTCAGTGCTTTCATTTGCACCTACACGCCAAACATTACCGTATTGCTCTAGTTCGCCAAAAATCTTACGTCCATTTTTCATGGGACGAGAATAAATGACTCTTACAACTGGCATATTTGCCACTTTTTCTTCTTCTGTCTTTGCAAAGTTTCTAAAAGCAGCACGCTCTGGAAAATATACCATATCCATAGAGCTTTTGTCAACATCTGGAAACTTCATTTCTTTAGATGCTTCTTGTGAAAAACCAATAGCTGCTACCAATAGCAGACAAACTGTGATGAAAATTCTCATAATATTCTTGTGTTTAGTGAAAAAATGTTAAATATATTCACAATATGTACAAAACAATCATTCTTTACTAGTAAAATAAAAGGTTTTGTTGTCGCCACTATTACATTTTATTAGAACCAGTATTAAATCTATATTGCTTACATTGAATTACTGATGAAACAGCATTATTAAAACTGTGTTTAGGCAAAGCTATATTTGCTTAATTGTAAGAAAAGCCTATCCCAAAGCAGGATAGGCTTTATTAGACTTCAGATATATCTCTCAAAAGAGAGACACAGATAAATCAACAAAAAGGATCTTACATCATGCCGCCCATACCACCTGGCATGCCACCACCTGCTGGCATTGAAGACTCTGGCTCTGGCTTATCACTGATGACACATTCTGTCGTCAATACCATACCTGCAATTGAACCTGCATTTTCTAATGCAATTCTAGTTACTTTAGTTGGATCAATAACACCAGCACTCTTTAGGTCTTCAAACTTATCTGTACGAGCATTATAACCTGTACTGCCTTTTGAGTTTATCACCCTCTGCAATACAACACTACCTTCAGCACCAGCATTATTAGCAATTGTACGCAATGGAGATTCCAATGCTTTTCTCACAATATCAATACCGATGGTTTCATCCTCGTTTTCTCCTTTCATTCCTTGCAATGCAGCAATTCCACGAACTAATGCCACACCACCACCTACTACAATACCTTCTTCAACGGCTGCACGCGTAGCATGTAAAGCATCATCTACACGATCTTTCTTTTCTTTCATTTCTACCTCCGTTGGCGCACCTACGTACAATACCGCTACGCCACCTGCCAACTTCGCTAAACGCTCCTGCAACTTCTCCCGATCGTAGTCAGAAGTAGTTGTTTCAATTTGTTGCTTGATTTGATTAATGCGCGCATTGATTTGGTCATTGTCCCCAGCACCATTCACAATAGTTGTATTATCTTTATCTACTGTGATTTTCTCAGCACGACCGAGATCAGATAATTCAGTTTGGTCTAATTTGTAACCTTTTTCCTCTGAAATTACTGTGCCACCTGTCAAAATGGCAATATCTTCTAACATAGCTTTACGACGATCGCCAAAGCCTGGAGCTTTCACACCTACTACTTTCAAACCACCACGCAGACGGTTTACAACCAATACACCTAGTGCTTGAGACTCGATATCCTCAGCAATAATTAGCAAAGACCCACCAGCACCTACTACTTTTTCTAAGATCGGCACCACATCCTGCATGTTACTGATCTTTTTGTCGTGAATCAAAATGTAAGGTGATTCATATTCTGTAATCATTTGCTCTGCATCTGTTACAAAATATGGAGATAAATATCCACGATCAAATTGCATACCCAACACTTCCTCTACATGAGTATCTGTTCCTTTTGCTTCCTCAACAGTAATTACACCATTTTTGGAAACACGCTTCATTGCATCAGCAATTAGCTCACCAATTTGATTATCGTTGTTAGCAGAAATTGAAGCTACTTGCTTTATTTTATCGAAGTCGTCACCGACTACTTCAGATTGCTCTCTTAGATTGGCAATCACAGCACCTACTGCTTTATCAATACCACGCTTTAAATCCATTGGATTTGCGCCAGCGGTTACGTTTTTCAAACCTGCTGTAATAATAGCTTGTGCCAAAACAGTCGCAGTTGTTGTACCATCACCTGCTGCGTCTGCTGTTTTAGATGCTACCTCTTTCACTAGTTGAGCACCCATATTTTGGACTGCATCATCCAACTCAATTTCTTTGGCTACCGTAACGCCATCCTTTGTTACAATTGGCGCACCAAAGCTCTTTTGAATTACAACATTACGTCCCTTAGGACCAAGCGTTACTTTTACCGCATTTGCAAGGGCATCAACACCTGCTTTCAGTTGCTCTCTTGCATCACTATTAAAGCTAATTTCTTTAGCCATTTTAAGTGTTATTTTTTAATTTTGAAAAAATGATTTTGCTTAACAGTCAGACATTTAAACTGCCAATAGGCTTTTAAAGTCAGACTAAAATAATTCTTAATGGAGCGTTATTCTCCCAAGATAACTAGGATGTCATCTTCTCGCATGATAAGATAATCCTCACCTTCGTAGTTCAATTCTTGTCCAGCATACTTACCGTATAATACAATGTCACCAGCAGCAACATTCATTAAGTTGCCTTCTTTACCTGGACCAACTGCTACTACTTCACCACGTTGTGGCTTCTCCTTAGCTGTGTCTGGAATAATAATTCCTCCTTTGGTCTTAGTGTCAGCCGGAGCTGGCTTCACGACTACTCTGTCGTTGATAGGCTTCATCATCATCGTTGATCTGATTTTATATGTTTAAGTAATTAATAAAATTTAAAGATTCTAAACCTTGTGCGTTTTACATACTACTAATATAGCATACAATGTGCCAATCGTGCTGAACTGTCATTATTGCAGCCTCTAGTTGTCATTAGAAAAAATAAAAAATAAATAGGTGCCAATTTGACAATATTAATTAGTAGCTATCGCTCAAAATCCTCCTTACCGCCAGATTTTGCCATAAGTCTTGTCTCTTTTATAATGATGTCGTGTGAAAAGGCTTTACACATATCATAAATAGTGAGTGCTGCAACTGTTGCGCCTGTGAGTGCCTCCATTTCTACACCTGTTTTTCCCGTTATCTTGGCAGTACAGTCAATCACGACTTCGCACCGTTCATTAAGTTCAATCTTCACTTTACAGTTATCTAAGGCCAAAGGATGACAAAGCGGTATCAACTCACTTGTTTTCTTTGCAGCCATTACTCCTGCAATAATAGCTGTCTGGAAAACTGGACCTTTCTTTGTCTGAATTTCATCGCCTTCGAGCAATGTTAGTATTTCATCTGTTAAAATGACAGTAGAACGTGCTGTTGCTATTCGCTTAGTAACTTTTTTTTCGCCAATATCAACCATAGAAGGATTATCAGCAGCGTCCAGATGTGTAAATTGCTTTGACATACCTATTTTATTTGCTTAGGATTAATCTGAAATTGAAATATTATCACCTGCAATTTACAACATCATCAAAGAACAATAGCGATAAACAACGTTACCAATAAGATTAAGTGATTGGGTAGAAAAAAATCTAAGCTGTAACTTTCCAAATATCTAAATCGTACTACTGACGAATAATGGATAAACTTACTCTTTTTGATTGCCTATGACCACTCAAGAATATAACAGTTGCGTAAGACTCAATTCAGATGCTGTGTTTCGATTTGTCCTGAAAAGTTTAACAAATCGTGCAGATGCTGAAGATGTTATCCAACAATCGTTTGAAAAGTTATGGCTAAAAAGAGAAGTAGTGAATGTAGAAAAGTCAAAATCCTACTTATTTTCTATTGCACACAACACCATGATAGATTTGATTCGCAAACGAAAATTTGTGCACACCTATCAAAATATGCCAGAAAGACCAGGTGGTGAATTCACCGATCAGCTAGAGGCCAGGGACTTAATGGATAAGAGTTTAGCTAATCTTAGTCCGATACAAAGATCGCTAGTGCTGCTGCGAGATTATGAGGGATACAGCTACGAGGAAATTGCAGAAATGACAGAACTATCTCTTTCGCAAGTGAAAGTTTATCTATTCAGGGCAAGAAAAAAATTACAACTAGCAATTAATCGCTTAGATAAAGCCGTATAATATGACTATCAACAAATCCAATTACGAAGCGTTTGCGCTCGACTATTTGGAGAATAATCTTCCAGACAATCAGACAAAAGCGATGCGCGCTTTCCTCACTGCCAATCCGTTGATTGCAAGTGAAATAGAGGCTCTCAGAGATGCACCAACTTTTGTACCTGATGAGTCCATTGTATTCGATCACAAAGAGTTACTCCTTCAAGAGGAGGGAAAAGTGAAATTGATAGGAATGAATAGTAAATTATGGTATAGAGTGGGAAGCATTGCTGCTGCTCTTGCTATTCTATTAATTGGATATTTAGCAGGTTATTTTAGTGCTAATCAGCGACTATTCAACAGCTTCGCCGAGAACAAAACTGTTGAAGAAGCCAGTAGTTCCTCATTCTACGAGCCATTAGAAACGTTGGAGGATCAAAAAGACAGCATGACTAATTTAGAAAGTGAAGCCTCTACTCAGCATCAACCAACAGAACAACCTGTAAAACGTCAAATTGCTTCAACTAAGCCGTCATCTGTCACTAAATTTCCAGAGGGATCACAAAACTTTGTAGCAGTAGAGCCAATAATAACATTATCAAAAAAAGAGACGCTTTTAACTGAATTCACTGCTGAATCAATTGCAGATATAAATGCTACTGAAAAATTCAGTAGTGTAGCTACTTTACCTCCAAAGCCACTAGAAGCATTACAACCTAGCAGTAGTGAAAGCTTGCGGATTTCTGCAAATGCTAGTGCTATGGAAGCAAAAGGTAAAATACATTTATCAAATCTTAAGCAATACTTGGGAAAACTGCCATTGGAAGGCGTTACAGTAGAAGCATTAATTCCAAACTATTTCGCACATTTAGTAGATGACTAATGAGGCGATTCTCACTAATTTAAACATTTGTAAAATTTAGAATCTACTTCTCTCAGCTGTAAGCAAAGAGAAGAAATAAAACAACTTATTTATGAAAAACATCATTTTTTTCTGCATGGTATGGCTTCTCTTCGGAGTTAGCTTAAATGCACAAACAGACACAACAAAAGTGGATACAGTCCAAAAAGTAATCGTAGAAGAAAAAGTGGAAATTGAAAATCAAGTGGAAGAGGAAATAGAAGAGGAAGTGGAAGACAGCGACTGGGAATTTGACTGGGAGGACGATGATGATGATTCTAGGGACAAGTCCTTCTGCTCCAATGACGTAAGAATAGGAATGTTGGATATTGGTACAAGTGGCTATCTTTTTGATGATAATTTTAACTTACCTGAAGAATTGAGCGAACTTGATTTACTTTACGGACGTTCCATTAATATTAATTGGCATTTGATTAGAAATCGATTGTACTTCATTAAGAGAAATGTGAGTTTAGAATATGGACTTAGCTTATCTTGGATGCAGTATAGATTTGCAAACAACTTTTTGATTGATGAAAAAGCCTCTACATTTGAAACCGAACCGCTTGAAGGAGATTACAAAAAAAATAATCTTCGTACAACATTTATAGAAATTCCCTTGATGCTGACCATCTCTGATGATCGAAGCAAATTTTTCGTAAGTGGTGGTGGTTATGCAGGACTGATGATTGGCTCTAGACAAAAACTAAAGACGGACGGAGGAAACAAGACCAAAATAAAAGATGATTTTAATTTGAATAATTTTCGCTACGGCTTAGAGGGAAGAATTGGCATAGGGCCAATAAGTGTTTACGCTCAATGTTCGCTAGTGCCATTATTTAAAGACGATCGCGGACCTGAGCTAACACCTATTAATATTGGTTTGGCTTTATTAAATTTCTGAACAAAAAGTCCTGTCAAATTTTATCAACTTGACAGGACTCTTATTCCTTAACTAAAACTCAATCCTTGCCTTTCACATCCTCAACTATAGCTTTGAACGTATTAGGATGATTCATAGCTAAATCAGCCAGAACTTTACGATTTAGTCCTACATTTTTTTCTTTCAGTAGATAAATAAACTTTGAATAGCTCAATCCATACATTCTTGATGCAGCATTGATTCTAGCTATCCACAATCTCCTGAAAGCACGTTTCTTGTTTTTGCGATCTCGGTAGGCGTATTGCAATCCTTTTTGAAGAGCATTCTTAGCCACCGTATAAACCTTACTTCTTGCACCAAAATAACCTCTTGCTGCTTTTAGAATTTTTTTGCGCCTTCTCCTAGACGCTACATGATTGACCGAACGAGGCATATTAAATTGATTTTTAGTACAATACAGAGACTTTTTTCTTGCGAAAGCACAACCTAGTCTAGTGAACTTTGCAATTTATAAGTACCTTAACCTGTATTCTCGTTAAAAAATAATGTCTAATTAATTCCTAATAAACGTTTTACGCGCTTTTCATCTGCTTCATGTACGATGGCAGAACCAGATAAGCGGTTCAATGCTCGCTTACTTTTCTTACGCATCATGTGACGCTTACCCGCTTGAAAACGCTTTACCTTACCTTTTCCAGTGAGCTTAAAACGCTTTTTTGCACTGGAGTGAGTCTTAGTCTTTGGCATATTCCTCTATTTTTTCAAATGGTTGGCAAAGATACATTTATCTATTTGAAAAGCAATTTTATGTAACTTTTATTTTAAAATCAGATAGCCGATCCCTAGTGTTTGAAAGTGAATATCTTATCTTTCTAATATTTTGGTGAAGAATGTTCCTGAAAAATTGACTAGAGATCAAGATTTTAAAGCATTATTTGGTATTTAAATATCCAACAAATAAAATATGAAAATAGCAGTTTTCCCCGGTTCTTTTGATCCCATTACCGTTGGTCACGTTGATATAGTCAAGCGTGCACTACCCTTATTTGATAAGATTATTGTTGCCATTGGAATCAACTCACAGAAGAAATATCTCTTCTCACTAGAGCAAAGACTAGAGTGGTTGAACGTTGTTTTTGCGGATGAAAAAGGCGTAGAAGTAGACAGCTTCAAGCGATTGACGGCTCATTATTGTAAGAACATTGGTGCAGATTTTTTATTAAGAGGACTTAGAAACGCCTCTGACTTTGATTACGAAAAAACTATTTCACAGCTAAACAATAATATCGGTGGTGGTTTAGAAACTATTTTTTTGATTGCTCAACCCGGTTATTCACACATTAGCTCTACGATTGTGAGAGAAATCATAAAAGGTGGTGGTGATACCTCCAGCTTTTTGCCACCGCAAGTCAACCTAGACTACTTAAAATTCGACCGATTTGACTTAGCATAACACATAGCCGTGAAAGAAGATCGTGTTCTGTTCTTGCTGTATCGAACTTTTTTCTTAAACTTTAATATTACTTTTGCGATGATTTCAAGGAGTAGTTTCACTCAAATCAATACATAAGGAGGCGAATGGATATTTATACTATCATACAGACAGGAGTAGCAGCAGGCGTAAAAGCACTGTACAATATTGATTTTCAAGCAGAAAAAATAACGATTAATCCCACTAGAAAAGAATTTGAGGGCGACTACACCGTGGTTGTCTTCCCGTTCACAAAGGTGGCCAAAAAAAAACCTGACGAAATCGGTCAAGAATTGGGGCAGTACCTAAAGGATAATGTAGCAGAAGTTACGGATTTTAATGTAATAAAAGGATTTTTGAACTTGGTGATCAGTGATGATTTTTGGCTACAGTTTCTTACTCGAGCAGCTTCTGACCAGCACTATGGGCGCTTACCTAGAAAGCAGGAAAAAGTAATGGTAGAATTTTCTTCGCCAAATACAAACAAGCCATTGCATCTAGGTCACATTCGTAACATACTTTTAGGTTGGTCTTGCTCGCAAATTTTAGATGCCGCAGGCTATGATGTTGTAAAAGTCCAAATTATCAACGATCGTGGAATTGCCATTTGTAAAAGTATGCTGGCTTGGCGCAACTTCGGAATGGGAGAAACGCCTACATCTAGCGGTATGAAGAGCGATCACTTTGTCGGTAAATACTATGTGCTTTTTGAACAAAAATTTCAGGAAGAATATAAACTATGGCAACAAACCAGCGAAGCCAAAGCAATCTATGAAAGTAAACACAAAAAAGATCAAGACGAAGCAGATTTCTTTAAAACATATAAAAATACCTACTTCAACGAGTACAGCCAACTAGGGGCAGAAGCTCGACAAATGTTACTGCAATGGGAAGCTAACAATCTCGGCATTCACAATCTGTGGAAGCAAATGAATGGCTGGGTCTATCAGGGATTCAATGCAACTTATGAACAGATGGGCGTCCATTTCGATAAATTATACTACGAATCAGAAACCTATTTATTAGGAAAGGAAAGTGTGGAGCAAGGACTAGCAGATGGCACATTCTACCAAAAAGAAGATGGCTCAGTTTGGATTGATCTGACAGACGCTAAACTCGATCATAAAATCGTGTTACGAAGCGACGGCACTTCGGTTTACATGACGCAAGATATTGGTACAGCTCAATTGAGATATGAAGACTTTAAAGCCAGTCGAATGGTCTATACCGTAGCAGATGAACAGAACTATCACTTTCAGGTGCTTTTTGAAATCATGAAACGCTTAAAAGCTCCTTATGCAGAAGGTTTGCATCACCTATCCTATGGTATGGTGGACTTGCCGACAGGAAAAATGAAAAGCCGCGAAGGGACAGTAGTAGATGCAGATGACCTGATGAATGAAGTGATCGAAGAGGCACGTAAAAATGTGGAAGAGCGGGGAGAGTTAGATGATCTTTCAGCGGAAAGAAAAGAAGAGATCATTCGAAAAATCGGGTTAGCGGCTTTGAAATTCTTTATTATCAAAGTACAACCTAAAAAGCGGATGACCTTTGATCCAAAGGAATCAGTAGATATGCAAGGGCAAACTGGACCGTATGTCCAAAATGCTTATGTACGTATCCAATCTATTCTTAAAAAAGCAGGCAAACAAACACTAGACTACTCTAAGTACAAAACAATTGAGGCGGCTGAAAAAGACCTATTGAGCAAGGTATATAACTATCCAGAAGTTGTAAAAACAGCGGCTGAGAACTACGATCCATCCGAGATTGCAAATTACTGCTACGATTTGGCAAAGCAATTCCATAAATTCTACCACGACTACTCCATCTTAAAAGCACAATCTACCGCCGCTAAGCATTTTCGACTAGAGCTGAGTGCTGTGATAGCGGACGTACTAGCGGCTGCAATGGGATTATTGGGTATTGAAATGCCAGAGCGTATGTAGCCTAAATGCTAGATATTAGTCCATCGTAGGGAGTATCTAGCGTTCAACATACCAATCATCCTACAAAATTAGCGTGCCAACTGTCCCGTAATGGCTTAATCCACTGCCTTTCAAAATCTGCTTTAGTCTTCACTAAATTATCGAAAACAAAGGTATCTGCTGAGATGACACCTTTTTTGTATAGCTCAGTAAATTGGTCTTTGTGTGCAGTTTTCACCGCTCCATTTTCTTTGTACGCAAAGGTCAAACGATCGAATAAGTCCACTCTAAAGTGAGCAGCAAGTTTTTGAAGAAAATGAACCGAGCTATCAATAGAACAACCACTTGCACCTGCTTGGCTTTCATCCACCATCAACACTATAAAACGATGATGCAGCACATCGGCAAAAGAACGCAAAGCGCGATTATGACTTACCCACTGGTCGGCAAACTGCTGTAAGTAATGCTTTACTTCCTTTAATTCTTCTTCCGTGAATGGACGATTCGCTTGGTAAATCCAAACTTTGGTGCTGTCTGGCAATGATTCGTATGCTGTCATACTATTATTATCTTTGTTTTTAAATCTTGAACTCAAACACTATGACACCTATATCTAGTTTATCGAACAGAGGAAATAATGCTGCTCAAACCGTGCTGAGAGTAGATATGGAAGCCTACTTTGAAGCCACTGAAAACCTGTACGATCCAAAATATAATCCATCAGGTACATTTCCCTTGAATATAGCAGAGAATAAGTTAGTCTGGCATTTATTGAGTGAAAAAATGGCGCAAATCCATCAGAACCAACAAATTCCAGATTGGGTAGCTGCTTATACTTCCGGCAAAGGCGCACCAAGCTTCCGACAAGCTGTGGCAACTTTCATGGCACAGTTTCTCACCAAATGTCCAATTGATCCTGAAAATTTAGCTTTTTCAGCAGGGGCGACCAGTGTAGTAGAGATGACTTCGCTTATCCTAGCAGATTCAGGTGATGTAGCTGTTTTTCCCACTCCTTGCTATCCAGTCTATAAACAAGACATCGGAAATATTGCAGGTATGGAGCGGTACGACCTCATTACACATCATAATTTAGCAGACATTAAATCTGGATTTTTACTAAATATAAATCACTTAGAAAAGGCTAAAAAAGAGATTGAAGCAAAAGGCAAGCAGTTTAAGATGCTCGTACTCACCACTCCCGACAATCCAACTGGAAGAATGTACACTTTTGAGCAACTTCAGACCATTGCAGATTGGTGTATGCAACAGAGAATTCATCTGATTGTAAATGAAATTTATGGCTTGTCATTAATTAATACAAAACATCCTGATATTCAAGTGGACTACAATCAAGAAATACCGTTTATTTCATTTGCCCAAATTATGGAGCAGCAAAAAAGTAGCTATCTACATTTGTGGTACGCCTTTTCAAAAGACTTTGGCATTTCGGGCTTTAGGATTGGTTTGGTCTATTCTTTAAATAGGGCTTTTTTACAGGCTTACGAGAATTTGAACTATTCGCACTTAGTGTCTAATTATGCTCAGTGGATAGTACAAGAAGTATTGAAAGACAGCCGATTTGTACAGCGTTATATTGCTGAAAATCAACGGCTACTCACTGAATCTTATGTAACTGTCGTTCAGCAGCTAAAAGCACTAAATATTGATTATGTGCCATCCAGAGGTAGTTTATTTATTTGGTTAGATTTGTCAGAATTTTTATCCGCCAATACTCAAGATGCCGAAGATGATTTTTGGCTAGCGTTTTATAAGGAAACAGGCATTCTACTTACGCCTGGACAAGGGTTCGGACATACCAAGCGAGGACTTTTTAGAATGGTTTACACTTGCTTCGAACAATCCGACCTAGAGGTAGCAATACAGCGATTGATTGTATTTGTTAAGAAAAAACGAATGGTTCAGTAAATTTCCATATCTTCTAACTATCCAGCAACTGTTGCGCTGCTGGATAGGATACGGCTGTTTCTAAAAAAGGACTTAATCAATTCTACGACCACTAGCCGTGCTTGACTTGACGTTCATACGACGAACTTTTTTTAAGTCAACCATCAAAGCAGCATACGCATCGCTATCATCAATTCGGTAGCGTCTGCCATTGTAAGTGAGAATTCCATTCCCCTTTCTCCACTCTGATGCTAAAATCAAATAGCGATTGTTGGCTTTAGGATTGGGGCCGAACATTAAATATTTATCGTCATCTTTATCAAAACTAATAGCAAAACGATTAGCTTTAGGACTGAAAACAAATACACCAGGAGTACCTTTTCTAATTACTACTTTTTCTACTGAACCACCTTCCACAATTTGAATCTCTCCATCTTGAATGCTAGATTGAGAGCGGTTTGTGTCATCTCGCCTCAGCACAATATCTTCTGATAAGTAAAACTGAATGCGCTTCAGATCATTTTCTGACCAACCATTTTGTTCGTACAGTCGCTGAGTAAATGGCTTTAAAGTAGGTCCGCAAGAAGCCAAGAAAAAAGAGGCTGCCAATGTCATAAATACTATCTTTTTCATACAGATTAATTACTTTTGATTCATGCTCAATAATAACTATTAATACTCAAGCTATAGCTAATTGCAGTAAGTATTTAACCCTAAATTAACGCACTTTAAAGCATCAAGAAGTAATGCAAAAAAGTGTTAAGAATGGAAATAAAAACTTAAATCATTGACTGTAAGCACTTCCAAATACGATTATCAAGCCTTTTGCGATACCAATAAGGATTTGCCAATTTTCTTTCAACCTTGGTATTTAGACGGTGTGTGCGACTGGTTATGCTTGGTATTAATAGAAAATAATGTGCCAATTGGCGTACTCCCCTACTTTGAGAAAAGGCGTTTTGGAATGAATTATATTACTATGCCTCCTTTTGTAAAGCATAGTGGTATTCATCTCGCTTCCGCTCATCGGGTACTAAAAAAAGAACATCAAGCCTTTCAAAAGTTCATCGAACATTTACCTAAAAATGATGGCTTCAAACAGAATTTTTCACCCTATGTTACCAATTGGCTTCCCTTCTACTGGGAAGGGTTTAAACAAACTACACTTTACACTTATCGCCTCCATAATATTCAAGATTTGGAGGTTACTTATCATAATTTTAACAGAAATATACGACGAAATATCAAAAAAGCAACGACTCAGTTAACCATACTAGAAGACTTAGATCCCAAAAAATTTTATGCGATTCATCAAAAGAGCTTTGACCGACAGGGATTAAATATGCCTTATAATTTAGCTGAATTTTTACAGTACGATGCTTCACTCGCTCAGCAGAATGCCAGAAAGATATTCTATGCCATTGATGCGAAGCAACAAATTCATTCGGTTGCTTATCTAATTTGGGATCGGCAGAGAAGCTATTATCATCTTTCGGGTGATGACCCACAATTTAGAAATAGTGGCGCAAGTATCCTGCTTGTCTGGCATGCTATTCAATATACAGCTCAGCAACTCAATTTATCTTGCTTTGACTTTGAAGGTAGTATGCTTCAAAATATTGAGAGAATTCGTTTACAATTTGGTGCAATACAAGTTCCCTATTTTTTCATTTGGAAATATCATAGCAACAGGTATCAATGGCTAGATAGAATTCAAAAATGGAAAAAAAGGCAGTTCAATAAATAAAAATAGTGAAAGCCGAATCAATAACCAATGATTCGGCTTTCACTTTAAACTAATTGGTAGCGTGGGGGGGGCTCGAACCCCCGACCTCAGGATTATGAATCCTGCGCTCTAACCGGCTGAGCTACCGCGCCATTTCAAAAAATATGTAAATATAAAACATCTCTGCTGAATAAGCAACTTGGTGATTATCATAAACTAAAAAGGTGAGCCTCGTTAGAGATAACGAGTACTCACCATGTATAACCCCAAAAAACCAAAATCTTTATAGCTTTCTAAAACCTTTTCTCTATTGGAATGCAAATATAGTTAATTTTCACTTTAGCTGCATACTTTTTTATTCTTTTTTTGAATAACTTATGCCACAAATGTAAATTAAATATCAATACAATGCAAATTAATTTTGATCAGTATGACTGTTAAATATCATCAACCTGACATTTTTTACTTTTATCTATGTTGTATTTTTTATTCAAAAGATTGTAAATAAGCAAATTACGCTAGCTCTCAATGGAAATAAAAAAATCTAAAGACGCCGTAAAATATTTTTCTAATTTTGTATTTGTACTGAGTATGCTCAATTATTGAATATGCAATTCAAAGATGTTATTGGACAAAGCGTAGCAAAAGATCAGCTATTACAAATGGTGGCTTCTGATAGAATGCCACATGCCTTGCTTTTTGTAGGCAAAGAAGGGTCTGGAAAATTGGGTTTGGCACTAGCTTTTGCACAATATGTATTATGCCAACAGAAAAAAGAAGGTGAGCCTTGTGGCAGATGTACCAATTGCATCAAAGCTGCCAAATGGATACATCCAGATATTCACTTTTCTTTTCCCACTGTGGGTACTAATGTGAAGAGCGATCAATTCCTAGAGCAGTGGCGGGTCATGTTGAGTGAACATACTTATCCAGCTATCTTTGAGTGGCTTCAAATGATTGGTGCTGAGAATAAGCAAGGAAATATTAATAAGGAAGAATGCTTGAATATTATCCGAAAGTTAAGCCTAAAGTCCTTCGAAGGTAAGCATAAAGTATTGATTATGTGGTTACCTGAATATTTAGGAAAGGAAGGTAATAGATTGTTAAAACTAATAGAAGAGCCACCAGAAGATACTTTATTCTTGTTAGTAGCTGAAAATGCTGAGCTAATTTTAAATACTATTCTCTCAAGGTGTCAAATAATCAGACTCCGTTCACTTTCTGATGAACAAGTAAAAGAGGGCTTAGTCAGGCGAGGCATTGATGAAAATAGAGCATTTCAGATTTCACAACTAGCTGATGGCAATTTCAACGAAGCACTGAAACTATTAAAACAGATAGATAATGACAATGCGATATTATTTTTAGAATGGATGAGAAAATGTTACAGAGGGAATAGCGTTGAGTTGGTACAATGGGTAGAACGATTTGCAAAGTTTGGCAGAGAGCATCAAAAATTTTTCTTGCGCTATGCACTACACTTCATGCGTGAGTATTTGTATTTGTGTACTACTAATGAATTAAGTGGCGTTAGATTGACAGATGCCGAACGTCAAACGGCTATAAAATTTAAGCAGATTATTAATTTTGATCAGATTGAGGAGATCGTAACGCTATTAAATCAATTAAGTTTCTATATTGAGCGCAATGCTCATCCAAAAGTATTATTTTTGGATGCTAGTTTGCAAATGAACAATTTTTTAAGAAATCAAAAGGTAAGTTCAAGTTATAAATAGTTATAAGGATTTTAGGGAATGATTGATTACTCAGAGTAGTTTGGTTAAAATCTATTGTAGCTGTTAAATTATTTGATTGAAGAGATTAAGAGTGTGCAGCAGAAAACTATGATACACTTAAAATAGATAAGCTAAAGTAGTTCATTAAATATACTTCAATCAACTTGCCTTCAAACATATATAATAAATATGGGTTGTCAGGGATGTGCAACAGGATCGTCTCCAGAAGGATGCAAAAGCAACGGAGGCTGTTCAAGTGGAGGTTGTAATCGTTTAAATACATTTGATTGGTTAGCTAAGCAAAGTTTTTTTGATCCTGAGTCTTACGACATTGTTGAAGTAAGTTTCAAAAATGGAGCAAGGAAAGATTTTTTCAAGAACCCGACTCATACTAGAGCCATTTCAGGGGATATGGTTGCAGTGGAAAGTAACAATGGCTATGATATAGGTCGTGTCTCACTGTCGGGAGATTTGGTTCGCTTACAATTAAAGAAAAAGCGAGTAAGAGAAGATACCATCAGTCAAAATGTATTAAGGAAAGCAAATGAGCGAGATTTAGAAAAATTGGAAGAAGCAAGGGCAGAGGAGCACGCAACAATGGTAAAGGCTAGAGTAATTGCTAGATCGTTAGGCTTAGAGATGAAAATTGGTGATGTAGAGTTTCAGGGTGATAAACGCAAAGCTACTTTTTACTACACTGCAGATGGACGAGTTGATTTTCGCGAACTCATTCGCAACTATGCAAAAGAATTTCGGATCAAGATTGAAATGCGTCAAATTGGAGCAAGGCAGGAATCAGCCAGAATAGGAGGCATTGGTTCGTGTGGACGAGAACTTTGCTGTTCAACTTGGCTAACCGACTTCAAATCAGTTTCTACCACCGCTGCTAGATATCAGAACCTTGCTATCAACCAAGCTAAGCTTTCTGGACAGTGCGGTCGTCTAAAATGTTGCTTAAACTACGAGCTAGATACTTACATGGATGCTTTAGAGGAATTTCCTAAAGGTGTAGATTCACTTGAAACTCAAGCTGGAAAAGCACTACTGGTAAAAACGGATATTTTCAAGCGTCTGATGTACTTCGTTTATGCCAAAGAGAATGGAAGAGGACTATTTTACCCATTGGAAGTGAGCAAGGTAAAAGAAATAAAAGAGATGAATAAAAAGGGAGAAAAGCCCTTGGACTTACAGTCTCTCCAGTTTGCAAGCATAAGTGAAGACGGAGTAGATAGCTTCAAAGACTTTAGCGATGTTACAGGTGCAGTGGAACTTCCCTCTGAAAAGAAAAAGAAGCGACGAAAAAAGAATAAAAACCGTAGTAGAAAACGATATAATCAGAATAACCAGCCCACGAAGAAATAGATATATCAGAATGAACACCATGGATTAACGAAAAAAATCATCTATGCTCGCTTCATTTATCAAATCTATATTGGCTTACGGCAAGGCTTTTCGACTAATAAGGGAGCTTAAATTGTGGTTCTACGTTTTTGTACCTGGATTTATCAGCCTATTATTCGGAGGGCTTGCTGTATGGCTAATTTTTCAATACGCTGACAATATAGGTGAGTGGATCACCTCATGGTATAGGTGGCGTGGGGAAGGAGTTGTTGATGCAGTTGGCTCTATTCTGGTTGGCATTATCATTGCCTTAATTGCTTTTTTAGCATTCAAGCACGTTGTACTTGTTGTTGTATCTCCTTTCATGAGCCCACTCTCAGAGAAAATAGAAGGTCATCTTGCTGGCCAAAGAGTTACCCATGAATTTAAGTTGGCACAATTTGCCAAAAATTTACTGCGTGGTCTGAGATTGGCGTTGCGAAATATTATGTTGGAATTGCTTTACACCTTTATTCTATTGGGGATAGGAGTTGTCTTTCCAGTTATTAGCCCCTTTACTACAATATTTATATTTGTCATTCAAGCCTACTATGCTGGTTTTGGTAACATGGATTACACAATGGAACGCCATTTCAATTTCAACGAAAGTATTGCCTTTGTAAGAAAAAATAAAGGTTTGGCTATAGGAAATGGTATTATCTTTCTTTGGCTATTCATAAGCGGAATTGGCTTTCTTTTCGCACCACCACTAGCTACAATTGCAGCCACCTTAGAAACAGTAAAGAAAGTAAAGCGCTTAAATAATTAAAAATTACTTACTCGACTATTTCCGTTATTATTCTTAAAATCAAATCCAATCGTTACTTCATGTCCACCGCCGTTGTATTCTTGAAACTTCAAAAAAGAAACATCATAAGAATAGTATAAACTGAAAGCTGCCACTTTGAAGCCAAGCAGCACTCCTGCGTGTCCCCCCATAGTATCATCGAAGGTGGCTTCCATGTAGCGATAAGATAGCCCTGCCGTAAATTTCTCTTCCAGGAATTTTGCCAAAATATTAATATCTGCCCTTATTGGTGCATTTTCTATTTTGATAAAAAAGACAGAAGGTTCTATCTGTAAATCGTCATTAATGACAAATTCATGCCCTAAAGTCGCAGCATAAGATTTCAAGAAGGAGAGCTTATTTTCTGTGGAATCACTTGCTATTTTTATATCACTTAGTTTAGCAACAACTAAGTTGGGCAGACTCACTCCAGCGTAAGTATTTCCGTACTGACCAAATACGCCAAAACTAGCATCAAAAAAACGAGAGGCATCTATATTACCTTCTACAATGGCATCCCCTTGGTCATAGAAGTCATCTTGCAAAATAGCATCAGAAATACTGCGCTGACTGACTTCCCCCGTTAATCCCCCTGCAATAGTAAAGTCATCAGAAATTTGAAATCTTGCACTTAAACCACCTTGCACCCTAAGATTAGTCAAGGCAGCTACATTTTCTGATAATATGCTTGCTCCTACGCCCATTACATCTCCAATTGCACCATTGTATGACAGTGCGTAAGTCTTTGGTGAACCCGGAAATCCAGTCCATCCAGATCGAATATTCATGAAGGCTTGCGAACCACCATTGAAGCCATAAGCTCCAGGATTAATCAATGAAGGATTCAAATTGTAATGTGTAAAAACTGCTTCTTCTGTTAATTGTGCTTTTAAAGAAAAATGAGCTAACGCAATGCAGAGGATAAGTATTATTTTTTTCATGTTAACTTAATTATTTATCGGTATGGGAAATATTGTATTTTTAGCTGAGGGCTTTTAAGGTTCTATAAACTCCAAAAGCCCCTTGTTCCATTCTTTTTACTCTGTCAGTATGGTAACAGAACCTTTTTCTTGCTTTGTTGTATTTTCATCGCTGTATTGCAACACAAAGAAGTAAGCACCATCTGGTAGTATATTACCATCCATGTCTGTTCCACTCCAGGAGCCATCGTAGTCATTCATTTCAAAGACCAAACTCCCCCAGCGGCTGTAAACTTCTAAACGAATATCTGAGAACACATTTAAGCATCTGATTTCAAGATTTTCGTTGAGTCCGTCACCGTTTGGTGTAAGAACTGGTCGGTTGGTTAAGCAAAGATTTTCACTAAAGAAATTGACCTCCGTGGTGTCTTGACATCCTTGTATGTCTGTTACAATCAATTGAAAAGTAGTTTCTTCACTAACTTTATCAATGCTCGATGTAGTCTTCACAGGTTCAGCGATATCATTCAGGTTTGTCCAAGCATAAGTGTAATCAGGAGTACCTCCCATGACTGTCGCTGTTGCACTACCGTCCATATCTGCATCAAATGGCTCTACCTTGACTTCTACTTGCAATAGCGATGGTTCAGTAATTTGAAAGTTCTCTGATATAGGGCAATCATTGGCATCGGTTATCGTAACAGTGTAATCTCCGGGAGCTAGACCATTGATAGTAGAAATATTCAAGTTTTCATCAATACTCCAAGCAAAAGTGTAAGGCATTCCTAGACCGCCCGTTGGCATAGCTAATACTTCACCATTGCTGAGTCCAGCGCATTGACTATCCAAAACATCTAGTGTGAGTTCCAATGCATCTGGTGCTGTAACTATGATATTGGCAGATGCAGTACATCCCTCATTATCTGTCGCAAAAACGGTATAAATTCCTTCCCCTAAATTATTAATCATATTACCTGTACCAATTTCCAGACTGCTGCTATTTTCCCAGCGATAGGTGTAAGATTCACTGTTTCTACCCATTGCTCGCAACATGGCATCCGTTGCACCATTACAACTCACACCAAAACCATTGTAATTTGCCCCAAAACTTGGAACAACTTCCAAATCGGAATTAGAGCCAATGTTGAAGGTACGAGTAATGGCTACGCCTGAGACTTCCGTTATCTTCACAGTGTAAGTACCTGCTGATACGTCAGTTAAGTTTTGCGCTTCAGAAATGATGTTGTTTGGATTATCTACATCTCGCCACTCGAAGGAATAGGGTGATTGTCCACTTTCTACATTGAGTAGGATGCTTCCTGTTGTATCCATTTCAGGGCAGTTAGCATCTGTAATAATGCCATTTGCATTTAAAAAGGTCACTTCAAAAGTATCAATTTGCATGCAGCCTCTACTGTCTGTAATCGTTACGGTATAGTCTCCTGGACATGCAGAACTCAGCCTATTCGATGTTGTTGCATTTGACCATTCGTATTGAATATCTCCATTTCCTCCTGATACATTCAATCGAACACTACCATTGCAAGGCGTAAACAGGTCTGTTGAAGAAGTAATCGTTGGTACAACATCAAATACATCTGGTGCAGCAATGGTTACTTCATCGGGAAAGGTGTTGCCATTGCCGTCTTGTATCATTAAGGTATAAGTGCCAGCTTCTAGGTTAGAAAACGAGAATTGTGGATTGTATTCGTTACTTTCTACGGTTGTAGTATCTGCTCCCATCAAAGTTACTACATAACCCGGATCGCCACAAGGAATCGTAAATGCAATGGTGCCATCTGTGAATCCAGCACAAGTAACTGGTATAATTTCATATTCAGCAGGTTGTGGCATATCGGGCATGAAGTTGACGTTGATCGTATCTTGAATGCTGCAACCTACAGAATCGGTTACCGTAAAGGCATAGCGTCCACTGTCAAGATTTGATAGTGCAGTATTTCCATCAGCCATTAGGCTATCCTCTGCCCAATCTATGAGTAAACTACCTGTTCCACCGAACAAGTTTAGTTCTATTGCACCATTGTTACTGATCGAGCTACAAGTTTCAGGTGTAGCAGTTACAGTTGTGCTAATAGCTGGAGAATTAGGAATTTCGTAGGTGGTAGAAATCGCTTCTCCTTCTGCATCCGTTACCGTTACTTCCACGATACCACTAGCTAAATCTGTCAAAACTCCTTCGTTTCCTTCTACATTCCAGTCGTATTGCAATGGTTCAAAGCCGCCAATGATATTTAGTTCAATACCACCTGTGTTTGTTCCACCACAAGCGAATTGAATAATAGGTTCGCTAAAAGCTAATGGCACTGGCACATTAAATGCTTGCGTTGTCGTACAGCCGCCCTCATCAGTAATCATAACAGTATAAGAACCGGCTGTTGCTAGCCCTGATATATCCTGTACATTCGCTACAAAATCATTAGGTCCAGTCCACTGATAAGTGTAGTTCCCTTCGCCACCTGTTACTGTTATATCTACCGAGCCATTGCTGTCTGTAATTTTTGTAACAGAAGATTCGGAGATTACAAGAGGTTCTCCCATGCTTTCAATCATTGCGCTCGATTCCGTTACACAATTATTACCATCTGTAACAGAAAATGAATACATACCACTACTTAAACCTGTTCTAGTGAAGCTGAAGGAAGTTGTATCATCCTGCCAGTTTACAATATAATCTGGTGTGCCACCACTCACGACTAGATCAATCACGCCTGTGTTTTCTCCAGCACACATAATATCCATCTTATCTACTGTAATTTCAAGTCCTTCAGTAGGGCCTTGAACAGTTATGTCTTCGATGACTACCTCGCAGTTATTTTCATCCGTTACGGTAACCACATAATTACCCGCTGCTACACCTGTCGGAGTTGCGCCACTAATTCCTCCTGTCCAACTGTAATTAAATAATCCTGTACCGCCATTTGCATTCACAGAGATAGCTCCGTTGCCATCATTAAAACAAACTACGTTGCCTGTTACTTCTGCCGTAGCGGATAGTACCATGTCAGGCTGATTGATAGTTATAGCTCTAGTTTCAGTCAAAGAACAGGCTGCATTGGATATTGTAACGTTGTAATTTCCTGCTGCCAAACCTGAAACCATTGCTCCTGAAAGATTCGCATCCTGCCAATTATAAGTGTAGTTACCGTCGCCACCTTGAACCGTAAGATCAATTTGACCAGTACTTGCCCCCCTACAATCTACATCGTTTGAAGCTACATCAATCATTAACGGCGCGCAAGCATCTTCCACGGTTACTGAACCCTCTCCGCCATTGAAGTTGACCTCATTAGAGTTAGCATCTATAATTTCAATAATTGTTGGAGTATCTTGAAAAGCTAGAGTTGTCGAACCTTCTTCTAGACCATTAAAGCAAATTCTAAATAGTTCAGTATCATCCGTTAACGTAATACCTGCCAGTGTGTTATCATCCCATCTTACTGTGATTGTCCCCATTTCTTCGTTGATGCCAAAATTGCCTTCTGGAGATAAGTTGAGTGGCGTGTTGGCTGGTCGGATTTCAGTGAAGTCCAAAATAGCTGGATTGTAAGCAATACTAAGTTGCAAGGCAATCAAGTTGTTGAAATTTTGTGCTGTTACTCTCACACAAGTATTATCACCTACTGCCACCGTTTCTCTCGACACACAAATAGGAGTGGCATTCGCGTCGCAGTCAGAAGGTAATGGATCACCAAATATATTGACCTGCCCTCTTGTTTGATTGAAATCAACCAATCCGTTATTTAAGTCAATTACCTCGATATTCACAGGTGAGTTTGCAAATTCGATAATGGAGTTCTGTCCAGAAGTGCCAATAACATCAAAACATATTTGATAAATTGTTGTCCCATCGTTTAGGGTTACACCACTTGCAGTAAAGTCATTCCACTGTACTCTGATGCTTCCCATATCAACTTCTGAAGTTCCAATATTCGTATCGCTAAAGTCTGTAAAGTTAGGATTAATGTTTTTCACTTCCGAGAATCTCAACACTGCTGGATTCCAATTCATACTGTATTGTAGCCCAGCAATATCTTTAAAGCCCGCTACTGTTACGTCTAAGCAAATTGTTTCATTCGGCTGGGCAGTAACTGTTGGTAAGTTCAAACTAAATTCATCGCTGATGATAGGATCACCCGTAGCCGTGATGCTACCAGAATTAGTAGTTAAGTCTATCTCTTCACCATTTTGAATGACCTCTACGGGCGTTGCACCACCAATATCTATTGTGGAAGTTCCATTTCCTACTAAGTCAAAACAAATTTCAAATATTGTACCGTCCCCAACAGTTGTCGTACCACCAGAGGTATTCGTCCATGCTAAGGTTATTCTGCCTTCGGCTAGATCGGGAGGAACTCCAAAGTTTCCTTGTGTTAAGCCGTCCAAATTAAAATTCTGAAAACTAGCAAAATTCAAGATAGATGGGGTATAATTAATTTCTAATTGGATACTCTCCAAATCCGTAAATCCTTGTACACTCACAGGAATACAGACTTGCTGACCAACTTCTCCACTTGCTGAACCAAAGGAAATTTCAAAACTATCGCTACCGCCTGTGTCGTCATCTTGAATAGTAACCGTTCCTGATGCGGAATTAATATCAACCACACCGACCTCTGCTCTGCGTGCTTCTAGCGGAATAATATCTTGTACAGATACAATAGAATTGCCTTGACTAGCAGTAAGTATGGTAAAGACGATATCAAATACTTTTGCGTCATCGGAAAGCGAAACAGGTGTAGCATTCGACCAGTTGACGGTGATTTTTCCCTCATCTGTTGGAACGGGTGTACTTTGTGGTGTGCCTGTCAGTAAATTATCTAAACCTATATTTTCAATACGTTCAAATCGCAAAATGGAAGGTGAATAATCAATACCAAATTGCATACTTTCCATATCTTCAAAGTTACTTACTGTTACTGGCACGACCACTTCTTGACCAACCATACCCGTTGAATTACCAATAGTAATCGCAATAGGATCGGTGTTATTCATGTTTCCTCCTCCACCATCGCCCACTACAATTTCTGAGCTATTGACCAACGTAACAGCAATCTCATTAGAGTTTTCATCTACTGCTAATCCATTTATAAGTTCTATTGTGCTAGTAGCATTTTGCGTGGCTCGTAGCGTCAATGAAAAAAGTATCGTACCATCGTCCAAAGAATAAGGTGCAAAAGTGGCAAAATCCACCCAAGCTGTTTTTACGATACCATTATCTGTGTTATTAGGTGTGTTGCCAATGCTACTAGCAGCAGAAAAACCCGCCAAATTACTCGTTACATTATCTGTTGATACATATTCAAACACATTCGAGTCCCACTTTACTGAGAACTCAAAACTGATGAGTTGATTAAAATTTGTAGTTATAACATCAACCGTAATAGTTTCTCCAGCGGCAGGATTTGTGTTGGATACCGCTATTGAGAAAGAAGGAGTCTGTGCTAATAGTCCACTAAAAGAACTGAATAGCACTAAAAAAGTAAAAATGTTCCTCATTGTAATCGGAATTTGGGCAGTTATTAGGTTTGAAAAATTAACGTAGAACTGCCAGTTTCTTCGTTTTTGCATAATTCTTTGTCAATAATTGATAGTAATAAACGCCTGTATTAGGGAATGTGTTACTGCTGAGTTGAATATGGTTGCTACCTTTTGTTAATTTTAAAGGTAGTGTTTTCAAGCACTTGCCGTCAGTTGACCATATCTTCAATTCACCAATTTGATATTCAGTTACTTCTATTGGTATCCACGTTTGCTCAAAGAATGGGTTTGGTTGATTATCTCCAAGCAAGACTGTTTCTGTTTGTAACTGTTGAGTAGTTGAAGTGGTACTCCCCTCGCCTACTGTGATTGTTCCATTGTCCGTAGTAACATTCAAGAAATCTTCATTGACATTTACTACTTCAATGACTGCTGGTGTATTTGTGATTTCGATTAAAGCGATATCATCTACGGAAAGTGCTTTAAATTTTATTGAAAAAATAGTTGAACTATCCGCTACTGTAACACCAGATAAATTGTCATCAATCCAAGCAAAGCGCAAGCCATCATTGAACAGACCAAATCGATCGTCCCTCACACCTTCAAGTCCGTAATTCTCTACTCCAATTAGTTCTACTACGGTAGTGTCCCATTTCATGGAGAACTGCATACTCACAATTTTCTCAAAACCTTTTACTTTGACATCTGTGGTAAAGACTTCTCCTTTCGCTACTTGCTGACTAGTGGTGAAAATGGTTACTTGTGCGTAACTCTGTACGTAGCAACCGATCAAAAGCATGGCTATTATTCTTATCATTACGTTTGTTTTTTACTTCTATTGAAGTTTTTTGTTTCAGAAATCGACTGCGAAATTCAGACTTTTTCAGGTTAAATCATAATGATAGTTTACCCAGTTTACTAGTTTCGTGTTTCTATCTATTACCTAATTGCTAAAGTTCATGCGCTTACCATGCAATTATTTTCTGTGTCGCTGAAAAGTTACCAATTGTGATTGTACAAAAATAAATACCCGCACTCGGCAATTCTCGACGGTCAATACCCAACGAATACACTCCTGCTTCACAGTGCTGTTGTTTTTGATAAACCACTTGCCCTGCAACATTCTGAATGTTCACAATTACTTTGGAGCTTTCAGATAAACGAATTGGAATTTGCGTTTGTAAATGAAAGGGATTAGGACTACTAGCAGCTATTGCTGGCAGTTCATTCAGCGTTTCTACTTGTAACTCTAGCGTTTCTATTTCACCGCTTTTGTAAACTTCTGCCGAAATATTTGAGCGGTTCAATTGTAAGATTTTTTCCCAATTGATGCTAGAGGCATTTGATCGAAAGACTAGCACTATTTCAGTTAGTGCTGCTTTTGTTTTTACCCAACTAAAATTAACTTCATTGCCCTCTTTGTTCCAGTTTTTATTGGTCAGTTCATTGCTCTCGACCGTTAGTAGCTCTAATTCATTAGCATAAATTAGCGAAAACTGAAAACCCTCGACCAAGTCCAATTCATCCATACTCAGCTTGATCCTGAATAAATCCGCTGCCTCTGTTTTTTCAACTGTCGCATTCAATGTAGTGAGCGACTCCTGCATTCTTGATTCTATAGACTCGCTGTCGTTTGGAGCGGAAGTGCCATTTACATCTCCTATTTTGATTGCAATAAAATTAGCAGCTTCTTCTGATTGATCAAAATCGTTGATACTCATTTGCTCTGGAAAATTCTCTAGCCAAGGATTAGTGGGATCGGGAAAATCATAGTGTGTAGGAACAAATCGCCAGGAAGTATTTTGCTGAAAACGCTGATCGTAGTTCAAAATCACCCTCCGAATGAGGATCATGTCAAAAGTTGTAATTGTACCCGAGCGATTGACATCAGCAGCAATCATTTTGTAAGGGCTATTGAGTGGTTCTATATCAAGAATATGTTTATTAATCAATAGTAAATCAAAGGTAGAAACGCCATTCAATGGGTTAGTGTCTTTGATAGGCTTAACGGTATAGTCATACCCTATCAACAGATTGGAAAAAGCAAACTCGCCGTTAGTGTTGGTCATTTCCATATCAGTCTCGTTACCCGATAAGTTAACGGCAACATTTTCTATTCGTTTGTTATCTTCTGTACTGACCAATCCAGCTATGGATGCTATATTCTCGCCACTACAACTATTTTCAGCAAATGGGTTGATATTAATGAACGTTTCACAGCTACTCACATTTCCTGCTTGATCCATTGCCCAAAGTGTTACGCCTACTACGCCAACCTCATTTCGTTCGCATCGGAAAGTGCGAGCAGTAGAATCAGGATAGCGCATCGGGTCAGCAAAAGTCAATAAAATAGCGTCGCGTCCTGTGCAGAAATCCAGCGTTCCAGCATCAAAGTCAGTAGCATCGAAAGTCAATATACCATCCACAGGCATGGTAGTGCTTAGACCCATATTGCAGACCACGATCGGTGCTTTACAGTCTTTGACTTCAAACGGAATTTCTATCAGTGCTGTATTACCACAGCCATCTGTAACAGTAAGAATAAAAGTGTGTTGGGCTGCCAAACCATTATTCTGCAAAGGGTAATTACCAGCAATGCGGAATTGTCCATCACTTATTTGCTCCAATGTACCAAAAAGATCTTCACTAGCAACTGTATTAAAGGCTTTTAATTGATGGCTGACTTGCAGCTCTTCGAGTGGTGTGCAGGCATCACTTACTGAAAAATTAATAGCGACATTTGCTGTGCAGTTAGCAGCATTGGCAGTAGGGGTTTCGCCACCACAAAAACTGTCGTAAGAGGCTACCTCCACACTAGGTGCATTGATATCAATCACTTTAATAATTTGACGGTACACAAAATTACCATAACTCTGTGCACTTACGTAGGTTTCAGTATTGCCACTAAATTGAGAAATAGCGGTATAAGTCTCTACATTCAAGCGGTCAGTATTATCTATCAAGACAAAATCGCCGTCATAAGTCAACGGGGTATTGTCATAGATATCGAATGCGACCGCTTCTGCTACATCTTTTATTTTGTAAGGGCCTTCTGTATCATATATATAGGTGTCATTATTATTTTCATCTCCATCGTCAATATCGTTGATGCCATCCTCATCTTCATCTAAATATCTTAAACTTACTTTGAAGTTATCAGAAAGCAGAGAGTCTGGTCGCTCAACTACGGCTATTTCTGTATTACTTGGATTCCAAGTACACCAGTTGATAAATTTGTAGTTATTCACTAATTTGTAGCAAGCATTTTCTGCTGTTTCAAATTTTTCTGTTTCGACCTCCATTCCCCAACTATCGCATCCATTGTTTGTCAAAATATCGCTTATCGTAATCGGCGTAAATGGCAGAGCATCTTCACTATCACAGAAAAGTATTCTATCCACTGGAAAAGTCATACTCCAATCACTAACCGGCTTAATATTTAGAATGCCTCGATAAATGAGTGAGCCATTGCCACATTGATCTATCAAGCGATAGCGATAAGTGAGTGTGCCTGATCTACAAGTGCGGTCTAACTGTGTGAAATCTGCTGTTGTGATATGCAAAATCAAGTCCGTAGCTGCTGTACAATTATCTTGAGCATTGAATTGTCCAACTTCAGGATGGTTTTGTATCCAGTCAGCTAGTTGATCTAGCTGTTCCACAATATTGATATTGTTACTAATAGCAGCTAAACTACTAATTGCAGCATCAGCGCAAGTAAGCGTTTCTGTAAGATGATTTGCTGTTGGAGCTAGTTTATCTTGTAGTTGCACTTGGCTCACACAAACATTTTCATTGCCGCTACCATCTATAACTTTAAACGCAATACTAACATTTGCATTACAATTGGCATTCAAATCCGAACTTAGAAAAGTAATCATTGAAGTGTATAAACTATCGGCTGGCAGGCTGCCATCTTCATTTAGTTTGGCCGCTAAATAAGTTAGTGTGCCACAATTGTCTAAACTGCCATCGTCAAATGACTGAGCAGGAACAGTTACATTACAATTTTGTCCCAGAGAGATGGCTTGGTTGGAGTTACATATTGCAACTGGTGGCACCACATCAGGAAATGTTTCTTCTATGGTTTGAGTGGTTTTATTGCCACACGCATCCTGAGCAGTAAGTACAATATTTAATGCTTCGTCAATTGGAATGCCCTCAAAGATAAGTATTGTACCTTCAAATGTTTTTTCCTCTCCATTCATCTGAACTCTGATCGCTACCTCTCCACTGCAATCGTCTTGCACTTGTGGCTGTTGAAATCTCACATTAACAGTACAACTCAAGTTGCTTCCACCTGAAATTTGGTAAGATAAATCAGTCAAAAATTCAGGAGCTACTTGGTCGCCAACTTTAATAACTTGAGGAGGCAGACTAGTATATTTCAGTTGACCATCGCACCAATCGTACAAAGTCCAAGTTCTGAAAATTTTGTAGCTGCCCCCACAAGTGTAAACTGTGTCAGAATCTGTCCAATCTACTGCATATCCACAAACAGAGCTAGCGATGTTGAGTGGTACTTCATCGCCTGACTGATTGGTGATGTTGTAGTTTGGAAAATCAATCGGTGTTGGATCAAAATTAGGTAAGTAACTAGCGTAGTTTTTCCTTTGGTCATTAGGGCGACCTGCTTTTATCCATTCTATCCAAGCCTCATATATAGCTTTTGGGTCAACATCCGTTCCACAAGGCACTTCGATTTCAGCAGCAGGCGCAATTATATCGGGTTGATAGATATAGATACGTTGCTCAAAGCTAGCTTCATTTTGGCAGCGATCCTTTACTATAAAAATTCGACGATAGTAACCGAATATAGAAGCCTCATAATTTAGCCCATTCCAATCTGTAATCGTTTCACTATCTGCACAATCTCCTGTGATGTATTCCCATTGAGTAGCATCAATGTCGTAATAACAGTTTTCGATTACTTCCAAATAATCCCCTCCAGCTACAAAGATGTTTGCGTCTGTTAATTTCAGTTCTATTGTACCTCCATTTCCTACTAAATCAGGATCAAGTTCATTCAGCTGTGCTAGAAGTTGTTCTTCATTGTAGGATTTTTCGTAGCAAGGAATAGCGGATGGTTTAGGTCCGCTTACTATGGTCGGCGGTATTTTATCTTCAATTGTGATACTTCCCCAGCATAAGTTTACCGTAGGAAAATCATCAGGATCAATACCGTTAAATAGTTCTCCATCGCAATCAGTATCACTCAAATAACTTTTGATAATTCTTATATCCAGTCGAGTGCCACATGCTGCGGCACTAAAGTCAACAATTGGATAACCTTCAATAGTGTAGCCAATAATATCAGCAAAGTCATTTTCAATTAGCTGAATGTTATAGGTAAACAGCGGCACAGTCGCTCCATCAGCAGGTCGGGTAACAGTAGCTGGTTCGCATTCATTTTCTAACAATAAATTAGGAGTGATTGCTACAATACATTCATTAGATAAAGAAACATTCACATCATCATTGCAAACCATGTTTGGAGCAAGCACTTGTATTACTGCTTCACAGATTAAATCTGGATATTCCTCTGCTTGAAAAGTAACGGTGTGCTGCCCAATAGGAAATTCTGCTTCAATAAACCCAGTACCTGTACCGCTTACCGAATTAGGTAAGGTTGTTGTACAACTACTAGTTACGTTAAGTTTACCTGTTGCATTACAATTAATGTAAGTAGGAATAGGGATGGCTACTTTTTTTCTACCCGTAGCGCATTGGGCAGTTGTGTAAAATTTGCCTGTTCCACTGTTAAAACTTTCGATGCGGCTACAGTCTAAAGTGGTATTAACTCTAGGCTCACAAGTAACTATGCCAACAAACCCCGCACCTTTCACACGGTCTCCATTGGTGTAAAAAGCTAGCGTAACGCAACCACTTGTATTATTGCAGGACGCTGTTACCATACTTCCTCCCGGCGCATCAGATACAGACACACCCATTCCTAAACCCGTTGTTGAGTTAGTCGTAAAAAGTGGTGCGGTAATATCCTGTCCATCATAAGCCCTTAATTGATCTCCGGGTGCAACATCAAAGCGATTGAACTCTATTTTAATCAAATGCTGACTGGGCTGCTCAGGGCAGATTGTAACGATATTATTTTTGGCATTGTCCTCATCCGTGTAAGGAATATCCTGCCCTTTATCGTCTGTAATAAAACCTTCGCATTGTACTACGGCTACATTTTGCTCATTAGTTGGAAAATAAGTTATGGTTTGACTAAATACGCCCAACGGCACTAGCAAGCAGAGTAATGTAATTTTATAGTTCATAGGTATAATTCTTTTTTCCTAGCTGTTTTTGCATGGACTAGTAACTACTAGGATATTAGGTGTAGCAAAACATTTGTGAATGACTCTCAGATTTTATTCATTAAGCAAAGACTTAGCCGCTGAAGCAATAGCAAATTAGAGGCTGTTGTCTTTTGCAAAATGCACAACAAAAGGGAATATCAAGTCATCTGTTTAACCAGAGAAAGATACTTATGAACTATCTTTAGAGGTGGAGAATAATGGTTTGATGTATAATACAAGATAAGGTGTCTTGATAAACCCGCGCTTTGAAGCACTTGGGTTAATGCGTACTTTAATCGTGTCATGGGATGTTTTTTAACAGACTTTACTAATTATTGCAATACAAATATAGCTTATTAGAATACTATTCGCATACCTTTAATAAGGTATTTTAATTTTTTAACATACGTTATTAGCTCATCAATGGTCGAGTCGTTCGCTTATTATTAAACCTATTCTTATGAATGAGCCTAACTAAGTCTCTTGTAGTGGAAACTCCAATTTTTTGCATCATATTTTTTCGATGCACATTCACCGTCTGATCGCTGATACCTAGCTGTTCTCCAATTTCTACATCCGTGTAAGTTTCTGCCACTAGCACAATAATTTGTTTTTCTCTCTTAGTTAATTCATAGTGCTTAAAGAAATCTTGCAATGCGGTATTATTAGATGAGACAGCTATTTTAATTTGATCAGAAAAAAATGTTTGATCGTTGAGTAGAGCTTGTACAGCACACGTTAATTCTGTTAAATCCGCTCCTTTCAACAAATAACCATCTACACCACTGCTCAATACTTCTTTTACGATGCTAGATTCAGAATGTTTGGTAATGACTAAAATTTTGAACGAGTACGTTCGATTTTTAATATGCCTTAAAAACTCAATACCTGTTTGTTCAGGCATATCCAAATCAAGTATGAGTAATTCAAATTCGTATTGATCTATAAAATGAAGAAGTTGTAGGCCATTCTCAACTTCTTTCAATACTTCTACTGGAGGGAACTTAGACAAGAATTTAGCTAAGCCCAACCTATAAACGGGATGGTCATCAGCGATGACAGTTCGGCAGATTTTCATGTAGTACAGCAGTGGTTTAGTAAGCGCTGGTATAAATAACCGATGCTTATTTAACCACAAAGTACACAACTATATCATATAAATAAAAAAATTATGTGATATTTTCATCATTTTACCCCTCTAGTGTGTGGTAACTAGCATTACTGCTTTACAAATCGCTCAACCTGGTAAGTACCATCCTTCAAGGGAATAGAAAGAAAATAGATACCACTACGAAGGGAGGCACAGTTCACACTTATCTGATGCAACTCGGCTTTAAAAGATTTGACCATTTGATTTTCGCTGTTCAGCAACTTGAATGATTTACTACGGTCTAGTGTTTCATTATTAACTGAAATAAAGTTGGGCTGCATATTTGTCCCCGAAGCAAGTTGGATGTATGTTCTAGTCAATTGTAGGTCAACAATTTGAACAGTGGAGTATTCATAACGACCATCACCGCTTAAAGATTTAACACGATAATAAACAGTTTCATCTACAAAATGACTCTCATCCAAGTGCAAGTACGCCCCTCCCATACTTTCCTCGCCAATGGGCCTGAATCTTGCAATTGGCACAAAAGTAGCTCCATTGACAGAACGTTGAAGTTCGTAATCACTAATGGATTGCTCATTAGGAGTTTCCCAGAATAATTCTATTGCATCTTCTATCACAGTTGCACTCAAACGAACTAAATCGGATGCAGTATTTTCACTGGTTTCTAGCCAAGCATTCCCTTGATTACTCGTAGCGAAAGCCATTACTTCCTGTGCCGATGTTTTGATTGTAAACAAGGTACTTAAAACAAAAACATGGATTAGATAAATTTTTCTCATCGCAGTAACTCATAGTAAATTAAGAAATTACAAGTACAAACTGGGAACTATAAAATCGTTGTGGGTATGAGTTCTACAAAATGGCTTTGGAACAAAATTATATCTAAGCGTGAAGAAAATAATTATTTTTGGAAATGGAAAATAAATGAAGCATAAAATCACGAATATTTCTACTACATACCACTGCTGCTAGTGAATCCTGTTAATGTAGCAGCTACCCCGAAGTCACTTTATCTAAGTATTTTTGCTCGTGTGAACTTTTTATAGCAATCACTGATTTTCTGTCAAATATCTCATTTTTATTATCACAATACTTGAATAGCTTACAACTTGCGCAGTCATTCAACTTTTGCCAAACAGCATATTAGTAACATAAACATCTCAAAAATATATTTTTTCCAAAATGCTATGCAATATGTTATCCTTTTTACAAAATCAACGTTAGACATACCGTTGTCAAATGATAAATATACCTTACATTAGTAGATGCAACACAAAATTATCACGCTATTCTTGTTAACTATATGCTCTTTATCTTGTGATAAGAGTACCGAACGCTTGCAAGCTTACGAGGTGCATGGCATTGATGTATCGCACCATCAGTCGCACATTAATTGGCAATTGGTCAGTCAACAAAACATTCATTTTGCTTATATCAAGGCGACTGAAGGTGAGCATTTTGTGGATTCAATGTATTGCATCAATTGGAAAGCTAGTAAGAACGTAGATATAAAACGTGGTGCTTACCACTTTTTTAGACCTTCTCGCTCAACGTTGCTACAAATAGATAATTTCATTAGTCAGGTAGAACTAGAAATGGGTGATCTGCCACCTGTTTTAGATGTAGAAGTGTTGGATAATGTAGCTATCCCTGATTTGATACATCGAATCAAGCTTTGGCTAAAGGCAGTAGAAGTTCATTATGGAATTAAGCCAGTGATATATACCTATTTCAAATTTTACAACAAATATCTAGCTGGACATTTCGACGATTATCCAATCTGGATTGCCAAATACAACAACAGAGCTCCTAAACTCGCCAACAGTCATTACTGGAGTTTTTGGCAATATGCAGATAGTGGAGAATTGGCAGGCATCTTACACGATGTTGATTTTAATGTATTCCAAGGCACTGTCGATGACTTGGAGTTGTTCTGCTACAAACCATTTACTTCTCTTACAGTGCTATAAATCAATGTCCAAGAAAACAGGGCAATGATCCGAATGTACGGCATCCTTGAAGTGATAAGCATCCTTAATTTTAGGAGCGATTAGATTAGAAACCGACTGATAGTCAATCCGCCAGCCTTTGTTTTTTGAGCGTGCTTGCGCTCGGTAGCTCCACCAACTATATTCTACTTTTTCTGGATAAATTGCTCGGAAAGCGTCTGTGAAGCCACTTTCCAGCCATTTGCTCATCCACGACCTTTCCTCTGGTAAAAAACCAGAACTGTTTTTATTTGATTTTGGATTATGAATATCAATTTCTTGATGCGCTATATTGTAGTCGCCTACCACAATCAAATTGGGATGCTCCTTTTTTAGTTCTTTTACCCAGTCGAAAAAATCAGCCAAAAAATTCATTTTTACTTCTTGCCGTGCGCTGCCCGTTGTGCCAGAAGGAAAATAGCAGTTTAGCAATGTCCAGCCGTCAAAATCTGTTTTCAACACTCGCCCCTCTAAATCATACTTACTGATGCCCATACCTAATTCAATATGCTTTGGCTCTAGTCTAAAAAAAGTAGCTACTCCACTATATCCTTTTTTCTCGGCAGAATGCCAAGCAGACTGATAGCCTAATGCTTGCCATGCCTCCAAATCGACTTGTTCTAATCTGGCTTTAGTTTCTTGAATACAAACAATATCGAAATCGTGCTGTGCTATCCAATCTATCAATCCTTTTTTCTCTGCTGCTCTAATTCCATTCACGTTGTAAGAAATAATCTTCATCTGTTAAGTTATGTTATTTTAATTCACCGTTTGTTAGTGCCATACCATTCATCTTATTCATTTTCAATTGATTGATAGCCTTCACGGCTTCCTCCCAGTTTGTATATCGGAGGCAAATATCCTGGATATCTACCATACTAAAATCAAAGTGACTAAGAGCGATAGCTATATCTACTTCTATTCCATAGAAATTCTGTACAAACTTGATAATGGAAGTCCGATCAGGATAAGAGACTTCTTGTATCATATCTACTCGCCCCTTCCTGGTGAGTGCATTGTCTAGCACTTCAATTCGATTGGTTGTCATTACTACAATAAGATCACTTCGACTATTCGTACCATCCAGACAGGATAAAAGGGTATTTAGTTTTACACCTTTTGAGTCTTTATCATCTCGTCCATTGATGCAAATATCTACATCATCTAGCAATAACAAAGCATTTGAACCCATTGAACTGAAAGCGCGCTTAAAATCATCATCAATCATACCTCCTAGACTGAGCGTGTACAAATCTCGGTTAGTGTAGCGCGCTAGTGCTTTACCAAAGCTCGTTTTACCACTGCCCGGCTTGCCATGTAGCAACAGACCAAAATACCACTCGATACCTCTGCTCAGATACAATTCTTTAGACTTAGAAAACTGGTCAATCCGCTTTAGGATAGTTTCTTTTTCAGGAAAAAAAATGGTCGCTACCTGTTTGTTCGTGTAAATAAAATCATGTTCCCAATAGCTATTATCATAAGAAAAGCGCTTCAATTTCTGATCAGATTCTCGCACCATGTAGCTCAGTGATTCATCCAATAGTTTATTTATTTGCCGTTTAGCAAAAAAGCCCGAAAGTGCAATGCGCCCCATAAAAGCCGTTAAAAAACTTTCCGCATTTTCTAGTTTCTCTCGTTCTTTACTAATCTTAATGAACGTCAAACCTCGACGAATAATAATAAAATCTGAATAATGCCTTAGTTTAATATTATCTTCCTGATTGTATTCATTAGCACTCCATTTATCCCCATGACGTTCAGAAATAAAAGCCTCTACCTTTCTCAATTTACCGGGATAGCGATCACTGATGAGCCTAGAGATCAAGGTATAAAGTTCATCACTCTGCTCAATTGTTACATCATACACTAGCAAACGTTTGGTGCGATACCATATAAATTGGAAAAAGAATTTGATGTAGTTCAGAGAAGCATACACAATAGCAGAAATGACGCCCGCTACTGCAAAGTCGTTTTCAAAAAATTGGTTACTCTGGAAGTATGCTTGGAATTGTCGGATTATATTTTCCATCATGTAGCAGTTAAATTGATGTTCATGAGCAAGTCAACAGACAAAACAAAGCATCAGTTCCGTTTAATAATAAATTAGTAGCTGTGAAGCGAATATTAGCAACCATTGTAGTAGAAGACTAGGACGAAGCTGTGGAGTTATACACTCAAAAACTATACACTTTGACTTGGTTAAAGATATGCTACTCCATCCTAGAAAAAGCTAAGGGTATCGCAATATTGGATTTAGAATAAGCCGTTTATTAGTGATGCCCTCTATCGAATAGCGCGATATTTTGCTGATCTTGAACCATCTACACGAGTCATTACTTGAATGATCTTATTCTTTTCGCTTGTAGAAGCTACACTGAATATGTCAGTGATTTCATTGTTCTTTGCATCACTGAACATCTGCAAAATCATAGCGTTTGGATACGACCTAGAAACATTACCCACTTCATCCAAAGCAGTTGTCATCACTGCGCGAGCAGCAACTACATCACTGTGCATTAAATCCAATCCTTGACGATGATAGTCATACATTGCTTGGCGATATGGGCGAACGCGTGGAGAAAGAAAGTTCTCAATCAACCAATAGCGGTTTCTGTTGCCATCCATAGACCGCCAACCCTGAGGTTCAACAGCAGCAACTGCCGGAGGAACAGTAGTTACGATTTCTTGTACCTTCAAAAAATAAGGTTCTCCACCGTAGGGCGAAAAGGAATCATAGTCCATACCTAGTGCGATGTAAGCATAAAAAGCCAAAATAGAAGAGAGATTATCATTAAAATTATTTTGAGTGTAAATCAGTGGTTGATACTGCTCATAATCGAACCAAACGTTTTTGTCTTGATAGTTTAGCATAGGTGTTTCGGCACTGCTGCCATAAATAGGACGAGTGGTTTGAATCAAAATCTCAGCTGTAAATCGAGTAGGCGAAAGCTCCTCATTAATGTTGATAATCATATTGCCAGCGATGCGTTCTTCTTGCTCATATACATCTTCTGTCCATTTAGTATTATTCATAAATTCTTGAACAGCAGTCTCTAAAGACTCGAACACCCTTGGATCAGCAGTCTGCAATTTTGGCGTATTAACTGTAACTGTGAAATTCAATTCTTGTGCAGAAAGTAGGTTACAGCAGCATAAGCTAAATATTAGGAATAGAAAATACTGTTTCATCGTCATTTTGTTATTTCTTAAACAATTCACAAATTTCATTTACTATATCAACGGCTACATCCCGTTTTGATTTTAATTCAAATGCTTTTGTTGTATCATTTTGGTATAAGAATGTTACTTTGTTGGTGTCCACCTCAAATCCTGCTCCCTCATCTTTCAAGGAATTAAGCACGATCATATCTAAATTCTTACGTCTTAGCTTCGATTGTGCATTTGATAATTCATTATTTGTCTCCAGAGCAAAGCCAACTAAAAACTGCTCGCTTCGCTTTACTTCCCCTAGACTAGCTGCAATATCAGGAGTTTTTTCTAATTCTATTACCAGATTATCATTTGACTTTTTAATTTTTTCATCAGCAATTACCTTAGGGCGATAGTCCGCCACAGCAGCAGCCATAATCGCTCCATCCATTAGTGGGAACAAACGAATAGCAGCCTCGTACATTTCCTGTGCGTTTCCAACATTCGTAACTCGAATATTAGAATGTTCAATTTTCAGCGTAGAAGGACCCAGAATTAGCTCAACGGTTGCTCCTCTGTTCGCTAATATTTGTGCGATATAAGTTCCCATTTTTCCAGAAGAACGATTGCCGATGAATCTCACTGGATCAATAGCTTCATAGGTCGGTCCTGCCGTAACTAAGATTTTTTTGTCCATTAAATCCTGCTGCTGCTTAAAATATTGCACCAACAAATCAACGATTGCTTCTGGCTCAGCCATTCGTCCATCACCTACAAGACCGCTTGCCAATTCACCATAACCGACTGGAATTAGATGATTACCATAGCTTTTTAGTCGTTGTACATTTTGCCGAGTAGAAGGATGATGCCACATATCCAAATCCATGGCGGGTGCAAAAAAAACAGGACATCGAGCAGAAAGATAGACCGCCGCAATAATATTATCACAGATGCCATTAGCTATTTTTCCTAGTGTTGTAGCAGTAATTGGCGCAATAACCATGACATCTGCCCAAAGTCCTAACTCTACATGATTATTCCAGCCTTCTTCTGATTGGACACTGCTAAAAACAACATTATTAGAAAGCGTAGAAAGTGTAAGTGGTGTAATAAATTCAGTAGCAGCTTCCGTCATTAAAACTTTTACCTCTGCTCCACTTTTTATAAGAAGTCGAGTTAAAAAAGCAGATTTGTAAGCGGCAATACTACCGCAAACTCCTAAAATTATTTTTTTCCCTTGTAGTGCTAGCATCAATGAAGATTCGTAAGTTCAACGTAATTTAACAATTTAGATTTAGGTTTAGTAAACAAACAACCAATATGCAACTCAAAAAGATTCAATCTGCTATTGTGGATTATAAAGAATGGCTCAAAAAAGGTGGAGTAGAAACAGAAAAGAACCTCTATAAATGGGAATCACAACAAATTTGGCAAAACAACTGGAATTTGGAAGCGACTGATATTGCTGCAATGTATGATGCCTCACTTGATAATTCTACCACTAGAAGAATCTGGAATCGAGAAAACTACGAACCAAAGCGAATAATGAAAACCTTTGCACAAATGCAACCGCACTTCGTACGCTCTATGTTTGAAGAGTTATTTAATGAATCAAAAGACCTTGATGGGCGAATAGATCGCTTCATCTTTTATTGTGATGAGTTACTAAAAGAGTATAAAACTAATCACCGAAGCAGTATAGAAAACAACCATTTTCACGATTATGGGATCATTTCTCACTATCTAGCTTTCCAATATCCTACACATTACACGCCCTATAACTTTAAGCATTTTCAACATACTTTACAAGCGATTGGAGCAAAAAATAATCCACCTAACCACGACCTGCCTAGATATTTTAAAGTAATGAAAACGCTATTTGGCTTTTTGAAAAAAGAAGAGGAATTACTTGATTTGCACATTAAAAGGTTAGAGGAGCAACACTTTCGGGGAGATAGCTTGTTGTTGGTAGAAGATTTTAGTGAGTACCTCAAAATTCACAGATTATAAGTTCAAGTATAAAAACGAATCATATTGAAGCAAAAACGACTCATAAAAAGTTTACGATCCTTTCGGGTATGGCACAGATTGGTAGGCGTTTCCTTATCTATTTTAGTCCTTATCAGTGCGACAACAGGTATTTTTTTAGCTTTCAAAAAGAATGTAGCTGCTTTGCAACCACCCACTCAAAAGGGCAGTTCTAGTGCGCTTGAAAATTGGAAACCTATGAGTGAGTTAGCAGTGATTGCTCAGAAAGCACTAGCTGATTCTACTACACAGAACATAGTTATTGATCGCATGGATGCACGCCCATCCAAAGGAATCGTAAAAGTGCTTTTTGAAGAAGGTTGGTGGGAAGTACAACTAGATGCTTCATCGGGCGTGGTGCTTTCCATTGCTAAGCGGCATGCTGATTGGATTGAGCAGCTACATGATGGCTCTACTATTAGTGGTGCCTTCAAATTAGCTTCTATGAACTTATTAGGTTTTGGATTGATTTTGATGGTCATAACGGGGCTTTGGCTGTGGTACGGTATTAAGGTCTATCGAAAATTAAAGCAAAGATCAAATTGAGTACGACTTTATGAGCAATGATTAAGCTAAACTCATGAGTATTCTTGATTACCTCTCGATATTACAAAAAAAGTATAGCCCATGAATTGACTCATGGGCTATACTTTTAAACTGCAACCTCTAGCACTTTACTGGCTAAGGCACGCTCTGTGGGATGGCTAGAAATAGCCAATTCATTCATTCCAAATCGCCTCAAAGCGGCGGCTGTTGTTTCTCCAATAGCCACTATTTTTTGGTGTGGCTTTGCTCGGTGCTTGTTGAAATACGCTTCAACATTCAAAGGACTCGTAAAAACTAATAATTGTTGACTTAACATACGGCAATCTGTTTTCGGTATATTTATGTAAACGACTAGACTGTAACACTTAATTTGGTGTATAAGTTTTCTTTCAATAGATTGTTTTGAATTTAAAGCCCGCAAAAATAATACAGTATTCCCTCGTGCTTGCTCTAAAAATTGTGATGCCGTTGTGTCAGGATTGCCAGAACCGATAAAATGGGGAGTGATCTTTTGCTTCTGCAATATATTTGCAGTTCCTTCACCCATTGTACCAACTTTAACGCAAGAAAAATCAATTTGTGTTTTTGAGTTTGTTAAATATTTCAAAAAAAAATCAACTCCTTTTTTACTACAAAAAAAAATCCAGTCTGTTTTAGGTACAAAATGAAAGGGAGCGACCGAAAAATCAACTAATGACATTCCATCTACCGAAAACCCACTAGCTTCCAGAGTAGTTTTGAAACTGCTATTTGTGCCTAAATTTCTACTAATAAATACTGACTTTATCAAGGTGATGCTTGAAGGTTTAATTTTTGAGTAATTCTACGAGGCGCTCTGCTAGTTGATGTGATGTACTAGAAGAATGCTGTACTCTTTTTAATGGACTCTCCCAAGTCGCTGCCATAGCTGCCCAAACGTGATAATTGCCCATTTGATCTTTTTTGCAATAAACACCTATTGGGGTATGGCACCCACCACCAATCAGTTTTAACACTTTTCGCTCAATGTTAGTCGTATGTGCCACTTCTGAATGGTGTAACTGCTGGAGGATACGCCTTGTTTCAAGATCGTTTGTATTTGCTTGGTAAGCTAAAACACCTTGTGCTGGTGCGGGAATGAATTCTCTAGGATCAAATTTTAACACAAAAAATGCTGACAGATCAATATTCAAACGCTCTATGCCTGCCGCTGCCAGCAGAATGGCATCGAACTCGCTTTCTTGTAGTTTTTTCAGTCTAGTCGGCACATTACCTCGAATATCTTTCAGTTCCACATCCTTTCTAAAATCAAGTATTTGTGCTTTTCTTCGAGCAGAGGATGTACCTACAATAGCATTGGCTTTGAGTTTAAGCATCTGAGTAGTATCTAATGACGCTCGTTTAATAATGAGCCAGTCCACTGGATTGGCTCGATAAGAAACAGCAGTCAACGCCAGTCCTTCTGGAGCAGTAGTTGGTAAATCTTTCATAGAATGTACTGCCATATCAATATCTCCTCTGAGTAGATGATCCTCAATTTCTTTGGTAAAGAAACCTTTGCCTTCAATTTTGTCGAAACTCAAATGTTGTATTTGATCTCCCTTTGTCTTGATGATCTTCAGTGCTGAGGCAACGCCTATTTTTTTCAATTCTTCCTGTACAAAATTGGCTTGCCACAAAGCTAACTGGCTACCTCTTGTACCAATTTTTATAATTTTCTCTGATTCCAATTTTTTTTTGTTTTTTTACGAGTAGGCAAAAATACTAGAGATTCTCGCAAAACCGAATCACCTTCCCTCTAATGCCGCAATTTTCTCATTTAACCATTTCACCTTAAAGTCAGGTGTTTGTTCTATTTCTTTTTTTAGTTTATCAATTACCTTTTGATCGTTGGGAAGTATCTTGGTGAGCCGTTTAGTGAATTTGATAAGGTTTTTGTAGTAATTTTTTCGTTGCTCAGGTATTTCATTATGCCGATTTAGATACACTCTGAAACTATCCATCAAAGAGTAAAGCGGCTCAATTTCTTCCGTGTCGTAGTAAGTCATTAAAAGCATTGTTTTAGAGTTAATATTATAAGACATATCATCATATTCGACTTCGCGCAGTAAGCTAATGACCTTATCATACTCTTTTTTCTCGAAGTATATTCTAGCAAGATTGAATGTAACAGCATTGTCTCTAAATTCAACTGGCAGATTTCTTGAATATTTCTCTATAAATTCTATCCCCCAATTAAATTCACTTAACCTTAATGCTGATAAAATAATATTCTTAAAATGCCAAGGAGAGAGATAGCCTTCAAAGAATATACTCTCATTTTCAATCATCTTGGAGTATAGGTCAAATAGCTCTTTGAAATATTGATTTTTTCCAACATTAATTTTTGTTATGCAATAGTTGATTAGTGCGACATACAAGTGGTAGGATTCCTCAAGCGTTAAATGATGTTCAAGTGTCAACAAAGCAGCTTTAGACGAAACGTAATATTGATCTTCTTCAGGATTTTGATACGATTTAAAAATTAAATAATATACTTGAACCACTGGCTCGAAGTAGGTTATGTCTTCTTCTTCAAAAAAAGTATCAATATGAGCTATAAATTTTAGATCGTAACTGTGCGAAGATTGACGAACTAACGTATTGAGGTATATTCTCAGCTTTTCTGCGATATAAAATTGATCTAAATTGTAAGAAATTTCCTCATAGTTGCCTTTCAAATCTCTATGTAAGTTGAAATTGGCTAGATCATTGTAAGTATCCTCAAATTTATACTTATGGTAAAAGTGTACAGCAGATTTATTATTTGATTTCTGAAATTTTGACTTGATGTTTCTTACTGCTCTACGGTGCAATGGCTCATATTTTTTTTCTTTTATTGCTTCTAATAAAGTGTTTGCCTTTTGTAAGGCGCTATTATTAAACATTTCTTGGACTAAATAGCCTTCGATTAATTTTAATAAATCGGAAAAGTATTTTCTCAGTCGAACATCATCAAAAGCTTTTTTGCAATTTAACCTATTCCATACCTGCTCTTTAGTAAATTCATTAGAAGCATCTGTATTTATATCTTCCAAAATAATCTCATACAATTTAACCAATGTTTCATCACTATTGAAATAAGGAGATATAATATATTTTCTACAACGATTTTGTTCATATTTATCAAAATGCTCAAGCATGGAATATACTTTTGTTTTTCTCATGGGACACGGTTTAATTTTTATTTTTTCAATATCAATGCTAAACTTCAAGAATCTTCAAGTTTGAATTGATGTTAGATAATGACAAAAATTACAGCATAAAGTGGTCATTTCAATAACAGTTGGACTTGAAGCCCTCACCCACAAATCATTTCAACAAATTTAAAAAAATAATCTAACTGCTCATTTTCCTCAATTGTAAGCAGAATCCTTTTTCTTTCCTCTTTTTTTTTGTTAAAGATGTTAAACAAAACCGATGTTTTTGCGTAAGTGAAAAGTAAGATGTATCTTTAATGCTGTAATAGGTATATCCTATTAACAAAGATTCAAATCCATTTACACCATGAATGTATCTAAACAAATTAAAATAATTTTAATTGCACTCTGTGGCTTTCCACTTTTGATGGAAGCTCAAAGTGAAACACGCTCTGAAATCTATCAGGGGCAAACGGCTGAAGAGTTCATTCAGTCGCTCATTCTTCCACCGTCCATCACAAAAGCACCTACGAATGGTACAGCTACTTGGTTAGAGACTGGCACTGTAGAAGGAATTGTGGGGTTCAATACTTTGATTTACAACCCAGTAGCCAATTTTGTAGGACAGGATACGATCGAAGTATCCTACTGGCGACCACCTGCTGTTGCCACTAGAAAGAAGTTTATTATTACTGTGATGCCCTCAAAGGTTTTTGCAGAAGACGATTATGCTTACACTGAATCAGGTCAACCCATTATGATTGATGTACTGGCAAATGACACACAGACCAATGGTGTGCTAACTGTCAAAGAAATCCTAGTGGCCAACCATGCAGAAAATGTAACCATAGATGTAGATGGACAAATTAGTTTCTATCCTGACGCTAGCTTTCAAGGTATTGCGAATTTAAGTTATTTAGTTTGTAATGATATTGACATCTGCGACATCGCAACGGTAAGTGTGGAGGTGAAATCCAATACACTACTCACTAATGATACCTTACATATCTTTACTACTCGCTACGAAGAACAAGCTGTATTGATTTCCACAGAAGGCTTTATTTTAGAAGATGAACCAACAAAAGGTTGGATAGATGATAGCAATAGTGTGTTGCACTATGTGCCAAATGGAGATCAAACTGGAACAGATGTATTTCGCTTTGAATCACTAGATGGCGCTATTTCCAAAATTGTGAATGTAACTATCCTCGACAGGGCACAACCGAATTTATACGCTACGGATGATTTCATTTATACACCTGTAGGTCAAGCAGTGGAGTTTGATGTATTAGCCAATGACAGTGGTACTGAGATCGAAGCTATTCAATTTTTACAACAGCCTCGCTTTGGTACACTAAGTCAATTAGAAGATGGATTGATTAATTATGAGCCAAGACCAGGTTTCACAACTTTTAACGAATATAGTGTTGACCGTTTTTCTTACCAAATTACTTTACAAGATGGTACAACGGAAACAGCAACGGCTTATGTATATATCAATAACTTCAATCCATCCGCTTCCACCTTCGAGTTGCAAGTAGCAAAAAACAGCCCATTAGCGATTCAGTATGCCGTGCCAATCAATTACGCAGGTTTTGAGATAGTAACACAAGGAGACTTGGGTAGAGTTTCTTTCCATGAAAGCATCAATCAAGAGGTTTTAGGTCAGCGAGTAGTGGGCAAGAAAGTTTTACTATATACTCCTGCTACAGATGCTGTTGGGACAGACGAATTTGAGGTACAATATTGTGTGAGTACAGGAAATTGTAAGTCTATAAAAATCAGAGTCAATATACTAGATGTTGTAATTCCCGAAAGTGAGCAGTGTGTACTAAACGATTGCGTATGGGAAGGAGATACCAACAATGATGGTGTGGTGAATATGCAAGATTTGCTAGCTCTAGGACATCATATTGGTGAAACGGGTGAAGAAAGAACCAATACTACAACAGCGTGGCTAGGTCAAGCATCAGAGACATGGAACGGGGAAACGGCTATTCATCAAAAAGATAGCAACGGTGATGGTGTTATTAGCAGTGCAGATACAACTGCCATCAGTCAGCATTACGGCAAAACGCATAAGATTACACCAGTAGGAATGCCACCTACCAATCCTCTACCGATTTACTATGGTAAACCTGATACTATTCCAGTATTTGGGCCTGGTGCTATTCTTGAAATACCAATCATATTAGGTAGCGAATATTTTCAGGCGGAAGATATTTATGGTCTAACTTTTGAGATTAATTACTCTCCCAATATTTTTGTAGAAGGCAGTGCTAAAATCTCTTTTGATAATGATAGCTGGTTGACTTATGGTTCGCCTGCTCTGGAGCTTTCGAGAGAAAATATTACAGGTAGAATTGATGTAGGATTCACCAAGACTAATGGCAAAACTTCAAATGGATTTGGTAAGGTAGCTACTTTTACTGTAATTACTGTGCTTGATATAGATTCTTGGAGAAATGGAAACAACGAAGTAATAACGCCGCTTACTATTACTGCTTCAGCTATTAACGGACAAGGACAAACGATGCAGTTAGGAACGGACAGCTATTCCTTAAAACTAGCTTTGAATGAGAAGGAAGAGGTAACGACAGAACTGATACCAACTGATGAGCTATTGACAATCTATCCGAATCCAAGTGCAGAAGTATTGAACTTACAGATGAGCAACTCGAATGAAGTCCAAAATGTTGAAGTACTCAACTTGACTGGACAAAAGGTGTATGAAGGTAGAAACATCAACCAGATCATTGTGAAAGGTTGGAGTGAGGGAACTTACTTATTGAGAGTTTACACAAGCGAGGGTGAAGTGGTGAATAAGAAATTTGAGGTATTCAATAATTAAGTTTGATTTTGGTAGTATAAATCAGATAGCGTTCACTTCTATTATGACTCAGTGATTTGTTCCTTTTGATAAAGGAACATTCACATATTTGATTATAGCCATTGCTCAATTTTAACCCCATTAATGCTAAGAGTACCTTAGTAAAAATCGCACAATCGAATTGACATTATCTCTTGCATACATTGCTACTGCACGATCTACATAAGTATTGGATGACATAGCAAGAAAGAGTGCATTGGTAGTAATGGTAATAAAAAGTAACCGAGTAGCAGAATAAGGAATATTATTTGCTTTAAAATACTTAGTAATATAACGATAAACGTACATCGCCATTTGATTCATGCTAGTTGAGTACTTCAAATCGTACTTGGCAGTGTGTTTCAAAAAATGACTGTAGTATTCTCGCAAACAACGATTAGCCAAACCTAATGCCAATGAATATCTCCTATTATATATAGCACCATCAATACGTTTTAAGTAGCGATTGAGTTTATCAATGCGCTCTTGACGCTCTTGGAAATAACTAGATACTTCTTGTTGACCAACTTGCTCCTTTTCGATAAACTGTTCAATTTCACTAATCTCCGTTGGAAAGAGCGGGCTTAAATCCTTTAGGCAACGTTGAAAAACCTCTAATCGATTAGATAAATCAAGTGCAAGTAAAGTAGAACTATAAAAGGCAATCTGATCCTCAATATCTGAATTGGCTTCTAAGTAGTTATCAATCAATACATCTGGGTGAATCTCAGCAATGTATTTATGTAGCCTTAATTTGAATACATTTTGTTTCCTAAAAGGGCAGGATGATATAATTTCTACTAAACTTCTACTAGCGGTCAACCAATCCATGTGTTAATATTTGTATGGTTTTTTTTGATTAAATCCTTCTTTTCTGATTGAAGGAACGTTCAAGATTATGTTTATGCTTCTTGCGTTCATTTATTTAACAGCGAAATTATAAAATATCACATCTTACTTCAATATTTGCTGCATAAATACATGAATTTACTCAAAACTATTCCTCATGGAACAACAAATTACAGACACAATAATGATGGTGCGTCCAGCACATTTTGGGTTTAACCCTCAAACAGCAGAAAGCAATGCTTTTCAGGAAGCTGATACAGATCTGAAAGGAGTGGAAATTCAGCTCTTAGCCTTACAGGAGTTCGACCAGTTTGTTCAGCGATTGCAGCAAGAAGGCATTCATGTAATTGTCGTACAAGATACTGCTTTACCCAAAAAGTATGATGCCGTATTCCCTAACAATTGGATATCTACTCACGCTGACGGTAAAATCACTACCTATCCGATGCTTGCTCCTATGCGCCGATTGGAGAGAAGAGAAGAAATCATTGAAGGACTCAGAGAAGCCTTTGTCTTTACGGAAAGAATTCATTTTGAACAGTACGAGGATAGTGGTCAAATTTTGGAAGGCACGGGCAGTTTAATATTAGATCGCCCAAATAAAATTGCTTATGCTTGTAAAAGTGACCGCACAGATGAAATTCTCTTCTATGCTTTCTGCAAACGCTTTGGCTATCAACCTATTTTCTTTGATGCAGTAGATGAAAGTGAACATCCAATTTATCACACTAATGTCATGATGAGCATTGGCAAAACTTTTGCTATTGCGTGTTTAGATAGCATAAAAGACAAAAAGGAATGGGCGAAAGTCCATAAAGCATTAACCGATACCAGCAAAGAGATCATTGAAATTAGTCTAGCTCAAATGAATGCTTTTGCAGGAAATATGCTTCAAGTACAAAACAAATGGGGCGATACCTATTTAGTGATGTCCGAGCAAGCCTACCAATCCTTGAGCGACATACAAAAAGCACGTATTAGAACTCATACAGAACCGCTTTACAGCCCAATTTACACCATAGAGAAATTTGGAGGTGGGAGCACAAGGTGTATGATGGCAGAAATTTTCTTAGAAAAAAAGTGAACGAGTAGTTAAAATGCAGGAACAAATCTACCATCACAAATCCACAACTGTAAACGTTGACGCATGAAAAAATCTTCATGTGTCAGCTGTGCGATAAATCCATTTTTGTACTCATGTGTTTCTAAATAAGATAAGAGTTGAATTTATAAGGTTTACCTACGAATTGATGAACCAACAACTGAGTAAACTCATTTTATTACTAGAATTAATTATCACAATAGAACAGATATGAAGAACGGTGTTGAGCATGTAAAATGCCTAATTATTGGATCAGGGCCTGCGGGATACACTGCAGCAATTTACGCTTCAAGAGCAAATTTAGAGCCAGTGCTATATACGGGTAGCGAAATTGGGGGGCAGTTGATTACAACTACTGACGTAGAAAATTATCCTGGCTATCCTGATGGAATCGTTGGTCCTCAAATGATGGAAGATTTTAGAAAGCAGGCAGAGCGTTTTGGCACAGATGTCAGATATAGCTTAATCGAAAAAGTAGATTTTACTGGACCTGTTCACCGAGTCTGGAGCGACGATGGCAAAGAGATCCACGCAAATAGCATCGTAATTGCAACAGGAGCTAGTGCTAAATGGCTAGGCTTAGAATCAGAAAAAAGATTGACTAATCGCGGCGTATCCGCCTGTGCCGTTTGTGATGGTTTCTTTTTCAAAGGCATGGAATTAGCTGTTGTGGGTGGAGGCGATACTGCTGCCGAAGAGGCACTTTATCTATCCAAACTATCCCCAAAAGTACATCTAATTGTGCGCCGTGATGAAATGCGTGCCTCTAAGATCATGCAAAACCGTGTTAAAAAATCTCCCAATATTGAAATTCACTGGAACACAGAAACCGTTGAAGTACTGGGAGAGCAAGAAGTAGAAGGCGTGAAAGTAATAAATAACATTACGAAAGAAATAAGCACGCTACCTATAAAAGGTTTCTTTGTAGCTATTGGTCATAAACCTAGCACTGACATTTTTAAAGGATGGCTGGATATGGATGAATCAGGCTATATCATTACAAAGCCTGATTCTACTAAGACCAATATAGAGGGTGTTTTTGCAAGTGGTGATGCACAAGATAAAATATACCGCCAAGCAGTAACCGCAGCAGGTACAGGCTGTATGGCAGCGCTCGAAGCAGAACGCTACTTGGCAGAGCAAGATGTCATCGAAGAAGTAATGACACCTACTTATAACTAATGAGTTATACTCACTCAACTGTTACAATGGACAGGCGATTTTCAAAATTGTCTGTCCATTATTGCTATAAAATTACAACCAAATAACTAATTTTCAGTTGATAGAATAAAACAATTGGAAATGGTACGTTCTCTTCTTTTCGTATTCACCACTCTTTACTGCTCTTTAGTTTCTACCTCTACCTATGCACAATTGGACATAAATAATTTCCTATTGGGTGGAAACGCTCAACAATTAGACGAACAGTGTATCAGATTAGTACCCGATCTTCAATATGCGAGAGGTTCTGCCTGGTACAAGAAACCAATTGACCTGAATGCTCCCTTTGAAATGCAAGTCTGCCTAGTGCTTGGCTGCAAAGATCAAGAAGGTGCAGATGGAATTGTCTTTGTATTTCATCCTACTTTAGCCACAGGAGGCTGGGGAGAAAGTATGGGTTTTGGTGGATTAGTGCCTTCGCTAGGTTTGGAATTTGACACCTATCAAAATTACCATCTATATGATCCTGAAGAAGATCATTTTGCCATTATGCAAAATGGGCGTACCCATCATGGCTATTCTGCGCTAAAACCAATTGAATTACCCAATTTAGAAGACTGCCGACCTCATCCATTAAAAATAACTTGGAGTCCAGAAGTACAGCAACTTGAAATTTACTTAGATGAAACCCTCTTAACGACTTACGAAGCAGATTTAGTCAATCAAATATTTGGGGGTAACTCCGTAGTTTACTGGGGAGTAACAGCTGCTACGGGCCGACTGAGTAACGATCAAGATATTTGTATTAAAAAACTACTATTTACAGAGGCTGCTCCTCCCCTACTCCGACCAAACCCTGGTGTAATAGATACAACCACTACCATTGCAACTATAAAAAAGGAGTAGCTGTTCTAAATGGCAATTTCTTACCCCCAATATAGACTTTACGAATAATTATGGAGCACTTATCGTCAAAAACAGATCATTGCAGCATCAGTACAAGCACTAACCGATTAGGTTTGAGTTTATTATCATTAGACCAACCCTTGCCCAACTGGTCTTTAGAAAGCATTTTTGATGATCCCGTTCCAAAAAAAGAAGACTTTTTGGGCAAACCGCTCCTAATTTTATTTTTCAGTTTAGGTTGTCCAGGCTGTATTGGCAGAGCGATCCCTTTCGCCAACAGGATGGTGTATGAACACAGCGATCAGTTAAATGTACTAGGTATTCATACTAATTTCGAGAGTATCGAATTTAAGTTAGAACAATTCAAGCAAGCTAAATCAAAATTGTATATACGTTTTCCATTCTATAAGGACAAAAATTTTGATACAACCTATTTAGATTATGGTGCTGGCGGAACGCCACACTGGATTTTTGTGAACAAAAATGGTAAAGTGGTGTACTCTATTTTTGGCTCAGCCGTGAATAATGCCCTGCTTAGACTGGATCTAAAGATTACGGAACTGCTCCAAGCAACAAATGATTAATCAATAAAACACGCAGTGTTATTAAAAGACTATTGAACTATCAATAAGGTCTTGACATGAAATAAGTTATTATTTGACTTTAAATAAAAATTAATATACCATGCTGAGATGGCTAGATGTACTCAATTTTGCAAATAAAGGCAACCTTGAACCAGATCATAAAGTAGAAAAAACAGAGGAAGACTGGAAAGAACAACTTACGCCAGAAGAATACCGCATCACACGAAAAAAAGGCACAGAGCGTCCACATAGTTCTGATCTATGCAACCTATTCCAGCCCGGCAAATACGCTTGCATTTGTTGCGATACCGTACTTTTTGACTCAGCAGAAAAATATCAAAGTGGTACTGGCTGGCCATCGTTCACGCAACCAGTCAAAGATAATGCCATTGCTTATCATAAAGATGTGGGGTTCGGTATGTACCGCATCGAAACAGTCTGCAACACCTGCGGTGCTCACTTAGGTCACGTTTTTCAGGATGGTCCGCCGCCAAGTGGTCTGCGCTATTGCATCAACGCTATTGCTTTGAAAAAAGTAAAAGAAGAAGTTGCAGAATAAAAATGACTTTTAGAATGAGTTTCGCCTTCTACACAATCAGGTGGCAATAGTATGTACTGAACAATTACAACAATTTCTGAAAAAAATTATAGCTTTACGAAAAAGCAAGTTTTATGAAATTGTTTCATTTCATCCTATTCGTATTTTTACTAACAACTTCTTGTAGAACGACTACAGGAGTAGATCGGGCACTAGCTCGCTGGGAGAAGCACGCTGCCAATACTACAATCATAAGAGATGATTTTGGTGTGCCACATATTTATGGAAAAACAGATGCGGATGCCGTCTTTGGAATGTTGTACGCACAATGTGAAGACGACTTCAAACGAGTGGAACGCAACTACATCTGGGCAATAGGAAGACTTGCAGAAGTAGAGGGTGAATCGGCTTTGTATAGCGACCTAAGAGCCAAGCTATTTATGACCAAAGCGGAGGCTATTCAAAATTTCAGGCAAGCACCCAAATGGCTACAAGAACTCTGCATTGCTTTCGCTGATGGTATCAACTATTATTTACATACTCATCCAGAAGTAAAGCCCGCTTTATTCACTCACTTTGAGCCGTGGATGCCAATGTATTTCAGCGAAGGTTCTATCGGGGGAGACATTGAACGTGTTTCCACTGAAAAAATAAAGGCTTTCTACGAGCAAGCCGATTTTTTATCCACTAATATAGAGACACCAAGAATTTCATCTAAAAAATACGAAGAACCACAAGGCTCAAATGGCATAGCTTTAGCTGGCAAATGGACTGCTTCTGGCAATGCAATGCTACTCATCAATCCGCATACCTCATTCTACTTTCGCGGAGAATCACACGTAGTAAGCGAAGAAGGGCTCAACGCTTACGGTGCATCTACTTGGGGACAGTTCTTCATTTATCAAGGTTTTAATGAAAAAACGGGTTGGATGCACACCTCAACTTATGCCGATGTCATTGATGAATTCTTGGAGAAAGTCGAAAAAAAGGACAACCAATATTTTTATCAATACGGTGAAGAGCAGCGAAAAATAGAACAGCAAAAAGTTACGCTAAAATACAAAGACGGAAATGAAATAAAAGAAAAAGCATTTCCCATTTTTAGAACGCATCACGGTCCTATAACACACAAAATAGGAGACCAGTGGGTAGCAACGGCTCTAATGTGGAAGCCGGTAGAGGCATTAATCCAATCTTACATCCGAACAAAACAGGACGGTCACGAATCGTTTAGCGCCATGATGAATATGCGTACTAATTCCTCTAATAATACTGTTTATGCCGATGCTGATGGCAATATCGCCTACTACCACGGTAATTTCATTCCCGTAAGAGACATCAATTTTGATTATGCTAAACCAGTAGATGGAACGAACCCTAATACGGATTGGCAAGGATTGCATGAAGTGGAAGAGTGTATTGTTGTTTTAAATCCTGAAAATGGATGGATTCAAAATTGCAACTCTACACCTTTTACTTCTGCTGCGGAATATAGCCCTAAACTAGAGGACTACCCCTATTACATGTCGCGCAATCAAGAAAATTTTAGAAGTATTCATGCAATTGAACTACTCGAAAATCTGAATGCCGATATGACACTTGATAGCTTAATCCAATTGGCTCACGATCCATTTCTGCCTGCTTTTGAAGTACTAATACCCGGCTTATTGGCTGCCTACAAAACCAGTCCATCAAGTAAGTTAACAGCAGCAATTGAAGTACTAAGCGACTGGGATTTTAGGACAGATGCTAATTCCGTAGCAATGACGCTTGCTCATTTCTACGGCATGCAATGTCTGCAAAATGGTAAAGCACCAAGAGATATGAATTACATGGATAAAATCATTTATTTTGGAACAGATGCTTCAGTGGAGGAACGACTACAACTTTTTCAAAATACCCTAACACAGCTAGAAGAAGATTTTGGCACTTGGAATATGACTTGGGGAGCAGTCAACCGCTTTCAACGTTTGGATGGTGCTATTCAATCTACTTTTGATGACAACAAAGCTAGTGAACCAGTTGGCTTGGCTTCTGGGCTTTGGGGCGCATTGGCTGCTTATGGTATGAGAGGGCAGCACAATGTCAAAAAAATATATGGCACAAGAGGCAATAGTTTTGTAGCTGCCGTCGAATTTGGAGACAAGGTAAAAGCAAAAAGCATACTCGTGGGTGGACAAAGCGGAAATCCTGACTCACCACACTTTTACGACCAAGTTGAACCATATCTCAATATGCAGTTTAAGGAGGTGGCTTACTATAAAGAAGATGTGGAAAAAAGAGCCAAAAGGACTTATCATCCAGGATCATAAGTCTTTAAGAAGCAACTGCTCGCCTACAAACCAAAGTCGTAGCGAGCAGTTACTTTTCAAATATTACTTTTCCTGTTTGTAATTACAATCTCCACCTAGCCCCTACATAAATATTCCTACCAAAAATAGGTCCCCAGATGAGAGAACTGTCGAAAGTATCATCAAAAGGATTCTGGCTATTGATGATAGGGTTATCCTGTCTGAAGTTGAATAAATTTTCACCCCCTAGATAAATTTCGAAGGTATCGCCCCAGCCTTTACTAATTTGAGCGTTGGCAAGGAAGAAATCAGGTGATTCGTTGTCTAACTGAAACTCAATTGGATTGCCTTTCGTGGATGGAATGCGCTTGCTACTTTGCCAATTCAACGTAAAATCAAACTTCCACTGATCCTGAGTTTCGTAACCTGTATTGATAAATGCTCGATGCTCTGCCACAAAAGGCTTTTGTAATCTACCTTCATCATAATCCGTCTGCACATCATTGAAGCGATAGGCCAGACGAACATCCCAGCGATTTATGAGTTCGACATCTATCTGTGCTTGTAAGCTATTCGAGAAAGACTCACCTGCTAAGTTATAGAAACTTACCTGCTGTGTTGTTTCATAATCTACGACAATTTGATTGTCAAAATTGGTGTGGTAAGCATCTAAACTCAATGTAGCCGAGCGACTATTGAAATTAAAATTCTGTGTGAAATTTATACCATAATTCCAAGCAACTTCAGCGTTGAGATCATAAGGATTGCCTTGATTGTTAGCATTCAGAATAATGCGACGGTTAGAGGCAAATAAACCAATATTTTCTGCAAAAATATTAGCAGTACGAAGCCCTCGACCCAGTGATGCGCGAAATGCTGTATTTTGAGTCGGTGCGTAACGCAAATGCAATCGTGGTGTGGCAAAGAAGCCATAATTATTATGATAATCACCTCGCAGCCCAACGACGGCAGTAAATTGATCTAAGTACGTGTAGGTATATTCAAAGAATGCACCTGGCACACTTTCCATACGTTCAAACTTCTGTAAATCAACAATTTCAGACGTATTTACACCAACTTCTTCTTGAATATCATCATATTGAAAGCTCAGCCCTGTTTTGAATTTGTGATCAGTAGTACTGAAGATTCCTTGATAAATCAGATTAGCATAAAGCATCAGTTGTTCTGCATTGTAAGGTCGCATACCAAAATAAGCATCCTGATTATGGTAAGCAGCTGAAAGTTGAAAGCCCATACTTGCATAAGGTCTTGATGGAAAAACTTTGCCAATTTTAGCCCAGCCCTCAATGCGTTCGGTTTGCAGCCTCGTTCCCCAGAGACCTTGATCCGTAGATGAATGATCAACATCAAAACCCTCTTGACCACTCACTTGATCTATTAAAGCCGCTTTCACGCCAAATTGTGCTTGCAAACCATTAGTGCTACTATATTTCCAACGATTCAAGCCGATAAAAGTATTGTTTAAAGGCATATCTAAGAATCCATCTTCGTTTCGATCATTTTCTACCTGTTGGTATTTGCCATGTAGTAGTACCGCCGTTGACCAATTTTCATTTATTTGCTGACTAAAGTTGGCGTTAGCTTCTAAACGTCCCATTTCACTAGCATACAAATTCAAATAGAGTTTGTCCGAATTTTCAGGCTTTCTCAGTTCCACATTGATCTGCCCTGTGATGCTCTCAAAGCCATTTGCAACAGAACCCGCTCCCATGTTCAACTGAATACCTTCCACCCAAGTACCTGGCGTGTAAGTAAATCCAAAAAGGCTAGACAAACCACGAATATCTGGCATACTTTCACGCATAGTTTGTACATAAGGACCAGCTAAACCCAGCATTTCAATTTGACGCGTACCCGTCACGGCATCTGTAAAAGAAACATCTACTGATGGATTCGTCTCAAAGCTCTCTGAGAGATTGCAACAAGCGGCTTTTAACAATTCTTTTTCTCCTATCATCTGCGTCTTGAGTGGATTGAGGAAGGAAATCTCAGTTGATTTTCTTCGATACACTACTTCAACACCATCTAGGCTGACATTATTGGTTAGTATAATCGCCACCATACTCTCCCCAGCCATATCAATAGTATCCGCTTGATAACCTACATAACCTACAATAATTTTTTCCGTACTAGCAACTCTATCAAGCAAAAAATGACCTTCTTCGTCTGTAACAGTTCCACCTTCATCACCTACCCACTGAATGGTAGCTCCAACCAGGGGAATCTGTTTGCCCTTTGTATTTTTTTCATAAACCATTCCAGAGATGGCATCCTCTAGGTCGGAATCTTGATGATCTTTTTCCTGTTTATGTACATTATTTGGATCATCGTATTTACAACAGTTAGGCAATGCTTTGTAGGCTTCAGTATCCGCTTCCATTTGTTCAGTACGATGCCCTGCCTTAGCTAAATTTTTGTGAAGTTGATCTTCACGAAATTTGGATTTATCTACTTTTACTTGAAGCAAATGGGATTCGACATCCCAAAAAGCAAATTGCACACCTTTGGTCTCGAAAGCTGTTTTTTCAATTCGAGACTGGCACATTACGCAGACTCCATCTACTTCAAAGCTGATGGTATCTACCTGTGCAACAGTTATTTGTGCTATAAATATAGCTATAATTAAAACAATAATTTGTTTCATGATTTAATATAAGTTAAACTTATCAATAACCCGTAGGTAGGCTATTCACACAACGAAATGAATAATAGCCTGTTAATCAATTCAATTGACAGGAACGATAAGTAATATAGTTGATAAAATAAGTTGGACTAGTGCATACACTATCCATTTTCAATACATTATTATCAACTACTTTTTGGCGGTTGCCATATACTATCAAGGTAAGCTTGGTTAAAGAATTGGGGAATAATTTGTGGATTGGAGGTAGGATTAAAAAGATTAATTTCTTTAACGTGGTTTTCGAGTATAGGACAAACAAAGCCAACCACACAGCCAATGCAAGAAATGCAAAATGGCGGACAGTGGCAGTCATTGTCTTTTTGCTCTTCGCCAGTCTGATGACTATGACAAGCCATTTGCTCTTGCTCCTCTGCAACGGCGCAGTCATGCTGCCCAGCCAATGGCAAAACCAGCACAAATAGGACATTAATAAGCAGCAAAAAGGCTATGTGCTTCATAATTGCAAAAATAGCTTAATTCGTAATAGCAGTATTAACGAATACTAGAAATATAAACACATTAAACAACGAAAAGATCACACAACCTATTTCAAAATTACTGCTTCTTGAGCTACACAAATTAACCGTTCTCATTTGGTAACACATTAGTCAATACGACGTATAAAAGCATTGTAAAGAAATTTACACAAATTAATATACATAAATTAAAATATTATTTTCAATTGACAATCAATAAGTTACATCTAATTATTCTTATTTTGTTGTTAATAGAGTGTATTTAGTTTAAACAGTTTATTACATTTGTAATATGAATAAAGCTACTAAGTTGATTAGTAGCTAAGAAAAGATAGCGTAGTCAAGTCTGGTAAAGAAATAGACTCATTAGCAATAATTAGTATATATGAAATATATGTGGATCAATTGCTACTCTCTGAAAAGTTCACCAGACTTAATTCAAAAACAAATTACATAGTTCTGAATCTAGTTCTTATGATTGCATATAATATTCCATCCTTGATTCAAGACAGAAGGAAATATTTGCAGAAGACCTTTAGTGTTACTAGTTGGAAGGTTCTTTTTCCTTTGTATGAAGAGCTAGTGAGTCGAGCAATTAACTCTACCTCAGAGTTAGAAAAATGGATACTTGACTGCAATGAAGTTGATGCTGCCGTCAATGAAGAATTTGGGTGGCGATACATCAATTTAACCACTAATACGAGTAATCGTAAAGCAATAAAGGCTTATGAAGCGTTTGTTCAAGAAATATCACCCAATGTAACAAATTATGCTTTTCGGCTTAATGAAAAATTAGTTACCTCTCCTTTCCTTAGCCATCTTGATAAAGAAAAATACTTCATATATATACGTGCATTGAGAGGTTCCATGCAGCTCTACAAGAAGGAAAATGTACAATTACTTTCAGAAGAGCGATTGCGCTCTAAAAAGTATAGTGAGTTATTCGCTGCTATGACAATTGAAATAGAAAATACTTCTATGACAATCCAGCAAGCTAGTGCCTTACTAGAAGAACCTGATCGTTCGCTCAGAAAAAACGCATACTGCAAATCGAAACAAAGAATGATGCAAGATGCCGAAGCAATCGAATCCGTTTATGACGATTTGATTCAGTTCAGACACACCATTGCACAAAATGCGGGTTACGATAATTACAGAGATTTTAAGTTTCAGCAGCTCGGTCGATTTGATTATAAAATTGACGACTGTCTTGAATTTCATGAATCTGTAAAAGCAGAAATCATCCCAGTAGTTAATGAGATTCATCGAGACAAAAAATATAAACTTGGGCTAGATAAACTTCGACCATGGGATTTGAATGTGGATGCGTCAAATTTACCACCACTTCGCCCATTTGAGGATATTGACGATTTGATAGATAAATCCATACAGTGTTTATCTTGTATTGATAACTATTTTGGTCAGTGCATTTCTATTATGCGAAGCGGTAGCCGATTGGACTTGGAAACACGTAAAGACAAACGTCCTGGAGGTTACAATATGCCGTTACCCGCTTCAGGTGTGCCTTTTATTTTCATGAATGCAGCTACGAGTATTGGAGATATGCGAACATTCATGCACGAAAGCGGGCATGCTGTACATTCTTTCTTGACTAGAGATTACAAGCTATCCACTGCCAAACGACCGCCTTCTGAGATTGCAGAATTAGCTGCCATGACTATGGAACTCTTGACTATGGAGCATTGGCACATTTTCTTCAACAATGATCACGACCTCCGAAGAGCAAAAATATGGTTATTAGAAAGTATCCTACAGCTATTGCCATGGATTATGACTATTGACAAATTTCAACATTGGGTATATACTCATCCTCACCATACAAACGCAGAGCGAACAAAAGCCTGGAGTAAAATACTAAAAAGTTTAAGTAGCGAGGTGGTTGATCTTACGGATTTAGATAAATATACATCCTGTCTTTGGTATCGTCAACTTCATTTGTTTGAAGTGCCTTTTTATTATATCGAATACGGTATGGCTCAATTAGGTGCAATTGCAATATGGAAGCGTTACAAGGAAGAAGGTCAAGTAGCAATTGACGATTATGTAGAAGCCCTAAAATTAGGCTACACGAAGACGATCAATGAAGTTTATGAAACAGCGGGAATAAATTTTGACTTTTCCAGAGCCTATGTAAAAGAACTTGCAATCTTTATGCAAGATCAGCTACGAGAGTTGAAAGAGGAACTACAATAACAAGTGCAATTTAGCCTAAATAGTAGATTCTAAAAGCTCATCCACAATGATAGGTCAAGGCATTATTTACTGTCAGGACTATCTTCATTTTTACTAATCTATTCTTTTGACCTTACAATGGTCGAAAATCCTTATGACATTCATGCAAGGAAAGGTGGTTTTAGTTATCTTTGATAGATGTTGCAAAAATAGAAAGCTATGCCACTAGATCAAGTAGAAGTTGATGAGCAAGAAAGAGAAATGACCTTCTTGGAGCACTTAGAGGAATTGCGTTGGCATTTGATTCGCTCAGTAATTGCTGTTCTAATCATTGGTATTGCTGTTTTCTTAGCTAAAGACTGGGTGCTTAATTTAGTTTTCGGTCCAACGCGCCAAGATTTTATTACTTATGAAATTATATGCGACATTATCAATCGTTTCCGTCCGGGAGCGGCTTGTCTTCGTCCAATTGACATCAATTTTATTACTCCAAATTTTGGTGAAAAATTTATTACCTACCTTAAACTCTCCATCATTTTAGGGCTTATAGCTGCCTTCCCTTATGTATTCTGGGAATTTTGGCTATTTATTAAACCTGGACTACACGACACAGAGCGCAAGGCTGCTCGTGGCGTTGTGTTTGTCTGTTCCGCTCTTTTCCTAATGGGAGTTTCCTTTGGTTATTTTGTAATCGCTCCATTTGCTGTTACTTTCTTGACGGGCTTTGAAATTGAGGGAATCGAAGCAGCCTCGCCTGCATTTTCTTCTTATGTCAACTACATGGCAATGTTCACTGTGCCTGTTGGCTTAGTTTTTGAGCTACCTGTAGTGGTATTCTTCCTTTCAAAAGTAGGCTTAGTAACGCCAGAATTCATGAAAAAATACCGCCGCCATGCATTCGTAGCGATCATTATTGCAGCTGCAGCTATAACACCTCCTGATGTCATTACACAATTTTTGATTGCTATTCCGCTTTATGTACTTTACGAAATAAGCATTATAATTTCTCGAAGAGTAAATAAAAAAGAGGAAGAAAAGTGGGAAAGCGAATAGATTAATAGTATTCCTGTCAAAATCACCCATCAGCAGGCAAAAGAATGAACATCTTTCTGCCTATTTTACTTTAAATGAGGAGTAAACCATAATTTTATGAAAATTCTACTGACTGGGGCAACGGGATATATTGGTAAGCGACTATTGCGGGTACTAATAGAAGAAGGACACGAGATACTTTGCGCTGTCCGAGACGTCAATAGCTTTGAGTGGGGCAAAGGCTGGAAGGATCAAGTTACTGTTATTCAGGCTGACTTTTTGGACGAAAGCACACTAGAGAATGCTCCAACCGAATTTGATGTTGCCTTTTATCTAATTCACTCCATGTCGAGTTCCATCAATGAATTTAGCGATTTAGAAAAACGGACAGCAACTAACTTCAAAAACTATGTTGATCGGTCAACAGCCCAGCAAATGATCTACCTAAGTGGCATGATTAACTCTGCCGAACTTTCTGATCACTTAGAATCTCGCTATCGGGTAGAACAAATCTTAGAAGACAGCAAAGTACCTTTGACGACACTAAGGGCAGCTATTGTGATTGGTTCTGGAAGTGCTTCTTTTGAGATTATTAGAGATTTGGTAGAAAAACTTCCAGTCATGGTTGCGCCCAAGTGGTTGAACACCAAATGCCAACCAATTTCAATACGCGATGTAATGAATTTCTTGACTGGCGTGATGCTAAGAGAAGAAACTTACAACAAAAACTACGATATTGGCTGTGATGATATTCTAACTTACAGGGAAATGCTGCTAGGCTTTGCCGAAGTCCGAAACTTGAAGCGTTGGGTTTATACTGTGCCGGTAATGACACCTCGCCTTTCTTCTTATTGGCTCTATTTCGTAACCTCAACTACTTATCCACTTGCAGTGAATCTTGTAAATAGCATGAAGATAGATATGATCTGTCGAGATAGTAAGCTAGCTGATTTACTAGAGATGGATATGATTCCTTATAAAGAAGCTGTCGAGCTTGCTTTTGATAAAATTAAGCAAAATATAGTAGTTTCAAGTTGGAAGGATTCATTGGTATCTAGTTATAACTTAACCTCAACTAGTGAATACGTAACTCTTCCAGAATATGGCTGCTTTACGGATAAGAAGCAACTGCCAATTGAGCATAATACAGTGGAACAAGTCTGGGAGAATATTCGCTCTATTGGAGGAAACAGAGGTTGGTATTATGGCAACTGGCTTTGGAAAATTCGAGGATACTTGGATAAAATGGTTGGAGGTATAGGGCTGAGAAGAGGTAGAACTAATCTTAGCACCATTCACGCTGGCGACGCACTTGATTTTTGGCGAGTATTAGTAGCTGATGACCAACAAAAACGCTTGTTGTTATATGCCGAAATGAAACTACCCGGAGAGGCGTGGCTAGAGCTCAGAATTGATGAATCAGATCGACCAACTATTTATCAGACGGCGACTTTTCGTCCGCAAGGATTATTGGGTAGATTATATTGGTATGCAGTGTTACCACTTCATTATTTTGTATTTAATGGCATGATTCAGAATATCGAACGCTTCAAAGATGACCAAAATATTGAAAATGCCGTAGTGTAGTCTCCCTTGTATTCAAGCTTATCTGAGCCTTGCTTTTTGACAATAGTAGTTTTACCAGCTACTTTAATAATCAAATCCTGATCTAAATACTTGAGTAAGTTAATCACCAGTTTCCTTTGCTTCAGCAAATTGATGTGCTTGGGTAGGGTATTCAAAAAATAAAGTAAAGATTTTCTGTTGTCAAAATCTAGCACTAAGGCTTCATCACCTTCATTGCTGATTGTTACAGTGTTTTGCTGATCTCCTTCAATCGTTAGTTTTCCTTCTATAATAATTGGTATGGTATTCATAATCAGATGTGTATAAAAAAGGAAAAGCTGAACAAAACAATCTTATTCAGCTTTATCTTTCTTTGAATTAATTTCAATTAGGCCTTGGTTGTATCTGACTCGCTAGTTCTGATTTTCAATGTACCGTTCATTTTCCAGTTCGCATGAGTCGCTCCATCACCCGCATGGCTTGGTACATTCAACTCAAAGTTTTCAAACTCATAAGTAATTTCTGCCCCACGACCTGTTAATTTGTCGTATAGTCCGATGGCTAAATCTGGCCATGTTATTGTATTTTCCATAATTATAATTGGATAAATTGATTAAATAATACTCTTCGATGGAATAAATTGCTTCTCAGCATGAATGTACCAATGTACTAAATTAGACATCATTCATAAGAACAAGATGAACTTACATGCTGTTCAGTTAATTAAGCAGTATTTATAGTGAGTTCTATCAACCTTAATATTTGGATAACAAGGCTATCATATCTTAGGCTTGTTATAAGAGCGTTTAAGAATCAAAGTAAAAAACACGGAACAAGTAAGAACAAAATGCTTGTTACCTTCATTTAGCGATGCAATGAGTACAACATTTAACAAATGGGTTCATCAGCTAGATAAGTCAATTCTAAGCCACGAATTCAAAGAATGGTTCGAGAAGATTATACTTAGTCTTGCTATTGTTGGTTTCATTATTCATATTATTTATATAGGGCTAGTTGATTTTGGTCTGTATGACATACCTAGCGTGGCTGGTGATCTGTTCATCAGTCCCATTGCTGCTATCTATACTCCCTTTTCGTTCATCCTCATCTCTGAAGTTTATTTACTGATTTATTACATCCCAAGCTCGTTCACTACTTCTGTTCTAAAAGAGTACCAAATTATTTCATTGATTGTTATCCGAAGAATTTTTAAGGATATCGCCAGTGTAGAAAATACTAAAAATTGGTTTTCTGTTATTGAAAATAGAGCATTAATGATTGATATGATAGGCTTTATTTTATTGTTTGCGCTCATTTTCCTGTTTAGATACCTCTCTCAAAAGCAACCAAAGAAAGAAGTCATTAACAACTTCGATCGATTTTTGAGAACCAAAAAAAGTATTAGTATCCTACTCTTTTTTACATTCGTTGTACTTATCTTTTACAGTCTTGTACAATGGATTATTGAGGCGCGGCAGTTTAGCCTTGGTAGTATCGAAAAACTCTCTGACATTAATTATGTCTTCTACAATGAATTTTTTACAATTTTGATTCTGGTAGATGTGCTAATCTTGTTGATCTCTTTATTTTATATTGATGATTATAGCCGACTGATTCGGAACTCTGGTTTTATTATTTCTACCATACTTATCAGACTTTCTTTTTCTGCTCCCAGCGAGTTGACAACTCCATTGGTGCTTGCAGGCGTGTCATTTGGAGTGTTGGTGCTTATGATTTACAATTATATGGGAAAGATGAGCGATGATGTGGATAACGTCGAGGACTGATTATCCTGCTTTGTCCCTATAATTCGGCTTTAGTCCATTTGCATACTTCTGTTTGTCTAAATAAATACACAATATATCTAAGCCAAGCGTTTTAACTAAGCAAAAGTAGTTTTAATGCGTTATTTAGATAGAAGAAATCGAGTAAGACTTGCCTATCGAAAAATATAAGCTATCCTTCTTGAGTTTCAAATTAAGGATAGGCTTCCAAAATATTAAGAACTAATAAAATATGAAAGATAAAAATGTAGCTGCTGTATTAGCCTTTTTTCTAGGCACTTTTGGTGTACATAGATTTTATTTAGGGCAAACATGGCTAGGTATTTTTTACTGCATTTTCGCTATGACGGGCATTTCAGCTATTCTGGGCTTCATTGATGCTATTGCGTTCTTTGCAATGAATGAAGAGAAATTTGATGTCAAATATAATTGGAAAGAAATCTATGCTGATAGGTATAGAGAAGATAGACGTATGAGTGATCGCGAGCGCCAACGCATTGTAAGAGAGGAGCGCATGCAGGATCGATTTGAGCAACAACGCAAAAACCGAGAAAGAGATATTGAGCATTGGCAACGTCGCCACAGGCATAGAGCGCATGAAGAAGAGAAAGTTCGTAAAGAGCAAGAGCATGCTGATACTAGAGCACAAAAAAGAGCGCAGCTACAGAAGATAACTTCATTCAAAGCAAAGGGCATTGAAAGTTTTAAAGAATACGACTACCAAAACGCAATCGAAGCCTTTAATAAAGTAATTGAAATAGATAATAAGGATGTAGCTACTCACTTCAATTTGGCTTGCGCCTATTCTCTAAATGAAGAAACAGATCAAGCCTTCTATCATTTAGATCAGGCAGTTGCCAACGGATTTGACGATTTCGATAAAATTAAAACGCACGATGCACTTGCATTCCTGCGTATTCAATCGAGCTATGAAACTTTTGCTGCCAACAAATATAGATTGCCACAACCAGAGCAAAATGAACAAACAACCGCACCACCGGCACCTGAGCAAGAAGAAGTCATTACTCTTCAAGACGAAATGCTAGAATTGGGAAGCCCCCAACCAAACTTACTAGACAGCCAGCCAGACCTGCTGGATCAATTGCAAAAGCTAGGGGATCTCAGAGCAAAGGGTGTACTTTCGGAAGAAGAATTTAATGAGCAAAAGCGCAAACTTTTAGGCTAATGTACAGATAATAGCTTCACGGCTTTTCCCCACATAAACATATCGAAATCTTCTTTTACGATTTCGATGTCTGCTGTGATGAGGATGCCTTCCTTTCTCAAATGAATTGGCAAGTTGATGGGTCGCCATTTTTTGCCAGTTTCCTCTTCGATACCCCAAAAGCCCGTACCGATATTCTGAAAGACGATTTTACCAGTAATCGTTGTACTTGCCATAAGTTCTATTTCTTATTTTTTATCAGGCTTAAACTTTTTAAAATCAAACACTTATAGAATTTTTACGAGATAAATTAGTGCATTTATTCTGCTTCTACAGGTGGATTTTTAACAATACCTCCACTCACTTGCTCACCATTTTTGTAAGTATATTCCATAGTCGGGCGACCTTCTGAGTTGTAATAGCGCATGATGCCATCCTGCACACCATTACTATACATCGCCTCAATCTGTAACTTCCCGTTATTTTCAAAATACTTTTTGTACAAGCCCTCTAGCTTTCCATTGTTGTACGGTAATTCCTCGATGACTCGATTGAATTTAAACTTCTTTGCCACACCGTGGAAGTCGTTATTTTTATAGCCCGTTTTAGAAACCAGTCTATATTGATTATCAAACTCCAAGAAGATGCCGTTGACTTGCCCACCGACATAAGTAGTAACTGTCTTGACTTGTCCCTCTGGCGTGTAAGTGATCCACGCTCCTTCTCTGAGCCCATTACTCACAAAGCCTTCCTCCACAAGATTGCCATTATTACCCAGTTTTCTCACATATTGCCCTGTTGCACCTTTTAAAGATTCTGTCTCATAGCCTGTCAGATCAATATTAGCGGATGTATTTGCACTATTATTTTGGCAAGCTACCATACCTAAAGCTAAAAATAATACAAATGCGGACTTCATCATTTTTTGCAGATTTTACTATTTAAAAAAATGTACTACAATTATAGCTCATCTCCTTCAACTTGCAAAAATGAAATACCTAAAAAGTGAAAATGTAATTCATTCTTACTTTTGTATTCAATACTACGGACAAAAATCTGTCCTTATGAATAATTCGAGGCTCCGAGGGCAATGGCCTTCTGAACTTCGGGATGATTTAAATCAAACTCAG
>CAYWKD010000006.1:0-100452 GCA_964458705.1 uncultured Saprospiraceae bacterium | reverse complement strand
TAAATATTTTAAATTCTGTCATTACTCACTTCTTTTGTCCTTGGTTGCCCATAACTATTACTTATACGCACTAAAGTTCGCATTTTTCAAGTTCATTCAACTGGCCAATCAATATTTAGCTTGTTTGTATTGTTTTGTATTTGAATATTTTACAACGAATTTTTTATTCATTTATAGGTTAAGCACCAACTCACACAAAGTTATACAATTTCCGCCCCCAGCAATTTATCAGGAATATCAAAAGATTCCACTAAGGCAAGTGCATCTTTTCGTACCACTTCACAAAGTTCATCTACTAAACGGCGAATAGCTTTGGTTTTGCCCCCCTCCATATAGCCTTGTTCTAAGTACCAACCTTTGTGTTGTTCAATCGTGTGAAGCGCATAAAGATCACATAGGTGCTTCAACACTGTCTTTAGTGCTATATTTTCCTGCTTTTCTACAACTTGAATGAATTGCATTAAAATAGTGCGTTCTGTGTAGGCTTCAGCCAAAGCCAACATGTGAGTTTGGCATTTCAAAGCAGCATCGTAAGAAGATAACCCTTTTTTTATCCAAGCACGCATTCGTTGACTCACTGAAAGCATTAGACTACTTTCCCGATAAGTGAAGGCCTGAAGGTGCATGTCGCTATCCAGTAAGTGATCTCTACTAGTACGACGAACGGTGATTGGATTCTTTTCTGCCAAAGTAGTTGATACACGCCCTCCAATAAAACGAAGCATTCCTGTTACGCCTTCTTCATTAAATTCATTTTTGAATTTAGTTAGCACACCTTTAGCTACTAGTAGCATTAACACGGTATTGTCTCCTTCAAAAGTAGTGAAAATGTCTGTATCGGCTTTGAGTGCAGCAAAGCGATTTTCAGCTAAGTAGCCCTTGCCTCCACAGGCCTCTCGACATTCTTGTAATGTAGCAGTTGTGAACCAAGTAGCGTAAGATTTCATGCCTGCAGCGAGCGTTTCTATTTCTCTGATATCTGCTTCAGTATGATTTAAATATCGCTCAGTCAGATAGGCTAGTCCAAAATGAACGGCATAGGTTTTAGCGAGCAGTGGCATCAATCTGCGCTGATGCGTTGGATAATCCAGTAATAGCGTCTCTGGTTCAGCAAAACTCGGACCGAACTGCTTGCGCTTCAAAGCATACTTAATAGCAATAGTTAATCCAGATTTTGCAGCACTCAAGCCTCCTCTTGGTACACAAACACGCCCTCCCACTAACGTACCTAACATGGTGAAGAAACGACGTGATGGGTTACTAATTGGACTAGTGTATTCACCATCTTCTGTTACAGTTCCAAAGCGATTTAGTAGATTTTCTCTTGGCACTCTGACCATATCAAACCAGATTCTTCCGTTGTCCACGCCATTCAATCCCATTTTATAGCCATTATCTTCCACTTTTATTCCATCTAACAACTCATGTTTATCATTTCTCAATGGAACAAGTATGGCATGAATACCGTGATTTTCGCCTTTCACAATTAATTGGCAAAAAACACTAGCCATCTTTGAGTCTAGTGCGTTTCCGATGTATTCTTTGCCTGCTGAAACGTTTGGAGAGTGAATGATAAATTCGTCTGTTTCTGCATCATAAGTAGCTGTAGTTTCTAATTGTCGGACATTAGAACCGTGACCAGTCTCTGTCATGGCAAAGCAGCCGAGCAGTGCTAATGTCCCAATATCTTTGAGGTACTTGGCGTGATGACGTTCTGTGCCTAAATTATGAACACTACCTCCGAATAGCCCAAATTGGACACCAAATTTAATTTGTAAACTAATATCAAGTAAACCAATCGTTTCGAAGACAGCCGCATACTTTGCCATACTATTTTGACCCCCATATTGGGTGGGGTAAGCTAATGCTCCCCAGCCTTGTGCTGCCAATGACTTCAACCAATTGAGTACATGCGCTCGATGATCCTCTTTGACTGGCATTGGCTGACGTTCAAATACACTATCTTGCAGTAAAATTTTTACATGCTGTATCAGTTCTAATTGATTTCCTTGTAATAAGACTGACATAGCAGTTGTATCGAAACGAGCGTTTTGTGCTTCTCGCTTCAGTTGTTCATCCGTAGTTATTTCTTTTTTGAAAATGCGTTTGTAAGTCTCTACATTAATTAGACCTAACGAAATTTCTAGTTCCTCTAGCGCCATTCGTGTCTCAGGAGATGACCATTTTAGCTTAGCCTCATCTGGCAGATATTTTACTGCACTTTGCCGAGCCATCTCCATTCCTAAATCTACTAGGGATCTCCTAGAATTTGGTGGCAGATGATCAACAGCCTTTTTTAGTTCGAGTTCCCAGTGTTTAAATAATTCCCTAGAGGGAGGCTGCGCTGGATTTATCCATTGCTGTAGGATGCTTCGTTCTTTAGCTTCCAAGCAATCAAGCGCTTCAAGTTTATCTTGGAGTAATTTTATTTCGCTAGGCGTTAGTACACGATCTGCCCACGCTACATAAAGCATGGGTAACAAACTCTGAACACCAGGTGAGTAAATGGGCAAAATTGGAGGATTGACGCTCATGTGCTTGGTATGATTTTAAATTAATGTATTGTAGTCAAAACAACCCAATTAAAATCTAGTTTGGTAAAGGGAAGATAAGTAAAACTGTGGTTTGGTCATTTTATTGATACTATTTTATGCAAATACTAATAAAAACACCCGTTGTTGCTGATTATAAAGTAGTTTGGGAAGGATTTAACGAGGACTTATTCGTAGCGCTCAAACCTGTTTTTCCACCATTAAAATTGTTGCGATTCGATGGAAGCATGGAAGGAGATGAGGTGCATGTGCAGATATTTAATCAGCGTTTTGATGCACTAATTGTGGAGCAGAAGGAACTTTCAGAAGAAATATATTTCATTGATGAAGGCAAGCAGTTGCCCTTTCCACTTAAAACATGGCGACATAAACATCGAATTCTAAAACAGCCAAAGGGCAGCTTGATTATAGATGACATTCAATTTTCTACTGGCAGTCAGATATTAGATTATTTGATTTATCCCGGACTGTATTTTCAATTTACAGGAAGAAGACCTGTGTATCAAAAGCTGTTTGGAAAATGATAGCAATGTTAACTCAGTTACTTTCATTCTCTTTTGGCATATCTGACTGTTGCTTCTCTTTTTCTTCTTCCTCTGTTGATTTGCGCTGCCATGCTGTGTTATTCTCATTTTTAGACTCAAATACTTCGGGAATGAAGACTCTAACCTGTACCCATTCTTGCACGGTTCGTTCAACTATTTTGCCGTCAATATTTCTTCTTAACTGAATAGATTCTCTAATTTTATCTTTAGAAAACACTTCTAACTCTAATTGTGGTGCTTGTATTAATGAACTATCATACATAGCAACTGCTTCGGCGTAAAGGGAGTCTGCAGTTTGGTTTAAGCTCGTCTTTGTGCTATCAGTGTCTGAGGAAAGCACCAAAATGTCGTAACGCCCAATTTTTTCAAAATGATCAAATATATTAGTTGAAGCGTCCATCAGTTCAACAGCCGTTTCGGTCATAATTACGTTGCCCGACCAAGTTTCGTAAGCAATATCACCTGCCAAGTCAAAGGAGATGAGATCAATACTATCACTCACTTCAAATGTTTCATGAAACACTCGACGATACTGCGCTGAAAGTTCAGTTTGTAAAAATAAAGCACCGATTACAACTAATAATCTTATCAACATAAATATTTGTTAGTTTTGGTTCAAGTAAACGAATAGTTTTGCTGGTTATTGAATAACGCATTGATCTAGTCGTAATTACAATTCTAAGTGATTAAAAAATATTCTAAGCTAAGTCTTTTAGATTACGCAAAAAGCCTTTCACATCTAATAGCTCCATCTTCTGCTCTAGAGCTCTAGCCGCTTCGACATCATCAAAAGCACCTACAACTATTTTGTAAACAGTTTTACCATCAATTTCATTGATATTTACAATAACAGGTTCATTGAAACGCCGCTGTAATGACTCGGCTTGAATTAGGACATTGCCATAATCTGCAAATGCTCCAATCTGAACCCCCCAGCCTGCGGGCTCTTGTTTTTCCACAGCAAATCGAAACAATCCCTGCCCTTTACTAATTCCTACATTGATGTCAAAGCCTTTGCTGGAGAAAGCATCACTTCTTCGGATTGCCTCTGCCACTGCTTTGTCTGCATTTACTCTACCATAACCATACTTTTGTGAATGTCCATTTTTATATTCTGATGAATCACCAATTTTATCCGCCGTTTGTTGGAGAATTTCTTTGATTTCCTTAGCAGTCAAATTGGGATTGGCGGAAAGCATCAAAGCACAGATGCCTGCAACTAAAGGGCATGCACTGGATGTACCTCCAAAATGCTTGTACGAATCACCTCTGGAGCGTCCATCTCGCCAAAACTTGAATACACCTGATTCCCATTCAATACCTTCATCCCAACTTGCTCTGGCAGCCGTTATAGGCCAATCGCCATTGGATGGCGCACATACGGATACTTCTAAGCCTCGATTGGAGTAGTCCGCATGTTCATCTTTGCTGGTGGAGGCAGCAACTGCTATGACGTCAGGATGGCTAGCATAGAAGTTAATGTAATCTAAATCATCATTTCCTACGGCAAATAGCACGACACAGCCTTTTCCATTACGTCCTTCTCTTGCAGCTTTTGCTATAGCAGATTCTTTCATGGCATTAAGTTGAAAATTGGCATCTGTTGTTCCCCAACTACAGCTAATGACATCTGCTCCATTTTGGATGCAATAGTCAAACATCCGCTCTGTTGCTCTCGTGCTGAAAGTGGTGCCATGTATTGGCATAAACCTAGCGTTGGGAGCAGCTCCTACAATGCCCTTACCGTTAGAAGTAGCAACAGCGACACTTGCACAGGGGGTGCCGTGCGTATGTCCAGAAGATGCACCAGGTATTTTATTGACTGTATTTGTCCAATTGTCAAAAGGTCGATAGACTTTTTCTTTTAAATCTGGATGCTCTAAGTCGAATCCATTGTCGATAACTGCTACTACCACATTTGGTGATCCCATGCTGCCTAGTCTTTTCCAAGCGTCTATTACTTTTGCATCAGCATTTTTTTTAAGTTGCCAATTAGCATCAACTACGAAGCCTTCATTTTTCAAATGCCACTGATGAGATATCAAGTCGTCCTCAGGAAGGACAAAATCGTACTCATCTAAGGGAGCATCCAGATCGGGTTCTACCCATTTTACAAGTGAAACTTGCTCCAGTGCTTCAGCGACTTTAAGTGGATTAGGTGAATGAGCAGTAACACAAGCGACAATGGTAGTGGCACTCTTGCGCTCCACCAACTTCAAAGTATATTCATTCAGGACAGTGTTTTGTTCTCCCTCGCCCGTTCCCGCCTCGAATTGAATGTATATTTCTCCTGTTGGGACAATAGGTCGATTGCTACCATCTGCATAATATACATGCGTTCCTACTTTTACTTCGTCCAATTGGCGCACTTCGTCCAGTTTAGTATCAATATCTTGTAAACCTCTTGCCAATTGTATTACATTGAAGCCTCCAATATTCTTGTAGTATTCTTTTTCTACATAGTTTGGCTCAACATCACTTTGCTTTGATTTCAGGCCTACTAAATTACTACTCTTTTTTAAGGTAAGTTGACTTTTTCCGCTTCTGATGGTTAGTGCCATGATCTAATTAGTTTTTATGCTTCTTAATTAATCACATTTTAGTAAATGTAGTATAAACCTAGTTATTTCGGTAGTGAGATGTGAAATTTAAGTAAAATTAGGAAATGGAACTTTTAAGATAGCAAAAGCGTTATGTATTTCGCATACTTTTAAAGAGAAATGTATTTTGTTTAATTCATTATTGGGGATGTACTGGTATCGACAGGACTGTCAACTGGAAAGTAAGCATGTCGGAGCAGGATTGTTCACTCCGTTAACAAATGATAATCAACACTTTTTACATGGCAACAGACAGTATGCCATGGCAGCGTAAGACTAGGTCTTATAATGCCTTTGTGCGGTGCGCTTGACGCCTAATACACAGTGTATTGCACATCAACCAACCCTTAGGCTAGCTGCTGTGCTTGCTCCGACACACTAGCGAAATTCAGGAGATAAGGCGGTAGTTCGGTGGGTTTCTTAACCTTCCTATCGCTCGAAAATTCAATAAGGAACTAAGCATGTAGAAGGCTCTTTGGTGCTTTCTCTGGACCCGAGTTCGACTCTCGGCATCTCCACTAAAAAAGCCCTTGCATGGTAGCAAGGGTTTTTCTTTATCTGTCTTATCCACTAGTAATCCGAAGTAACGTGAATAAACATTCGCGAAGTGATCAGACGATTCCTTCCTTTATAAGATCGTGTAAATGAATAATGCCTTCATACTGATCATTTTCATTTAGCACGATCAACTGCGTAATGCTGTGCTGACGCATTAGCTCTAATGCTTTGACGCAGAGCGCATTTTTGCGGATAAACTTTGGATCGGGGGTCATGATTTCACTCGCCTTTAGCTGAGCAATATCAGTTGTTTTTTGAAGCATCCTACGCAAGTCTCCGTCGGTAATAATACCTACTACTTGCTTACTTTTATTCAATACGGCTGTACAGCCTAGACGTTTTCCAGATATCTCAATAATAATTGCTTGGATATTATCGTCTTGCTGAATGGCAGGACGATCGTTGTTAGAACATAGATCAGAGACTCTAAGATAGAGTTTTTTACCTAGTGAACCTCCTGGATGAAATTGTGCAAAATCCTGAGAAGTAAATCCCTTTAAAGCCAGTAATGAAGTCGCTACAGCATCGCCCATTGCCATTTGTGCAGCAGAACTAGCAGTAGGAGCTAAATTGTTGGGGTCTGCTTCTTTTATGACAGGGGTGTGAAGGATATAGTCCGCTTGCTGGCCTAGAAATGAGTTGGGATTACTAACCATTGCAATGAGCGCATTGCCTAGTTGCCGCAGCATTGGCACTAGTACTTTAATTTCTGAGGTTTCGCCACTTTTTGAGATGCACCATACGATATCGTCTGATTGAATCATTCCAAGATCGCCGTGTATTGCATCAGCAGCGTGCATAAACAGTGCTGGCGTTCCAGTAGAATTGAGAGTAGCAACAATCTTTTTTCCGACTAAGGCACTTTTACCAATTCCCGTGATCACTAATCTTCCATGACTAGCGTGTATAACTCTTATTAAAGTTTCAAATGAAGCATCAATTTTAGAAGCTAAAGCTGCAATCGTTTGCGACTCAATCTTAATAGTTTCCAGTGCGGTTTTAAGGATTATATTTTCTGTAAGTATCATAAAAATTGCTACTTTTGGTTGCTTTTAACAAAAATCTCTCCTTCGGAACAGCCAACTTTGAAAGTAGTTACTAAGGAGTGATTAAAAAGCATGAAATTTTAGGTAAAAATGCCACTACTAGTGAGAATTATTCCAAATTAATGGATGTTTTACTAGTAAGCAAGTGGACAGATTCAAATATTTATTCGTTCAAATGCTTAGTGATAGAATAATCGCATTCACGAAGAGTTATGCACACAAATAAACAATCTAAACCTGTAAAAAATTTCATCCTCTTACTTAGTGTTGAGCATATTGAACTTAATTATTTTATCAATTGAGCTACTTGTGGTAGGGGAGTAAGTATTAGGATTAAAAGTTGTTCTCGAATGTCCATATCTAATAATTCAAAGATGCTTTTAAGAATTTTCGCTAAAGTGCCAGTTTTTACCTATATTACACATTAAATAAAATACTTTTTGTAGCATACATCAACTAGTACATTTGCAAACTATTTTACAGATACCAAGTCTTGGCTGGTTGTGCTAATAAGAAGCAGTAGTAATCAAAAAAAAGTACAGAATTCATGGTAGTAACAACTGAATTTTTGCACGAATCGCTCCAAAAGCATTTTGGATTTGATAGTTTCAAAGGAAACCAAGAAGAAATTATTCAAAGCGTACTGAATGGTAGAGATACTTTTGTCATCATGCCCACAGGAGGTGGTAAATCCCTTTGCTACCAGCTTCCAGCTCTATTATTAGACGGGACTGCCATTGTTATTTCTCCACTTATCGCACTGATGAAAAATCAAGTGGATTCCATTCGAGGATATAGCCAAAAGGACGAGGTAGCCCATTTTCTTAATTCTTCTTTGAGTAGAACACAAATGAGAGTCGTAAAGCAGGATATTGTAGATCGAGCGACGAAATTACTTTTCATTGCACCCGAAACCCTTACAAAATCTGAAAATATTGAGTTCTTCAAACAAACCAAAATTTCATTTGTAGCTATAGACGAAGCACATTGCATTTCAGAGTGGGGGCATGATTTTCGCCCTGAATATCGCAGAATCAATGAAATGATTGAGGCAATTGGAGAAGAAATTCCCACAGTTGCTCTTACAGCTACAGCTACACCTAAGGTACAATCGGATATTGTAAAGAATTTGAATATGCGGGACGAAGCGAAGTTCGTTTCCTCCTTCAACCGAGATAATCTTTACTACGAAGTTCGACCTAAAGGCAAGAAGGAGCAAGTAATGCGTAGCATTGTGCAGTTTGTGAAGGAACGTGCGAATCAGTCAGGCATTATATATGTACAAAGTAGAAAATCTACCCAAGAAATCGCACAGGTTTTAAAAGTAAATGATATTAAAGCAGTACCTTATCATGCGGGATTAGATGCCAAAACAAGAAGTAAAACTCAAGACGACTTCTTAATGGAAGAAGTAGATGTGATTGTAGCTACGATTGCTTTCGGTATGGGCATCGACAAACCTGATGTTCGCTTTGTTATTCATTACGATATTCCCAAAAGTATTGAAAATTATTATCAAGAGACGGGAAGAGCGGGGCGAGATGGCATGGAAGGGGATTGTTTGGCTTTTTATTCCTACAAAGATATACTTAGATTAGAAAAATTTCTACGAGACAAACCAGTAGCAGAGCGAGAAATGAGTATGCAATTGATGGATGAAGTAACTGCTTACGCTGAAACAACTGCTTGTAGAAGAAAATTCTTGTTGCATTATTTTGGTGAAGAATATGACGATAGTCAATGCAATAATAGGTGTGATAATTGCCGCTACCCGAAAGAAAAAATAGAAGTACAAACTGAGATACATCAGGCATTGAGTGCAGTATTGGACTTGGAAGAAAACTATGGTATCAAGACTTTGGTAGATTTTATTCGTGGTAAGAACACGAAGCAAATGAAAGATTTTAAGTTCGATCAAAAGAAATTATTCTCTATCGGGAAGGAAAAAGAGGATAACTTTTGGTTCTCTATTTTCAGACAAGCTACATTAAATGGGCTGCTGCGAAAAGATATAGAAAGCTATGGCTTGCTAAAAATCACTAAAAAAGGAAGGGCTTTTCTTAATAAACCTCATGACTTCAAAATTTCATTAAACAACAATTTCAAAATAGATACTGCCGATGAAGATGTTCATGCTGATAAAACTGCTGTGCTCGATGATACGCTGATGAAGATGCTCAAAGATTTGCGTAGAAGCGAAGCCAAGCAAAAAAATGTGCCACCATTTGTCATTTTTCAAGACCCTTCTCTGGCAGATATGGCAACTCAGTATCCGATTTCGATGGACGATATGTCAAAAATAAGTGGTGTGAGTAAGGGTAAAGCCATGCGCTATGCTAAGCCATTCATTGAACTTATAAAGGAATATGTCAAAGAGAATGATATTGATCGGCCAACAGATTTTGTGGTGAAACAGGTAGCGAATAAATCAAAGGCTAAAATTGGCATTATTCAGCGAATAGATCGAAAAATTCCATTGGATGAAATTGCAAATTCGCAAGGATTGAGTATGGAAGATATGCTTCATGAATTAGAAGCCATTGTATCTTCAGGAACAAGATTGAATATTGATTACTATATTGATGAAGCTGTTGATGAGTACAATAAAGAAGACATCTGGGAATATTTCAGCGAAGCAGAAACTGATTCTATTGAGACCGCTTTTGAGGAATTGAAAGAAGATGATATTACCCTAGAGGAGATTCAATTGATTCGTCTTAAATATCTTTCTGATCTAGGGAATTAATTTTTTAGATTCGGTATAATTTCACTTTTTTCTAAATAAAAAATCGCCAGGTACTCGGAATCAGTTGATAATTCTGCTTTTCTTTAATATTATTGTGTTTCCAGGCTATGCCCAAATGAAAAAGCTCAACAGTTAAGTTGATTTGAGATGTGTTTAATAATTTCTTCCAGATTGCTTGTGTAGCTTTATTTTGAAGATCGGTCAGAATAATCATTCCACTTTCTGGTATTAATCGAATAATCATTCCAATATCAGAGATATGAGTAGCTGCTAATGGATTTACAACTAAGCAATCAATCGTTTGATCATCTAATTTTCCTAGACCTTTAGCGTATTCATCTGCTACTGAAGAGATATTTGGTGCCTTGAGTAGGCTAAAATTCTCATTAGCTAATTCCCATAAATTAATGGAAGCCTCAATACTAAAAATTGTTCTATCTAAAGCTGCTCCTGCTATATGTAGCGTAGTAATTCCCAGACCTGTGCCTAGTTCTAAGATCACTTTAGGTTTGTAATAATGCACAGTTTTAAATAAAAGACGGCAAGATTGCTGAGTTGGAGTATGTTGTTTTTCTATATGTTTCACTTTATTGATCTTCGTAGGTGCTGATTTGCAACTAATAACGGCACTTCGCTGATCTTGCACCATCAATTTCCTAAGTGCGTTCACCTCACTAAAAACATAAAAACTTCGTTGGTCTTCGAGTACGTTTTCTACAAAATCAAATACAAAAGGGGAATGTACTTTATATCGAGAGGTGGCACCGAAGTAATATTTTAAGAAGGTAATACTAAAATAGGAGTTTAACACGATGTTAGTTTTAGCGTTTTGTGAATAATCACCTTAACTATTGAGAAACACAATATATGCAAAAGAAAAACTCAGTCAATCATTTACTGTACCTAAAGAATAGGAAAAAAATAATTACGGTTTGTGTTTTCTTTCTTATCCATCACTTTGTTATCGCGCAAGGTTATGACACTGCTTTTGGTCTCCGATTAGGTACTGAATGGGGGTTGACTGTGCAGCAAAGAATAGCAAAACGCGCCACGATAGAAGGTATTATTCAATCGAGCGTATGGCGAAACGAAACAACAATCACCCTGCTTGGCGAGCAGCATTTTCCAATATTAGCTCGCAATTTCAACATCTATGCTGGTGGTGGCTTGCACAAAGGCTGGGCAGGCAAGGAAGCAGCATATAATGATCCTTTCGGATTGACTTTAATTGGTGGTGCAGAGTTGGCGATTGGACGCTTCAACGTTAGCTGGGACTTTAAACCTTCTATCAACATAGCGGGTGGAGAAGCACCTATCTATGCACATACAGGACTTTCGGTTCGATATGTAGTTAATAAACGAAAAATAGCGATTGGTAAAACAGATGCAGAAAAAAATAAAAGCCAACGTCAGAAAGATCGCCGTAAGCGCAAACGACAGAAAGCAAAACAAAAACGCAAAAACAGCAAAAATATTAATTGGAAATTTTGGGAAAAATGGTTGAGTAACGAATCATGATTGTACAGATTAACAGTTAATCTGCACAATCAAAACAGCCCAAGTATTGCCATCTGACCTAAGGGTAAATATCATCAACTCTGTTGTTTGACTAACTGATATTGGCATCTTTAATTTGCTTGAATTGCTGCAAATTACTTGCTTCTTTTTGTGAAAATTCCAATCTCGTTTTTGGTAAACTAGCTGGATAATCCATTTGTAGGAATTGTACCATTGCCTCTCGTACATCACATCTCAAATCAAACAAATCACTAGCATTTTGGGAACTCATCAATAATCGCACATGCATATAAGTAGGATTAGTTTCTGTAACTTTAACAGAATTAACGCGCCCATCCCACAATGGATGATCTTGCAACAAAGCAGTCAATTTATCCCTGATGGCATTCGTAGGTGTTTGATAATCAGCATATATAAAAACAGAGCCAAGCAACTCTGCCCCAGTGCGTGTCCAATTTTGGAAGGGCTTTTCAATAAAGTAGTTTAAGGGTACTATTATTCTCCGTTGATCCCAAATACGAATTACTACATAAGTTAAGGTAATTTCCTCCACCCGCCCAAATTCGCCTTCTATAATTACTACATCGTCTATTTTTATGGGTTGTGTAAAAGCGATTTGTAGCCCTGCCAGCAAATTGGCAATAGACTTTTGTGCTGCAAAACCAATAATAATACCTGTAACACCAGCAGACGCCAGTAAACCTGCACCAATCTGCCGTACCGCTTTGAATTCAAGTAGAATAAACGCTACGGCTAAAGTAACAATGATGACACTACCGATTCGCTGAATGAATTGCAGTTGCGTAATCAGTTTTCGCTGATTGTAGTTATTATTTGTTGCTGCTATATTATTTCGCTCTTTGATAACTTCAATAAATATATTGACTACTCGCATTAAGAACCATGCTCCAACAATATACAAAGCTGTTCGAGTCAGATAGGCAACAAACTCAGAAAAAACCTCTGATGATGCTACTCCAAAGGCGGGGAAAACGATGTTAAAGAGCAACAATGGTATTAAAAAATAGGCAGGATTTCTCAGTTTAGTAGCAGCAAGTCTTAACAGAACAGAATCTGGTTCACGCTTACTTGACCATTTCAAAAGTCTAAAGATAAGCCAGGTAATAATAGCTCCAACAACTATGGCAACTGTAATGCTGATTAATAATTGAATTAGGCTATCCGTATTTAGTATAGCAGAGAAATTTTCAAAATATTCTGACATATCACTTTTATGGTTTAGAAATGATGATTGCCAATATTAAATTTGATAATATCTACGACAATCTAAGTATCCATTCACACTCTACCTATTCAGTAAGTGGATAAACAATTAGCTATAAAACTTGATTTTTTACTCAAAAAATGAATCGACTACTGAGCCTTACAGTCAGGTTAGTGTGATTTACATTTAATCATTAGTGTGATTTACATTTAATCAAAAAACGATTTGAGCGCAGTATTGTTTCTACAATGAAACAATAAGGACTATTCGCAATAAGTCACAAATCCAATAGTTCAGATAAAGAACTGTTTTGGATTTTGAAATAAGCAAAAGTAACTGCAAGTTTATGTTGAAGCATGCAACGTTAATAACTAGGTCAAAGTGTACAACCTACTGGCTCAAAGTTTTGTCTGTATGTAGAATGAATTTAATAATAAAAGGTCAATTTAATTTAATATGATTCATAAGATAATACTTTTTACGCTAACTATATTTTTAACGACTGCTTGCTTGAAAGACACCATTTCATCCTCAGAGCAGTTGGAGATGGATATTCAAGAAATAAAAGACTACTTAGTTGCTAATAATCTTGCAGCGCAGGAATCACAAACGGGTTTGCACTACATCATAGAGGAAGAAGGAACTGGAGAAGCTCCAACAGCAGATGTTGAGATAAGTGTAAATTATACAGGCTATTTACTTGATGGCACTATTTTTGATGAATCACCTGATAATGAGCCATTTACTACTACATTACAGAATACCATATTGGGTTGGCAAGAAGGTTTACAATACTTCAAAAAAGGAGGGAAAGGTAAGTTATTCATTCCGTCTTACATGGGCTATGGCGCAAATCAAGTAGGTCTAATACCTGCCAACTCAGTATTAGCTTTTGATGTAGAGCTAATAGATATTTTGACGGAAGAACGCCGCAAGATTATTGATAGTGAGAAGATTCGAAACTACCTAGCAGAGAATAACTTGGTGGCTGATTCTACTGCGTCAGGGTTGTATTATATAATCGAAGAAGAAGGGGAGGGCGGTTTCCCCGATTTGACTGCTACGGTAGAGGTCAGATATAAAGGTTACTTGCTGAATGGTACAACATTTGATCAGACTGCAAATAATGCTACTCGACAGTTTCGTTTAGATGGATTGATTCAGGGCTGGCAAGAAGGCTTGCAGCTTTTTCAGAAGGGAGGAAAAGGCACATTATTCATTCCGTCGCATCTCGGATATGGTGCTAATAGACAAGGCAACATTCCTCCATATTCGGTCTTGATCTTTGAAGTGGAATTAGTCAATTTTTAAAGTGCAAATAATAAGCCCAATCCCGCTAGCATGATCCCTTTGATTAGGCTACTAAGTCGCTTGAAATGAACGGGTTTAGTAGCCGTGCTTAATTGTATAAAAGAATAAAATAAGGGTAGTAATATGAATGTAAATAAGTAAGCTAAACTCCAATATTGTTGCCTTTGCCAAAGTTGTACGCTTGGAAAGATTAGGCTCAAAGACAGCATTACTCCAAAGAGAAAAGCGACCCATTTTGCCGTTTTGATGCCGCTAAAAATAGGTAGAGTTCGGCAGTTTTGCAATTGGTCGCCTTCTACATCTTGAATATCCTTTATGATCTCTCGATACATAGTGGAGAGCAATGCAAAGAGCGTATAGATGAGCAATAAGAAAGTAAGTTCATCACCTTGAAAGGCATCAAAATCTAGGCGTTGAGTAATCGGAGATAGTTCTGCCCACCAAACAATCACAGCTACAAAAGCACAGAGTATTGCAATGACTAAGTTGCCAATAAGGATTTGACGCTTGAAAGTTTTGGAGTACCAATAGAGTAGTGCAATAATCACCATGCCTGCTGGAGTAAATAGCAACTGATTTGTGCTAATATCTAAGTAGATGGCAATACTAATAGCTATAATATTCATACTATAATAAAGCCAATAAGCCGATTTTTTTGAAATCACTTTTCCCACTATGACTTCATTAGGCTTATTGATTTTATCAATAGGAGCGTCAAAAATGTCATTAATGATATTGCCAGCTGCTGCAATTAAAATGGTGTAGATCACCAAACATGAAAATGTAAAATAAGAAAGAACAGGAGAGAGATGAGCGGCTTTCAACGCTGGTACAATTACCCAGTATTGTATCAAGTATTGAGTAATTGCCATAATAAATAGATTCGGTAGGCGAATAAATTGGCTCAACTGCTTTATAGACATTGACCTAATTGTTGCCACGAATTAAATGAATGACCCCGGTTAGTGGTTCTGCTTGAGGCACTACACCAATGACCCTTTTTTCAAAAACTTGACAAGTGTAGAAATATACCCCTTCTGCTAGTGCTTCATTGCTGAGATTATTGCCGTCCCAGTTTATTTCGGGATTGTTGGTTTCAAACACAATCTGCCCCCAACGATTGACTATTTTGAGATCAATTTGGTCAATGAAGCGATAAGGATAAGGAATAAAAAGATCGTTTGCTCCGTCGCCATTTGGTGTAAACGTATTGGGTAAGTTATAAATAGGGCAGTTATCTACACAGGTCGTATCGCTGATTACACTTTCATTTCCCGAGCCATCTATTGCAGTTACAGCGTAGCAACCCGCTATGCTTTCACCCGGCGTATCCACAAAAAAAGTATCTAAAGCTGAACTAGTAAAACCTATGCGTTGCAAAGGCTGATCTTTCATTGGAGCATAATAAATATTGTAGCTAGTTACATCGTCAGTGTCTTCGCAGATAGTGTTTGGATTAGTCCAAACTAGAAAGTTCTCTGTTTCCGTCAGTGGGATCGGTGCGGATGTTGCTTCACAAATATTTAAGACTTCTAGCACGGGCGCACAAGGTGAAACATTATCCACAGGTACACCACAGGTTTCCTGTGAAAAATTGATGATGGGGTCAATGATCTGATCAATCCCGTAAGAACCAATGCTTTCAATTTGGTAGCAATATTCTGTACCATTTTCTAATCCAGTATGACGATAGAGTGGGGTAGAGGTAGTATCTAAGACTGCCCTGCTACCGTTGATAATTTCGTACACGACATATCTAGTATTGATCCAAGGGACGGCTTCCTCCCAAGTCAGAACGTTAGTTTTATCGGTAGGGCTCACTGTTAAGAAAACAGAAGAGGCAGTTTGTGTTTCGCCAAGTGGAATAGACTCATTATTTACATAGAAAGCGACTTTATAGGTATAAGCAACCTGCGTGAGATTCAAATTCTCATCTATAAAAATGGTATCGTTAGCTGCTACAAAGGAAGCGGCTTGAAATGTTTCAACAGGCTGAAAATCTGTTCCACCAATTCCTGTTGCCCTTAATACTTCGTAACGATAAGGGGGAGGATTTTGAATAGTGTCTAAATCAGTTGCGTTGGGTTTTGACCACCGCACTTCCATCTGTCCATTAGCAGTTGAGAGCACACTTACATTAGTTATCAGTGGAACATCTCTACTCAATTGAACACATACTTCCTTCGAAGGGAGGCTTGCCACTCTGTTGTAAGGAAAGTTACCGCTAGGAGAAAGTTTCGCAAATTCTGCTAGAATGCGATAGCAGTAAGTTCTGCCGCGCTCTACTTCTTCATCTATAAATTCATAGCGATCGCCTGCTGCATTCATTGTGAGTTGATCAAATGCTAAGCGAGTATATCCCTTGCCATCTAATCCATTCTCACAAGTGTCCAACTCAAAAGGATTACTACCTTGTCGGCGCCAGATTGAGAAGCCTCTAAAGTATTCATTTTCTGTTACTTCACAGGCATAAGGTTTTTCCCAAGTTACGCTTACTTTACCAGCAGTGGATATTGCTTGAACATCCTCAGGTGGCGGACCAACCACTTTTATTCTTACAGTTTTTAAGGTCGCTAGTCCAGTCTCGTCGCTCAAAAAATCATCTACGCCTCTAAATATTACAGAGTAAGGCTGATCGGAAATATGCTCGCAGGTAGTTTCCCATCGAAAACGTTTAGTAGAAGGCTGATTCCGAAATTCGTTTGTATTATCTTCAAAGGTAGCTGGACTGACATCTAATATTAATGGACCGCCGAAGGCTTGTAGTTGAATTTGTTGCTCAGATTCTTCCAAAGGAGCAGTAGCCACTACATCAAATTCAATCACCTCACCAGCAATTACACATATTTCTTCGAAGGGTACTTCCACTTCGGGAGGGAGGTTTTGGCAGTCTTCAACACTAATTTGCATATCTCTAATTGTAGTGTCAATAGGTACACCATTTCTCCATTCTACAATGATAAGGGCAAGGTTATATTCACCTTCTCGTTGTGGAGCATCCCAAAGCACGTCGCCAGTTCTTTCATTAATAGTGAGAAGATTCTCAGCCCCTGGTATAATCTGATTGGGAAATAAATATCTTGGCACAGGTGTTCTGACGTCTTGTAGTGGCGTAACAAAGGCATAAGAAAGGCTGTCGCCATCTGGGTCAAAAGCATTTGGATTATGTTGGAAAGGTTGACCTACACAGCCAATATCAATAGGGGGTTGAAGTAGAATAGGCGTACTATTGCAGCCTTGAAATTGCGGATTTAGAAAAGTGTAGGTAGTCGCAACATGGAAAGGGACATTGACAGAATTAGGGAAATTGACATTTAATATATCTGATACTCGGTTGGGGTCTGTCATTGTCAAATTGTAAGTTGCTCGCCCCGGATAGGTATGTTCGGCAATGTATAAATTTTTCTTTATGAAATTACCAATAGGTTCACCATTGCCAAGCGCACCATTCGATCTCCTAATTCTAGTACAAGTACCATCGCCCCAACATAGCTCTAGGGTATCTCGGTCTGCATTAACGCTACGAATGTCGGTGTAAGTAGTAATAGTAGCACGAATAGTCAAAGAGGTACAATCATCAATTTGCTCCACTCTGATCTCACCGGCTCGGTTGTGCGTAGCATGAAGTTGCATCCCTCCCAAACCAAATAGCAATGAAAGAAGAAGAATTTTGTATCGCATGGGCTGAGTTTTAGTAAACACTTCTGGGAAATTAAACGAAAGACCTTAATAAATAGTTGTCAGAAAAGATTGAACCAATTTATTTTACAGGTGAATATCTTGTTGAGAATGGAAAACCCAAAACTACTTTTTTTGATAGATGGTTTGGGAGCACTGCTGTCGGCAATTATGTTGGGGGTAGTCTTAGTAAAATATCAAACTTCTTTTGGAATGCCTGCCAATGCGCTTTATTGTCTAGCAGCTATAGCAGGGATGTTTTGTCTGTACTCATTTTACATTTTTCTTACTAAGCCTAGCCGATGGCAACGTTTTTTGATGATTATTGCGATTGCCAATTTACAGTACTGCATTCTTACAGCAGGGTTAGTCATCTTTATGTATTCAAAATTGACTAATCTGGGAGTGATTTACTTTGTGATTGAGATAATTATTGTTGTATTGCTAGCGGTTTTTGAATTGAAGGTGGCTAGTGCGACTAGACCGAAATAACAGGCAGTTATTTTTCAAGCGACTACTTGATTATGTTCTGCTTATTTGTGTCACTAACTTCAGTCTGGAGCCAACAGAAGCAAAAGTGATAAACAAGCAGTAAGTTAATTTCATTACCTTTAGCCGACACTTATAAACATAGCTAAAGCTGGATACATTATGAGTAAGACAACTGGATTTGGAACGATTTGTGCCTCAGAGATAAAGGACAACCGATCAACTAAGCCGCATACATTGCCTATTTATGCAACTTCTTCATTTGAATTTGAGCATATTCAAGAAGGAATAGATGTTTTTTCTGGGCGGCAAGAAGGACACATTTATGGTCGCTTTGGCAATCCAACTATTGATACTGTCGCAAAAAAAGTAGCAACTTTAGAGAATTATGGTCTGAACGGGGAAGCAGAAGCCTTGCTATTTAGCTCAGGCATGGCAGCTATTTCTACATTGATGATCGCACTGCTGAAATCAGGTGATAAAGTTTTGACGCAGGGCAACATATACGGCGGCACAACTGAATTACTACTTAAAGTATTGCAACCACTCGGTATTCAAATTGAAGTAGTGGATATGAAAGATTTGAATCAAGTGGAGCATCAGTTGTATAATGACCCTTCTATTAAATTACTCTATTTTGAGACACCTGCTAATCCGACTTTGGCTTGTGTGGATATTAAGGCAATTACGGATTTAGCCAAAACATATAGCAAAAAGGTAGTAGTAGATAATACCTTTTGTACGCCTTATGTACAGCAGCCACTGGCTTTTGGAGTGGATTTCGTGATACATTCCACGACCAAATATTTGAATGGGCATGGCAATTCTATTGCGGGTGCTTTGATTGGAACAGATGTAGAGCTCATGCAGGGACGTATTTTTAAAACACTCAAATTACTGGGAACAAATTGCAATGCTTGGGATGCTTGGTTGACACATAATGGCATGAAAACGCTAGAATTGCGAATGCAACGCCATAGCTCTAATGCGCTACAAATTGCAAAATTCTTAGACAGCCAATCACAAGTGGAGCGTGTAAACTACACGGGTTTATCCACTCACCCAGACCATGAACTAGCCAAAATACAAATGCGAACGCATGGAGGTATGCTAAGTTTTGAACTGAAAGGCGGGCTAGAGGCAGGAAAAGCTTTTATTGATAAATTACAGCACTGTACGCTTGCTCCAACGCTTGGCGATGTAGATACACTCATTATGCACCCCGCAAGTATGTCGCACTTAAATGTGCCAGAACAAATCCGTCACGAGAATGGCATCACTGACGGCTTAATTCGTATATCCGTAGGTATCGAAAATATAGATGATTTACTTGTTGATTTGATGCTAGGATTGAGTTGACTTGTAGGCAGCTAAATGCTTTGTTTTGCGAGTTCTCACTATTAATTGTACTATGCCTGTCACAAAATTTTCATAGTTTTGTATAATAATCAATTTAATTTGGCTATATTATCCAGCCATTTAGAATATCAATGTTGAGGAGTATGAATGCAGAGAATTTTACTGAGTATATCGAGAATCCATCTTTATTGCTTCAGATGAATTATGAGGAACTGAAACAACTGATTTTGCAGTATCCCTACAACGCTAACTTGCGTTATTTGCTTGCTAAAAAGAGCCAATTAGAAGGGAGAAGCGACCACGAGCGTAATCTTCGCAACGCAGCCATTCACGGTCCTGACCGAAAAAAGTTATTCCAACTACTCAAAGAAGAAACTGATCCAGAGGAACGATTAGAGTTGAAGCAATTAAGTGAACTGGAATTGGCAGCAAAAGAAGAAATATTAGAGGAAATTGTTTTGGATATCGATAAATCTCCTGCTTCAACAACTTTTAATACAACTGATATAGAAGATGCTTTGGATAGAGAAGATTTTAGCTTTCCAACACCTTTTGATGGCGAATTAGATGAATCAAGTGATGAAAAATTGTCTTCGGAGCAATCAGAAGAAGTAAATAAAACAGTAGAGCCTACTCCGCTGCATAGAAGTCAATTTAAAAGTTGGCATCAACGGTATCAGCAGCCTCAAAAAATTACACTACCCGATAAAGATGAAAAAGTACTGCTAGAAAAACTACCCAATGAAAACGTACTAGAATCTAGCGATGTAGCATCCGAGACTTTAGCTGAATTGCTCACTCATCAGCATCAAAATGAAAAAGCAATTGAAGTATATGAGCGCTTAGCATTGCTTTTCCCAGAAAAAAGTGATTTCTTTGCGGAGCAAATCGAATCGCTTAAAAACAAGTAGTGATTCGAACAATAAGTTTAGAAGAAAAAACAAGAAAAATAGTATAGCTTATGTTGACAGCAATAACGGTTTTGACTGCTTTGGTCTGTGTGCTAATGATGGTCGTTGTATTGATTCAGAACCCTAAAGGAGGAGGAATTGATTCTACTTTTGGTGGAGGTGGTGCAAATCAGATGTTAGGAGCTGCAAAGCAAGTTGATTTTATCGAAAGATTAACTTGGTACTTGGCGATCGCACTTTTCACACTTTGTATAATATCAGCGATTTATGTTTCTGGTATAGCTCCAGCAGATGCTGCGGGCGGAAGTTCCGTGCCATTACAAACGGAGCAGTAAACATTTTGATACCTGCTTGAATCAATGAAAATCTCAATTATTGGATTAGGAAATGTAGGCTCTACAGTGGCCTACACGCTGATGTTGAAAGGATTGGGAAAAGAAATGGTGCTCTGGAATAGAAACACCAGCAAGTCAAAAGGGGATGCGCTTGATCTTTCGCAAGCACTCTCCTTCACTAACCATTCAATGAGTATTCAAGCTGGTCAATTCAACGATACAGCCAACTCCAACATCATTATTATTACAGTGTCTTCTCCTTGGAAAGAAAGTTACACTACTCGTTTTGATTTCACGAGTCCCAATCTGGAAATATATAAAAAACTGATCCCTAACCTCTTTTCTTCTAGTCCTAAAGCAAAATTTATCATTGTTTCTAACCCCGTAGATGTAATGACTTATATCTGCATTAAACATTTTGGGATACCTAAGCAGCAGGTGTTAGGAATTGGTACGCTAATTGACAGTGGACGTTTTCGTAAGAGTCTTTCTAATCTTTTACAGATTCATCCAGATGACATTAGAGCCTATATTCTAGGGGAGCATGGAAATACACAATTCGCTATGCTCAGTCGGGCATTTATTGGAGGGCAAAGTATCAAAGATTCAATTGACTCGACAGCAATTGTGAAAGATGCTGTGCAAGCAGGTTATCAACTGATGGAGTGGAAAGGTTACTCTAATTTTGCAGTTTCAATGGCGATTGCACTAGTTGTGGAATGTATTGTGGAAGATAAAAAGCGAACTATTCCTATTAGCACGATGATAGAGGACTACTATGGAATAAATGATGTTTGTCTTTCTGTGCCAGCCGTGATTGGGGAAGGAGGAATTGAACAGTTGATCCTGCCAACGCTCAATTTGGAGGAAGAAGCTGCCTTAAAGCATTCCACCAATATGTTGCAAGATGTAATCAGTAAGTATCGTTTATAGTAACAAACTCACTTCGTGCGTTTGACCTTCGCTTTTATATTGATAATCAATGCTTAAGCCACTGGAAGAAATTATTTTCTGAACAATGGCTAGCCCTAGCCCCAGCGATCCTCCACTTTGATTATTCTTACGAAATCTTGTAAATAGTTCTTCTGTTGGTATATTTAGAGGCTTGCCACTATTTTTTACAGATAGCTTTCGATGGTCTAGTTTTAATTCTATCCAGCCGTTATCAATATTATGTTGTATAGCATTCTTCAGCAGATTAGTAATCAAGACATCGGCGAGCGTCTCGTCCATTTTTATATGAATATCAGGCTCGATAAAGTGTGTAATTGTGATGCCTTGCAGTTCGGCAAGTTCCTGAAAAAGGTGAGTTGTGTTTTGCACAATAGATGAGAAGTTAACTTCTTTAGCCGTACTAAATTCATGATTTTCAATTTTTGCAAGCAATGCTAGTGCATTTCCCAGTTTAGAGAGCTTAAAAATAGACTTTTGCGCTTGACTTATTAATTCAAGTTGTGCTTCATTGACATCCTCTCGCTGTTGTAAAATTTCTAACTTTCCCTGTGCAATGGCGATAGGAGTTTGCATTTCATGAGAAGCATTTTCAGAAAATTCTTTTAAAGTCTGATAATCTTTTCTTGCCTTTTGAGTCATTCTCTCCAGAAAAGAGTTGAGTTGTTTAAATTCCTTAATATTGGTCTCGGGCAAAGGGAAATCTTTATTGGTCTTTAGGCTAAATTGATCTATGGATTGCAGCAAGTGTTGAAACGGAAGAAGTAATTGCTTGGAAATCAATATACTACCAATGAATAATGCTAATATCATGAACAGGAAAAGGCGAAGAATAATTTGAGAAACAACTTCAAAAATGTCGTCTTGCTCAAAAATGATATTTACGAGTTCTATTGTATAAAAGCGGTTGCTAATAGGTTTAGTAACGGTGAGTTTGCGAAAGGATTCCAGTTTTTGTGTCCTTTTCAAATAAATTAGTGTATCACTAAAAACGGAATCTTGCTTCCATACTTGGTTGCTATCTAGCGGAGTTATCTTTATATTGTGTGACTGCAAATGCTCGGCATCAATACCTACACGGAGCAGTTTTTTGATTTGGTATAAGTCATGGATTAATTCCCAATCCGTCTCCCGCTGAATAGCATCACGAACTAAGACAAACGAAACAACTCCTCCTATTCCGAAAACGAAGATAGCGAATAGAGAATACCACAATGTCGTTCTAACAATCAGTCGCATAGCTAGTTGTTCGAGAATTTATAACCTACTCCATACATTGTTTTAATGTAGTCTTCACCACCCGCAGCAAGCAATTTCTTTCTCAAGTTTTTGATGTGCTGATACACAAAATCGAAAGAATCCAAAAAATCTACGTTATCTCCCCACAGATGTTCTGCAATTACTTGTTTGGTTAACACTCGATTTTTATTGGTCACGAAATAAAGTAATAGTTCATATTCTTTCATTGTCAGTACGACAGGTGCTTCGTGGATACTGACTTCATGGTTGTCAGTATTTATCGTAATTTCGTTAAACTCCAAAACTGATTTTCCCTGTAGTTTTCTTCGCCTGTAAATTGCTTTTAATCTAGCGTTTAACTCTGAAAGATGAAAAGGCTTAGTAAGATAATCATCAGCGCCAAGGTTTAATCCTGCAATTTTATCATCGAGAGCATTTTTCGCAGAAACGATGAGTACGCCTGTATCGGGCTGACATTCCTTGATAAGCCGCAGAATATTCAATCCATTGCCGTCTGGCAAAAGTAAGTCCAACAATACCAAATCATACACAAACGAAATCACACGATCCCTTGCTTCTTGGAAGTTAGAAGCCGTCTCGCAGATATATTCTCCTCCAGATAGATAAGAACTGACATTCTCTCGCAGCTCTTTTTCATCTTCTACGATTAAAATCTTCATCGAAGTGTTTTCATGCTAAAATATTAACAAATATAGTAACTGAATTTGAGGAAAATTTGAAGTTAATTACCTAGCGATACTTGATAAACTCTTCTTTTTGAGGTGGATCGAGGTGTGCTTTGCCTAATTTGAGTAGGGACACTTTACCATCCTCTCCGTTCACGATCCAATCCTCTGCCAAATCGTCCTCATAGCTAAAGACTTGATAAGGCGCTCTGCGAGTAGCCGTTTTTTTGCATAAATCATAGTTGATAGCCCTTTCTGCATTAGTGTTCAACTCAATACCTCCTAGTGATATATTGAGGTTATAGAGTACATTGTCAATATCTACTCGCTCTACTTCATAGTTAGCGTCAAAAACTAAATTGCTATAAATACTTCTAGCATCCATCATGAAGCCAAGCTCCACAATGCCATTAGCTGGAAGAAAGCAGTTAATCTCGAAAGCCGCAGTACTCAGATGATCCTTAAAAGGACCGTGAAATAAAAATGTAGCGTGTTCCATTGCAATCGCTTCGGCTGTATTATTTTTTATTTTAGCATTGAATCGAAACATTTTCTTTTGATAGGAAGATTTATCAATTTGTAGAAGCCCAAAACCATCGTTGCTTGTCGTAACACTAATAACATCTGATGTTTCACTTTCTTCAAATTCTTCTTTGATGGGCAGTCCTTCTTCTTGGAAAACCTTTGCTTGTGCTAATATTTCCCCAAATGTCTTGCCTTCTACTTCATAGTTATAGTAGTCTCTTTGGCGGAGAATAGCATAGTTTAGTAGAAAAATATCTTGTGTTGGAATTTCTTTTTCTTTCAGCATTTTTAAGTAATAGCCTTTGTAAAGACTTGGATCGAAAATGGTATCTAGGGTAGAGCTAGAGCAAGCCATAATCAGCATTAGTGAGGCAAAGAGTGAACCTGAACGCATGAGAGTTGATGTTTTTTATTTAGCAAGAATCCAGAAAAGGAAAGATAGTAACAATAAATGAAAATGGGTAAATGCTCCTAGCACATTTACCCATTTCAATTACTGTAAAGCGGTTATGCTTATCTCAAATTTAAGTCCTTGTAATACGTCTTTCCATCCACTACCAGTCTGAATGTATAACTATCCGGATAGAGATTAGAAAGGTTGTACTGTTTTTGGATAGCAGAAGTCATAATTTCCTGCGTTTCAAAAATCGTTTCTGCTCCGCTGAGAATAGTTACCGTTACTTTCTTTGCCAAAGCCGTTGGAGCAAGTCTGAACTTTACAAAATCATCTTCTACCTCAATAATTGGCGATCTGATTTCTACTCGCTGATCGACTAAAACGTTGATTTTGCCATTCACGACTAAAATGGGCTGTGTAACTTCCACTTTTTCGTGATCTACGTATAGTGTGTACTTTCCATCTTTTAGTTGACTCATGTTCAACTTCTTAGCAAAAGCTGGTTTATTCTCAATGGTCTTAGCATAGATGCTTCTTCCTTCGGCATCTCTAAGCGCTACATAAGTAGGGCGATCTAGAAGATTAGCCAAGTAAATCATCAATTCTGCCGTTCCATCTTGGCACTCAATTCTTACAATTGGCTGACCATCGTTTGCCAGTGTAAAAGAAGTAGTTACCAAAGATAATATGGCGACTAATGTAATTAAAACAAAAAATTTTAAATCCTTCATAACAACAATGTTTAAAAGGTGATAAATAGTAATCGATCTTATAATTTCTATCATCGATTACGAATGCAATTTGCGACTATAAAGCGAGAAAATCCAGTTATTGTTCCACTGTGATTTTGAAAGGATAAGGGCTGTTTGGCTAGACCAAATATAATTTCATAGGCACTCCCTCCCTATCAAAAATAAATTGCTGCAACTCGTTTGCATGCTTTAGGTTGTTTTAAAATAAAAAGTGTTAAAGTTTTGAAAAAATTAGCTGTTGTCCCGCTAATTTGCTTTCCAAAAATAGGGAGTGAATAGCACAAGAATACTAAATAGCTCTAAGCGACCCAGCAACATTAAAAATCCCAATATCCATTTGGCAATGGTGGGCACGTCTGCAAAGTTATCAACTGGGCCGACGCTACCTAAACCTGGACCGACGTTGCCTAATGAAGTAGCTACTGCTCCGATAGCAGAAAGAAAATCCATGCCAAGCATCGTAACAGCAATGGAGCCTAAAACGAAAATAGCTAAATAAATAAGTAGAAACACTAAAATATGTGTCATGACTCTGGGAGCAACAGTATTACCGTTGATTCGTAATGGAATGACTGCTCTTGGGTGAAGTAAGCGTTTAAACTCTAGGAGAGAATTTTTGAAAAAGACCAAGTGGCGTATAATTTTGATGCCTCCACTCGTCGAACCCGCACAGGCACCTGCAAACATAAGGATAAAGAAAAATAGTGTCATAGTTTCTGACCAACTTGTATAATCTGCCGATACGAAACCAGTCGTCGTGATAATTGAAACGATCTGAAAAAGGCTATCTCTGAATGATTTTTCTAGTGAATGATCGCTTACACTAAAGACTACTGATGTTACTAGCAAACAAAAAAGTATCGTCAATAATAAATAGACCTTAAACTCATCACTTTTCCAGACTTCTTTCCATTTGTTTCTCAGCGCAAGATAAATTAGGCTATAATTCGTGCCAGCAATAAACATAAATATAATGATAGGGTATTGAATAGCTGGTGTATCATAGTGCATCATACTAGCATTCTTAGTAGAAAATCCTCCTGTTGCCATAGTGGTTAGAGCATGATTAATGGCATCGTACCAATTCATACCTGCCACCAATAATATGATGGTCAGCAAAATCGTCAAAGCGACATAAATCAGCCAAAGTCTTTTCGCCGTCTCTTGGATACGAGGATGTAGCTTATCGGAAGTCGGACCGGGAGCTTCTGCAACAAATAATTCAATTCCACCAATGCCTAGCAAGGGAAACAAGGCAACAGTCAAAACGATAATACCCATTCCTCCTATCCACTGAGTAAGGCTTCGCCAGTAAAGAATACCTTTTGGAAGACGCTCGATATCATTTAAAATACTTGCTCCTGTCGTAGTCATTCCTGAAACGGTCTCAAAAAAGGCATCGGTTATAGTTGGAATAGCTTCACTTAGTAAATAAGGCAACATACCAAATATTACCATTGCTATCCAGCCTGAGAAAACAATTAAATATCCCGTCCGCTTATTTACTTTCGTCTTTTTTCTTGAGCCTATATACCAAAATATTCCCCCAACCGAAATTGTAAATAGACCAGAGGCTAATAAGGCTGCTGCGTCTCCACTTTTATACACAAAAGAGAAGATCAGTCCTGTCAGCATTAATCCACCGATGACAAGTAGCTGGACACCAATTACTTTAAGAATGGAATATCCTTGTATCATCTAAACAATTTATCAAGTTTAGCAATGGATTCGGGTAAGGCAAAGACAATTACTTTATCTCCTTTTTCGAGTTGAAAATTACCATCCGGTATGATGGACTCATGTTCTCTAATCACACCGCCTACTAAAGCAGTTGACGGGAAGTGTAGGTCTTTCAAGGGTTTTTTAGTTAATTGATTTGATTTATGTATTTCATACTCAATAACTTCTGCATCTACGCCATGTAAACTCGTAATGGCTTCGATTTTTCCTTTTCGGATGTGGCGAAAAATATTATTGGCAGCAATCAACTTCTTATTGATGAGCGTATCCACACCAATTTCTTGTGAAATATGAGTGTAAGCCTTATTTTCAACTTGGGCAATAGTTTTGTAAACGCCCATATTTTTTGCAGTTAGACTAGTAATAATATTTGTTTCAGAATTTGGGGTTAGTGCAATGAAGGCATCCATATTTCGCAGTCCTTCTTCTAGCAAAGCATCTGTATCACTGGGATTTGCATGGATAACAAGTGCTTGTTTCAAATTGTCGGCAAGTAATTTACAATGTTTTTTTTCGGACTCTACTACTGTCACGTTATAGTCATGCTCTAGTATTTTTGCTGTTTCATAGGCAATGCCAGTACCGCCAAGAATCATTACATTTTTGATATTTACCTTTGCAACGCCTACAAATTCTTCAAGGGATTCTAAGTTGTTATTAGGCGTAATAAAATAAACATGATCGTTTCTCTTTAGCTGCGTATTACCTCTTGGAATGATAGTTCGATGATCTCTTAATATAGCAATAGGGCGAAATTTTTTTTCATTCCCATTGCTATACAGTTCAGCTAAACTCTGATTGAGTATAGCGGAGCTGCTATTCAATGTGATTCCAACCAAAGAAATTTTACCGTCCTCAAACTCAAACACATCCGTAAACGTACATTGCTTCAGTAAGCGTTTGATTTCTTTTGCTGCCAACTGTCTTGGAGAAATCAAAGAATCTATGCCAAGTTCCTTGAATAGTTGCTGCTGATCTGCTTGTAAATAATTTGAATTTCGAACCCTAGCAATACAATTTTTAACACCTAACTTTTTAGCTAGAATAGCCGTTATTAAATTGTTTTTCTCCGAAGTAGTTACGGCGATTAACAGATTGGCACGACTAATGTCTGCTTGTTCAAGCACTTCGATAGCTGAAGAGTCTCCTTTTATAGTTAGTACATCTAGGTGATTGGAAGCATTGTTTAAAATTTCTTGATCATTATCTATGAGAACAATGTCTTGATTTTCAAATGCTAGTAATTCCGCTATATGAAATCCAACATCGCCAGCACCTGCAATTACGATCTTCATCTGAGTGATTTGATTTTATATTGTTTACATTCAAACAATGAACAAGACTAACTAGATTTTTATCTCTCTTTCAAAATGAGTAATATAACTTCGCAAATATGAGTTAAGTTTATTGACTTCTCAAAGGCGTAGCGTTAAATTCTCTATCGAAATAGCTCAACTTTAAATATGATAAAGCGTTCAACTTTGAGTAGAATTGATCTAAATAAAGAATAAAATAAACTTCAGTATGGAAAATACAGTGATAAAAAGTCCGGTGATGCTGTACACAGAGCAAACACCCAATCCCGAATCATTAAAATTTGTAACAAATCGAATGCTGTACAAGGGTACGGCTGATTTTAGAGAAGAAGCATTGGCTAGAGAATGGTCGCCATTAGCTTCTGAGTTATTCGATTTACCTTATGTCAAAGGTGTATATATCTGCAATAACTTTGTTACTATTACTAAGGAGTTTAACTATGCTTGGGAGAATGTCAAGCTAAAGTTGAAGGATTTTATCAAAACGTATGTAGAAGACGAAAAAGTCATATTAGAGGATGGCTTCGAGGAGGCAATGGCAGCATTGGAAGCCGAGCGTGGGGCAAGCTATGAATACAGTGAAGACGAAGCAGAAATCGTTAATAAAATTAAAGAATTGATTGAAACTTACGTCAAACCAGCCGTAGAGATGGATGGTGGAAACATTGAATTCAAAGCGTTCAAGCAAGGTACTGTAACCGTTACTTTGCAAGGTTCTTGCAGTGGTTGTCCATCTTCTACTGTAACTCTAAAAGCAGGAATTGAAGGAATGTTGAAACGCATGGTGCCAGAGGTTCAGGAAGTGGTGGCAGAAATGGGCTAAGTTGAATAAAACTAAAAAGACTCCCAAGCAAAAGCAAGGGAGTTACAAAATATCAATATCAAAAACAGCAGGATAAAATTCTTGTTGGATAGGTACAGTTACTTGTCAGAAAAACAAGATAAGTAGCTGTACTTTGTTATTATGTGCTAACCATAACTATTGAAAGGCTATCTTACCAATTTGTTTATACAAAATGTTTAAAGGTTACTTATTCTTCTGATGACTTTGTAGATTCTCATGTGTTCACTGACCTCTTCTACAAAAGGATCATATTCGAGATGATTAGCTGAAATTAATCTCAGTTTCCTTACACTTCCTCGTTCGTTTTCTATCTTTTGAATGTATTTTATCCAAACAGAGCCATTACTTTTTATAGCATATATTTTATTATCTTGAATATCAGATAAAGTGTTGATTGCTCTGCAAATCACCATATCTCCGTCCAAGATAACAGGTTCCATACTATTACCATTAATGGGAAAAGCGACTAGTCCACTGCCGTTAAGACCTGGAAAGGAAAAGTAATTAACTTCTTCTCTGGCGACACCTGCATCAATAGCTGTACCAGCAAAGGCTTCCGTTGTAGTAAAAAGTATGTTTCCTGTGGCTATGTTGCTATCTTGATAGTGCTTCGGTAACTCCATGCCAAATGGGGTGCCCACTCCATCAATCATGTAGGATTCATTCACACCATACTCTCTACATAAGTTTCTAGCATGTTTATAATCAATAACTCGCTTGTCGTCTTCATTCAAAAAAGCCCTAACAATATGTCCATAAGCTCTATTTCCAAGTATTTTTTCAGCGAAATCTCCCATGCCAAGTCCGCTTCGGTCGTTTTTGACGATTTCACCGCGTTCTTCTAACATTTCAAATACTTCGATGAATCTTTTATTCAATTCTAGTCTGTCCGAACCAATCATAACTTCTATTATTTGTTGACTAATACGACTGCAATATAAAACAAATAATTTTAAAACACAATAAGTTTCTAAAAAAAAGTACTAAATGTTTCTACTTAGTGATTACTATAAGAAAAATAAAAGAGCAACTACTTATTACTAATCAGAAGTAAAGTTTTATGATTAAATCGGTGTCTTTTACTTCCTTGAGATTAAAATCCTTTGAATTACCCAAATTGAGAGACCTAGAGTTAATACACCAATGCCTATTAGTGCCTGATAAGTTGATATATCTACTGCAATTACTTGGGAGAATGCTTTAAATAGGTTGTAGAGACCCAAAAAACAGGCAACACTGACTACGACGAGCATAAGTAAGTTAAAAATGAAAGAATTGGTATAGCCATCTGGAAACAAACGAATATCATTTACAATTGATAGCGAAAATATAGCGATGATAGGTAGCAAAGCGCCATTAATGGCTTGAGCAATAATGATGGCTGGAATAGGTTTTATATCGAGCAGTGAAAATAGTAATCCTATTCCCAAAACGATACCCCATACTAGTCTAAAATATAGACTTTGAGGAGACCAGTTTTTTGTTGATTGCTGATAGACACTTTGGGCAGTGATGGCGGCAGCAAGTGGAGCTGTTATGGAAGAACTAATACCTGCGGCAAATAGTCCAAATCCAAATAACATGGCAGTCCACTGAGCTGATTGCTTTCCAAGCGCACTAGCGAGATTTTCAAGAGAGAAATCGCCCGTTACTACTGTACCTGCAATTAAGATTGCCATACAAAATAGCCCACCTAACAAAACAGCAATAGAGATACCCCAGCGCATTTCTGAAATGCTTTGCCCCTTGCTAATGCCAGAGGCGAGAAAGAGGTTATAAGGCACAATAGTTGTGCCAATTAAACTAATGATAAGTAGTAGAGTATTTTCGGGAAAGGTAGGTAATAGAGCTGATTCCAGTATATTATAGAATTGAACATCTGTTTGTTGGGCTACATAAATAAATAGAATGCCCATTAATATTACGATTGTTCCCAATAGGCGAGCAATGATCTCAATATTTCCGATTAGCAAAATACCAGCACACACCAATCCGACGATAGATAAAATAATTCTAGGGTTTACATCCATCAAAAGTTGAAGTCCTGCCACTGCCCCGAGCAAGTTACCTGTTTGATAAGCTGCACAACCAAAAGCAACAGCTAGAAACAAAATGGTTTTAATGCTATCTCCCAATTCATCAGGATATTTTAGCGATATGACTTCACCTAATGACTTTCCTGAGGCAATGGTAATTCTAGCTGCTGCTTCTTGTAAAACAATCGTAACAATGGTCGAAAAAAATAATGCCCATAGCAAGGATAGATGGAAGGCTGCACCTGCACTGGCGGCTATGGTTACTGTACTGGGACCGATAAAAGCAGCAGAGACTAACGACCAAAAGAGTATGTTTGAAGCACCACGACCAATAGAAATACGCTTTGCCATCCCAGTAACTATGTTGATTTACCAACAAATTTAATAGAATCCAAAATTTATTTATACTTTCGGTTGAAATAACCAATTTATCTATGCCAATTATTATTGTTTTGTTGAGTGTAATCGCTTTACTGACGCTCATTATGTACTTTCGATTCAATACTTTCATCGCATTGATTTTAGTAGCATTGGGCGTAGGAGTTGCACAGGGAATGGAAATAACTGCCGTGATTGATTCAATCAAAAGTGGGGTAAGGGGTACATTGGGCTATCTCGCACTTGTCTTGGGATTTGGAGCTATGTTAGGAGCACTCATTGCGGAAAGTGGTGCAGCTCACCGCATTACGCAAGTACTGATTGCTCAGTTTGGTTTAAAATACATTCAATTGGCTGCGATCATTGCTGGTTTTATAGTAGGTATTCCTATTTTTTACAATGTGGGCTTCATTATGCTTATTCCCATTATTTTTGCGATTGCAGCCTCTACTAAGCTACCGCTATTGTATGTTGGTATTCCCATGATCTCTGCACTGTCTGTAACGCATGGATTCTTACCGCCTCATCCTGCTCCTACAGCTATTGCGGATATCTACGGAGCAGATATGTCACTAACTTTACTATACGGTATTATAATTGCTATTCCTACTGTATTAATAGCAGGTTTGGCTTTTGGGCGGACGTTTAAAGAATTTCATACGCCATTTCCGAAGGATATTATTGACATCAAAGTGCCAGATCAATTACCAAGTTTTGGCATCAGTGTTTTTACAGCACTCTTGCCTGTGCTGCTGATGGCTGCTGCTGCCATTTCAAAACTATACTTAGATTCTATCTCACTGCTTTCTAAAATACTTTCATTTTTGGGTGATCCAATTATTGCTTTATTGATTGCAGTGCTATTTGCAATTTACACCTTAGGATATGGTTTGGGCAAACCTATGGAAGAAATCATGGATAAACTCAGCCAATCTGTAAAAGCGATTGCGATGATTATGCTAATTATTGCTGGGGGTGGTGCGTTTAAGCAAGTATTGATTGATAGCGGCATTAGTAACTACATCATAAAAGCCTTTGAAGGCATAGCTATTTCTCCTCTATTATTGGCATGGTTAATTGCAGCAGCATTGCGTATTGCTTTAGGTTCGGCTACGGTAGCTGCGTTGACGGCTGCGGGTATTGCAGCTCCACTAATTGGCACAACTGATGTGAATGCTGAACTATTAGTACTTGCAACAGGTGCAGGAAGTTTGACTTGCTCTCAGGTGAATGATACAGGTTTTTGGATGTTCAAAGAATATTTCAACTTGACGATTGGACAAACGCTACGTTCTTGGACCGTGATGGAAACTATCGTCTCGCTTGTCGGCTTGGTAGGATGTTTGCTACTCAATCAAGTATTATAAAAAAAGTCGTTTAAGCAAACGCTCAAACGACTGGGTGTCGGTGGGTATGAACACCATATTGTTATTTATGCTTCAAGGTAATAGGCAATTAAAGCCTTCACTTTTTCATCTTGAAGCAGATGAGGCATAAGGTCAAATATGATTTGGTATTGTTCTATTTCTTCTTCCAGAGCTATTTGAAGTAGATTTAATCCTTGTGTGTTTTGATTTGTTGCAAATGAACAAGCTGCTTGGCAATAGATCAATTCCGCTCCCACGGAATAGTCTTGCGCTTCTTCAAGCAGTAAGAACGCTTCATTTTCTTTCCCCTGTTGGATCAAAAATTGTGCATATTGAAACCAATACTTGGATTGCTCTGGCGCAATTTCTGTTGCCTCTTGAAAGCACTCTTCCGCTACTATCCATTCCTTGAGTTGGCAGTGTGCTTCACCTAAGGCTGACCAGTATTCTTCCCTGCGATCTTCTATCTCTATTGCTTTTTCGTAAAATGAAATAGCATTACGCCATTCCCCTTCTTTAGAAAAAGAGATGCCGATGTGATAGAGTACTTCATCATTCAGCGGGTCAAGTAAAATAGAATGAGTTAAATAATGGCGCGCTTTTTTTATACTGTTTAAATGAAAATAGCATTGCCCGATTCTCATATATAAATCTGCATCTGGTTCAAATTGTTCCAGTATTTCCTCATAGCAATGTAATGCTTGATCGTAATATTGAAGCATAAAAAGCACCTCTGCACAATCTCTGTAAGCAAACTCGAATTGGTCATCAATTAAATAAGCATATTCATAAGCCTCTGCAGCTTCAGCATATTGACCTAAATAAGCATAAGCATGACCTAAATTATACCAAGCCATTTTCGAATACGGATCATTATCTACCACTCTAAGATGTAATTCTATACTCTCCTTGTACTTTTTTGACAATTCTACACAAAGCCAGATTCTTTCTAAAGCGTCTTCGTTATCCGCTTTCAGTTCTAACGCATTTTTGAGTGCATAGAACATTTCATCGTGCCACTCCAATTGTTCATAAATAATACTTTCAACAACATAAATGTTACTTAATATCTCTGAGTCGCCCACCTCCTTTAGGGAAGCCACTAAAGATAATGCTTCTTGTGTATTGCCGAGTAAAGCGATTGCTTTTACCTTTAGTAAATCCAAGTTGATGTCATCAGGAGATAGCAACGCCGCTTGATCTAATATTTGTATAGCGTTTATTTGTTGATGCTCATCCATCAGCAATTTTGCTTTTTTAATGAACAGGCTTACTGAGTAAGGGTGACAACTGATAGCTTGATCGAGGACTTCTATTGCTCGAGTTCGCATGGTTTCCTGCTCATAATAATCCACTAGCTGAAGAAAATCTGACTCTTCATAGTATTTCATAGAGCCTTTCTCTACTATAGATTCGTATTCTGTAACAAGGTTATTTATAATTGGTGAGTTGTAAAATTCTCTATACTTCATGTGTTTGTGTTGGTTAAGATGTACCGATACTTAAAATTACTTAAATGTCCAACACTTACTTGGCAACTTGATCTCAATTGAGGAAGTGGTAAGAATAATTGAGGAAATGGTAAAATTCCCTGTAACACATTACTGATTAATGTACTGTGTTGTTGTTTTAATTTACTCCCTATGTTCGCACTTTATACTAAAGCTAGAAGAAAAAGTTTCAATTTCTAAATTAAAATTTTAAAAAATCAGTTTTATTTTATCCTCTTTAAGAATGCTCAATATTATCTGCCTATCGTAATATGTAGTCTCGTATCAGACTTTTGTGATCTATTACCTACAATACATGAGAAAATGTTCATATTTTTGCAATGCCGTTGGTAAAATAGAGATTTCATAGCTGTTTGGGCGGCTTAGCGTTTCAATATATTTCCCCTCAATCTTTATCATAACTTGCTTCATGGTCTCAGAAAAATCTTTGTTAAAATGAATTTAAGAAACTTCCTCCCCATACTAAATTGGTTGCCAAACTACAACCGAGCATTTTTAAAAGGTGACATTAGTGCAGGTTTAACGGTTGGCGTCATGCTCATACCACAAGGAATGGCCTATGCTATGGTTGCCGGTTTGCCTCCTATTTATGGTTTGTATGCTTCCATTATCCCCCTATTATTATATGCTATTTTTGGAACGTCTCGCCAGTTGGCAGTTGGTCCCGTAGCAATGATTTCTTTATTGGTTGCAGCAGGTGTTGGAACTCTAGCAGAGGTTGGGTCTCCAGAGTATATTAGCTTAGCTATTCTAACTGCTTTACTGGTCGGTATTATGCAATTAATGATGGGCGTTTTTCGCTTAGGCTTTCTAGTTAATTTTCTCTCGCATCCCGTTATTGCGGGATTCACATCGGCAGCAGCGTTGATAATTGGATTTAGCCAGTTAAAGCATCTACTAGGTATTGATATTCCTCGAAGCAATCATATTCACGAAATCATTGGTAATGCAATCGTTAATATTCAAAGTGTAAATTTGCCCACTGTAATTATTGGTTTAGCTGGTATTGCTTTGATTCTTGCTGTTCGACGCTTCAAAATTCCAGTTCCAGGGCCTTTAGCTGTTGTAGTACTAGGAATATTAATGGTTTGGGGTTTAGGATTGACTGCGAATGGCGTGAAAATTGTAGGAGAAGTACCAAGCGGTTTACCTAATTTTCAAGTGCCCGATTTGAATATAGAAATCATTCAACAGCTAATTCCAATTGTATTGACGATCTCCTTCATTGGTTTCATGGAAAGTATTGCGGTAGCGAAGGCAATGCAATCGAGACATAAAGACTATAAAGTCAACTCTAATCAAGAGTTGATTGCATTAGGTGTTGCTAACATTGGAGGCTCGTTTTTTCAGGCTTTTCCGACTACAGGTGGCTTTTCAAGAACTGCTGTAAATGACCAAGCAGGTGCAAAGACTGGAGTAGCAGCTATTATTAGTGCAGGTACAATTGCTTTGACTTTACTTTTTCTAACGCCTCTTTTTTACTATTTACCTAAAGCCGTGCTAGCATCAGTAATTATGGTAGCTGTATTTGGTTTGATTGACTTCAAGGAAGCGAAATTTCTCTGGTCAGCCGATCGCTCAGATTTTTGGATGATGTTAGCTACTTTTTTAGGTACTTTATTTCTAGGGATCGAAGAAGGAATCTTGATTGGTGCATTACTTTCTTTAGGTGTAATTATTTACAAGACGACTCGCCCTGATATGATTGTGATGGGTAAAATTCCAGATGCACCACACTATAAAAACATCAATCGTTTTGATAATTTAGAGGTGAGAAGTGACATCTTGATTGTTCGATTTGATGCGCGTTTGTATTATGCTAACATTGGACATTTCGAGCAACGCCTACAAAAGTTGATAGACAAAAAAGGGGAGGAGTTAAAAGCTATTATTTTGGATGCTAATAGCATCAATAGTATTGATAGTAGCGGTATTCATGCGCTAAAAGATATTATTGAGGATTGCGAGAGCAGAGGAATTGAAATTTTCATGGCTAGTGTCAAAGGAAAAGTTCGTGATGCTTTCAAGCGCACTCATATATTTGATAAACTAGGAAAAGATCACTTCTTTTTGCGTACTCAGCACGCTGTGGACTTTTTCGATCAACAAGAATATAAGTCATTTAAAAAGTACGCTATCCAGAATAATTTGGAAAAGTAAATACGTTTTTTAAACTTTAAATATATAATACAGCTAAATATGTCTAGGGCGAAAGACTTTTTTCCATTTCTGGAGTGGCTGGCTCAGTATAAAAAAAGCGACTTCAAAAGCGACCTATTAGCAGGCTTAACGGTTGCAATTATGCTGATTCCACAAGGAATGGCTTATGCGTTGTTGGCAGGTCTGCCTCCAATTTATGGCTTATATGCGGGAATTGTACCATTATTGATTTATGCTTTTTTCGGAACATCCCGACAACTGTCAGTAGGTCCAACTGCTCTGATGTCATTGCTAGTGATGGCAGGAATTGGTCAATTTGCTGCGGTTGGGTCATCAGAGTTTATAGCACTTGCTGTTATTGCTGCTTTGATTGCTGGTATTATTCAAATATTATTGGGTGTCTTTCGCTTAGGATTTTTGGTTAACTTCCTTTCACATCCTGTTACAACAGGTTTCACCTCTGCTGCTGCATTTATTATTGCTATTTCTCAACTCGGAAATTTGCTAGGTCTCGATTTGATAAGAAGTAATAAAGTACACTACATTTTATTACAAGCAGTGGAGCAGGTACAAAATACAAATTGGTTAACTTTCATTATTGGAGTGGGTGGCATTTTACTCATGATGATTACCAAGCGCATTCATAAAAAACTGCCACACGCACTCATCGTAGTCGTTATTTCTACCTTACTGGTTTGGGGCTTTCGACTAGACCTTCAAGGAGTTGCCACAGCAGGAGAAGTACCAGCCGGTTTGCCAGCCTTTATGATTCCTAAATTTTCCATGCAGACATTCATTGACTTGCTGCCCGTTGCTTTTGCCATTAGTCTAATCAGCTTTATTGAGTCTATGGCTATTGCTAAGACTATTGCATCTAAACACAAGAGCTATCGAGTTATTCCTGATCAAGAGCTGATTGCATTAGGTATTAGTAAAGTTGGTGGAGCATTTTTCCAGTCCTTTCCCACAACGGGGAGTTTCACACGTTCTGCTATAAATGATGAGGCTGGTGCTAAAACAGGTATTTCATCTATTTTTTCTGCTATTTTGATTGCCATTATTTTACTTTTCTTGACACCATTATTTTTCTATTTGCCTAAAGCTACTCTTGCTGCTATCATTGTGATGGCAGTGGGAGGATTGATCGACTTGAGAGAAGCTAAATATTTATGGCAAAATGATAGAAAAGATTTCTTGACATTGCTCGTAACTTTTATTATCACACTCGCTGTTGGTATTCAACAAGGTGTGCTGGCGGGAGTTATACTTTCTGTGGCTCAAATTATCTACCAAAATTCCAAGCCTAACTTTGCAGTGCTAGGCAAACTACCTGGGTCTAATTATTTCAGAAATATAGAGCGATTTCCCAATGCTAGTTCTCCTTCTAATGCACTAATTTTTAGGTTTGATTCACAACTTTATTTTGGCAATGCCGAATATTTCAGAGCACAAATTGAACAGCTAGTAGACCAACATAGTCCCAAGTTGCAATGTCTTATTATTGATGCTTCTTCTATTACAGATATCGACTCAAGTGGGGTGCATATCTTGAAAGATATAATTGACTTACTACATACTCGAAGCATTCGCTTTTGCTTTGCCGATGCCATCGGCCCGGTTCGAGATATTTTATATAAAACTGGCTTGATGGAACTTATTGGCTCACAAAATCACTTTATGCACGTCAGTGATGCCATTGATGATTTTGAGGGCAAAAGACATGAGTTGATCAAGGCTCGCACAGAGCAAGCTATACAGCAAGACGTAGAGTGAGTAATGTAATGGTGAAGCTATATAAGTGCTTTTTTATAATTTTCTAAGCACTATTTTTTCTAATTCTCATACCAGTCTCCCTCTGAGTGATCTGAGGGTTCTTGCTCGGAGCGTAAAACGCCAAAAGTAACCAATATAGTGATGATTGGTAACACCGCAACTAAAATAAAAATAGCAGATTGAGTAGGTATGATGATTAAGCCCAGCACGGTCAACATAGATAGTATAGTGCCAGTCATCACTACATTTTTATAGGAAAATTTCATTTGAATCAATTTTGAGTTTCTAGTCATCAATTATATGAAGTAAAATGTCTAAATACAATGTTTGTTTAGCAGTGGATAAAAAAATATTATTAGAAATAAACAGGTCTTTTATTGCTCCTCTTCAAGTAGAAAGACGCGCACCGTTTCAATTTTAGTATTACTCACTAGCTCTAGCACAAAGCGATGATTGCCCAATTCAAAGGCTTCTTTGTCTTCGGGAATTTCCTCTCTAGTCATCACAATATAACCCGACAACGTGTGATAGTCGCCCTCTGGAAGGTTTAACTGAGGATATTTTTCATTCAAATAATCAATCTCTAATCTTCCTGAAAATAAGAACTCTATCTCTGAGAGTTGCTCTTCAACATGAGAGTCTAGGTCATCGTGCTCATCTTCGATTTCTCCAAATAGCTCTTCCAGAATATCCTCAAGGGTAACAATTCCTGCCGTTCCACCAAATTCATCTACTACGCAAGCAATATTTGTACTTTCTTTAATGAAAATATTCATCATTTCATGGGCTTCCATTGTCTCTGGCACGATTGGAATATCTAATACCAGTGAGCTGATAGAACTAGGAGAATCTAGCAATTGTTGGTGATGCACATATCCAAGCACTTCATTGATGTCATTATTTTTTACAATCACAATTCTTGAAAGTTGCGTTTCTAAAATCAGTGTTTTCAATGCTTCTATGTCCTCGTTAACATCAATATATTTGATTTCAGTTCTAGGAATCATCGTTTGTTTGAGATTTATATCTCTCAGATAGAGTGCCTTTTCAAAAAGGTTTTTGTCAATTTCTTCATCAATTCTATTGGTAGTGTTTTTAACGAATGTTTCTAAGTCTAGCCGAGTAAAGACTTTTGCAACTTCCTCCATGGGGTTTTTGACGAAAATGCGAATCAGTAAATTGGAAAGTTGTACCATAATCCATGCGGGTATGCCCAGTAAAAATCGTAGCCCCGTTAGTAGATAAGCTAAAGAAAACAGTATTTGATCAGCGTACAAGCGAAACAGTGTCTTGGGGAGAAATTCTCCAAAAATTAGTATGATAATTGTTGTTATTACTGTGTAAGCAAACAGTTGTAGAAAGCTATTTTCAATTATCCAAAAAGACTCAAGCAGTTGAGTAGTTAAAATAGAAAAAACTACTAGTGCTATATTATTGCCCACTAACATAGTGCTCAGAAAGTCTGCAGGTGCATCAAAAAATTTAGCTAATAATTTCCCGCGCCGACCACCTTTATTTTTTCTTAATTCTACTTGCAACTTACTTGCGGATACAAAAGCAATTTCTGAACCTGAAAACAAGGCTGAGAAAACCAGAAAAATAAAAATAAGTACAACTAAGGTCATATTTGGATCAGTTTACGCTACTGCCGAGTTTTATGCTCAAAGTAACACTTTTTTAGTTTTAGACTTGAATTTAGTTTTTTTGTAATTGAAAAAGTTGCTTGCTGAATTGATTTTTATCAACAGAGAAATCGAGAAAATCGTATGATTGTTCAAGAGCGGCAATTGCTTCTAATTGTTTAACAACAAACTGCTGATGCTCAGTCGAATTAGGCTGGAGAGGACAATGGGCTGCTGCCTGCTTTATTTTTCGAATACGCAAATTTAACTGTCGAGTAGTGTCATCAAAAAAGGTATCTTGAAATTTCTCCCATATAAACTCAATCGCCATTTCAGAAGGATGTACTAAATCTTTGGCATAAAAGCGATAATCTCTTAACTCATCCATCATGTATTCATAGGCAGGAAAATAATGAACAAAGTCAAGCTGCTGCGTGAGTTGCTCTGTTGCTAGCAGCAAGACTGCTTTGCTGCGTTGGTTTTCAATAATGCCATCCTTGATATGTCGAATAGGACTCACAGTAAGTAGAATTTCTAAATTCACTTGCGCCTGTTTCAACTGTTGAAATAGAGGAGCAAACAAAGCGACAATCTCTGATACAGTCAGTCGCTTTTTGATAAAGGTGCTTTGTGGTAATTTATGGCAATTTGCTACAATGCCGTTCCATGCTTCATGATGATAAGCATAAGCTGTACCCAAAGTTACAATTAGGCGATTGCTTGTTCTCAAAAACTGCTGTGCCTTTTTTGCTGATTGGTTAAGTTGTCTTAGCATCTCTTTTTGATGCAAACTAGAAAAAGAACTGTGATGAAAATAGCTGCTCCAGATGCCTTGATGTTGGAAAATATCTTGATCTGAGAATTCATAATCACTCAACAGCGAAGATAGACAAGTGTAAATGGAAGCGGGATTATAAAGTATGCCAAATGGGTTCAACAGCGAGTTGAACTTATAATATTGTAGTTGTATGCCAATATTTTGAGCAAAACAAGAGCCGATTGCTAATATTTGGTCTTGATGTTGGATAGAAAACGGCATCGTTTGTAAAGGTACAGGCGTAGTGAAGGGCATCATAATTGATCTAGGTTTAGCTGTTTTACCATTGTTATTATGTCGGGAAAAAATAATGTAAATTCTTCATTCAACGCTTCATAATTTGCTTCCAGACTTTCTGTTGCTCCGTCTAACCACTCAGGTTTACTGACTCGGTGTTTCATTCTTTCAAACGTATCTGCTAGACCTTCTAAAGTAGTATAACTCATCAACCAATCCTGTTGAATCATGTGCTGAGTTCGCTTATCGAAAGGAGTAGGTATGATTGTCAACTGTTTTTCTAAACTTACATATACGTTTTGCGTAAAATCTGGAAGAGTTATTTTTGAGTAGTCTTCCCAATTTTGAGCTAAAAAGAAGTCATAATAAACATCCATTAATGCAAGAGCGTATTTGTGATGTTTACTATATAATCGCCTCGCACCTTTAAGCATTAATGGATGGCGATCAGTAAAGGAATCAATTTTTCTGTGTAGCATTATTCCCTTTACTACCTGATTGGGTAGTTGAGATAGATGCTGCTTCTTTAAAAAGTCCGCAAGATAATTGCCGAGCAGCAAGGCTTCATCATTCGGTGTGAGATATAAGTGGGCTAAAAAGTTCAAATTATGTTGCTTTGTGGTGAAGTGGTTAAGACGCTTGAATTAAACAATCTATTTTGTAGTCAAAAATTAAGATAATTAGAAATAATTAAAAAGTTATGTTTCCAACAGTTTTTAGAATTGTAGGGTTGTCCTTTCTCATCAGTTTAATTTGGATGCCTACAACTGCTCAGTTTCAACGCTGTGGCACAGATGAATGGGCGCTAGAATATGAAGCTCAATATGCAATAGCCAGAATTCATAAGGCAACTGTTGAAGCAAAAATACAACAATGGATAAACGAACGCAGCATCTCCTCTAGAAATGTCATTACGATTCCTGTAGTCGTACATGTAGTTTGGAACGAAGCAGAAGAGAACATCAGCGATGCACAAATCGAATCACAAATAGAGACATTGAACCAAGATTTTCGAGCCTTAAATGTGGAAGTAGCCTCGGTAGATGAAGAATTTAGAGCATTCGTTGCAGATGTGGAACTGGAGTTTTGCCTTGCCAAAATTGATCCTAGAGGTAGGGCAACTAATGGCATTACGAGAACTTTTACCAACTTAATAGGTATTGCCAATAACCAAAACCTCATTAAATATGGGACAAGAGGTGGTGCAGATGATTGGGATACAGATCGCTACGTCAATATATGGGTGGGCAGGCGCACCGATGGCATATTAGGAATTTCTACTCGCCCTGGTGATTTTAATGAAGTACAAGGGCTAGTGATTGACTATCGTGCATTTGGTAGGGGTGGATCGGCAGAGCAGAATCATCCATATAACTTGGGTAGAACAACTACTCATGAAATGGGGCACTATTTAGGACTAAAACATCTCTGGGGAGAAGGACTTGACAATGATAATTGCAGTGAAGATGATGGTATTTTGGATACACCTAAGCAAAGCGACACCTATAATAGCCAGTGCCCATCATCGCCAAAATCAAGCTGCCGATCATCAGATATGTATATGAATTTCATGAACTACACCGATGATGCCTGCATGAGCCTGTTTACTTTAGGTCAAAAAGAGCGAATGCTAGCAACACTGTTTGCAGTAAGACCTAGACTTGTTAATACAATGGTTTGCGAGAATATTACTACAACAAACGCACAGCAAGCTATGGAACTGAAATTGTACCCCAATCCCGCTCAAGATCAGTTTTCTATTTCTACTGAAATGCCTATTCAAAGTATTCACATCATCAATAGTCTCGGACAAACTTGTCATCATCTTATGTCCCCCAAAAATACAGTTGTTGGAGTGGCTCATTTGCCTTCGGGTCATTATCAAGTAGTGATTACCACTCAACATAGAACTATTGTTAGGCCGTTATTAATTCAATAAAAAATCAAATCAATGATTATCAAGAATTTACAAGATATTCCTTCCTTTATGGCAGGCGACTTAACACAAATAAAAGAAGTGTTGCATCCTAAAAACGAAGATATAGACTTGAATTATAGTCTTGCTCATGCAACCGTCGGAGTTGGTGAATCTTCTCTTCCACATACCTTAAAAGATAGCACTGAAGTCTATTTTATTCTAAGTGGTATTGGCACTGCTTTTATAGCTGATAGAGTCATTGATGTGAAAGTTGGTAGCGTTCTCTTAATTCCTAAAGGAGAAATTCAATGGATCAAAAATACAGGTCGGACACCGCTTAATTTTCTGTGTATTGTTTCTCCTCCTTGGACAGAGCAACAAGAAGACGTAGCCTGAGTTTATACTAAAACACTATCAAACGTCAGTTTAAATTATGACGACAAACAATATTGTGCATAATAGGCTCTAAGTACGTATCTTTGTAGAACGCTTGATTAACATCAGTGCTGAAAGAATCAACTATTTTATGGAACATCAAGAAAAAACACTGTGGGAAAGGCTAAAGCATACTTACCGATTGGTAATCATGAATAATGAAACCTTTGAAGAGGTAGGTTCTTATCGGTTGTCCCTACTTAATGTGTATATTTTGCTGAGCACACTTATAGTGCTAGTTGGTATATTGATGTGGATGCTCATTACTTATACGCCTTTAAAGCAATACATACCAGGATATGGCGGCGGCGGCGTAGATCAAGAAAAAGTAATGGAACTTGCTAGATATGTTGACACGCTAGAGACTCAAATCATTGCACAGCGAAACTACACTGAAAACTTTTATAAAGTGCTAACTGGAAATGTAGAAATAGAGGAGAATAGCAACGATGAAGAAGAAGAAGAATTTCCTGATTCGGTCTTACAAATAACCGCTAATGAAGCAGAAATGGCCTTGAGAAAAGAAGTTCAGATGGATGACATAGGTAGGCTTGCTCAAGATGCTAGTAGAACTAGCCTAACAAACAGTAAACCCCTTGCCCACTTACATTTTATCACTCCAGTTGAGGGCGATATATTCAAACCTTTTATTCCTGGTGAGTCTCATTTAGGAATAGACCTCATTGCACCTAAAAATACTCCTGTAAAAGCCGTGCTAGACGGATACGTAATATTCACGGAATTTGCAATAGAAACAGGCAACGTAATTGCCATTCAACATGCCAATAATACCATTTCTGTTTACAAGCACAACTCGAAACTCTTGAAAGAAGAAGGGAGCTTCGTAAAGGCGGGAGAAGCTGTAGCAGTTATTGGAAATACAGGCACTCAAACTGATGGACCTCATCTTCACTTTGAACTTTGGCACAATGGGCAAGCGGTTGATCCTGCTGAGTATGTGAACTTTTGATATTTTTATGCCAAACTATTGGCAGCCTTCTCGATGACGAGTATCAATAATAGAAGTAATTTTCCAGCCTGCTTCTGTTCTGAATAATTCAAAGGCATTTACACCGCAGTGGCTGAGATCATCATTCACGTAGAACTCGTAGGGTGTCCAAACAATAGCTAGATTATTGTCCGTTTTAACTTCATAACTCAAAATACGTTCTTCCAGCCTGCGATCTTTCGGAGAAGCTCCAATAGAAGTAATAAAATCAGCTATGTTATCTAGTCTGAACTGTGGCTTCCCTTCTTTATCTGTGCTTGTAGTTGCCAATCTAGCGGATTCATAAAAGACCTCTTTTATCATCATAGAGTCTTTTTGCGCCATTCCTTCAAATAATTGTTTTATAGGTTGGATAATAGCTTCATTTTCAACCTCTTTTTGGGAATATACACTCCCAGATATAAAAACAAATACTACTACAACTGTAAGTAACTTCTTCATCAGTAATATATTAGTTTTTAGTCTATTCACTGCTCAAGCCCAATAAATACACACAATTATCATTCAGATACTGGAGGTGCTGAATAGCTATTTATTTTTCCAAAAATAGAACAATTTACTGGATGAAGAACTTTATATAGTTAATATTTGCTTTAGGGGTGTCCCACAATCGGGCTGAGATCATACCCTTAATACCTGATGCAGTTCAAACTGCCGTAGGGAAAAGCGAGATTTTTAGTCTAAGGTTTCTAAATTAAGTTTAGAAGCATTCTAATGCAATCTCACCACTAAAGCATCAAAAAAATTAGATGCTTATGAAAGTAAAAATCAATAATCAAATTCACGAACTAGAAGACGCTCAAACTATTGAGAAGACTCTGGAGCAATTAAACAAACTCGAAGCGACAGGGATTGCCGTAGCGATCAACGATGTTGTCATTCCTAAAATGCAGTGGAAGGCTCATTTGATTCAAGATCAAGATGAGATGCTAATTGTAACAGCTACGCAGGGAGGATAGTAATATTTTTTGAGTAACAATTGATTTATAGTATTTTGAGTACGACTTTGAAGATACAATTAGTACCGAAAGTCGAATACAAAATAATTAATAGCTTATTGATAATTTATAAACTGAAAATAAAAATTATGCCAAGAGTAGATAAAATACCAACACAACAAACAGTTACCAGAGTGCCGCTGCCAAATTCTCGAAAGGTGTATGTGCCGGGCAGAATCTATGATATTCAAGTGCCAATGCGAGAAATCACTCAATCGGATACAATTGAACGCAACACTGGGAAGCGCCTACCTAATCCACCAATTACAGTATATGATGCAAGTGGACCTTACACTGATCCTGAAGTGCCTATCGACGTGCGTAGGGGGCTTGAGCCCATTCGTGAAAACTGGATTAGAGAACGTAGTGATGTGGAAGAATTGCCTTTTACGAGTTCTACTTACGGAATTGAAAGATTGAATGATGAATCATTGGATCACTTGCGCTTTCAACATTTGAGAAAGCCGCTACGAGCAAAGAAAGGCGCAAATGTATCGCAGATGCACTATGCCAAAAAGGGAATCATTACACCAGAAATGGAATTTGTAGCAATCAGAGAGAATCAGCTACGAGAAGAAATGCAAGCAGACTTGGCAAAGCAACACAAGGGGTTTAGCTATGGTGCAAATATTCCAGAGAAAATTACTCCTGAATTTGTGAGAGATGAGATTGCTGCTGGTCGTGCCATTATTCCCAATAACATTAATCATCCTGAGAGTGAGCCAATGATTATTGGTCGCAATTTTCTAGTGAAAATTAATGCTAATATCGGTAATTCGGCAGTTACTTCTAGCATTGAAGAGGAGGTAGAAAAAATGGTATGGGCAGCTCGCTGGGGAGCGGATACTATCATGGATTTATCCACAGGACAAAATATTCATGAAACTAGAGAGTGGATCATTCGCAATTCACCTGTGCCTGTAGGAACAGTGCCGATTTATCAAGCACTGGAGAAGGTAAATGGTGCGGCAGAGGATTTGACTTGGGAAATGTTTCGAGATACCTTGATTGAACAAGCAGAGCAAGGTGTAGATTATTTTACAATTCATGCAGGTGTGCGCTTACAGTATATTCATTTGACGGCTGATCGAGTAACGGGCATTGTCTCCAGAGGTGGTTCAATTATGGCAAAGTGGTGCTTGGCACATCATCAAGAAAGTTTTCTTTACACACATTTTGAGGAGATTTGTGAAATTATGAAAACTTATGATGTTGCTTTTTCGCTGGGGGATGGTTTACGTCCGGGAAGTATTGCTGATGCTAATGATGCAGCGCAATTCGCAGAATTGAAAACACTAGGGGAACTTACAAAGATTGCTTGGAAGCACGATGTGCAAGTGATGATTGAAGGTCCTGGTCATGTACCTATGCACATGATTAAGGAGAACATGGATAAGCAGTTGAGAGAATGCTACGAGGCGCCATTCTACACACTCGGACCGTTAACGACAGATATAGCTCCCGGCTATGACCACATCACTTCGGGTATTGGTGCGGCGATGATTGGTTGGTTTGGTACAGCAATGTTATGTTATGTAACGCCTAAGGAGCATTTGGGCTTACCTAATCGAGATGATGTAAAAACTGGAGTAATTACTTACAAACTGGCTGCTCATGCTGCAGACTTAGCTAAGGGACATCCTGGAGCACAGTACAGAGATAACGCTCTGAGTAAGGCAAGATTTGAATTTCGATGGGAAGATCAGTTTAATTTATCACTTGATCCAGAAACAGCAAAGGCTTATCACGATGAGACGCTTCCTGCCGAGGGTGCAAAGCTAGCACATTTTTGTTCTATGTGCGGACCGAAATTTTGTTCCATGAAGATTACACAAGAGTTGAGAGATTATGCTGCTAATTTAGGAGTAGATGAAAAAGCAGCTCTGGAAGCTGGAATGGTAGAAAAGTCAGAAGAGTTTAAAGATAAGGGTAGCAAGCTCTACTTGTAGTATTGGTGAGGTTTGGTTAGATTCATCTATTCTGCCAAACCTCTTACAATATTTCTACTTTTCTTCATGAATCAATCTATCGTAAGACTTGCTCTAACTAGATAGTAAAAAAGCATCTATAAAAATTCAGGTTACAAATGTATCACCTCGTCATAAGCAGCGGCAGCAGCTTCCATCACTGCTTCGCTCATTGTTGGATGTGGATGAACTGTTTTGATTATTTCATGCCCTGTTGTTTCTAACTTCCTTGCAGCAACTACCTCTGCTATCATTTCGGTTACATTATTACCAACCATGTGCGCTCCGAGCCATTCACCATATTTTGCATCAAAGATAACTTTTACGAAACCTTCTTTTGCACCAGCCGCACTCGCTTTTCCAGATGCCGAGAATGGAAACTTCCCAACTTTAATATCATAGCCTGCTTCTTTGGCAGCCTGTTCTGTATAGCCAACTGATGCTACCTCCGGAACACAGTAGGTACAACCCGGAATATTATTGTAGTCAATTGGATCGGGATGATGCCCAGCTATTTTCTCTACACAGGTGATGCCTTCTGCACTTGCGACGTGTGCTAGTGCTTGCCCTTTCACGATATCACCAATGGCATAAATACCTGCTACGTTGGTTCTATAATATTCATCCACTTCAATCAATCCACGCTCTGTCTTGATACCCAACTTTTCAAGTCCGATGTTTTCCGTGTTAGGTGTTACTCCAGCAGCAGAAAGTACCACATCGCATTCAATAATGCGCTCTTCCCCTGACTTGCGATTCTTAATTTTTACTTTACAATCTGTACCACTTATATCTACAGCTTCCACAGAAGTATTAGCAAGAATATTGATACCTGCTTTTTTGTAAATCTTGGTTAGCTCTTTAGAAACATCAGCATCTTCCCTTGGCACTAGTCCCTGTTCCATAAATTCTACCACAGTTACTTCTGTGCCAATGGAATTGTAAAAATAGGCAAACTCTGTTCCAATTGCTCCTGCTCCTACAATCACCATTCGCTTTGGTTGTGTTGGAAGAGTCATTGCCTTGCGGTACTCAATTACCTTTTCGCCATCAATTGGAAGACTTGGTAATTGTTTGGCTCTTCCGCCAGTAGCAATAATGATGTGCTGTGCTGAATATTCTTGGCTTTTTCCATCCTCAGTGCTTACTTTTACTTTCTTATCAGCCGTTAATTCACCATGCCCAGTTAAGGTATCGATCTTGTTTTTTCTGAATAAGAAATTAATACCTTTACTCATTCCGTTAGCTACTCCACGGCTGCGCTTAATCATGCCATCAAAATCAACAGACGCATTTTCTACTTTTATTCCATAGTCCTCGGCATGCTGAACATAGTTAAATACTTGAGCACTTTTTATCAAGGCTTTTGTCGGAATACATCCCCAATTTAAACAAATTCCTCCAAGCGATTCTTTTTCTACTACGCCTACTTTCATTCCTAGTTGCGATGCTCGAATAGCGGCAACGTATCCTCCAGGACCGCTTCCGATGACTATCAAATCGTAATTCATAGTTTATAGTTTTGTATAATTGACCTGCTGCAATTAGTAGAAACAGGCAATAGTGTTCAAAAAGTGATGCAAATATAAATGGTTCTAAATAAGGAAAAGACTAATCTTACTTTGTAAAAACAAAATGACGAGGCGAGGAGTGTTCATCATTGAATAGATACCCTTCTACGTTTAGTGATTTTAAGGCTTCTGCCTCTACGATTTTGTGTTTTACGATTTGATGAGTCATTGCGCCTCTGGCTTTTTTAGCATTAAATGCAATAACTTTGTACTTGCCATCTCGATTTTCCTTGAAATCAATTTCTAACAACTCACCTTGCAACTGATTTTTTTTAATAGCCTTGAAATATTCTTTTGAAGCTAAGTTGACAACTAGATTGCTATTGGATGCTTTGAAGTCTAAATTGATAAGTTCTGTAATTTTGGAATCCCAAAATTCATACAGGTCTTTGCTGCCATTTTGCTGCAGCTTTGTTCCCATTTCTAAGCGATAAGGCTGCATCAAATCCAATGGGCGCAGTACGCCGTATAATCCAGAGAGAATGCGAACGTGCCGTTGAGCAAAATCTAAATCTTCTTTATCAAAAGTTTCGGCTTGTAAGCCTTGATACACATCGCCCTTGAAGGCAAATATTGCCTGTTTAGCATTATCCAAACAAAAAGGAGTATTGAATTGATGGTAGCGTTCAACATTTAGACTAGCGATCTTATCACTTACTTTCATTAGTTGTCCGATGTCGCTAGGGGACATTGTCTTGAGTATTTCAACTAATTTTTCGCTATCTCGCATCAGCCTAGCTTCACTATGAATTGTCGTTTGATTAGGCTCAAAGTCTAATGTTTTTGCAGGCGATAATAATACAATCATGGATTTATAATTTCGTTTTTTAACTAACTATTTGGTAGCTTAGGAGATGGTTGTTCAGCGTTTTTGAAACCCTTGTCCTTGGTTAACAATCAGTAAGATTAAGTTTTACTAAACTAATTCAGTAAGTTATATTTTTGTTTATCAATTTTGAAGAATTGACAAGCGGAACACTAAGTTTATTCGTAAGAAATATCTAAATCATCCAGCACTGCATCCAATATTTCGTCTTCACCTCTTATGTAGCCGTCCTTTAGCTTATGGCCAAAAAAACGAGAAAAAGTACTCCAATAAGTAGCGGTAAAACTACCTCGCAAATTTTTTATCAATTCGTACATGGGGGTATCTAGCTCTTTTTCAATCATTTTGACTAGAATTTTTCCTTGTGTTTTAGTCAACTTTTTGAGCGGGTCTTCAAATTCCTCCTTCAGCTCTTCTGTTTTCTCTTTTGTGAATTTTCGGAGTTTTCGCTTTTTTAAATCTTGCGTTTCTGTTTCTACCTCTCTAAAAATTCGGATAGCTTCTTTAGCATAAGGATATACAATGACTGCATAGCGTTTGTACAATAAGTAGCGGCGATATTCTTCTTGGCTATCAAAGTCTCTCGGGGAGGAAAGTGAAATGTCATCTAAGGTGGCTAAGAACAAGGTATCCCCATTTTCGTCAATCATAAAACGCACAATTTGCCCATGCACATTCACTGTACGAATATCTACATCTGATTGGGTAAAGGCTAGAAAACTAAAGCACAATAAATTAAGTATGATGAAAGCTAAACGCATATGTTTTATGAATTAAGTTTTAGTTTAGAAACGCACGGCTCAGAAGAACTGTTGCACTTTATGCTACTTTGTCAAATGGATTATGATGCTATTAACTTTTCTAAAGGTAGTTTAGGATTATATTGCTTTATCCTTGCACGTACAATAAATACTTCTCTTCAAAGTAAGTCTCTTCAAATATTTCGATAAGTGGAAATAGCTCCATATATTCATTATCCTCCACGGCTTTCATTTCTTCATGGATTTTTCCACCTTTCCATGCAAATAGACCATTCGGATAGGAATGTGATTGCTGCTGCTTCAGTAGTGGTTTTGTCCATAAAATCAATTTATCTAGTTGTGCCACTGCTCTTGTAACTACAAAATCAACCTTATTGCCTTTCCATTCCTCAGCACGTACTTGTTTGGCGGTTACATTTTTTAAGCCTAATGCTTGAACGATTTCATTGACAACCATAATTTTTTTGCCTGTGCCATCAATAAGATGAAAGTGAACATTGGGATACAAAACAGCTAATGGCACGCCCGGGAAACCTCCACCTGTGCCAAGATCAATGATCTCAGTACCTGATTTTAAGTCGGGCATAATAGCTGCTAAAGCAAGAGAGTGTAAAATATGCCTCTCATATAAGTTATCAATGTCTTTACGAGAGATCAAATTAATTTTGGCATTCCAATTTTTGTATAATATATCTAACTGCTCAAACTGTGCAATTTGAGTAGTTGATAGATCAGTAAAGTATTTGTGAATAAGCTCCATTTTTGATTGTATTGAATGATAAAATTTCAACGCACAAACTTAAATATCTCTAGCAATCTACTGCTATAATTATGAATCCTGTTACCTTTGACGCCGTTCATAGTAACTATTAACATGGTCATTTGGTAAATGGATTTTATAAATGTGCTCATCAGTTCTGTGCTGGCATTGATTATGTTTGGCATTGGAGCTTCATTGAAACCTAGCGATTTTAGAAATGTCTTTCTTTACCCCAAAGCACTTCTTACAGGTCTTGGGTTACAGATGATTTTCCTGCCCATCTTTGTGTTTTTTATCGCTTTTTTTTCCAATCTTAGCCCATTATTAAAAGTAGGTTTGTTTATAATTGCTCTTTGCCCAGGCGGTACAACCTCAAATTTTATCAGTTATCTCATCAGAGCCGAAGTAGCACTTTCCATTTCTCTGACTATCATCAATAGTATAATCATTCTTTTTACAATACCTACGTTGTCTAGTTTTGCATTGGACTATTTTATACATGCCAAAACTGATATTCAACTTCCTTTTTTTCAAACGATCGCACAAATTTTTATCATTACGTTACTACCCGCAGCGTTGGGCACATTATTCAATCTCAAGTTTGCAGATTTTTCCAATCGCATTCAGCAGCCATTAAAATATATCAATATGGTACTGCTAGCTTTAGTATTTGGTATCAAATTTTTTGCTGGAGAAAGCAGTGGAGGTAGTGGGATTTCACTAGAGGATGTTATCAATATTTTGCCTTACGCTTTACTGGTAAATATAGGTTCTATAATTATTAGTTACTACTTTTCTCGAAGTATTGATATTGATATTCGTCAAGCTACCACTATCGGAATTGAAGTAGGACTTCAAAATACAACGCTCGCTCTACTCGTTACTAGCACATTGATTGGGAGTGATGAAATGTCGAAGCCAGCTTTAGTTTTTGCAATTTTCTCATTTTTTACGACCTTGCTTTTCGCATGGTTGTCCATGAAGCAATTGAAAGCATGAAGTGTTAATAAACTGAATCGGTACGAACTCAAAATTGTAAATAATGGATTTAAGAGAAGCCAGAGCAAGAGTAGAAATTGTGAGACACCCATGGGAGTTGGCTCGATTTGAGGTAGTTAACGACATTTTATTGAAGCACTTCAATAATCAGGATAAACTCGTGATGCTAGATGTCGGATGTGGCGATACTTTTTTTGTAGAAAATCTTGCTCAACGTTTTCCGAATAGTTCTTTTTACGGCATTGACATTGAGTTTAAAGAAGCTGACTTAGCTTACTTCTCAGAGCAATTTAAGGACAAATCTATTCAGGTTTTTGATGCTTTGGAGCAAATGGAAATTGATTTTCCACATCAGGAAGTGGATGCATTACTGCTACTGGATGTCATTGAACATATTGAAGACGATGTTGCTTTTTTGAAAATGCTAAGCCAAAAGCCTTACATCACCGCTAAAACTAAATTTTTCATTACTGTTCCTGCCTTTCAATCGCTTTATACTACCCACGATGACTTTCTAGGGCATTACCGTCGTTATAATAATACAACACTGTTAGATTCTTTAAACAAGTCTAATCATGTAGCTATTGAGCGAGGCTATTTCTTCTTTTCATTACTGCCGGTTCGTTTACTTAAAATGATAAAGGAACGTATTTTAGGCAAGGAAAAAGAATCTACAGGTCTAGTAGAATGGTCTGGCAATGAGCGTAGCACGAACTTTATAAAGCAGGTGCTACGTTTAGACTACAGTATTGCTAAGTTTTTGAAGAATCTAGGAGTTAAACTACCCGGATTATCTAATTTCAGTGTGAGCTCGCCCAGAAAATAATTATCTGCGATGTCTTTTAGATTTGTTGTTTTTATAATCTTTAAAGATGAATTCTCCTAAGCCTTGTAGGCTACTATAAAATGCTTTTCCATTGTTGGCTTGCGTGAACTGCTCCACGAATTTAACCAAGTAAGAGTCTCTAGCAATCATAAAAGTTGTAACAGGGATGTCTAACTTACGGCATTTTGTTGCCAAGTTCAGCGTTCTATTGAGAATAGTTCTATCAATACCGAAACTATTTTTGTAATATTTCTTTCCTTTTTTAATACAAGTAGGCTTGCCATCCGTAATCATAAAGATTTGCTTGTTTGGATTTCTGCGTTTCCTCAAAATATCCATTGCCAACTCCAGACCAGCCACGGTGTTAGTATGATAAGGTCCAACTTGTAAGTAAGGCAAATCCTTGATTTCAATTTGCCAAGCATCATTGCCAAAAACGATTATATCGAGTGTATCTTTAGGATAGCGGGTGGTGATTAATTCTGAAAGTGCCATAGCCACCTTTTTGGCTGGAGTAATTCTATCTTCCCCATACAATATCATAGAGTGCGAAATATCAATCATTAGCACCGTACTCATTTGGCTTTGGTAAAACGTTTCATGCACTTCTAAATCATCATGTGTTAGACGAAAGTCATCAATGCCGTGATTAATTTGAGCATTTCTTAAGGTTTCTGACACTGCTAGTTTATCCAAACTATCCCCGAATTCGTAAGGTCTTAGCTCCGCCGCACGTTCATCACCACGTCCGCCATAATTAGTGCTGTGGTTACCACGTTTCGATTTTTTTAACTGACCAAAGATGTCATCCAATGCTTTTTGACGCATGGCTAATTCCACCTTTGAAGTAGGCACAAATTTCGGATTTTTCGGATTTTCTTGTTCAATATATCCCTTATCTATCAGCTCTTGAATAAAGTCAGCCATGCCATAGCCTTCATTCGTTATATTGTATTCCTTATCTATCTCATTTAGCCAAGATAGAGCTTCTGAAACATCGCCAGAAGTATAAATTAGTAGTTCTTGAAACAATTTTAACAACTGATCAAAAATTGAACCTTCCGCATCTGGATTATATTCTGAAAAACGCCAACCTATCATTTCGCTTATTATGTAGTTTCAATTCAAATTCAAGTCTTTAGAACTCATTTACTCATAATAAACGGTTGCCCACTTTTATTGTTGAATTTCACGATAGAATATGACAGAACAATCTCATTCGGATTCTTGCATTAAATTCGATACATTTGTTATGGCTAGTTTTGAGTAGAGTTAGTACAAAAACTGTTTTCATAGCATTGCATTTTTAACATTCTTAATTCTCGTTGTTAATGAGTAAACCGCCCTCTAGTCTAATTGAATTACTATTATTTTCAACAAATACATCCATGAAGGTTCTTCAACAAAAGATATTACTAGCGTCAAAGTCACCTCGTCGGCAACAGTTGATGGAAGAAGCGGGCTTCAATTTCGAGGTCATAAAATTAGAGGTGGATGAATCTCATCCAACAGGGATAGAAAAAGAAAAAATTCCTGAGTTTTTAGCACATAAAAAAGCATCAGCTGCCTTACCTAAACTAAAAGAGAATCAAATTGTACTAGCAGCAGATACTGTTGTGATATTAGAAGATAAAATACTTGAAAAACCTGAGAACGCACTAGTAGCAAAGCAAATGTTACAGTCTTTATCTGGACAATGGCATCAAGTTATTACAGGCGTATGTTTGCTTTCAGCAGAAAAAGTAACTACCTTCTCAGGCATATCAAAGGTGCTTTTATACTCATTAACAGAAGAAGAAATTGATTATTATGTCAGTAACTACCAGCCTTTTGACAAGGCGGGAGCGTATGGCATTCAAGAATGGATCGGCATATGCAAAGTAAAGCGCATAGAGGGAACTTATGCTAACATCATGGGCTTGCCTATGGATTTGGTGTATGAGCAACTGAAACAGTTCTTAATAATTTGATTAAGCTATATTTATAGTTTTTTAGCATAAAAATCAATAATATTACCTTATAAATAACACAATAAAAAATGGAAAAGCAAGAGGAATTTATCTGGAAGGGTTCTCCTTCGCAATGGACTAATTTTTGGTGGTTTCTGGGATGTATTACAGTCGTTCTTATCCCTGTTGCAATATGGAAGTGGCTCACAACTAAAATGCACCAATTTGAAATTACATCAGAAAGAATTATTGAAAAGCACGGGGTTTTTACTCGACAAATTGATGATATTGAATTGTATAGAGTAAAAGACATCAGAATAGAAGAACCCTTCATTTACAGAATGTTAGGTCTGTCGAACTTAACGATTATCAGTTCTGATCGAAGCCTGCCAACATTGAAAATGTCTGGTATTGTTAATGGAATGAAGGTAAGAGAAGATTTAAGAAAAGCCGTTGAAATACGAAGAGATGAAAAGCGCGCTAGAGAGATGGATTTTACGGGTGGCGATGGAGGAGAAGTGGATTTTGATTAGAATAAAGCAATTCTAGGTCTTGAGCTAACTCGCTTTCTTAATCAAAATATACCTATGGATATAAGGTATAATTAGAAAATATTTACATTTGTAGGATTAAGAAAACAGGTTTACTAAAATAAAAGACTGAAAATTATGAGTAAAGTAACCGTAGTTGGAGCGGGTAATGTGGGTGCTACTTGTGCGAATGTACTAGCACACAAGGATATTGTCAAAGAGGTAGTATTGCTTGATATTAAAGGTGATTTAGCTCGGGGGAAAGCATTAGATAGTTTTCAACAAGCTCCTATTGATTATTATAGTACTCTCTTGAGTGGAACAGATAAATATGAAGATACAGCAGGCTCTGATATTGTAGTGATTACAGCTGGAGTACCTAGAAAGCCGGGCATGAGCCGTGATGATTTGATTTCAACAAATGCAAAGATTGTTACGATGGTAACAAAATCTATCATGCAACATTCAGAAAATCCAATCATCATTGTGGTCTCTAATCCACTAGATGTAATGACTTATGCTGTTCATCAAGCATCTGGACTTCCAGCATCTCGTGTGTTCGGCATGGCAGGTATTTTGGACACAGCACGCTATCGGGCTTTTCTTTCTATGGAGTTAAACGTTTCTCCCAAAGATATTCAAGCAGTTTTAATGGGTGGACATGGTGATACTATGGTTCCACTTCCAAGATATACAACAGTAGCAGGTATCCCAGTAGAAGAAATGATTGATAAAGACAAGCTAGATGCTATTGTAGAACGTACCAAAAAAGGTGGTGGAGAGTTAGTCAACTTGATGGGGACTTCTGCATGGTATGCACCGGGAGCAGCGGCTGCCCAAATGGTAGAAGCTATTTTGAAAGATGAAAACCGCATTTTCCCTTGCTGCATTAAAATGGAAGGACAGCACGGATTGACCGATATTTTCTTGGGCGTGCCTGTTAAGCTAAATAAATCGGGCATTGGTGAAGTGATTGAATTAAAATTGAATACAGAGGAGAATAAGCTGCTTCAAACTTCCGCTGAGCACGTTAGAGCCGTAATTGATGTATTCAATAAAATGGATATCTAGCACATAATCGTGCTGTAAATATTTGGGGTGTTGGCAGGTTAGAGAGCGTGTTTTTGAATGCGCTCTATCCTGTTGAAGTGGGGTTCTTTTACAACCAAACCGCTATTTGTGAATTGTAATAGAAAGAAATGTACAAATAATAAAATAATGGCTCTTCCGACCGTAGATTTGACTCAAGATATGCTTAGAACAATGCTTACTCAAAATGGAGAAAGTGTATTCGAATTATCAAAACAGCAAGCTGTTCTACTTGTTTTTTTGCGTCATTTTGGTTGTACATTTTGCAGAGAAGCACTTGCTGATATTGCTGAGCAACGTGAGCAAATTGAGGCGAAAAATACTAAGATCATTTTCGTTCATATGTCAGAATACAAAATTGCAGAACGCTACTTTGGTCGCTATGAATTGTCGGGTATAGATCATGTAAGTGATCCTACTTGCTTTTACTATACTGCATTTGGATTGACTAGAGGAAATCTGAACCAATTATTCGGTCTAAAATCATGGATTAGAGGTTTTGAAGCAGGTGTACTAAACGGTCATTCAGTAGGTGTAAAGCAAATCGGTGATGGCTTCCAAATGCCTGGTGTTTTTGTCATTAAAAATGGAACAATAAAAGAAAGTTTTGTGCATAAACTATCTTCTGATCGACCTGATTATGAGCAGCTTGTAACTTGTTGTTCTGTATAATCACTGTCAGAGCCCTAATTGTCGTTTTATAGCAATACTGACATGTTTCATATCTTCTAACGAAGCTGTATTTACATGTTGGCAAATAAAATGTGATGAAGGAATTGTGATGATAAGATCAACTGAAACGGTCTTACCTCTAATTTTTACAGCATTAGTTGGATGAATCCTACCCGAAGTCTCATCATCTAATGGTACGACTTGAAAAAAGTCACTAACTAAATTTGACTCATCTGAACTAACAACGAGTACCTCTCGAATAACTTTACCACTAGCATTGTAGGCATCCCAAATAGAACCCCTGAAAATTCGAGACTTTGACGGCATAAGATTTCGTGGTGTAATTTAAAAGTCAACCCACTAGCCATTCTAAAGCCCACTTTTCACGTTTTTCAATAGCTAGCGCATTATCGTTTGAACGTACTTCTTGAAAATTTAGTTCCTCTGAACTTCTATTTTTTGAATAAATAAGCAGATCTATAGCGTCTAGTATTTCATTTAGTAAATGTCTGTCTTCTTGGTTATTTATTAAATGAAAGATTCTGTTCTTCAATTCCTGACGATCTGTGTTTGTTTGTCTTGTAGTCAAATCTCTGTTTGTAGCATTAGTGTTCATAATCCTCTTTTACTGTATTGTCTGTTTTTGACACAGACTATTTACAATGTAACTGTTGTGTGTTATTTTTTAGCTAAATTTTAACAAAATTAAGTAAAGTCATTGATTTTAAGTAGTTTGTTTATGTTAGTTTTTCAAATTTATTATATTTTTTCGATACTTTGACACAGTTCTGCTAAAACACTATTAGCGGACTTAGGTTGAATGAAGCATACGAGCCTATTGTCTGCACTGCGTCTAGGAGTTTCGTTAAGTAGTTGAAAGACTTTTCTAGCCATGTCTTTCATAGCTTGATGAATATTCTTTACTTTGAACGCAATAGGATGGATTCCCTCTCCTTTTTTGAGGATGAACTTGGCAATCGCAATATTTTCTTTAGTGGCTTTTAGCAATTTAATCTTTGAGGGTAAAAGTGCTGTATAGAATTTTAAAGCAAATGAGAATGATCTTAGTCTAATGGAAGCCTTAGCCCAAACTGCTTATCAGATCAAACCTCTTGATTTCAGTTCAAGGTATTTGTTGATTGTGTTGAGCGACAAGTCTTGTGGGCGAGTCAATACAGATTGAATGCCGTACTGTCGAAGTTTTTGCGCCATTGCTCTTTTTTCAGCTACGAATTTTTGTGCTATAGTCTGATAATAAATATCTTCTAGGGTGTTTACTTTTTGAGTAGAAAAATTTTTGATTTCTGTATTCTCGAAAAAGACGACCACCAATAAGTGAATACTATTAATTTTTCGCAAAACAGACAGTGTGCGATCAAGTGCATACATACTTTCAAAGTTGGTGTAGAGTAACAGCAGGCTACGGCTAGTCAACAGTTTTCTAACAGCAAAGTAGAGTAATTCAAAATTAGATTCTACTGGACGCTCCTGTTCTTTGTATAGCGTTGAAAGTAGGAGGCGCAGTTGCTCCGCCCTGTTATCTGCTTTAATGATGCTACCCATTTTATCAGAAAAAGTAAGTAGTCCAGCTCGGTCGTGCTTTTTTAAAATAATGTTGGATAGCGCCAATGAGGCATTAATGGCATAATCCATTAAGCTCAAGCCTTCAAAAGGCATTCGCATATTGCGACTTTTGTCAATGATATTATAGACCTGTTGCGATCGCTCGTCCTCGTATTTATTTACCATCAATCCAGCCTTACGACTACTTGCTTTCCAGTTGATACTTCTGTAATCATCGCCTCTCACATAGTTTTTGATGTGATCGAATTCGTAACTATGCCCTATGCGACGCATTTTTTTGACTCCTTTCAAGTAAGTTACGCTATCAAAGGCTTTAAGTTCTAGTTCTTTCATTTGAAGAATAGAAGGATAAACAGGTACAACAACTTGAGCGTCTATTGTAATTCTGCGCTGAAGCAAGCCTAGCCTTGTATTGCAGAATAAGTGAATAGCACCAAATTCGTATTCTCCTCTTTCGACAGGTCTCAATTCATAGCGTATGCTTTGCTCTTCCTCAGGCGCTAGAGAAAGATGTTTTTCAAAATCACGTACTTGAAACTGCACTGGTAACTCATCAATTACGTTCAACTTAACTTGAATGGGAGCATTGTTTTGGATAGTTATTTTCACTCTATTCTGATCGCTTAAAGAAAAAATCTTAGGTGTTTGGCGTTGGGCTTTTATCCGCATATTACTTTGATAGAGTGTAAAAAGTTCTGCGATGGTCAAAGCAATAGCCAAGGTAAAAATAGATAAGGCCAACGGCATCAAAACAGAAAAAGGGAAGCTCAACAAAAACAGCAAAGTTACTGCACTAAACACATAGAAAAAGCGATTAGGTAAAAAAAGGGATTGATATATCTTTTTCATTTTGGGTTTAGTTTAATACCCTTTCTGCTTACGACGCATTTCTGCGCGACGCATGGGCATTACATCAATTGTATTATACAGTTCATTGAGTGAAAGCAATTGCTGACTTCGTAACTTCTCTCCGCTGTCCTTTCCAATTAAGATGATGGTATAGCCTTTTGAATCTGTATTGTAATGTTGTCGTAAGTCTCGAACGCTTGCTTCCTGCAGTTGATCTTGATTAGGCGAAACACCTGTCCCAGTAAATAGGTGAAAGATGACCAAATCTCGATCAATGATCCCCGCTTTGTCTTGCTCGAAAAGTAGCATTTGTTTTTGATAGATAGGATTTTTTGCATTATCAGCAAAAACGAGTAAGACACGACTTTCCCAACGATAGGGTTTTAGTACATCAGTCTGAGCAAAAGACAGCATATTTAATTGAATAAGAAAGAATAGGATAAGAAGAGATTTCATGTTCCAATTGCGTTAGGTGGAATTTAATGAAAAGGGCTTGTAATCAAAACTTGAGGTCAGAAGCGTAAGTTATTTATATTTGCTTTCAAAATTGTATCTATGTCGAGAAGTCAACGTTTATTAATCGTTTTTACCACGGCGGTGCTAGTAGTTACCGCAGTTATTTCTTTTGTTGGAGCTGTCTTTTTTGTTCGTTCGGTTATTTTTAACGAATATAAAATAGAATTTCTAGCGCAAATTGCAACCACAATCTTCTTACCACTTATTTCATTTTGCATAGCAACACTAGGAATAATTCTGCTAAGCCAGACTAATCCTAAAAAGAAACGCCGTTAAATATAGATCAAGACAAAACAGAGCCACTAATCTTTGAATTGTATTACAAGTGTAGTCGTTCTTTTCTTGCCAATAGCGTCTCTTCACTTTCTTCTCGCTCAGGGTCTGGTACACAGCAATCCACTGGACACACTGCTGCACATTGTGGCTCTTCGTGAAAGCCTACACACTCTGTACATTTATCTGGCACGATGTAGTAAAAGTCTTCTTCTACGGGTGCTTGCTCCGCATCAACAGCTATGGATGCTCCCGTTTCAATGGTATAATTTCCTTTGACACCAGTCCCCTCAGCCATTTTCCATTCTACGCCTCCTTCATATATTGCATTATTCGGACATTCTGGCTCGCATGCACCACAATTAATGCACTCGTCCGTAATCATGATTGCCATAGTTATGTTTTAGTTTTTAATAATAACAGTCGTTAAAGTAAAAACGTTTTGAAAAATTATTTCTACTTCCTGCAAAGATAAAGTTTTGGATTCAAGGTTGTCAATCTATATCTAAAATACTTACAACTGGAAAGTGATCGGAATAGTCATCTCTTACAATATATGTTTTGGAGGAAGTAATTTTTGGCGAACTTAATATGTAATCAATCCTGAGAAAAGGAATACTTCCACCAAAAGTTGTTCCGATTCCTTGACCACTTTCTTGAAAGTGATCGCTCAGCCCTTGAGCAATTGTTTGATAAGCATAAGACTGCGGCACATCATTAAAATCGCCACAGATGATAACGGGATAGGGACATTGTGCTATATGTTTACGAATTTCTTGAACTTGGGTGGCTCGAATTTGAGCATTAGCTTTATAGCCAGCAAACATCTGCCTAATTTTTTGCCAAGTTTCTTTCTCTCTGAAGTCGCCTTCTTCCTTTACTTTGTCTGCTATCTGAGTGATTGTATTAGATTTCAGATGGACATTATACACTCTAACCGTTTCACCATGAATATTCAAATCTAAGTAGATACAACCATTAGTAGCATTTTGAAATGCTAATGCACCCTTATCAATAATTGGAAAAGTTGTTAAAATGAGAGGTGAAGCTCCTTTGGCACCATAGTAGCGAGGACGTTCGGATGAATTGGGGTAAACTTGCGTGAGAAATTCTTCAATTTGCTTGGTACTTATACCAAACTCTTGTAAGCACACAATATCAGGATCATGCGATTGGATATAACTAAAAAAATTGCCTAGCCGCTCCTTGTATTTCGTGCCTTTTTCATAAAAGCCTACTGCATTTAAGCTATTGTAAGTCATTACTTTAAAGCTCTTTTCAGTAGCTGCTGATGGGCTTTTAAAGTTGATGTTTTTAGTGAGAAATGACCAGCCTAATCCTAGGCAAGCAGCAGAAAGCAAGAAATACCATTTTTTCCTACTTAGCCAGTACAAAATGAAGAAAAGATTTAGAACAAAAAACACTGGAAATAATAATCCGAAAATTGAAATTAACCAAAACCGATTAGGATTTAAGTAGGGTGATAAGTAGGAAAGCAGCGTTAGTACAAGAAGAGCAACATTCCCCCAGCGAACGAATTGATTCAGTGATGGCACAGTTTAATCTTTACTAGCTTTAAAAAGGATTTCCTTTTCTTCTTGCGACAAACTATCGTAGCCCGACTGCTTTATTTTGTCCAAAATAGCATCCACGCGTTCCTGCTGCGACAAGCGCTCATAATCTGACTTTGCATTACCTCTTCTACTTCTTGTTTTTCGAGTGGCTTTTTGTGCTGCATCTTTATTTTTATAGGCTACATGTGGCTTTTTTCTCGGGGGTCGCTTGGGTTGTCCGCCAAAGAGTTGCTTAAAAAATCTAGTAATCGTGTTGATTAGTTGATTTACAGGATTAGCCATATCATTTCCCTCTCTCAGCATGTAGACAAAAAACCAACCGAATAATGCTCCACCTAAGTGAGCAATGCTACCTCCTGCATTTGGAGCAATCTGGGCAATTGAGAATAAATCAATTAATATAAGTACGGCTACAATATACTTCAATTTTACTGGACCGAGCAGTATAAGGTTCATTGTGTAGTTTGGGGCTGTAACGCCAGAAGCTACTACAATGGCCATGACCGCCGCAGATGCCCCTAAGGCACTAGAGCCAATCGGCAGTAAGCCAGTGCTTAGTTGTGCGGATAAAAAATAAGCTAATGCACCTGCCAAACCTCCTAATAAGTAAAGCGGCAGCACTCGTTGATTGCCTAAAAAATCTCCTACAATTCGACCAAACCAATAGAGCATCAGCATATTCCAAAGGATATGCCAAAAACCGCCATGCAGAAACATGTGCGTAAATATTACCCATGGATGGGTTAAATTAAACGTCAATTTAGAAGATAAACTTAGGAAATCGATAACAGCAGAAAACTTGCCAGGCTGACCAGCTAAGAAAAAACCAATACTGATAATGTTGACCAATAAAAATACAGCAACATTTACAATGACAAGTTGCGTCACCATATTACCGTAATTAAACTCTCTTTTTGCGTCTTCCCAAATTGACTGGAACATCCTGTATTGCTTTTAATATCGTTTTATTGTTATCATTAACATCAAAACAGATGTAGCGGTTTATTTATTTGTTTAGTTCCATCGTTGGCTTGTATCATTATTCTGCCAAAGCAAAATTAGCAAGAAGCCAAATAGTGCTCCACCTAAGTGTGCAAAATGGGCGATAGGATCACTTGAAAAGTTGCTGATTCCAAGAAATAAATCAAGTAAGATTAATCCTGGAATAAAATACTTCGCCTTTATTGGAATAGGTAGAAAAATGAGCATGAGTTCTGCATTGGGAAATTTCATTCTAAAAGCTACCAGTAAACCATAGATAGCACCAGAAGCACCAACCATCAAGCCATTTACATTTTCTACTCCTGTGTACATCATCATCAATTGAGTGGCTGCCGCGCCTAATGCACAAACGATGTAGTAGATTAGAAATTTTTTAGCTCCAAAAAAGGATTCAACTGCAGAGCCAAACATAACCAAGCCAAACATGTTAAAAAAAATATGTCCCAAGCCTGCGTGAGTAAAGAAATGTGTAATAATTTGAAAGGGCTTAAAGTAAGGAGAAGCAGGATAATATAGAGCTAGTACCCTTATTAAATTGGGAAATAGAAACTGCGTAAGGACGAAAACAATAACATTTATAATCAATAAATTCTTAACAACATCGGTCATTTTAAGCATAGCACAATATTCGTTTGAAGTCTAAAAAAAGGTCAGTAATTAGCACTTACTGTGTTTTTGGCAGTTTATCTTTTTTATTGGCTGTCAGACAAAAATAAACTAGCAGTAAAAAAAAATCTTTTTTACTCCATAAATTGCTTATCTAAATCATCTAATTCAAAAGTAATAAAACATTTCTTACCAGTTGGGCTTTTAAAAGGCATAGCACAGGCAAAAAGTTTATCTATCAGTACTTCCATTTCTTCGAAGTTCAGTTTAGTTCCTCTTTTTATGGATGCACTCAAGGCTAGGGAGCGAGCTATATTTTCTTTGAGTCCTAAATCTAGTTCGAGGTTTTCCTGGTATTGTGTAATGAGTTTCTCTATTACTTCTTGCTCTTTCATTCCCTCTGGTAGATCAGCAGGAACACCATGTATAATAAAAGAATCCCCTCCGAAGGTTTCAATATCAAAACCTAGTCGTATAACTTGAGGTAAAATGTCTTTTAGTAAAATTGCATCAGCGGGTGTAAGATGAACAGTTTGTGGAAAAAGTTTTCGCTGCGTAGTAGGATTATCCGTTTCTATTATCCCCCAATATTTTTCATACAAAATACGCTCATGTGCTGCTTGTTGGTCAATCACCCAAAATCCAGATTTAACCTGATTAATAATATAACGATTATGTATCTGGTAGGGTTGCTTTTGTTGATTGGAAAAACTTTTGGAATCATCATCCAACTCATTGGCATCACTTGAAATCTTGCTCTTAAAAGTTATGGTCTCAGTGGTGCTTTGCTCGTTGTCTTCCTTCCCAAAAATGTCTAATCCTTCGTAGATGGTTTCCCAATTTTCAATATTGTTGCGTTGTCGCCTTATGTCTTCGTTGGACTCAAATGGAATACTCGAAGAAGAAGTATTTTGGTCAGCATGACGAGCAGTAGAAGCGGAAGGATTAGACGAATTAGACCCAGGCATCCATACACCTTGAGGCTGCGTCGTAGTATTCAGAAACGCCTCTTGCTCAAAATCTAAACTTGGTGTTACGCTATACTGTCCTAAAGCGTGGCGAACACTCACTTTTAGATAATTATACATCATCTTGTCGTCATCAAATTTGATTTCCTGCTTGGTAGGATGCACATTGATATCAATATGTGCAGGATCAATATCAATAAAAATGACGTAGAGCGGATAAGTATTTTGAGGCAGTAAATCTTCATAGGCAGTAATGATGGCATGATTAAGCCACCCACTTTTGATAAAACGGCTATTAACAAAAAAATACTGCTCGCCTCTTGTTTTCTTAGCGTAATCGGGTTTGCCTACAAAACCGCTTATTTTTATCAAGTCGGTTTCCTCGCTTACAGGAACTAGTTTTTTGTTGCTATTTTGTCCTAAAATATTGACGATGCGCTGCCTGAGATTTGTGCTAGGAAGATGAAACACCTCTGAACCATTGTGCTGTAGCGTAAAAAAGATGTCAGGATGTGCCAAAGCAACTCGCTGAAATTCGTCTGTAATATGGCGCATCTCAACAGTATTCGTTTTTAAGAAATTTCGGCGAGCTGGAACATTAAAGAATAGATTTTTGACTGCAATATTTGTGCCAGCAACGCACTGACAGGGCTCTTGAACTTTGAGTTGCGAGCCTTCTATACTGATGCGAGTACCCAGTTCGTTCTTCTGCTGTCGAGTGCGTAGTTCTACCTGAGCAATGGAAGCAATAGAAGCCAAAGCCTCGCCACGAAAGCCCATAGTCCTTAGTTCAAATAAATCTTGCGCAACTTTTATCTTAGAAGTCGCATGTCTTTCAAAACTCATTCTTGCATCAGTTTCGGACATACCACAACCGTTATCCACTATTTGAATAAGTGTTTTGCCTGCATCCTTTACAATTAATTTGATATTTGTACTTCCTGCATCTACTGCATTTTCAAGCAATTCTTTTACCACAGAGGCAGGTCGTTGAATGACCTCTCCAGCAGCGATTTGATTCGCGATAGCGTCAGGAAGTAGCTGAATCACATCAGCCATTTTCTATGTTGAGTTTAATTAAGTATTTATTCACAATTTTCTATATGCCTTATATTGCCGCTTGAATTCATCCAGTATAATGGTAAATCTTAGTTACAACAACTGATTTCCAACAAATATATTAGTCTTAGGTTTGACTTTTCACTTACTTACAATGAAGTGCCATATTGGAAGTGAATGAATTAATTGTTCATACGATTATTTAAGAACAGCTATTTTGCAAAAGTAGTTGTGGCGGTAGGTGGGATATATCACGTATGTTTAGCATTTTTTAGGCTGCAATGAGTAGCTATGATACGTTTTTATAAATGCTAGTATGCAAGGCATTGAATTTCTTGGAAGAAATCCAATGCCTTATTAATTTACTGTTCTGCATATTCCTCAATTGGAGGGCAAGTACACACCAAGTTGCGATCACCTGCTGCACTGTTGACTCTACCTACGGAAGCCCAGAATTTGTAGCCTTCTCGCAAATAAGGCAATGGATAAGCTGCTTTTTTGCGACTGTAAGGATAATTCCAGCCGTCGGATGTTACCATTTCAGCCGTGTGAGGTGCATTTTGAAGCACATTATTTGTTGCATCAAAAACACCTAAAGCGATTTCATCTAATTCCTTTCGAATGGCAATCATTGCATCACAAAAGCGATCTAGTTCACCTTTGCTCTCACTTTCCGTCGGTTCTATCATAATTGTTCCTGCCACTGGCCAGCTCAAGGTAGGTGCATGAAACCCATAATCAATCAAGCGTTTTGCTACATCTTCTGCACTTGCTACTGATTTGAATGGTCTTAAATCAATAATCAATTCGTGAGCAGAATGTCCATTCTTTCCTGTGAAAAGAACATTATAGTGATCTTGAAGCCTTGCTCGAATGTAATTAGCATTCAGAATGGCATATTCAGTTGCAGCCGTTACGCCTTTCTTTCCCAACATTTTGATGTAAGCATAGGAAATCAAACAAATGCTTGCACTACCAAAGGGTGCAGCCGAAACTGCATGAATTCCTGCTTTACCTCCTGTTTCTATGATTGGATGTTTGGGTAAGAATGGAGCGAGGCTATCGTTACAGCAAATTGGACCAACGCCCGGACCGCCTCCGCCATGAGGAATACTAAAGGTCTTGTGCAGATTTAAGTGGCAAACATCCGCTCCAATGATGCCTGGACTGGTTAAGCCAACCTGAGCGTTCATGTTGGCGCCGTCCATATAAACTTTTCCACCGTTTTGGTGAACCAAATTGCAAATTTCTTTAATTTCTGTTTCAAAAACGCCGTGTGTGGAAGGATAAGTTATCATTAAAGCCGCTAAGTCATCAGCATACTTTTCAGCTTTTGCCTTTAGATCGGAGAAGTCAATATCTCCTTGCTCATCACACTTCACAACGACCACCTTCATGCCAGCCATCACAGCACTTGCAGGATTCGTGCCGTGTGCAGAATCTGGAATTAAAGCAATATTTCGATGTGCCTCCCCTCTCGATTCATGATAAGCGCGAATAGTCAAAAGTCCAGCGTACTCACCTTGCGCTCCAGAATTAGGCTGTAGAGAGCAAGCAGTGAAGCCTGTTATTTCGCAAAGGTAGTCTGTCAGTTCTTGCAGAATTTTGGCATAACCTCTCACTTGGTTTAGTGGTACAAAAGGATGTACGTTGGAAAATTCAGTCCAAGTAACTGGGATCAACTGAGTGGCAGCGTTCAATTTCATCGTGCATGAACCTAGTGGAATCATGGAGTGCATCAATGACAAGTCTTTATTTTCCAATCGCTTGATGTAGCGCATCATCTTAGATTCTGTGTGGTAATCATTGAACACAGGATGAGTCAAATAATCTGATTGGCGTTGTAGTGCTTCTGGAATACGACTTTCAGGAATGGAGTAGTTTGATTTTGCATCCTCTGTTGTTTTACCTAAAGCAGTAGCAAAAACACTAATAACTTCGTCTAAATCCTTTTGTGTAACTGTTTCATCTAGCGTTACTTGTACTGTTTCTTCTGTGTAGTACAAATTAATATTTGCTTTTAATGCCGCCGTTTTAATGCTTTCCTGTGTGATGTCATTTGTACCAATCGTTAATGTGTCGAAGTAGTAATCATTAACTTGTTTATAGCCAAGTGCGGCTAAAGCTCCTTCTAACGTTCTTGCTGCTAGATTCACCCTTTTTGCAATCGCACGAATCCCTTTTGCTCCATGCCATACTGCATACATACCCGCCATTACTGCCAATAGCGCCTGTGCTGTACAGATATTGGAAGTTGCTTTTTCTCTTCTAATATGTTGTTCTCTAGTTTGCAGCGCCATTCGCATAGCTGGATTTCCTTGTGAATCCACAGAGACACCAATAATTCTTCCTGGAAGAATCCTTTTAAAATCCTCTTTAGTGGCAAAAAAAGCAGCATGAGGACCGCCGTAACCCATGGGAACGCCAAATCGTTGAGTGTTTCCAATTACAGCATCTGCACCCCACTCACCTGGAGGTGTCAATAGTGCCAAACTCAAAATATCTGCTGCAACCGTCACATAAACATTATTGGCATTCAATTTCTCTACGAAAGGGCGAATATCCTCAATAGCTCCTGTTCTTCCCGGATATTGAAGCAATACACCGAATGTTTTTTCATGGATGGTGTATTCCTTCCAATCGCCTACTACTACTTTGATGTCTAGTGGTTTAGCTCTTGTCAATACAACATCAAGAGTTTGTGGCAAGACCTCGGCAGACACAAAAAACTCGTTGATGACTTGACCCTTGTTGCGTTTATTTTTTTGAGCGAAGAACATCGCCATAGCCTCAGCAGCGGCTGTCCCTTCGTCTAGCAGGGAAGCATTTGAAATGGGCATTCCGGTTAAATCGCTCACCATCGTCTGAAAATTCAATAAGGCTTCTAATCGCCCTTGTGCAATTTCAGCTTGGTAAGGCGTATATTGTGTGTACCAACCTGGATTGTGGAAGATATTACGCAGGATTACAGAAGGTGTAATTGTGCCATTGTAGCCCATTCCGATGTAAGACTTAAACGACTCATTTAGGCTTGCTGTTTGTTTTAATTCGCTTAAATACTCATATTCTGACAGAGCCTCTGGTAATGCTAATTCTTTTTCCATTCTGATGTTGGCGGGAACCGTTTCATCAATTAATTGTGCCAAAGAATTTACCCCAATAGTAGATAGCATATTTGCTAATTCCTCTTTATTAGGTCCAATATGACGATCAATAAACTGATCGTGAAATTTCATATTACTCATTTATTCTATTGTTGCATTGTATAAAAAGAGAAGCTTTGTACACTTCTTTTCCTATCGGTTAGAACTTCAATTAAAATTAATTCACAAAAGTAATGCACTTTCCAACAATGGAAGAGCTGCAAAGGTCATCGGCTATGTAGAAATTTTGTCATTTCGATTTTAAATACGGATACTACGATGAGGTCAATGGCACAGCCAGCTAAAGTCTAAGGTCAACAGAGATGCATCCAAGATTGGAATACAAAAAATGACAAGTACAAAAAAGCACTTGCCATTCTTTATATTTATTTTAATCGTTAACGTTAGTGATTATAACTCTCATCTAAGTCAAAGCGGTCTGCATTCATCACTTTAGTCCAAGCAGCTACGAAGTCATTTACAAACTTCTCCTTGCTATCGTCTTGAGCATAAACTTCTGCGTAAGCACGCAATATGGAATTCGACCCAAAGACCAAATCTACTCTAGTAGCTGTCCACTTCAACGCTCCTGATTTGCGATCACGAATTTCATATAGGTTCTCACTAGAGGGCTTCCACGTATTGGACATATCGGTCAAATTCACAAAGAAATCATTTGTCAATGCCCCTTCATTATCTGTAAAAACACCGTGTTTTGCGCCGCCGTAGTTTGCTCCCATGACGCGCATTCCACCTATCAGTACAGTCATTTCTGGAGCTGTTAAACCCATCAATTGAGTGCGATCTAGCAACAGCTCCTCTGGCTCTACAGCATAATCTTTTTTCAACCAGTTGCGGTAGCCGTCTGCGATTGGCTCAAGCGGTGCAAATGATTCGGCATCTGTCATTTCATCGGTTGCATCCCCTCTGCCAGGAGCAAAAGGTACTATAATGTCGAATCCAGCATCCTTAGCTGCTTTTTCCACACCTACATTTCCAGCTAGAACGATTGTATCTGCTACGCTAATACCAAAGTGAGTCGCAATGGGTTCAAGCACGGATAATACTCTTGCTAGTCGCTTAGGCTCGTTGCCTTTCCAGTCTTTTTGGGGTGCTAATCTGATGCGCGAACCATTTGCACCACCTCTCATGTCAGAACCTCTGAATGTACGTGCACTATCCCAAGCTGTTGTAACCATATCAGCGATAGAAAGACCTGTGGCAGCGATTTTTGCTTTCACTGCTTCTACGTCATAGTCTGCCTTTCCTGCTGGTACAGGGTCTTGCCAAATTAGATCTTCTTCTGGCACATCTGGACCTATATATCTCACTTTAGGTCCCATATCACGGTGTGTCAATTTAAACCAAGCACGCGCAAATGTTTCTGAGAAGTACTCATGATCGTTTGCAAATCGCTCGCAAATGGCTTTATAAATTGGATCGACTTTCATTGCCATATCGGCATCTGTCATGATTGGTTTTTGACGAATAGAAAAGTCTTCCACATCTGTTGGCATGTATTCTTCTTTGATGCTTACTGGCTCCCACTGCCAAACACCCGCTGGACTTTTACGCAACTCCCAATCGTGGTTGAATAGCATCTCAAAGTAGCCATTATCCCACTTGGTTGGATGGGTTGTCCATGCTCCTTCGATTCCACTAGTTACGGTGTAGCGACCTTTTCCTGATTTGTGAGGATTCATCCAACCTAAGCCTTGTTCTTTCACATTGGCTGCTTCTGGTTCGGGGCTCAAAACTGTTGCGTCGCCATTACCGTGTGTTTTTCCGACCGTGTGTCCGCCTGCAGTCAAGGCGGCAGTTTCTTCATCATTCATTGCCATACGCTTGAAGGTTTCCCGCACTTGGGCAGCCGTCTTCATAGGGTCTGGCTTACCGTTTACGCCCTCTGGATTCACGTAGATCAAGCCCATTTGAACGGCAGCAAGTGGATTTTCCATTGTTTCAGGTTTATCGACATTGCCGTAGCGTTCATCACTTGGTGCTAACCATTCTTTTTCAGCACCCCAGTACACGTCTTTCTCTGGATGCCAAATATCCTCTCTTCCGAAAGCAAATCCAAAGGTTTTCAATCCCATGCTTTCGTAAGCAATATTACCTGCTAGCACCATTAAGTCTGCCCAACTTACTTTATTACCATATTTTTTCTTGATCGGCCAAAGTAGTCTTCTTGCTTTATCTAAATTAGTATTGTCTGGCCACGAGTTCAAGGGTGCAAAACGTTGACTGCCAGTGCCGCCACCACCACGACCATCAGAGATTCTGTAAGTGCCAGCTACGTGCCAAGCCATTCGAATCATCAGACCGCCATAGTGCCCCCAGTCTGCTGGCCACCAATCTTGGCTGTCGGTCATTAAGTCATTTAAGTCTTGTTTGAGTGCTTCGACATCTAGCTTTTTCAATTCTTCGTGATAGTTAAAGTCTTCGCCTAGCGGATTGGTTTTTGTGTCGTGTTGGCTCAAAATGTCTAAATTTAGAGTTTTTGGCCACCAACTGGTTACAGAACTCTCTGTGGAAGTGATGCCTCCGTGCATGACAGGGCATTTACCATTTGAACTTCCATTTGTATTACTCATATATTGAAATTTTAATTATTTTTAAATAGTCAAGTTTTTTTGATTGTTATCCTATCTATGCTATTAAAGCAATAAATTTTAAATAGCTAAAAAACTAATAATCAGTGATTTACTGTAAACATGAAGTACATTTGATTTTGTGTTAGAACTTGTTTGTCATTGTATTAAACAAAAATAGTAAATAAAGATCATTGATAAAAACGAATATTTTTATACATTTATTGAAAAAATCAATGACTAGGAGTCAAATAGAGTATATTCTTGCAGTAGCGCAGTTGAGGAGCTTTAGTAAAGCTGCGGAAGTCTGTTTTGTTACGCAATCTACATTGAGTTCAATAGTTGCTAAGTTTGAGCAACAAACGGGTATTGTACTTTTTGACCGAAAGACCAAACCCATAACGGTTACGGCAAATGGAGCAGTTCTTATTGAATATTTAAAAAGTATTGATAGAGCATTTCAGCTATTAGATGAGGGTGTAAACCAAATCAAGCAGTACGAAGCTGGAAACTTGAGTATTGCTTGCATTCCAACGGTTGCACCTTATCTTTTTCCGTTGATTTTGAATAAGTTATCTAAATTTTATCCAAAGGTTACTTTTGAAGTCCACGAGATTACAACAGAACGTATCATTGAAGCCATTGTCGAAGGTAAAATAGATATTGGTATTGTTTCTACACCCCTAGAACATAAGTATTTAGTGGAGTATCCACTTTATCAGGAGGATTTTTTATTGTATGATTGTGGAGATAAAAACAAAAATACAGACTATAAAGTATCAGATATTGATTTAGAGCGATTATGGCTCTTGGAAGAAGGACACTGCCTGAGAAATCAAGTAGGCAAAATATGTGAATTGAGGCAGCAAAAGAAAATCAATGGGAATCTAATCTATAACTGTGGTACTATTTTTTCGTTAATTGAGATGGTCAAGCTAAACAAAGGCATTACGCTACTTCCTCGACTGGCACTATCTAGCAACATGGGTATCAACACTGATTGTATTTATGAATTATCTTCACCTGCTCCTACTCGTGAAATCGGTATTGTTACCTATCAGAATTTTATCAAAAAGCGAATACTGAATGATCTAATAGCTAGAATTAAAACTGCTGTTCATCCACATTTAAAAAATGACTTGACCTACACAAGAATGGTAAAGCCTTTTTAACTTTGCCACTCATTGGGCAGTTTTTTTGCTTAAACGCTAAAGAATATCTAGTTGAGTAATTTAGTAGAAATAGGTAAAACGGGTAAGCCGCATGGAGTCAAAGGAGAACTTAGACTACGCATTGAGGGCGCCTACTTGGAGGACGCGTTGAAGGCGAGTGTCATTTTTATTGAGACAAAAGGGCAGCAGTTGCCCTATTTTGTTGAACAGCTTAAAATAGGAAATGCTGCCATCGTAAAATTAGAGGATATTACTCGAAAAGAAGATGCTATGCTGCTGGCAAATGCCACTCTTTTCTTAAGAGATGAGGACGTTTCGATAAAAGTGATAGATGCAGACTTAGTATTTGCTTACTTGAAGGGGTATCAATTGGAAGACATAGCAATAGGGGTGATCGGAACAATTAAGACGATAGAAGAGTATCCCCAACAAGAAATGGCGATTGTTGATTATAAAGAAAAAGAAGTTTTGATTCCGTTGCACGAAGCGCTGATTCAGCAAATAGACAAAGCGAAAAAAGTGCTTCTGATGGAACTGCCAGAAGGGCTACTGGAACTTTAGTTTTTTGCTTATTACTTCTGAATGAATTATAATTCTACAATTGGATAAAGCTACCTAAATGATTCACCTAGTATGGTTTATTGCTTGATAAATTTTGATAAAAATTAAGTTATGAAGATAGGCATCCTTTTTGGTGGACCTTCCCGAGAGCGAGAAATTGCCTTTGCAGGTGGAAGAACAGTGTATGACAATCTGGACAAGACGCTCTTTGAGCCTATTCCTATTTTCATTGATAGTCTCCGCAATTTTATTTTACTGGATTGGCAGTACATATATAAAGGTACAATTCGAGACTTTTATCCACCTACATCTGCCCTACCTGATCCTACCAGCAATTTTCAAGTCTACATAGAAAGTTTGCAACAACTGCCCCAAGATCAGTTGGAGAAAGCTATTGTAAAAGTGGGTAGAAAAATCGCTTTAGCGGAGTTGCCCGATTTAATGGATGTAGCGTTTTTGTCGTTGCATGGAGCCTACGGAGAAGATGGACAAATACAAGGTTTGCTCGATAGTTTGCAAATTCCATACACTGGCAGTGGCATTAGAGCCTGTACGATTGGCATGGACAAGGCTTTTCAAAAGAAGTTGATGGAAGCCGGTGGCTTTGCAACACCAGAGGTCATGGTTTTGGATCGGGTAAACTGGAATCATGAAGTGGCACGTTCTATTTTTGAAACCGCCAAAGAGCGCATTGGGTTTCCGATGGTGATTCGACCCGCTAATCAAGGTTCTTCTATTGGTGTAGCAATTATTAATGAAAATGCAATTTTGTCCCATTTTAAATATTTCATTGATCGCGCTTTTTTTAGAGAAGTGTTGACTAAGGAAAAATGGCAATCTTTTGATGAGAATGAGCGCATTCAATATGTAAGAATGCTGACAGACATAAGGGATAGCTTAGGCTTTCCGATGGACGTAAACGGTGCAACGGTTTATCATCCCAACGATTTATTACAACTCTTAAATGAGCAATTGCAAGATAAGACCGAAGTCGTTTTGGAAAGTCATTGGAGTGAACAGCGTGTGATTTTAGAATCTTTTATTCATGGTAAAGAATTCTCCTGTATTGTTTTAAGAAAAGAGAATGGCTCCGTAGTGGCATTGCCGCCAACGGAAATTGTGAAAGGAAGTGAGGTATTTGATTATCGTTCTAAATACCTGCCAGGCTTATCTCGTAAAGAAACACCCATCAAAATAGCGCAGTCCAAAATTAATTCGATTCGCAAAGAATGTGAGCGATTGTTTGAATACTTAGAGTTTAATACTTATGCTCGTATTGATGGTTTTATTACCGCTGATGAGACCATTTTCTTGAACGACCCCAACACTACTTCAGGAATGCTGCCATCATCGTTTTTCTTTCATCAAGCGGCGGAAATTGGATTGAACCCCTCGCAATTTTTGACTTATATCATTCGAGTATCCCTCCAAGAACGAATTGAAACGACTACGGATGTAACGCACTATCCTCAATTATTGGCTGAGCTAGACCAAAAAATTGTAGCCCTTCAACAAGAGCAACAAATTAAGAGAAAAGTAGCCGTGGTACTGGGTGGATATAGCGCAGAGCGACATATTTCAGTAGAAAGTGGACGCAACATTTTTGAGAAGCTAGCAAGTTCAGAAAAGTACGAACCTATTCCAATCTTTCTGACAGGCAGCACAGAACGGCACGAGTTGTATCAAATTCCCATTAATCTTCTACTCAAAGATAATGCAGATGATATTCGAGATAAGATAAATGCTAATGCCAAACACGCTGCAATTGAAGAAATCAAAAAGGAATGCGCTACTATTACCAGAAAATATGCCTCCAAAGAGGTAGTGTTTGAACCAAGAGTTTTGACTTATGAGCAGTTGGCTAAAGAAGTAGATGTGGTGTTTATTGCATTGCATGGCAGACCAGGCGAAGATGGTGTCATTCAGGCGCAATTGGACGAGTTAGGTCTGCCGTATAATGGTTCGGGCGTAGATTCTTCTGTAATCACAATTGATAAGTATAAGACTTTGCAAATTCTAAAGCGTCATGGCTTTACGGTAGCAGAGCAAGCGTTGGTGCACCAGTCAAAATATGAAGCAAATGAGCAGAAAACGTTAGCTGAAATTGAAGATCAATTTGGTTTTCCATTAATTGCTAAGCCAGTGGATGATGGGTGCAGTGCAGCTGTAAAAGTTATTAAAAATAGCATGCAACTGCAAGCCTATTTCAGAATGATGTTTCGTTCTAAACCCACTTTATTAGAGGCAGAACGTCAAATTTTGCAGTTGAAACCCAAGGAAGAATTTCCACAGAAGAAAGTCGTTTTGATCGAAGAACTGATTACTGCCAAAGGCGCAAAGCAATTCTTGGAGATCACAGGTGGTTTATTAACGCATCGCAAGGAGGCAAAGATCACTTATGAAATTTTTGAGCCGTCCGAAGCTCTTTCAAGTGGAGAAGTTCTCTCATTAGAAGAAAAATTTTTGGCGGGTGAAGGGCAAAATATTACTCCTGCCCGATATGGAACTGATTATGAAGCTATTGCGACTCAAGTCAAGCAAACGCTAGAAAAGGCAGCAAAAATACTGAACGTGGAAGGATATGCTCGAATTGATGCCTTTGTTAGGGTCTATGAGGAGAATAGAGCAGAAACTGTTATAATTGAAGTAAATTCGCTGCCAGGAATGACACCTGCAACTTGTATTTATCATCAGGCTGCTTTGAATGGCTACAAGCCTTATGACTTTATTGATCACATTTTAAAATATGGAATGAGTAGCCTTTAACGCTGCTCGCTTGGGTGTTAAAAGTTTGTAAAAGACTAATAGTAAACTACTAACTATGAGTAAATTCAAAGATCGTCTAAAATTATTTGGGAAAGAAGTAGCCGCATTTATCACTAGCCCAATCGTGTTAAAAAATGTGGGCTTAATGCTGGTTGTCCTTTTTGCCTTCTTGTTTGCCGTACTTGGATTGATGAAAAGCTGTACTCGACATGGCGAATCCCTACAAGTAGAGGATTATACAGGTATGCGTTATCAGGATGCAATCAAGAAAGCAAAGGCAGCGAGTTTTAGAATTGTACTAAACGATTCAATAGATAGAGGTGAAATGCCGCCCAACGTTGTTTTTGCACAAAATCCTGAACCTTTTTCGAGAGTCAAAAAAAATCGTACTATCTATCTAACGATTACCAAGAAAGAACGAGATAAAGAAACGCTGCCAAGTTTAAAAGGAAGAGACGAATTTGATAGCTATGCTAGATATTTAAAACAAAAAGGAATTGATGCAAAAATTAAAGAACGCGTTGTGAACGATCGCTATGCTCCCAATACCATTTTGAATGTCTATTATGAAGATCAACAAATTGCTATTGCCGAAATAGAAAAAGGCTATAAAGTAGCAAAAGGAGCAACTTTGTACTTCGATATTACAGAACGTAGTGACAATTATACCGTAATTCCAGACTTAGTTTGTGATCAATTCGAGCGCGTACAGTTTCTGCTGCAAAGCTATCAACTCGTCGTGGGGGATATAGTGGCTGATCCAACAGTAACAGATCAGGCTTCGGCTTATGTTTATCGGCAAGTGCCAGAGTATAATCCAACTCAAAAAATTCGTGTAGGTCAACAAGTAAGTTTGTATTTGACTCAAAATCGTCCCGCTGACTGCCCATTGGAGGATATGTTTGAGCAATAAATAGTAGTGCTGGCTATTCATTTTTAGGATAATGTCATGTACCTCTAGCTATAATTCGAGATAGGGTTTAGTTACTGCTCTTCATCAATAAGCTGAACGGGGCGCAAAAAGCTCTGTTGAAGTGAAATAAATGTTTCAGTGCGTTGAATGCCTGCTATGTTTTGGATTTTGTCATGTAGGACGGATCTTAAATGCTTAGTATCTCGGCAAATAATTTTTGCAAAGATGCTGTACAGTCCTGTTGTATAATGCGCTTCAATTACTTCTGGAATAGCTTCTAACTTTTTAGAGACCTCATCGTAAAGTGAGCTTTTCTCAAGGTAAATCCCTAAGAATGCACCAATGTCATATCCTAATTTGCTGTAATCTACTTTTAGTGTTGCTCCTTCCACAATGCCATGTGCAATGAGTTTATTCATTCTCACATGGACAGTGCCACCTGAGACGAACAATTTTTTTGCTACCTCTGTATAGGGCTGCTTGGCATCTTTGAGTAATTCAGAGATAATCTGAAAATCTAGTTCATCAATATCCATCGTTTTTGTAGTCGTTGTCATTGTAAGACCTTTTATCTTATATGCTAAAATGATAAATATTCTGATAAGAGTGCCTATTTTGTCAAAAGATAATAAATTTTTTAAAGTGCCTATTCACAAATATCTATTTGTTCCCCATTTTACATTCCGCAGCCTATTAATAAACATACAGCGATGAGGTGGTAGCACTAGCAAATTTATTAGTTCTAGCATTTGATTGCTCAATTATTTGTCTTCAACTTCTTGGGTAAACGCGATAATGTACGTTCTTTTGTTGGGAAATATAAAATAACAATTAGTCAATGCAGTCTCGTCAATTAACAATAGAAAAAGCATGGGAAGACAGGAGTCTTCTCGCTGATGTGGAAGTCCAAAAAACGATTCGTGAAGTTATAGAAATGCTAGATAATGGAAAAATAAGAGTAGCCGAACCTAAAGCGGACGGAAAATGGCAGGTCAACGAGTGGGTAAAAAAAGCAGTGATTCTGTACTTCCCTATTCAGCAGATGGAAACATTAGAAGTCGGCATATTTGAATTTCATGACAAAATTCCTCTGAAGCGCAATTACAAAGAATTGGGTGTTAGAGTTGTACCGCATGCTATTGCTCGTCATGGTTCATTCTTAGAAAAAGGAGTTGTGATGATGCCTAGTTACGTTAATATTGGTGCTTGGGTAGGTAGTGGCACCATGATAGATACTTGGGCTACAGTGGGTTCGTGCGCTCAAATAGGTCAAAATGTACACCTAAGCGGAGGCGTAGGGATAGGTGGAGTGCTTGAACCTGTGCAGGCTGCCCCCGTTATCATTGAAGATAACTGCTTCATCGGTTCTAGGTGCATTGTTGTGGAAGGTGTCCATGTGGAAGCGGAAGCAGTGCTTGGTGCAAATGTAGTTTTGACTCAATCTACTAGAATTATAGATGTAACAGGAGCGCAGCCAATCACTATAAAAGGAAGAGTGCCAGCAAGATCAGTAGTGATACCAGGTAGCTATACCAAAAAGTTCCCTGCTGGAGATTACCAAGTAGCTTGTGCCTTAATCATCGGGAAACGCAAGGAAAGTACTGATAAAAAAGTATCTTTAAATGCTGCTTTAAGAGATCATAGCTTAGCTGTTTGAGTATCTAAGAAACAAAAAAGGTCGGATAAATGAACTATCCGACCAAATAACAAAAAGGCATGTATATGAAAAGCTAAACTCTTATGGTTTTTTAACTTAGAATCTATGCTCTATCCTAAAATTTAACCGCAGCAAATGTACATTTTTTATCACAAAAGGATAGCACTCGATTAAAAAAGGAATTTATCATCCTATTCCATCTTCATTTTCCGTTCGGCAAGTGCAACTAATGTGTACTAGTTTATGCTGATTACACACTTTCCTGAGTGTAGTTAGTTCAACTGTTCGATAAGATATTGAGCTCTCTCTGCATACTTGCTATTCCCCGTTACCTTGCTATAGGCTTCAATAGCTTTACTAGTATTCGTCAGTTTAGTGTATAGGTCTCCTTCCAACATTAGGTACTTACCATTATCTTCCCCTTCCACCACTAAGGAGGTCGCTTTTGTAGCAAACTCAATAGCTTTATCGTTTTGATTTTTTTCAGCAAAAGCCTTAGCAATATAATAGTTAATGTCTGCATCATTCAAAGCTGCTGGATATTTTTCACTATTTTCAATGATTACATCCCAGTTTTCAGCTTTGTAAAGAGCAATATATGCTCGCTTATAATAAGAAATCACCTTGTCCTCTGGCTGCTTTGCCGCCGCATACTTATCACCTGCCATAAAATAAGCGGCAATCGCTTCGTCATTCATATCTAATTTATCCAACGATAATGCCTTTATAGAGTAAAGAACGTAGAAGTCGCTCATTGCAAGCCCCTTATCTACCGTTTCAATGGCGGCTTTGTATTCTTTTGCCTTTCTTTGATCGTTACTCAAATAGTAAGCCGCTCTTGCTCCATTTTTCTTTGCTAGCTCAAGCACCTGCTGAGCAGTAGAAGAAGTATCTCCTTCTGATAGCTCAATTGCTTGCTCAAATAAAGGAAAAGCCTCTGCATAGCTTTTTTCTTTCAGTTTTTCTACTCCTTCATTATATACATCCGCCGCTGATTTTTCATCTTGTGCCTCAGCAGCAACTAAGATTCCCAACAAAAATACTGTTAGACAAAAAAGCAATTTTTTCATAATAGTTATAAATGTTTTTGTATTTAAAATTAAGTGAAACAATAATCTTACCGCATGTAAAATTATAAAATTTGATTACTCTTACTTGTAATTTGGCGTATTTCTTATTTTAAAATTACATAACTTTAACTAATCTTGATAATAAATAGCTGCTTTGCTAAAACAATTCACTGGATAAGTAAATTCAAAAAATTATTTCCATATTCTGCATTATTATTTAATGAATTAAGAAAAAATATATGAGAAAAATAACAGCAGACTACATCTACACTATGGATCAATCTGTTATTGAAGATGGAGTGGTCGTAATTGACAAAACAGGTAAGGTATTGGTTATCAATCAAATGTCAGCACACGATCCTTCTAGTTTAGAAAGATATAAGGGCATAATTGTACCAGGGTTTATCAATACACACTGTCATTTGGAACTTTCACACATGAAAGGAGTCGCTGATACAGGTACAGGTCTATTGCCCTTTCTAAATACCGTAGTTAGTCAAAGAGAAGTCGCTATGGAAGCAATTTTAGCTGCTATTGAAAAAGCAGACCACGAAATGTGGGAGGGGGGCATTGTAGCAGTAGGAGACATTGCAAATAAACTGGATACTAAAACGCTCAAGGATAAAAGTCCCATTAGATACTATTCTTTTGTAGAGATGTTCGACTTTCTTCAAGATGCCAAGGCTGCTAGTACTTTTGAGGGCTATAAAGCTGTCTTTAATGCTCAGAGCAATCAAAATGGTAATAAGAAAAGTGCTGTGCCTCATGCTCCTTACACCGTCTCTAAACAACTATTCCAACTTATCAACGAATTAAATATTGAGGTTGGAACAGTTAGTATTCACAATCAAGAAACGGCACACGAGAACAACTTTTTCCTTCATAAATCAGGTGGTTTTTTAGACTTTTATAGAAAATTTGGAGTGCCACTAGACAATTTCCAAGCTACTGGCACTACTTCTATCCACTATGCTATTGAAAACATGGATGCCAAGCACCGTAGCCTGTTTGTACACAACACCATGACTCAAAAAGCAGATATTGAAGCAGCACATAACTGGAGCGATCAAGTGTTCTGGGCAACCTGTCCAAATGCTAATTTATACATTGAGAATAGGTTGCCCAACTACCAATATTTTTTAGATACAAATGCAAGAATGACAATTGGTACTGATAGCTTGACTTCTAATTGGCAGCTTTCAATATTGGAGGAAATGAAAACAATCAAAAAATATCAGTCCTACATTCCTGCTGAGACCTTGCTAAAGTGGGCTACCGTAAATGGTGCAATTGCACTGGGCTACGAAGAAGAGTTAGGGACAATTGAAGTAGGCAAAACGCCTGGCATCAACTTATTGAGCGACATTCTTCTTAATGAGCATACATCCATTAAAAGATTGGCGTAATCTATCTAACCAATCTTATGCTGGACAGAAAAAAGAACAACACCTAATGGCAATCGACGCTTGAAACAAAAAATTATTAATCATGGCTTGCTGCTATTCTCTTTGTTTCACGAAAAATATTTATCTTTATCACAAACGATGACCAATATTATGATGAAACAAATCTTTTCAGCTATTGCAGTAGCATTGTTAATAACTGCCTGCTCCAAAACCACTGAAGTTGCTTATGCAGACTTTCCAACGGCAGCACATCTCAATCCTAAGGTAGAAGGCTTTGAAGTACAGTCCATTAAAGAAGGCTCAGGCGAATGGCTTTCAATAGCAATGGATGCACAGGGAAGACTGCTCGTTTCTCCAAGAAATGGCAGTTTGTTGCGCTTCACTATGCCAGCTAATGACAGCAAAAACTTAAAGATTGATACACTAGATATTGGCGTGAATGACTGTCAAGGCTTGCTTTATGCTTACGGACATCTGTACATGATGGGAACAAATAAGGATACTATTCGTGGCATCCACAGAGTGCCAGACTTGGATGGAGAGGGCAATTATGGCAAGCCTACTCTAATGAAAGAAATTCCAAAAAATGGTGACCACTCAGGGCATACTTTAACGGTGGGTAAGGATGGATATATTTATTTTCTCTCGGGTAATGAAAACCGCCCACCGAAAGGCAGTGAGGTAGAATATGTATATGAAGATTGGCGCAACGATCACTTGATGCCATTAAAAAGTATTTTTGGCGTGTCGCAAGTGCCACCGGGAGGATATGTAGTTCGAACAGACTCTGTAGGTTCAAAATGGGAATTAGTGTCCTATGGTCTTCGAAACCCCTATGATATGTGCTTTTCACCAGAAGGAGAGTTGTTTACTTTTGACTCGGACATGGAGTGGGATTTTAATTTACCTTGGTATCGTCCAACACGAGTGAATCACTTAGTGTCGGGAGGAGATTATGCTTGGCGACAAAGTACAGCAAAGCGTTTCGACTATTATCCAGATATTCTGCCTTGCGTAGTGGAATTTGGTCGGGGTTCTCCGACAGCCACGCTTTTTGGGACAGGCACTGCTTTTCCTGCCAAATATCAACAAGCCCTATTCTTAGGTGATTGGTCGTATGGTAAAATTTACGCTATGTTTTTAGAACCTGATGGCGCAACGTTCAAAGCGGAATATGAGACGTTCATTACTGGCCAACCTTTAAACATAACAGACATGGTAGTTGGGCAGGATGGTGCATTATATTTTGTAACAGGTGGAAATGGAACCGATACTGGACTTTTCAGAGTAACTTACAATGGAGACCAAAGTACGAAACAAATTGAAACGCAGTCAGAGCTGCATCCTAACTTGTTGCTACGCAGAAAACTAGAGCAATACCATTTTGCTCAAGATACGAGTGGCTTAGCACTAGCACTGAGGCATATTGGTCATGAAGACCGCTTTGTTAAAAATGCAGCCAAAACCATTTTAGAACGCAACAACCCTAGCCTTTGGAAAGCTACTTTAGTCAGCACAGACAAGTTGAGTGAACAAATTACTTTAATAACTGCCCTCATTCGCTCTGACGCTACAAATCAGTATCAGGAATTAATTTTTGATCAGTTGCAGCAATTTAATTTCGGCAGTTTATCAGAAGCGGATCAATTAGCTTTGTTGCGCTTACATGCACTTGCGTTTGTGAGATCAAAAACAATTCCAACGAGTCGAGTACCTAGTGTTTATAATAATCTAATTCAATACTATCCAGCCTCATCAAAAGTGTTGAATAAAGAACTCAGTCGAGTTTTGGGCTATCTAGCTTTACAGCAAGGTGAAGGATCAGTAATGCTTAATAAAACTTTTGAGTTGCTAGAATCAACAGATGATCCCGTTCAGTTTGTGCATTATCTCGAAATGATGCGTTTAGTGCCAAACGGATGGACACTGGAGCAGCGAGGTGCATACAAATATTGGTTGAATTACGCTAGGGACAACATGGTAGGAGGCTCTTTATTCAAATACTTCTTAAATGAAATTGAAAGTGAGTTTGACAGCACTCTGAAGCAAAAAGAAAAAAAATGGTTGACTAACAACAAACTAAAGCCCCTAAACGAAGACTACAAAGGACCTGTTCCACCCAAGCCTAAAGCCTCTGCCAACATCTTTGAACAAACTCGACCGTTTACGGCTTGGAAAATGGAAGATCTACAGTACGGCTTGGAGTTAGTGAGTTCGCCAAGAGATCGCCGATTGCGAGATTTTAACAGAGGGCAACTCATGTTTGCTAAAGGACAATGCTACGATTGCCATTACATGATAAACAAAGGCGGAGGCTTCGGTCCGGAATTGACTTTGGCGGGTAACTCTTTTTCCGCTGAAGATTTATTAACGGCTATTCTTCATCCCTCTAAAGACATCAACAGTCGCTTTCAATCTACTGTATTTGAAATGAAAGACGGCAGCACTCTAGCAGGGCGTTTAATGACGGAGGATAGTGATCGATATGTTATACAAGCCTCTTATGATCCAGCCAGCACACAGGAAGTAGAAAAGCGTCAAGTCGCTTCGCAGATGGAAGCACCGTACTCTGACATGCCGACAGGACTTATCAATACGATGAGCCGAGAAGAAATTATGGATTTGCTCTACTTCATCATTCAAGTTGCTGGAAAGGATAAGGATACATTTGATGTTGCTATTTTTGAGGATAAAACTATTTTTGAAGTAGGTGATTCTGCTTTGGTTGAAATGATAAATTTTAGTGATCGAGGGCAAATTTATTACACTATTGATGGAAGTGAACCTACTGCGGAGCATCAACGCTACCAAGCACCATTTTTCGTAAAGGAAAGTGCGCTGATTAAAGCTAAAGTTATCGATGGGGACGAATCTAGTGATACACAAGAACGAATGCTTCACGCCGTCGATCGAAATAAAAATGGTTTGGACTGGAAATTATACTTGAATGTTCCAGAACGCTTTGAAGTTTCTAGCAGCAAAACACCTGACGCGAGCGGTGTAGCCTACAACTTTGACGTGCGTCCAATTGCAGAAGGCGAAAACAGTTTTGAATTGCACTACGAAGGTTATTTACAGATTGAAGAAGCAGATACTTACATTTTTTATACACAAGAAGATGATGCCCTCAAGTTGTATATTGACAACCAACTCGTTATAGATGATAGCGGAGGCAACTGGATGAGTGATAGTAAGGGTAAAATACAGTTAAACAAAGGATTACACAAGATTAAAGTCCAATTTTACGACCGACTTTCTTTTGAGTACTTGAGTATAGAGTACGAAGGCTCAACAAAGTCTCGTCGTCCAATTGAAGGGAGTCAGTTATTCCGGGAGCAGGGGAGTTTATAGAATACGAGCAAATGATATTGAGCAATCGTTTTATAATAAGGAAGTGCCAAGTAGCTGCGGTCAAATGATACAAAGTAGATTTCCGAGTGATGATTAAAGTAAAATCGAAAATGTCAGATTGTTTACATAGCGAGTAGGAGAACAAAATTTTTTGTGCAAATGAGAAGTTATATCTACAGTGTTAAAAAAACAACACATCAGCGTACTTGAATCACTTAAAGATGTCTTGAACTAGATGCCACGAACACTCTGTTCAATCTAGCCGTTCACTAGGTAGTTATAAATTCAGCATTTATGAAAACGATAATTACGTCATTCATTTTATTTCTTTGTAGCATAAACCTATGCCTTTCGCAGGCCACGTCTTCTGCACTTTCAGATGGAACAATTTACAAAATAGCCATCCAAAAGCGAGGCGTATATAAGTTAACTTACCAACAACTTAGCGAAGCAGGGTTGGAAATGGGAAATTTGAATATAAATACGCTGCAGTTGTTTGGGAATGGTGGTGGAATGCTGCCTGAATTAGTAGATGCTCCAAGAATAGACGACTTAGTCGAAATTCCTTTTCAAGTGGTAGGGAACGCAGACGGCTCCTTTGATGTGAATGACTTAATTTTGTTTTATGCTGAAAGCGCAGACCGCTTTTATTATGATGAAGAGAATGAATTATTTAAAGTTCAAAAAAATGCTTTTGATACTCAGAACTACTACTTCCTGAAAGTAGGGGGAATTACCAGAAAAACAATTGAGTCTGCCGAAAACCTAAACAATACCGAACATACGACTGCTTCATTCGATGATTGCATACACTTTGAAGAGGATAAAGTTAACTTATTGGATGCTTTTATTACGGCGCAAGGTTCTGGCAAACGTTGGTATGGCGATCAATTTAAAAATATTAATACTTATAAATACGACTTTACTTTTAAAAATTTAATCACTACTCAGCCAGTGAAAGTGAATGCGGCATTGGCAGGACGAAGCAGAACGAGTCAACGCTTTAGTATCGATGTTGGTAACACAAAGCTAGAAAGCGATTTAGTGCGAGAAGCAGCAAGTTCTTTTAGTCGCCCCTCTGAGACAACCTATGCCAACCGAGCTAGTCTGAATGGTGATTTTTTCGCCAGTAATGACGATATAAAGCTATCCGTAACCTACAATGGTGACGAAGGCTGGTTAGACTACATAACGCTAAATGCCCGCCGAGCTTTAAGCATTACCTCACAACCTTTCTTTTTCAGAGATGCTCAAACGCTCAATTATAACTCAACTACCTTTAAGCTAGAGGCAGTAACAAACGATATTAAAATTTGGGATATAAGCAATCCGCTCGAACCTCATGTACAGCCTTATAATCTCAATGGTACGCAAGCAATTTTTGGGACAAATACAACTACGCTTAGAGAGTTTGTTGCTTTTTCTCCGAATCAAGCACTTACACCGATAGCGATTGAAGCTATTGAAAATCAAGACTTACACGGCATTACTAATGTCAATATGCTCATTATTTATCCGAACGATTTTGAGGAACAAGCGCAAAGGCTAGCCGATCATCGAGAAGATTATTCAGGTCTAAATGTTGAGCTAGTGAAGATTGATCAGGTTTTTAATGAGTTTTCTTCAGGAAAGCAAGACCCAACAGCTATCCGAGATTTTACTAAGCTGCTTTTTGAACGAGATACCACCTTTAAATACCTACTACTATTTGGTGATGGCTCCTTCGATTATCGAGATATTGGTGAGCGTGGAGGTAATTTTATTCCTGTCTTTGAGACTGATCATTCCGAAAATCCTATTACTGCTTTTCCTAGTGATGATTATTTTGCCCTATTAGAAGCGGGGGAAGGGGCAAACCTTCGAGGCGATTTAGATATTGCAGTGGGGAGACTGCCTGTAAAAACAATACAGGAAGCCAAGCAGGTGGTAGATAAAATCATTCGATATGATCTGAGTCCTGCTGCATTGGGTAGCTGGCGCAATAAATTAGTTTTTTTAGCTGACGATGAAGATAATAATTTGCATTTGAACGATGCGGATAGAATAGCAAGTATTGTAAAGGATAACAGCAATATTTTTAATCAAGAAAAAATTTATTTCGATGCCTATCCACAAGTTTCTACTGCTGGCGGAGAGGCTTTCCCATTAGCTACCGAAGCCATTAGTCAATCTGTTTTTCAAGGTGCTTTAGCACTAAATTATCTTGGGCATGGGGGTGCACAAGGCTGGGCGCAAGAACGAGTATTAGACAAAAATAGAGGTGATATTAGAGGTTGGACAAATAGAGATCGCCTACCAGTTTTCATCACAGCGACCTGTTCTTTTGCTGGCTATGATGACCCCAATCAAGTAACGGGTGGTGAGGAAGTATTACTTAACCCTAGCGGCGGTGGCATTGCATTATTCACAACCGTTCGAGCGGTTTATGCAAGTTCTAATGCAACGCTGGTGCGTTCTGTTTTTGATACAATGCTTAATAAAGTGAATGGGCAACGTCCGACTTTAGGCGAAATCATGCGAACAGCAAAAAATAGCTCCAGCGTAGGGAGAACGGCAAACTCCAGAAAATTTACCCTGCTTGGCGATCCGGCTCAACCCTTGGCTTTGCCCTATTATGATGTTGTAACCACCAAAGTAAATGGTCAATCAACAGTTGAGGTTACTGATACGCTCAGAGCCTTGCAAGAAGTAGAAATAGAAGGCGAAATTAGAAATGCAGCAGATGAATTAGTCGCTAATTTCAATGGAGAACTCACGCCAACTGTATTTGATAAAAAACTAATTTACAGTACTTTATCTCAAGACGCTGGCAGTCCAGCCAAGAATTTCACAGCACAGAATAATATTATCTTCAAAGGTAAAACGAGTATCACCAATGGACGTTTTAAGTTCTCTTTTGTGTTGCCTAAGGACATTAATTACAATTATGGCAATGGAAAAATTAGCTATTATGGAAAAGATGAAAGTCAGATGATAGATGCTAGTGGATATTATGATGAAATAATTATTGGCGGTGCAGAAACATCTATACTTGAAGATAACAAAGGTCCGGATATTCAAATTTACCTAGATAATGAAACCTTTCAATTTGGTGATGCAGTAGGCGCTAATCCAACATTGTTGATTAAATTATCAGATGATAGCGGCATCAATGTAGCAGGCAACAGCATAGGACACGACTTGGAAGCCATGTTGGACGACGATTCGCAGCAGACTTACTTGCTTAATGAGTATTACGAATCAGCATTGGATGATTACAAACAAGGTGAGGTACGCTTTCCATTGAGCAAATTGAGCGTAGGTAGGCACACCATAAAAGTAAAGGCTTGGGATGTAGCAAACAACTCGTCACAGGCTCTTACAGAATTTGTAGTGCTTGCTGCCGATCAAACGCATATCACAGACGTCTTGGCATTTCCAAACCCATTTTCAGATGCTACCTGTTTTATGTTTCAACACAATTTAGCGAATGAGACCTTAACTGCACAAATTGAGGTATTCAGCATAGATGGAAAGTTAGTTAAAACGATTCAAGAAAGTATCTTTTCTCTAAGTGGTATCGTAAATCAAAATAATTGCATTCAGTGGAATGGAAAAACAGATACAAATAGACTTTTAGAAAAAGGTCTGTATATTTACCGTATCAAATTAACGACTTCAAACGGCGAAACCGTAAGTAGTCCTTATGAGAAGTTAGTAGTTATTAGATAATAATATCAGATAAATAACAGATTTATATAATTATATCTTGCCTATGCAGCAGTAATACACCTATTGATCACAGAATTATTCTATTACTATAATAGACTCAAGCAGAGTTTAGTTTTTACGGTTTTTTTATCAAACTCAATAGAATAATTCTATTTTTGCAAACATTTAAAATAACAGTGAACCTCATGAGAAGGGTATTACTTACATTTAGTTTATTAGTTTTTACAGCTATTCTGGTTACGGCTCAATGCCTCAAAGATGGGGATGAGTTCCTACTACCAGATGGCTCTCAGTGTCCTAATTCAGTACAATCTGCTGTCCCATTTTTGCGTATTGTGCCAGACGCTCGCTCAGGTGCAATGGGAGATGCAGGAATTGCTATTTCTCCAGATGCCAATGCTATGCACTTCAATGCCTCTAAGTTAGCTTTCGCAGAAGATGACTTTTCAGTTGCAGCTACTTACACGCCTTGGCTAAGAGCACTGGGCTTGCAAGATGTTTATTTAGCTTATCTATCTGGATATAGAAAGCTAGATGACCAACAAGCAATTGGTGTAGGGCTGCGCTATTTTTCATTGGGTAGCATTGCTTTTACTGATCCAAATGGAGAGCCCTTGGGCACAGGTCGCCCAAATGAATTTGAAATAAAAGCTTCCTATGCTCGTCTTTTGTCTGATAATTTATCGGCAGCAGTAGGGGCAAAATTTATATACTCCAATTTAGCAGCAGGACAGCGCGTGAATGGCACAGGCGAACAAATTGAAGCAGGATTAGCTGGAGCTGCCGACGTTTCTTTCACCTATCAAAGTGATGAGCTGAACAATGGCAATAGGCTTCGAGCAGGTCTTGCATTTACGAATATCGGTTCAAAAATCACCTATACTAATTCCAACGTGCGAGACTTTCTGCCAGCGAATATGGGTTTAGGTTTGGCGTATGAAGTTGAACTAGATGAATACAATAGCTTGACAATCACAGGAGACGTAAATAAGGCATTAGTGCCAACGCCTTGTCAAGAAAACTGCGATGAAGATAATAATGGTATTTCTGATTATAGAGAACAATCGCCGATCGGCGGGGTGTTTAGCTCTTTTGGTGATGCACCACTAGGAGCGAAAGAGGAATTTCGTGAATTGATGTTCTCGGCTGGTTTGGAGTATTGGTACGATCAGCAATTTGCAGTGCGTGCAGGTTATTATGCAGAACATCAAACCAAGGGAAATCGTCAATTTTTAACGGTTGGCTTAGGGCTGAAATACAATATTTTTGGTTTGAACTTTTCTTATCTTGTACCGACTACAAACCAAAGAAATCCATTGGACAATACACTTCGGTTTTCTCTACTATTTGATTTTGGTGGAGGCGTCGTTGCTGAGGATAATTAAGCAAAAAGAAATAGCTAAGCAGTTGAAATATTGATTATCTATTAAATGCGAAATGAGCTAAAGTTAACTTTAGCTCATTTCATATTTAATATCAAAAACTACTGTTTTGAGATAAAGTTACATAACTTTCTCAGCGTTAAGCATAATTCTCAAGGTAATGGCATCGCTAATGATATTATCTTTAGCAAGGTCAGCAATACCCGCATTCTCAGAATTGTACATTACGCTCCAATCTGTTCTATCAATAGTAAATTCAGCTGTTACGCCTGTCAACTTATCATTAGCGATAGCTACGTTTGCTGGAAAAGTAATTTCCTTAGTAGTACCACGCATAGTCAAGTTACCAGTTATGTTGTGCGTAACTTCTGCGTTGTTCTCAACTGCTTGGACGTTAGTAATTTCGAATTTAGCAGTAGGATATTCTTCTGCTGCAAAAAAGTCATCTGATTTTAAGTGCCCAACTAGTTTAGCATTAAACTTAGGGTCTTTCAAATCTTCATCTATAATTGAATTCATATCAATTTCAAAGTCACCTGCTGTCAATTGACCATTATCTAGGGCTAGTTTGCCAGTAGAGATTTTTATTGTCCCATTATGCTTGCTATCAGCAAATGATTTTTTACCTACCCAGTTAATTACACTGGCAGAAGTATCAACCATAAATACTGCAGCAGTTGCGGTAGCCTCTGCGGCTGCTTCAGTAGCTTCTTTTGCTTCAACTGCATCTTTTTTTGCGCTGTCACATGCAAATAAAGTAAGTGCAAATACAGCGAATAATCCGAGTTTTAGAAATCCTTTCATAATTAAATAAATTTTGTTAAAAAAATAAATGTGTAGTTAAGTCTTATACTTTTATGGAGCTAGTTAATGGTTCACCATTCAGTATTTTACTGTGGTTAAGTTGATCCAAGTATTGTATGGTATGATCTAAACTTTTCAGAACAGTAATTTTATCAGTTGACTTTACATTTTGAGTAACTACTTGATAGCCAGAAATTAATATTTTAGTTTCTGGAAATGTTGTAACTAGTGTGTCAATGTACCGTTGTATGGGTTCCTTTAAAAAGGTTTCTGTAATCATAGTGTACATGTAATTGGGCTGATGTATTTTATAAATATCAAATAAATCGTTTAAAGACATATCTTGACCAATATAAATAACTTGATTTTTTCTCGATTTCAATAAGTAATGCAAAAATAACAAACTTAGCTCTTGTCGTTCGCCTTCAGGCAAGAAAAGTAAAAATTTCCTTGTATTTTTTCCTACTGCAAATGGCTCATTATCAATAGCCACAATAATTTTTTGACGAATCAAATAGCTGACGAAATTTTCTTGGACTGGATGTATTGATCCCGTCAACCACAATAGGCTCAATTTATCTAGAAATGGTTGTATGACTTCGATCATTGTTCGCTCAAATCCGAGTTTCTGAACATTCATCGCAATGATTCGATCAAACTTGTACTCATCCATTTCAATCATGGATATAGTTAGTGCATCCAACTGTGTACCAAACTCAAAATTAACTTCAGAAATAGCTGAGACCTTATTGGCAACTTCTTCTTCAGACATTTTGGCAATTTTAGAAATTTTTATGCCATTTTTATTCAGTAATGCTACATTTAGCAGCAGCTTCAAATCTTCATCTTGGTAATAGCGAATATTGGTTTTAGTACGCTTTGGCTCAATAATTCCATAGCGTTGTTCCCAAGCTCTGATAGTATGCGCCTTGATGCCGGAAAGTTTTTCTAAATCCCTAATCGAATATATCGCCACAGTTATAAGTCGTTTTAAATCAATTATTTATTGTCAAAATTGAACTTTGTCTAATTTATGTCGGTAACAGTGCCAATATGGAAATGTTCATATAATTTATATGGTATTTTGTGATTGGAATTAGATGCTTAGGGGGTAGGATTGATCTGAAATTAAAGAATATGATGTTTTGTATCTGTGCTATTTTGGGTCACTTATACTCAAGCTATCTTTTTTCAGTTTTCTTACCTCTTGTTGTATTAATTCTCCTTTGAGTTGCCGTTCGATTTCCAATTGTGTTCTCTTTTCCAGCAGCAGTGTTACTAACTTTTTTACTTCAAGTGGCTGACGATTAAGGTTTCTGTGATAGGCGATAATGACGAAGCGTGCCATATCATCGGGATGATGAAGGTTTAACCGATTCAAGGAAACAGTTAGCCTCGAACCTTCATAAAAACTCCAGTTGTGCATCATCCATCGACCTAAACTAAAATGTAATTTTCGAGCGGCAAGTGTGTCGGGAACACTTTTGAATTTACTTTTTGAATCCTTATCTATTAAACGATTCAACTGTATAAAGGCGTCCGTCAAATCTTTGGGAATATAAACGCCATTTAGATATTCTTTCTTGATGCGTCTCTCATACTGAAGCTCAAATTCTGATTGATTATTGGCAGGAGCAGTTTGAGCACAAATACTCAAAGACTCTAATAGTGTGAGCGCAAGAAAGAGTAGTCTTTTCATTTTCGTATTAGGTATTTATTTTTAAAACTACGCTCAAGCGCTAAAAATTGTTGAAGTAGGGTGAAATTCACGCTACAGGTGATTACTACATTGGTGTTACTTGACCATCTTTGAGTAGGTATTTCCTGTTTTCTTCTTCACAGCTAGCAATCTGCGAATCGTTGAAGTGTAGCCGATAGCCAGCTTCGCTCATCCACCCAATTTGCCGCGCAGGATTACCTACTATTAATGCGTAATTGGGTACGTTTTTGGTGACTACTGCACCCGCACCCACAAAGGCAAATTTGCCGATAGTTACGCCGCAGATTATGGTAGCATTAGCCCCTATGCTTGCCCCTTTTTTTACAATTGTCGAGCGATATTCACTTTTCCGCTGTATGGCACTTCTTGGGTTTATAACATTGGTGAAAACTACTGAAGGACCCAAGAAAACGTCATCTTCACAAATAACTCCTTCATAAATAGATACATTATTCTGCACCTTCACATTTTTCCCTAATGTAACTTTATTGCCTATAAATACATTTTGCCCTAATGAGCAGTTTTGTCCAATAATAGCTTGTGGCATGACATGAGAGAAATGCCAGATTTTTGAGCCTTTTCCAATGGTAGCTCCACAATCTACGATAGCAGATTGATGTACGAAATAATCCATCTTATTTATTTTTACACGCTATTAAAATATGGATAACTCTTCGATAAGTGATTGACGATCTGAATATTCTGTTCTAAATTTATCAACCAACGCTTCTGCCAAAGTAGCACCACCAATATTATATAAATGGCTTACTTTTTGTCTGACGCGCTTAGAGGAAATCCTTCCGAGATGGTGCATAATATAGTCTTCTAACAAGGTTCGATACAAGTCGAATACCTCAGACTTGAAGTATCTCAGTAGTGATTGATCGAATTGCTCCAACATATCTAAGGATTTTAGTTGACGAATATAATTCATCAATTCATCGTATTTACCTTCTGCTTCATATAATTTGGCGATAAAATCTCGCTGAACAATGGAGAAAGGTAGCTGCTCCACTTCTTTGATTAGTTCATCAAAGGCTTTTGTCCAATCACCGCTATGAGCAACCTTGAAAAGATGAAAATATTTAATGTTGAGCGTTTGAAGTGTCAACGCTCTTGCTAATTCAGCTTGTAGATCAGTATCTTTTTCTGCCGCTGCAATTTCAAGTCTAGCATCTGCTATTTGGCGATATACAGGAGTTGGAAAGTTGGTAGATAATCCTATGTCTGTAAGGTATTTCATCTGAACAGTGTTACCATTTCGCTTTGCTTGTTTTAAGGCAAAGAGCAGCAAATCTGGATTAGAAAGATTCGCTTTTACTAAAGATTGGGCTTCCTGCAAGCTATCATTTTGTTCTAAAAGCGTAATTCTTGCAATGAGCAACTGGGTATAATTCTTATCAGAATATTGCGGCTCTAAGGAAAGTTCTCCAAAATAATCAATCAGCCACGATGTTCTGTTTAGTGTTGCTGCTAATTTAGTCAACAAATCGTAAAAATAAGCCGTAATTTCATTAATTTTATAGGTGATTTTTTTGACTTCTCTTGTAGCATAATCCCACAATGTCTCTAGCAAAGCTGGCGCAACAGGAGCATCCAAAAGTCTGTGCAATAATTGAAAAGCATCTTTTACTAAAGCTGATAGATTAGATGGTTCATAACCCTTTCTGATGACCGGAGTAAGTTTTTCGATGATGCTCTCAGCAATTAATCGGACTGTAACAAAGTGATTTTTATCAAAGGCAAATTCCGCTTGTTGAAAAAGCTCATTGACTACTTTTAAAAGTTTGCGTTCTCCATGAAAACTAAGTAACCTATCTTTTTTTCGACCTTGTTTTATGACATCTTCGAGCAACTGCAAGTATTTCTCTTTATTGTCAGAAATCGTAGCTGTACTTGCAAATCTAGCTTTTAAGGCAATCGCAAAGTTTTTATTCTTGCTTGCATATTCTCGAATGAAAGTGTGAAGTGCTTCTTGATCTGCACTTTCGAGGATATTGCTTACTGTAAGTTTATCTATTTTTCCTTTTGTATCGCTTGCTTGCGGTTGCTTTTCATCCGTTATCCTTCTTCGCAACATTAGCAATACCCCGACCAAATGTTCACACATTTTAGCTGTTCTAAAATGATCGCATTCACAGGAGTAATCTATGACCTTAGAAGGAGTTATTCTAACCTCTACTTCAAACTGATTACTTACTCTTGCAATCCACAAGTGCTTTTCTACCGCTCGCAAGTCGAAAATAGCGTTCTGCTCAACGAGTTGCTCTCCTGAAACCAAAAAATCCTCTGAAACGTTTTGTTCAATATGCTTCAGCGAAAAGTTCATGTTGAATTGGAATTAAAAATATAAAGATACACTTATTCTATCGGACTTAAACAAGCAATAAGTTTTGTCTAAAACTCACAACTACAAAAACATTCCGCTGGTTGCATACTTATATAATTGAGTAATTTATTGACACAAATATTTGAAAACACCCATTGACATGAAAGAGAAAATTAAAAGACCATTAATCGTTTCTACGTTATCAACATTGGTAGCTGTTGGAATTACAAGCCTTGTATATGTTAGAAAAGTGAAGCAGGACAAGCCACTGCCACTAAATCCAAATGGCAAAAAACAGATTGTAACCAATAAACCTTTAAAAGAGAGAGAAGCAATTAAAGATGTTTACAGAGATGATAACGATCTAGGCTATTGCTAAGTGGTAGCTCAGTTTGTTCGTGGGAGAGAGCGAAAGTAGGACTTGAGATTATATTACTTTATCAACTCCAGTGCCGCCTCAACTTCTTGTACTGGAAACTTACAAACTTTGTCTTGACAAACGTAGATCCACGTTTCTCCTTCTTGCAGTTTGTTTTTTAGCAAGGATAAATTTCCCTCAGTTTTTCCGCCTAGTAGTATGGTATTAGGCAGATAAAATTTGGTCAAGGTATTTAGCTTCTCAGGGGCTTCATGACCAAGTATAGCAACTTCGTAGGGTGGTTTGAGTTGGTCAATATATAATTGCAACCAATTGGAGTAAAAGCTCGGTGCATTGGAAGTTTGGATGGTCTGTAAGACGTTATTCAATAACTGTTTTGATTGCTCAAGATAAGACTGATCGTAAAAATACAATCCTAGCTTAAACAGATTTCTTGCCATTGTAGAATTAGAAGCAGGGATGACATTATCCGTAACTTCCATATTTTTGGCGACTAACGGAGCATCTAGTTTTGAGGTGTAATTGAACATACCGACTTCGCTGTCATAGAAATATGCTAAAGCATAATCAGCAGTTGCCTTTGCTTCCACTAGCCACTTTTCATCAAACGTTACTTCATATAAATGAGTAAATGCTTGAATCAAATGGGCATAGTCATCCAAGAAGCCATTGATAGCGGCACGACCATTCTTGTAGTTTCGATAAAGTCGCTTATCTTTTTCCTGTAAGTTCGCAGACAAAAAATCAGCATTTTTTATAGCAGCTTCGAGATAAGATTCATCCCCAAATGCTTTGTACGCTTCAACATAGCCGCTAATCATTAAAGCATTCCAAGAGGTTAAAACTTTATCATCTAATCCCGGAGGTACTCGATTTGAACGCACTGCTAATAAGGCTTTTTTTGCTGATTTTACGATTGCTTGTAATTCATCTATGGATAAGTCATGCTCCTGAGCAAAAGCTTCATCAGATATCATTCTCCGCAATACATTCACACCTTCCCAGTTTCCCTTTGCTGAAATATTGAAGTAATCAAAAATTAAATTTGCCTTTTCTTTATCCTCTATTATTGCTTGAACTTCTGCCTGTGTCCAGACATAAAATTGCCCTTCTACACCTTCGCTATCTGCATCTAAAGAGGAAAAAAAGCCTCCCTCAGTCGAAGTCAGTGATCGTTCGATGAAGGTCAATGTTTCTTCGACCACTTGCTGATAGAGTGGATTTTTGGACCATCTGTAAGCCTGAGCATATAAGCTGACTAATTGAGCATTGTCATAAAGCATTTTCTCAAAATGTGGCACATGCCATTCTGCATCCGTTGAATATCGTGAAAAGCCACCACCTATTTGGTCGTAAATACCCCCTCTAGCAATATGATCTAGGGTTGTCTGAACAATTTGTAGGGATTGTTCGTCATCGAATTGAAAGGCATATTTGAGTAAATATTCATAGTTGTTGGGAATCGGAAACTTAGGTGCTCCTTTTCGTCCTCCCTTCTTTGCATCTATTGCGCTAATAAATTTCTTATTCCAACCCTTCAAGTCTTCTTCCTTAAAATCAGGTGTGGCTTCGTTTAAAGAGATGGTTTCCATAGATTGTATCCCTTCTGTCAATTGTTGGGCATATTCCTCCAGTTTTTGCCTATCCTTTTGAGCAACATCCACAAAATAGTTCATTACCCTCATCCATTCTTTTTTGGGGTAGTAAGTACCTGCATACACTGGTTGTCCATTGGGTAGCGCAAAAGCATTCAAAGGCCAGCCACAACCTTTTTCTGAAGCCAGCTGACAAGCCGACATATAGACATCATCCACGTCGGGTCGCTCCTCTCTATCTACTTTGATAGCCACGAAATTTTCATTCATAATTCTCGCAACTGTTGTATCTTCAAACGATTCCTTTTCCATTACATGACACCAATGGCAAGCAGCATAACCAATACTGATAATTAGTAATTTATTCTCTCTCTTGGCTTTTGATAGTGCTTCTTCGCCCCAAGGATACCAATTGACAGGATTGTGCACATGTTGTAATAAATAAGGGCTGTTTTCATTGATAAGTGCATTGGTGTACTGAGCAGTGTCTTTTTGAGTATTTCCTTCCTCACAAGACAATAAAAAAAGCATGATTACTAGAACAGTTGTAAAATTACGTACAGATAATTCATCTAACTGGAGCATATGTTTAGTCATAATTATTTTGTTTGAGGATAAGTGATTACGAGTATAAATATGCCCTTGAGTTCAATTCTAATTAATTAGATCACGATGGGTCAAGTGTAAGAAAACACATTACTAACTCACCTACGCAGACAACTGCTACTTTAGCACAAGCTACTCACTCAATCCTAATATATAAGAATTTTTCTGTATTTTTGATTAATATTTATATCATTCTCAGTAAAAGTAGCATCATAACAATCAATAGAAAAAGATGCTGTACCGATTTTAGTAAAAATAGCAGAAGTTCATGAAAAATAACATTTTAACTACGCTACTAGTGATGACATTATTGTTTGTATCTAGTAATCAATCCGCTAGTTTCAGCACCGAATCTGCATCTAGCGAAGCCTTAGAAGAAAAGCAATGGGTAGATTCTATTTACAACGCTATGTCTTTTGATGAGCGACTTGGTCAACTTTTCATGATTCGTGCCCACTCTGACAAAGGCGCTGAGTATGCAGAAAAAGTAGCTCGTCAAATTCAAAAATATCACGTAGGGGGATTATGCTTTTTTCAAGGAACACCTGAAATTCAAGCAAAGCTGACGAATCAATATCAACTGCTCAATCGTCATGTACCACTAATGATCGCTATGGACGCTGAGTGGGGGCTTGGTATGCGAATGAAGGCAAGTACAATTAGTTTTCCAAGGCAGTTGACATTGGGCGCAATACAAGATAATCGTTTTATCTATGAAATGGGCAAAACAATTGCAGCACAATTAAGTAGAACAGGCGTACACATCAATTTTGCGCCAGTAGCGGATGTAAATAATAATGCTGCCAATCCAGTTATTAACACTCGCTCGTTTGGCGAAGATCGTTACAATGTGGCTGTAAAAAGCTATATGTATATGAAGGGAATGCAAGATCATGGTGTGATGGCTTGTGCTAAGCACTTTCCCGGACACGGTGATACTGATGTGGATTCCCATCTTGATCTACCTATTATTAAGCACAGTAAAGAAAGGCTTGATAGTGTAGAGTTGTATCCTTTTCAGGTGCTAGCGGAGCAGGGAATTGGTAGTTTTATGGTGGCACATTTGAGTGTTCCAACCTTTGAGAAACGCCCGAATCGTCCGACCTCGCTTTCACGCCCTACCGTTACGGGATTGCTGAGAGAAGAAATGGGATATGATGGTCTCATTTTTACAGACGCCTTAGAAATGAAAGGCGTAACTAAATATTTTGAACCTGGTGAAGTAGAGGCAGAGGCACTGTTAGCGGGTAATGACGTGTTGTGTCTGCCAGAAGATATTGCTGCATCTTTAGAAAAAATAAAAGAGTACATTGATGATGGAAAAATTAGTGAGGCACAAGTAGAGGCAAGCGTAAAAAGAGTATTACGAGCTAAATACCAGTTAGGTTTAACTTCCTTCACGCCCATCCCAGAAGAGAATATTCGTGAAGAACTCAATAACTCAAAGGCATTGGCACTAAAGCAGCAGCTTTTTGAACAAGCTATCACCTTAGTTAGAAATAGTGATGATCTATTACCCTTCAGGAAGATAGATTCTTTAAAAATTGCTTCGCTCGCTTTAGGTACACAGCAAAAGACAGTTTTTCAAAAACGCTTGGAAGATTACAAGTCCATGCCTCTTTTTCAAACAGATAAAAATATAACTACTGCAGATGCTCGCTCCTTAATGCAGCAATTGGACAATCAAGAAATTGTAATTGTTAGCTTACACGATCTGAGTAGCTATGCGAATAAAGGATATGGTATTTCTGAAACAGAGATTAACTTCATCCAACAGTTGGCTGCAAGGAAGAAAATTATTTTAGTCAATTTCGGAAGTCCTTACGCACTTAAATATTTTGACAACCTCCAATGGGTTATAAATGCTTATGACGAAGATGAATTAGCACAAGATGTGGCTGCACAAGCCTTGTTTGGAGCAATTCCGATGAGAGGGCGACTGCCTGTAACGGCCTCTTCTTTGAGTCGTTTCAATACAGGAATCACTACTAATCCGACTTATCGTTTAGGTTTTAGCTACCCTGAAAGTGTTGGATTAAATGCTGATACACTCAAGAAAATTGATGCTTTAATGGAAGAGGCTATCAATGGTAATGCGACACCGGGCGGTGTAGTTTTAGTAGCAAAAGATGGAAAAATTGTTTACAAAAAGGCTTTTGGTTATCACACAACTGCACGTTTGCAGAAAGTGAATACCGAGAATATATATGATTTAGCTTCTGTAACAAAAATAGCTGCTGCTACTATTTCTGTAATGAAACTGCAAGAGCAAAGCAAAATCAGTATTTACCAACCGCTTGGTAGATATTTGAAAGATGCAGTGGGCACTAATAAAGCCGATTTAACACTTTTTGATATTATGGCGCATCGGGCAGGCTTGAAAAGCTGGATTCCATTTTACGAACAGACCATAACGGAATCTTCTAAAGGAGGAGCAAGCATCTCTTCTAATTTTTATAGTCGTCGTCCAACTGGAAATTTTCAAGCTAAAGTAACGGATCAGCTATACCTTAGAAAAGACTTCCAAGATAATATTTGGCAGCAAATATATGCTTCTGAGGTCTCTGCTATTAAAGACTATGTTTACAGCGATTTAGGGTATTACATGGTAGCTGAAATGATAAAACAACAAACGAAAAAATCCATTGACGAGTATGTGCAGGAAACGTTCTATCAACCTCTTGGATTGACAACAATGACTTACAATCCTTTAGGTAAATTCGATAAAAGTGTTATTGTTCCCACAGAAGAAGATCGCTATTGGCGCGATCAAAAAATTCATGGCTATGTCCACGACATGGGTGCCGCTATGTTAGATGGCGTAAGTGGACATGCTGGTTTATTTGCGAATGCTCAAGATGTTGCAGTCATTATGCAAATGCTCTTAAATATGGGCTATTATGGTGGTCAACAGTATTTGAATCCTGCGACGGTACAGCTTTTTACGACAAGGCATCCCGACGAAACTCGCAGGGGTATTGGTTTTGATATGCTAGAACTCAGTCCAGATAAAGACCCTAATTTATCCACTAAAGCTTCCGATCGCACTTTTGGGCATTTAGGATTTACAGGTACAGCAACTTGGGCAGACCCAGAGCATAATCTGATTTTTGTGCTTTTAACAAATCGCACTTATCCAAGTATGAAAAATTACAAATTTAATACATTGGACTACCGCCCTCGTATTCAGACGATTGTTTATAATGCCTTAGAGCAAAACGCGATGAATTTTGTAGAAGTGGAGTAGTAAATGAACACAGTTACTGTTCAGTTTCTTTTTTGTTTTGTTACTGCTACAATAAAAAACTATAAAAATGGAAGAAGTAAAAAA